>NZ_JBVJIP010000001.1:561746-578304 GCF_055586225.1 Actinoplanes sp. NPDC051388 | reverse complement strand
CCACTCCCCCTCCTGCCTCTTTCTCTGTTCCCTTCCTCTCCTCCCCCCCCCCCCCCCCCCCCCCCCCCCCCACCCGGGGGACGACCGCCACCGCCCTGCGGGCGGCCCGCGCCGGCACCTGCCGGCGCACGATTTCCGCCATAGACACCCGGGCCGGCCGCGGCCGGCTTGGCGCCGCCGTAAACACCCGGCCCACCGGCCGCGGGTTTCGCACCGCCGCCGTAGACACCACGCCCCGCAGCCGCGCCGCCGACCGTCATCAGCTCGGTCTCGGCGTCGGCCGGCAGCGGACCGCCGTCGACGCCGCCCTTCATCGCCGGCTCCAGGGCCGGACGCTTGCGGGCCCGCCGGATGCCGAAGATGCCGAAGCCGACCAGGATCGCGCCGAGCACGCCGACGCCGCCCACCAGGTAGGTGATGTCGTTGATGCTGAGGTTGTCGAACCAGGAGAGGCCGCCGCCCTCGGACTTGTCGCCGGTGTCGCCGGCCGCGGCCTTGGTCGTCGCCACGGTGGTCACCGGCGTGTATCGCAGGATGTAGTTGTCGGCGTCCTCGGTGTTGCCCTGCATGTCCGAGACCGTGTAGAAGAGCTTGCCGTCCGGGCTGTAGGCGATCGCCTCGCCCTGCTGCTCGTCGGGCAGCGGCGTGACCCGCGGCGCGCCCTTGAGCGCGGCGAGCACGTCACCGCCGGTCACGTCCCACTCGAGCGCATCGGTATAGGTGCGCAGCACGACCTTGGTGGCGCCCTTGGTGACCGCGCCGCCGTCGACGGTGCCACGGCCCAGCCGGGCGATCGTGTTGCCCTGGGTGTCGCTCGGCGGCGGGGTGACCTCACCCGCCTTCTTCAGCGGCACGCCGGTGTCGCTGTTCTTCTTCAGCTTTGCCGTCGGCGTGTAGAGCCCGGCGGGACGGCCGACCTCCTTGGTCACGATGATCGGGGAGCCGTCACCGCTGAGCAGCAGCGCCTCGGCGTCGTGACTGCCGTCCGGGTAGGTCATCCGATAGATCACCGGCTTCGCCGACCCGTCGACCGGCATCGACCAGACCGCGATCGTCTCGCGGGTCTTCTCGTTGTCGCCGATGTCGGCGATCCAGAGCGTCTTGCCGTCCGGCGAGAGCAGCATGTCCTCGGTGTCGCGGGGACCCGATCCGCTGTAGGTCTGGGTGTCCTGGACCTTGCACTTGTCGTCGAGGAAGAACACCCGCTTGCGGTTCTGCGACAGGGTGCTGTCGTTGATCACGATGAAGCCGTCATCGGTGGCCACCAGGCCGGAGAGCTCGTCGAGCCGCTCATCGGTGACCTTGCAAACCTTCTTGCCGGCCTGGGCCTTGGCGGGCGCGCCGGTCGGCGCTTCCTCCGCGAAGGCGGTGCCGGCGCCGATCAACACGAGCCCGGAGGCGAGGAGGACCGACACCACGAGACGCCGCATCCGATCAGTGTCGCATGCGGCGTCGCGTGTCGGTGTTACGTGTGGATCACCTGAGGTCAGACGCCCGATGAACGACATCGATCACATGGTGAAGGAACTCAGCTCGGCGCCCAGCCGCTCGTCGACCCGCACCTGCAGCTCCGTGCCCTCCTCGGTGTGCCGGGTGGTGAGCACCTGTCCGCCGCGGTGGATCCGGGCGACCAGGTCACCGCGGTCGTAGGGCAACAGCACCCGCATCTCGACCGCCGGGCGTGGCAGGTGCGTCTCGATCGCGTGCCGCAGCTCGTCGATGCCGAGCCCGGATTTCGCCGAGACGAACACCGCGTCCGGCCACGTGCGCTTGAGGCGCAGCAGCGTCTCCTCGTCGGCGGCGTCGACCTTGTTGATCACCAGCAGCTCGGGCAGCTTGTCGGCGCCCACCTCGGCGAGCACCTCGCGGACCGCGCTGACCTGACCCTCCGGGTCGGGGTGCGCGCCGTCGACGACGTGGAGCACCAGGTCGGCGAACGCCACCTCCTCGAGCGTCGAGCGGAACGCCTCGACGATGTGGTGCGGGAGGTGCCGGA
Source organism: Actinoplanes sp. NPDC051388 (assembly GCF_055586225.1). Taxonomy (NCBI): domain Bacteria; kingdom Bacillati; phylum Actinomycetota; class Actinomycetes; order Micromonosporales; family Micromonosporaceae; genus Actinoplanes; species Actinoplanes sp. NPDC051388. The sequence goes on along the minus strand of NZ_JBVJIP010000001.1, from coordinate 576,308 downwards.
CGAAGCCCACCGTGTCGGACAGCGTGTAGACGCGGCCGTCCTCGGCGGCGGCCCGGCGGGTGGTCGGGTCGAGGGTGGCGAACAGCGCGTCCTCGACCAGCACGCCGGCCTGGGTCAGGCGGTTGAGCAGGCTGGACTTGCCCGCGTTCGTGTAACCCGCGATGGCCACCGCGGGCACACCGTTGCGGGTGCGACGGGAGCGCTTGGTCTGCCGCACCGTACGCATCGCCTTGATTTCTCTCCGCAGTTTGGCGATGCGGGTGTTGATCCGGCGGCGGTCGGTCTCGAGCTTGGTCTCGCCGGGACCGCGCAGGCCCACGCCGCCGCCCGCGCCGCCACCGCGGCCGGAACCGCCGGACTGACGCGACAGCGACTCACCCCAGCCGCGCAGACGCGGCAGCAGGTATTGCAGCTGGGCCAGCTCGACCTGCGCCTTACCCTCTTTGCTCTTCGCGTGCTGGGCGAAGATGTCCAGGATCAGGGCGGTGCGGTCGACCACCTTGACCTTGGTCTGCTGCTCGAGGTTGCGCAGCTGCGAGGGCGAGAGCTCGCCGTCGCAGATGATGGTGTCGGCGCCGGTGGACAGGACCACGTCGCGCATCTCGTCGACCTTGCCCCGGCCGATGAAGGTGGCCGGGTCGGGGCGGCCGCGGCGCTGGATGAGGCCCTCGAGGACCTCGGATCCGGCGGTCTCGGCGAGGAGGGCGAGCTCGGTCAGCGAGTTTTCCGCCTCGGCGACGCTGCCCTCGGTCCACACGCCGACCAGGACGACCCGCTCCAGCCGCAACTGGCGGTATTCGACCTCGGTGATGTCGGTGAGCTCGGTGGAGAGACCGGCAACGCGCCGCAGCGAGTTGCGCTCCTCCAGCTCCAGCTCACCGGTGGTGACTTCGGGTTCTTGTAGCTCGGTACGCAAAAGGTGACCTCCTCGGCACCGATCGTGGCACGCCGGGGGAAGAGGCGCATCCACTTAACCGTGCCGGGCGTTGTCGCAGAGTGTCTGACTCATCAGTAACCACCGCGATGGATTCCGCTATTCCGAACGCGCAAGAATGCGGATACACACCCGCCAACGACGGAGGGACCACCGTGGTGACCACCCGCCTGCCCAGCGCAGGATTCTCGATCACGATCCGCATAGCCGTGACGGCCGACGCCTCGTCCATCGGCCGCCTCACCACCTGTGTCGGCGAGGCCGGCGCGATCGTGACGGCACTCGACGTGGTGGACTCCGACTCGACTCGCGTCCTCGTCGACCTCACCTGTGACACCGCCGACTCCGGCCACGCCGACCAGGTGGTCAAGCAGCTGGAGGAGCAGGACGGCGTGGACGTCCGCAAGGTCTCCGACCGCACCTTCCTGCTGCACCTGGGCGGCAAGATCGAGGTCAACTCCAAGGTCGCGCTGCGCAACCGGGACGAGTTGAGCCGGGCATACACGCCCGGGGTGGCCCGGGTCTGCATGGCGATCGCGGAGAACCCGGCGGACGCGCGCCGGCTGACCATCAAGCGCAACACGGTCGCGGTGGTCAGTGACGGCTCGGCGGTGCTCGGGCTGGGCAACATCGGGCCGGCCGCGGCGATGCCGGTGATGGAGGGGAAGGCCGCGCTGTTCAAGCGGTTCGGCGGGGTGGACGCCTGGCCGGTGGTGCTGGACACCCAGGACACCGACGAGATCGTGAACATCGTGCGGGCGATCGCGCCGGCCTACGGCGGCATCAACCTGGAGGACATCGCGGCGCCGCGGTGCTTCGAGATCGAGGCGCGGCTGCGTGAGCTGCTGGACATCCCGGTCTTCCATGATGACCAGCACGGCACCGCGATCTGCGTGCTGGCCGCGCTGACCAACGCGCTGCGGGTGGTCGGCAAGAACATGGCGGACGTGAAGGTCGTGGTCTCCGGGGCCGGTGCGGCCGGCACGGCGATCATGAAGCTGCTGCTGCGCCAGGGCGTGGGCGACATCATCGCCACCGACCGGCAGGGCGCCCTGCACCGGGGCCTGGCCGACATGAACCCGACCTGGCAGTGGCTGGCCGAGAACACCAACAAGCAGGGCTACCAGGGTGACCTGGCCGGCGCGATCGTGGGCGCGGACGTGTTCATCGGCGTCTCGGCGCCCAATCTGCTCACCGGCGCCGACATCGCCAAGATGGCGGACAAGTCGATCGTGTTCGCGCTGGCCAACCCCGACCCCGAGGTGGACCCGCGGGAGGCCCGCCAGCACGCCGCGGTGGTCGCGACCGGCCGCTCCGACCAGCCCAACCAGATCAACAACGTGCTCGCCTTCCCGGGCGTCTTCCGCGGCATGCTCGACGCCGCCGCGCACGAATTCACCGAGGAGATGGCGCTGGCCGCGGCCCGCGCGATCGCGGACGTGGTGGGCGAGGACAAGCTGAACCCGACGGTGATCGTGCCGAGCGTCTTCGACGCCCGCGTGACCCCGGCGGTGGCGGCCGCGATCCGTGCGGTGGTCAAGGGCACTCCGGCCCCGGCCAACGCGGCCGCGGCCGACGTGGACGACGCCCCCGAGGAGACGTTCTAGGAAGAAGTCCAGCCGGTGAGTTCGCCGGCCCGATCGGTGATGAGGCCGGCTACGCCGGCTTCGACCAGGGCCGGCCACTGGTCGATGTCATTTGCGGTCCACGGCATCACGTCGATGCCGGCGTCGATCAGCTCGGCCACCGTCTCGGCGTCGCCCAGCACGTCCTTGACCGACGGGTTGCAGCAGGCCACGCCGAGTTCCTTGGCGAGGGGCACGGTGTCCGCCTCGAAGCGCAGCCGCAACAGCCCGCGGCGCACGTCCGGCGCGACCTCGCGGACCAGCCGCAGCACCTCGGGGTCGAAGCTCTGCACGATGGTGTGGTCGAGCAGGTCGCCGGCCATGTCCAGGATCCGGCGCACCTGCTCGAGGTCGGCCGGCGGCTTGATCTCGAGCAGCAGATCGGTGTCCGCACAGACGTCGAGGACCTCGCTGAGCAGGGGGACGCGGACCCCGGCATAGGCCGGCGAGAACCACGAACCGGCGTCCAGCGCCCGGATCTCGTCGACCGTGAGGTCCCAGACCTTGCCGGAGCCGTCGGTCGTGCGGTCCACCGTGCGGTCGTGGATCACCACCGGCACCCCGTCGGCCGTGGTCCGCACGTCGAACTCCACATAGGTGGCGCCGCCGAGCACCGCGGCGGCCACAGCGGGCATCGTGTTCTCCGGCGCCACCGCCGAATAACCGCGGTGCGCGACTCGCTGCAACGCCATCAGAGCGTGACCTCGCCCAAAGCCACCAGCACCGCGGGCCCGGCCAGCCACCACTCCCCCTCGGGCGTGACGGTCACCGTGAGCCGGCCACCCGGCAGGTCGATGGTGACCACGCCGGAGGTCAGGCCGGCGTCGCGCAGCACCACGGCGCCGACCGCGAGCGCGCCGGACCCGCAGGAGAGCGTCTCGCCGGAGCCGCGCTCGTGCACCCGCATCCGGACGTGCAGGTCACCCACCGGTGCGACGAACTCGACATTCACCCCATCGGGGAACAGCGCCTCGTCGTGGCCGGGCGGCACGTGCAGGTCGAGCGATTCGAGCGGGGTGGAGAGCGAGCAGACCAGGTGCGGGTTGCCGCAGTCCACGGCCACCCCGGGACGGGTCAGGTGGCCGGTGGTGGCGGTGCTCGCCGCGTACACCCGAGGGGTTTTCATGCGCACCGAGATGGACTCCGCCTCGACCACCGCGAGCACCACCCCGGCTCGCGTCGCGATCGGCAGGCCGCCGGTCGGCGGCTCCGCGACCAGGCCGGACGAGAGCAGGTAGCGGGTGAAGACGCGGACGCCGTTGCCGCACATCTCGGCGGCGGAACCGTCGCCGTTCCAGTAGTCCATGAACCACTCGGCGTCGGCGGCGAACCCGGCGGCTTCGGGATGCTTGGCGCTGCGCACGACGCGGAGCACGCCGTCGGCGCCGATGCCCCGATGGCGGTCGCAGAGCGCGGCGACCAGGTCGGGCGTGAGATCCAGGGCGCCGTCGGGATCCGGCAGGATCACGAAATCGTTGCCGGTGCCGTGGCCCTTGACGAATTTCATCTGGGCTTTTCCGCCGCGGGCCTGCTCAGTGAACAACACGGGCCCATCATCCCGTAAGCGCCAGCGCGTCCGCCAACAGTGTGGGCGACGCCGCATCCAACCAGGTGATCCGTGGATCGCGTCGGAACCAGGAGCGTTGCCGGCGAATGAAGCGCCGGGTCGCGCGGGTCGTCTCGGCGCGCGCTTCTTCATCCGTCATCAGGCCGTCGAGCTGGGCGAGCGCCTGTTGATAGCCGAGTGCACGCGAAGCGGTCCGTCCCTGTCGAAGGCCCGGCAGGGCGGAAACCTCGTCCAGCAGACCGTCCGCCCACATCCGGTCGACCCGCGCCGCCACCCGCGAGTCCAGGACCGAGATGTCCAGGTCGAGTCCGATCTGCACGGAATCGAAGAACGGGGTCGGCGACGGCAGCGACGCCGTGAACGGCCGCCCGGTCAGCTCGATCACCTCGAGCGCGCGCACCACCCGACGCCCGTTGCTGGGCAGGATCTTGGCGGCGGCGACCGGGTCGAGACCCCGCAACCGCTCGAACAGCGGGACTCCGCCGGCCAACTCGTCCTCGAGCCGGGCCCGGATCGCCGGGTCGGTGCCCGGGAACTCGAAGTCCTCCAGCACCGCGCGGACATAGAGGCCCGAACCGCCGACCAGCAGCGGAACCAGCCCGCGACGGGCAATGTCCGACACCGCGGCGCGCGCCGCCTCCTGATATTCGGCCACGTTCGCGGGATAGGACACGTCCCAGATGTCGAGCACGTGGTGCGGCACGGCGGCCCGCTCGGCGGCGGTCACCTTCGCGGTGCCGATGTCCATCCCGCGATAGAGCTGCATCGAGTCCGCGTTCACCACCTCGCCGCCCAGCTCGCGGGCAAGCGCCATGCTCAGGGCCGATTTGCCGGCGGCGGTCGGACCGACGACGGCGATCACCCGGGGATGGGGGTGGTTCGGCACGGAGCAACGGTAGGACACCGTATGGTCACGGTCATCGGCGGGCACTTGGTCGTAACCGGGTTGGACCTGTGACAATGCGCGAGAAAGAATGCCTAGTGGTGTGTGGCATTCCCCACTGCGCTATGGCGGTGGCCGAGAGCGGAGCGGCTCCGGCGGCCGGGAGAACGAGGATGGGCTGATGAACGACTGGACAACCTTCGGGCGCGTCGACGCCGACGGCACGGTCTACGTCAAGACCGCCGAGGGCGACCGAGTGGTCGGTTCATGGCAGGCCGGCACGCCCGAGGAGGGCCTCGCCCACTTCGCCCGGCGGTTCGCCGATCTGGTCACCGAGGTCGACCTGATCGAGGCCCGGCTCAAGTCCGGCGCGGCCGACGCCTCCCATTCGCTGACCAGCGTCAAGCGGCTGCGCGCCACCCTCGACGAGGCACACGTGGTGGGTGACATCGACGGTCTCGCGACCCGGCTCGACCGGCTCGCCGGGGTCGCCGACGAGAAGGCCGGCGAGGCCCGGGTGGCCCGCGAGGCGGCCCGCGGCGAGGCCATCGCCCGCAAGACCGCGCTGGTCGAGGAGGCGGAGAAGATCGCCGCCGAGTCCACCGGCTGGAAGTCGGCCGGCGACCGGCTCAAGGAGATCCTCGACGAGTGGAAGACCATCCGCGGCGTCGACAAGAAGACCGACGGTGAGCTGTGGAAGCGGTTCGCGGCCGCGCGAGACGGCTTCACCCGCCGCCGCGGCGCGCACTTCGCCACCCTCGACGGCCAGCGCAAGCAGGCGCAGCAGGCCAAGGAGGACCTGGTCACCGAGGCCGAGACGCTCGCCGACTCCACGGAGTGGGGCCCGACCGCGGCCCGGCTCAAGGAGCTGATGAACGAGTGGAAGGCCGCGCCGCGCGCCGCCAAGGAGGCCGAGCAGCGTCTCTGGGAACGCTTCCGGGCCGCGCAGGACTCGTTCTTCACCAAGCGCAGTGAGGTCTTCTCCGCCCGCGACGCGGAATACAAGGACAATCTCGACCGCAAGCAGGCGATCCTGGCCGAGGTCGAGGCGCTGGACGTGGATGCCGACCCGCGCGGTGCGCAGAACAAGATGCGCGACGCGCAGGCCGCCTGGCACGACGCGGGCCGGGTGCCGCGCGAGGCGTCGGCCGGGCTGGACCGTCGCTGGCGGGCCGCCGAGGAGCGCATCCGGGTGGCCATGGACTCCGCGTGGCGCAAGACCGCCCCGCAGGACAACCCGCTTCTCCAGCAGATGCGTGAGCAGGTCGCGGAGGCCGAGCAGCGGCTGGCGCGGGCCCAGGCGGCCGGCGACAACAAGCGCATCAAGGAGGCCGAGCAGGCGCTGGCGTCCAAGCGTCAGTTCCTGTCCCTGGCCGAACAGGCAAACTAAGACCTTTTGATTACGCGCACAGCAGCGTCCCGTCAGTCACGGCCCGGACCGCAGGTGGTCCGGGCCGTTGCGCGCTTCCGGGCCGGAGGTCGGGCCGGCGTCAGCCGAGATAGGGCGGCGCCACGCCCCAGCCCCAGTGCGGGACCGGCGCGTTGCGGAACACGTCGGCGCCCGGCTGGGAGTTCTGCTTCGCGAGGCGCGTGCCCCACTCGATGTAGCCGAGGAAGGCGGCCCGGAACTCCGGGTCGTCGGGCAGCCCGGCCGCGTCGGCCGCGTCCTGGATCAGGTTGACCCAGCGGCGGCGCTGCGGCTCGGTGATCGCCATCCCGATGTGCTTGGCGACCATGCGGGGGTAGCCGCCGTGCTCCTCGGTGTAGGCCGGCGGGCCGCCGAAGACCTCGGCCAGCCAGATCGCCACATATCTCGCGTGCTCCGGATCCATCCGCTCGAACAGCGGGCCGAGCAGGTCGTCCTTCGTGACCTTGGCGTAGAAGGACTCGGTCAGCCGCACGAACGCCTCGGTGCCGCCGGCCCACTCGTACAGGGTGGGTGTCGTCATGGGCACCAGCCCAGCATCGGATCGCACCATCCACAAGTACGCACATTTCTTTAGACGGCGCAGCCTCCGGTGGCGGCCGGCAGTGGGGCCGGGACGCCGAGGGTGGGCAGGCCCAGGTTGACGCCGGGCATCTTCGGGGTGCGGCCCGCCTCCCAGGCATCGCCCGCCCGGGTGCGGCGGTGGCTCAGCGGGAGGCCGTCGGCGTTCAGGTGGTGCGGGGCGGCGTAGGTGATCACGGTCTCGACGATGTCACCGGGCCGGGGCGCGATGTCGCCGACCGCGAAGTGCACCAGCCGGCCGTCGCGCGCGCGGCCGCTCAGCCGGCCCGTACGCTCGTCCTTGCGGCCCTCGCCCACCGCGACCAGCACCTCGACCTTGCGCCCCACCTGGGCCTTGTTCTCCGCCCAGGTGGTCTCCTCGAGCAGGGCGATCAGCCGCTCGTAACGCTCCTGCACGACCGCCTTGGGCACCTGCAGGTCCATCGACTCGGCCGGGGTGCCGGGCCGCTTCGAGTATTGGAACGTGAAGGCGCTGGAGAACCGCGCCTGCCGGACCACGTCGAGGGTGCGCTCGAAGTCGTCGCCGGTCTCGCCGGGGAAGCCCACGATGATGTCGGTGGTGATCGCCGCGTCCGGCATCGCGGCCCGGACCTTGTCGATGATGCCCAGGTATTTCTCCTGGCGGTAACTGCGGCGCATGGCCTTGAGCACCGCGTCGGAGCCGGACTGCAGGGGCATGTGCAGCGACGGGCACACGTTCGGCGTCTCGGCCATCGCGGCGATCACGTCGTCGGTGAAGTCCTTGGGATGCGGGCTGGTGAACCGCACCCGCTCGAGGCCCTCGATGCCGCCGCAGGAACGCAGCAGCTTGCCGAACGCCAGCCGGTCGCCGAACTCGACGCCGTAGGAGTTCACGTTTTGCCCGAGCAGCGTCACCTCGAGCACGCCCTCGGCGGTGAGCGCCTCGATCTCAGCCAGGATCTCGCCCGGGCGGCGGTCCTTCTCCTTGCCGCGCAGCGCCGGCACGATGCAGAACGTGCAGGTGTTGTTGCAGCCCACCGAGATCGACACCCAGCCGGCGTAGGTCGACTCGCGCCGGGTCGGCAGGGTGGACGGGAACACCTCGAGCGACTCGAGGATCTCCACCTCGGCGGCCGCGTTGTGCCGGGCGCGCTCGAGCAGCGCGGGCAGCGAGCCGATGTTGTGTGTGCCGAAGACGACGTCGACCCACGGCGCCTTCTTGACGATCTCGCCGCGGTCCTTCTGCGCCAGGCAGCCGCCGACCGCGATCTGCATCTCCGGGTTCTTCACCTTGCGCGGGCGCAGGTGACCCAGGTTGCCGTAGAGCCGGTTGTCCGCGTTTTCCCGGACCGCGCAGGTGTTGAACACCACGATGTCGGCCGCGTCCGCGTCGGCGGCACGCACGTAGCCCGCGTCCTCCATCAGCCCGGAGATGCGTTCGCTGTCGTGCACGTTCATCTGACAGCCGTACGTGCGCACGTCGTAGGTGCGTGGGTTACCAGTCATGACAGTTGTCCAGGGTATCCGGTGGTCAAGCGGCGTGGCGCTCCGGAGCCACCGCACATGCCGGGTCACTGCCGGTGCACGGGCGCACGTGCCGGCGCTCCGTACCGTCGTCGGTCTCGATCTCGTCGGCATGCACGGCCCGCAGCGTCCCGTCGGGCTCGGCCAGCACGTACCGCGTGGGATTGAGAGTGTCGTCGGGGAGCAGGACCGCCGCGCCCAGCCGGACCGAGACGGCGCTGGCGATCTCGGTCTCGGTCTCGCCGCCGGGCGCGAGGTAGGTGTCGATCACTGTCGGGAACTCGCCACCGACATAGAACACGTCGCAGAGCAGAGCATGATCGGCGGTGTTCTCGAACATTCCGGTCACCGGCCGGCCGAGAACATCAGAGAGCACAGACCGGACCCTTGGCTCGTCGATCCGTCCGGCGGCAGACCAGTTCCAGATGCCGCCTGCCTGGTCACCGTCCGCCATACCACTCATCGTGGACATCCCCTCCGGCCTGCATGTCCCTGTGTTACCGCTCCGTGACCATTCTCGGCGCTATCCGATACAACGGCCCCCCTAGAGTGGCCCCATCCGAGTGAACCGACGTACAGGACGGTGGACCAACGGTGGTTGACGAGGCTCTCATCGTCCTTGACAAGGTCAACAAGTGGTTCGGCCCCCTGCACGTGTTGCAGGACGTCGATCTCAGCGTGCAGCGCGGTGAGGTCGTCGTCGTGATCGGACCGTCGGGTTCCGGCAAGTCGACGCTGTGCCGCGCGATCAACCGGCTCGAGCCGATCAACTCCGGCACCATCACGTTCGACGGGCGGCTGCTGCCCGCCGAGGGCAAGGGCCTCGCCAAGCTGCGCAGCGAGGTCGGCATGGTCTTCCAGTCGTTCAACCTGTTCGCGCACAAGACCATCCTGCAGAACGTGATGCTCGGCCCGCTGAAGGTCCGCCGCGAGAAGACCGCCGCCGTCCGCGAACGCGCGATGAGCCTGCTGGACCGCGTCGGCATCGCCAGCCAGGCGGAGAAATATCCGGCCCAGCTCTCCGGCGGCCAGCAGCAGCGGGTGGCCATCGCCCGCGCGCTGGCCATGCAGCCCAAGGCCCTGCTCTTCGACGAGCCGACCAGCGCGCTCGACCCGGAGATGGTCGGCGAGGTGCTCGACGTGATGACGTCGCTGGCCCGCGAAGGCATGACCATGGTCGTGGTCACCCATGAGATGGGTTTCGCGCGGCACGCCGCCAACCGGGTGGTCTTCATGGCCGACGGGCAACTGGTCGAGGAAGCTGAACCGTCCGAGTTCTTCGCGAATCCGAAGTCAGAGCGGGCGAAGGATTTCCTGTCCAAGATCTTGACGCACTGAGTGTCCATGTCGGAGGCACCAGGGGTGCCTTCATTGCATCACCACCGAGGAGCGTAACGATGCGCAGTACCCGAATTGTCGCAGCGCTGGGGGCCGCCGCCCTCGCGCTGACCATGGCCGCCTGTGGCGGAGACGACAGCGAGGGCGGCGGCTCCGGCAGCACCAGCTTCGCCGCCGGCTCGACCATGGAGAAGCTGAACAAGGCACAGAAGCTCCGCGTCGGCACCAAGTTCGACCAGCCCGGCTTCGGCCTCAAGGGCCTCAGCGGCAAGCCCGAGGGCTTCGACGTCGAGGTCGCCAAGCTGGTCGCCAAGGCGCTCGACATCCCCGAGGACAAGATCGAGTACACGGAGTCCCCGTCGACCGTCCGTGAGCAGGTCATCCAGCAGGACAAGGTCGACATCGTGGTGGCGACCTACACGATCAACGACAAGCGCAAGGCCGTCATCGACTTCGCCGGTCCCTACTACCTGGCCGGTCAGTCGATCCTGGTCAAGGCCGACGACAGCTCGATCACCGGGCCGGACTCGTTCAAGGACGGCACCAAGAAGGTCTGCTCGGTCACCAACTCGACGCCGGCCACCAACATCGAGAAGTACCTCGGTGACAAGGCCAAGCAGCTGGTGCTGTTCGACATCTACACCAAGTGCGTGGACGCCCTGAAGGGCGGTCAGGTCGACGCGGTCACCACCGACAACGTCATCCTGAGCGGCTTCATCTCGACCAACGAGGGCGCGTTCAAGCTCGCCGGTGAGCCGTTCACCGAGGAGCCGTACGGCATCGGCCTGAAGAAGGGCGACAACGACTTCCGCACGTTCATCAACGACATGCTGGAGAAGTCCTTCCAGGACGGCTCGTACAAGAAGGCCTGGGACGAGACGGCCGGCAAGTTCGACACGTCGACGCTCAAGACCCCGACCATCGACCGTTACTAGGACATAGGTGAGCGGCAGGGTGACCAGAATCCATAAGGCGGCGACATGAGTGCCGTGGTCGACAACTTCGACGTCTTCGCCGGTGGGTTCTGGCTCACCCTGCAGCTCTGCTTCCTCGCCGCCATCGGGGCGCTGCTGATCGGCACCCTGATCGCGGTGTTCCGGATCTCCCCGGTGCCACCGCTGCGGGCGGTCGGCACGGCATATGTGACGGTGTTCCGGAACGTGCCACTGACCATCGTCTTCTTCTTCTCCGCGTTCGGGTTGCCGGCGCTCGGCTCCAACGCCGCCTTCCTGCGCATCCCCGGCCTCGACCAGATCTTCACGCGGCTCGGCATCGACCTGCCGTACTTCCGCTTCGCGATCATCGCGCTCAGCCTCTACACCGGCGCGTTCGTCTGCGAGGCGCTGCGCTCCGGCATCAACGCGGTGCCGGCCGGCCAGGCCGAGGCGGCCCGCGCGATCGGCCTGACCTTCAGTCAAAATCTTCGCTTCGTGGTGCTTCCGCAGGCGTGGAAGTCGGCCATCGTGCCGCTCGGCAGCGTGATCATCGCGATGATCAAAAACTCCGCCCTGGCCGGCTTCTTCGGCGTGGTGGGAGACCTCTCCAATTCCGGGTACGAACTGATCACCGTTCAGGGCGAACCGACCATCCCGGTGATGATCGGCATCTCGATCGGCTTCCTCATCATGACCGTGCCACTCGGCATCCTCCTGGACCGCGTCGAGAAGCGCCGGGCGGTGGCACGTTGAGTCAGAGCACGCTCTACGACGCGCCCGGCCCCCGCGCCCGGCTGATCACGATCATCAGCAGCATCGTGGTCGGCCTGCTGATCCTTGGCGGCGCCTACCAGTTCGTCTACAAGCCGCTGGACAAGCGCGGCGAGTTCACGATGGAAAAGTGGGGCGCGCTGATCGACCCCTCCGACGAGAACTTCAGCGCACTGTGGGCCCGCATCTGGGACGGCTTCCAGGCCACCCTGATCGCCGCGGCGCTGGCCGTGGTCTGCTCCCTGGTCGTCGGCACCCTGCTGGGCATCGCTCGGGTCTGGTTGCGCACGACCAGCGAGCGCAAGTTCGTGGGCTTCTCCGCGCCGGTGGCCATGCTGCTGCGCACGCTGATGGTCGGGCTCGACTGGCTGAGCCGGATCTTCGTCGAGATCTTCCGCGGGCTGCCGGTGGTCATCACGATCGTCTTCGTCTGGCTCGGCCTGCCCTCGCTGGGCGTCGACCTGGGCAACCTGCTGTGGTACCTGGTGCTCGGCCTGGTGCTCTACAACTCGGTGGTGATCGCCGAGATCCTGCGCTCGGGCATGGAGGGCCTGCCACCGGGCCAGCGCGAGGCGGCCGAAGCGGTGGGCCTCAGCCCCGGCCAGACGATCCGGATGATCCTGCTGCCGCAAGCCCTCCGGATCATGCTGCCGGCCCTGATCAGTCAGCTGGTGGTGGTGCTGAAGGACACCTCGCTGGGCTTCATCATCGGCTACGAAGAGGTCCTGCGGATCACCACGCAGATCGTGCAGCTGCTGGACAACCAGATCCAGATGTACATCGTGGTCGGCGCGATCTACATCCTGATCAACTACGGCCTGTCGAAGCTGGCCGGCTACGCCCAGCGCCGGCTCGCTCGCGGCCGCAAGACGCGGGGGCTCCCAGCGGACACCGCGCCGCCGGCCGCCCTCGCGACTACCGTGCCAGCTCCGTGACCCGCGACTCGCGCACGACCGTGACGCGGATCTGGCCCGGATAGGTCAGCTCCTCCTCGATCTGCTTCGCGACGTCGCGCGCCAGCACGGCCGCGCCGATGTCATCGATGTCATCCGGGCGCACCATGACCCGGATCTCGCGGCCGGCCTGCATCGCGAACACCTTTTCCACGCCGACCTTGCCGGCCGCGATCTCCTCGATCCGCTCCAGCCTCTTCACATAGGCCTCGAGGCTCTCCCGGCGAGCGCCCGGCCGCCCGCCGGAACAGGCGTCGGCGGCCTGGGTGAGGACGGCCTCGATGGTCTGCGGGGGCACCTCGTTGTGGTGCGCCTCGATCGCGTGCACGACGTCCTCGGACTCCCCGTATTTGCGGGCCAGGTCGGCGCCGATCAGCGCGTGGCTGCCCTCCACCTCGTGGGTGAGCGCCTTGCCGATGTCGTGCAGGAACGCGGACCGCTTCATGGTCGGCACGTCCAGGCCCAGCTCGGCGGCCATGATGCCGGCGATGTGCGCGGTCTCCACCAGGTGCTTGAGCACGTTCTGGCCATAGCTCGTGCGGTAACGCAACCGGCCCAGCAGGGTGGCGAGCTCGGGGTGAATGTCGGTGATGCCGACGTCGACCAGCGCCTCCTCGGCGGCCCGGTCGCACAGTCGCTCCACCTCGTTCTTCGCGGTGTCGAAGACCTCTTCGATGCGGTGCGGGTGGATGCGGCCGTCGAGGACCAGCTTCTCCAGAGTCAGGCGGCCGACCTCGCGGCGTACCGGATCGAAGCAGGAGAGAAGCACGGCCTCCGGGGTGTCGTCGATGATCAGGTTGACCCCGGTGGTCGACTCGAACGCCCGGATGTTGCGGCCCTCGCGGCCGATGATCCGGCCCTTCATCTCGTCGCTGGGCAGATGCAGGACGCTGACCACGGACTCGGCGGTCTGCTCGCTGGCGATCCGCTGGATGGCGTCGACCACGATGTGCCGGGCGCGGGTGTCGGCGGTGCGCTTGGCGTCGCCCTCGATGTCCCGCACCAGAATGGCGGCCTCCCGCTTGGCCTGCGCCTCGATGCTGTCGATCAGCTCACCGCGGGCGACCTCGGCGGTCAGCCCGGCGATCCGTTCGAGCTCCTTGCGCCGCTCCTGGTCCGCGGCGGTCAGCTCGGCCTCGCGGCCGGAGAGCGCGGACTCGCGGGCGGCCAGGTCGGCGTCCATCGCGGCCAGCCGGCGCTCCCGCTCGACCAGGCGCTCGACCTCCTCGGCGTGCAGGCGCTCCCGCTCGTCGATCCGGCCGGCGCGGCGCTCGACCTCGGCCGCATGCTCCTTCGCGGTGGCGTTGAGCAGGGCCACCTCGCGTTCGCCGCTGCGGCGGGCGGCGGTGCGGGCCTGCTCGGCGTCGGTCTCGGCCTGGCGGTGGGCGTGCTCGAGGATGGTGTCGGCCTCCTCGTGGGCCGCTTCCAGCACGCGGCGGGCCTCGGCGCGGGCGGCATTGGCTTCGGCCTTGGCGGCGGCGGCTTCGGCCCGGACGGAGGCGGCCTTGGCCTTGGCGTCGTCCACCTGATCCTGGCGGTCCTTGGCCTCGATCTTGGTGCTCTGGATCTGGCGCAGCGCCCGCGCGCCGAGAACCAGCCCGCCCACCACGAACGCGGCGAGAACGACGATCGCCACCACCAGCACCCAATCCAGGGCGGTCATCGCCGCGTCTCCCTTCGCCAGCGCCGCCGCCCGCGGGCGGTGCGCTCCCCATGCACAGTTCCGGGGCGGGTGGGCTTGGAGGTCCTGCCATCGCTGGCAGTTCTTCCGCCGGGTGGGGGCGTTCTTCCGCTCGAGCTCGGTCCGGCGTGAGCCGTTCCGAGTCGGTCCGGGGGTGACCCGCCCTCCCGCTGGAGTTCGGCTCGGCCCTCAGCCGTCCCGATCCTGCCTGGGAGACCGTTCCCCTGCCCGAGTCCGGCACGACCTCAGCCGTTCCGATCCCGTCCGGGGTGGCCGTCCTCCCGTCTGAGTTCGGTTCGGCCCTGAGCCGTCCCGATCCCAACCGGGCGACCGTCCTCCCAGCGAGGTTCGGTTCGGCCTTTTCGCCGTCCCGATCCCAACC
>NZ_JBVJIP010000001.1:379849-561648 GCF_055586225.1 Actinoplanes sp. NPDC051388 | reverse complement strand
CCGGGTGACCGCCGTCCCGCCTGAGTTCGGTTCGGCCGCTCAGCCGTCCCGATCCCAACCGGGTGACCGTCCTCCCGCCTGAGTTCGGTTCGGCCGCTCAGCCGTCCCGATCCCAACCGGGTGACCGCCGTCCCGCCTGAGTTCGGTTCGGCCGCTCAGCCGTCCCGATCCCAACCGGGTGACCGTCCTCCCGCCTGAGTTCGGTTCGGCCCTCAGCCGTTCCGAGTCCGGACCGTTTCCCGTGCGGTGACCGCTTCCCCTGCCGGCGTTCGTCGTTCCGCCTCGCCATGGGCGCCTGCCGTGCCCGGGTTGACCCGGTCTGGCGAGTGCCCGTGCCGTTGGCGGTCCGACCCGACCAGCCCCGCCGCATCCCTGCGACTGTGCACTTGTCTCGTCTGCACTTGTCTTGTGTGCGCTTGTCTTGCGTGCTTGTCTTGTCCGCGCCGGGGCGCCGGAGCGCCTCGACTCACGCGGGCTGCCCGACCAGGGCAAGATGACCGCACGACTGATCGACCCTCGACGCCGGAGCGACGTCTGTGTCGATCGCGGTGTAGGAGCCACCAGCCCCCCGCGCGATCAGCGAGAGGCGTCGTTATTTGATGCTGGAATGTAATACGAACGTGGTTGTGCGTGTTGCTTGGGGTGGTCGGGCAAACGTTGTGTAACGCGAGGCTAGGTCGCGGAAGCCGGTCCGGTCAAGGACTCATGATTCGGCAGCGGATGGGACGTACGGCACAGACCCCGTACACACCCTGCTCAGGGACGTGCAGGGCATTTCAGGCGTACCGGGTCCATAGGTCGCGCATCGGCGCCCAACTCTTGCCGGCACCGGCTCCGCCGTTCCAATACGCCAGCATGTACGCCGCCGCCGGAGACTTGGTGTCGTCCCACCACATGCCGGCGATCGTCTGCCGGACGTTGTTCTCGACGACCACGTAGGCGTACTCCACGTAGCTGCCGGTGGTCCGCCCACTCGGCGTAGTCCTCTCGGCGGCCGTGGCCGCCACCCCCGGGGTGAGGGAGCGGGCGTCCACGTTCTGGCTGAGCGTCTGGACGCGGGCCTTGTCACGATCGACAACCGAGATGTACTCCACGAAGATCACGCTCATCGCACCCAGCCGGCACCGCACCCGAGCCTTCTCACCACGTTGCAGTGCAGGCCCGTTGGGGGCGCCGTTGCGCTCGCAGTTGGAGAGGCGAGGCAACCAGGCTTGTGAGAGAGGCGCGAGTGGTCCGATGAGCTTGCCCCGGTTGAGTGCGACCTGATTCTGCTCGTAGACCCCGAGCGACGGCTCTCCCGCGGCGGTCGGCTGGGTGCCCGTGGGTTGCGGAGCGGCGGCCGGGGCCGTCATGCGGCCGGCGAAGAACCCACCGGTCCCGAAGAGCACCAGACCGGCGACCAGGCCGGCCACGATCCCGAGCCACAACTTGCGCCGCTGCGGAGGGGGCGAAGGCTCGATCCGGGGGCCGGGACGGGGTGCGGCGGCCTCGAACCCGAAACGGTCGTCGGCTTCATAGCTCCCGCTGTCACCGTCACCGCTACCGCTGCCTTCACCGAAACGGTCGGCGTCAGCTCCGCCCCCGAAACGGTCACCCGAGGTGGGGGGCAAGCCGTAGTCATCGAGCCCTCTGCCCGAGGAAGCGACCGGCAGGCCGAAGCTGTCCACCGGGCCGTCGGGGACACCGGAGGTGGGCGCTCCGCCAAAGCCGCCGGTGCCGGAGGTCGGCGCGCTGCCGTAGCCGCCAGTGCCGGACGTCGGGAAGCTGCCGTAGCCGCCAGTCCCGGAGGTCGGGGCGCTGCCGTAGCCGCCAGTCCCGGAGGTCGGGGCGCCGCCATAGCCCCCAGTCCCAGACGTCGGAGCGCCGCTATAGCCCCCAGTCCCAGACGTCGGAGCGCCGCTATAGCCCCCAGTCCCAGACGTCGGAGCGCCGCTATAGCCCCCAGGGCCGGAGGTCGGAGTGCCGGGGTAACCCGCATGACCTGAGGTCGGGGAGCTGGCGTAGCCCGCGGGTCCCGAGGTGGGCGAGTCGAAGGTGCCAGGACCGCCCGACATCGGAGCTGCCCCGTAACCGCCGGCGCTCGAAGTCGGGCCGCTGCCATAGCCCCCAATGCCGGAAGTCGGCGCGCTGCCATAACCGGTGGGGCTGGGGGCGGGCGAGTCGCCATGGCCAGCAGGTCCAGACGTTGACGCTACCCCGTAGCCAGCAGACCCGGACGTCGGCGCAGCCGCCGCGCCGGAAACGGGCTCAACACCATGGCCATCAGGGCCGGACGTCGGCGCAGCCACGGGACCAGACACAGGGGCAACTCCATAACCGTTGGAACCAGACGTCGGTCGAGCTGAAGGACCAGATGCAACCTCATGGCCACCAGAACCCGGCGTGGGCGCAGCCGCCGAGCCTGAGGTCGGCACTGCGCCGTAGCCATCTGGTCCAGAGGCGGTTGCTGTTCCCGGCCTGAAGGTGGGTGCAGCCCACGAGCCGGGCTCGGACGAAGAAGTGTCAGTGGAGTCGTCGGTTTCCGACGGTGGCCAACCGCCGTTGCCAACCGCACCAGGCGTTGACGCGAAGCCGTCTCCGGCCGGGCCGGATCTGGGCGCGGGGCCCTGCGCGGCCGACGGCGATGTGGCATCGGCAGGTGTCGGACCAGGAGTGTGGGACGGGCCGTATTGGGGGCCCGCGGAGGTATCCGGTCCACCGGCCCAGGCCGGACCGTATCCGGGCGGTGCCTGCTGCGCTCCGGGATCGAATGCACTCGGCGCCGGAGCCACGTTCTCTGGCGTGGCACTGCTTGTCGGCGCCACAGTGTGGGGCGAGGCGACACTCGTTGATGCCGCGCTCTGCGGCGCCGGGTTGTGGGTGGGCGCGGAAGACCATTGCACTGGGCCGCTGGACGCCGGCAGATTCCCTGAACCTGGCCACGTGGCTGATTGATGCGCGGGGTCAGCCGCGGCGCCCTGCCACGAATCCGCGCCACTGCCCCCCGGCCGCTGCTGGACCGGTCCATCAGAGTGACCGGCCCTCGGCCGGCCCTCGCCCGGCGCGGCCCACGGATTGGACGGCTGGACCGGGATGGCGGTCGTCGGCTCGGCGGACGCAAGCCCAGGACCGGACGACTGCGCAGGAATGACAGTTGTCGGCTCGGCAGGCGCAGGCCCGGGACCGGACGGCTGCGTCGGGATGGTGGCGGTTGGCTCTGCCGGGGTGACGATGGTGGTTCGGTCGGGATCCGCCACTTGCTGATCCTGAGTGGACGGCGCGGTTTGGTGCGCTGTCGGGGACTCGGCGGGCCGGTCGGTGGGGGTTTCCTGATCGATTCCAGGCGTGATCTGCGCGGTCGGTTCGGCCTCTTCCCGGAAGGGCCCGTATCCGCGCGAAGCGCCAGGAGAATCACCGCTCACGTTGCAGCAGGTTACCAGCCAGTCGCCATTGCCGATGCCCCGTGAGATCCATCGCCGGCGATGGAGGCGCAGGTCACGACCGTGCGATCGGCATCGGAAACCGGTCGGGCAGAAACTGCTCGGCTGCCTGGTGGCAGCCGAGCAGTTCGCGTCCAGGAAACTTCGTCCCGGCTTGGTCAGCCGTGGATCCGGCAGGCGGAACACCGACCCCTGAGCCACGTCCGGGCCCGCGGCAGCGGCTCCCGTTCGCTCTGCGAGCCGGGCCCGGCGATCAGGTCCAGGCCGCCGACCGGCCCTCCGACACCGGTCGCAGCGAGGATTTGTCGAAGGGTCGGCGGTGCCGGTCAGTCCTCGGTGGGCGTCTCCTTGCGGCGGCGGCTGACCAGAACCAGGCCCACGCCACCGGCCGCGATGGCCGCGCCGACGCCGGCGATGGTGACGACGTTGGTGCCGGTGCGTGCCAGCTCAGCGCCGCCGGAGGTGCCTCCGTTGCCACCCGAACCGTCGTCGCTGTCGTTGTCACCGCTGCCGTCGTCATCGTCGGAGTCGCCGTTGCCGGCGCCCGTGCCTGAGCCGGGCGGCGTGGTCGGCGAATCACCGGGACCGTCGCTGCCACCACCACCGGGCGGATCGTCATCATCCGGCGGGTCATCGTCATCCGGCGGGTCATCGTCATCCGGCGGGTCATCGTCATCCGGCGGATCGTCATCGTCCGGCGGATCGTCATCGTCCGGCGGGTCATCATCGTCCGGCGGATCGTCATCGTCCGGCGGGTCATCATCGTCCGGCGGGTCATCATCGTCCGGCGGATCGTCGTCGTCCGGCGGATCGTCATCGTCCGGTGGCGGGTCGTTGTCGTCGTCCGGCGGGTCGGTCTCGTCGGCGGGCGGGTCCGCGAGGACCGCCGCGCCGCCCTCCGGCTCCAGAACCGCAGCGCTGGCGGTCTGAGCCCCGGCAACCGTCGCGACGCCGATGGCGCCGGCGATCAGACCGAGACGCGCGACGGCCCGCATGCCGCGACTGCGAGCGAGCTGGTTGGTGCGCATATTCCTCCCCGTGCTGTTGACCGAAGACCCGGCTATCCGCAATGGACGGCCAGATCTTCGAACAGTCAGGGAGACAATTTACCGATCGTTTGGGCGACCCGCCGTCCGTGTCGACAATGCGGACACACCGGACTATGAGCAGCTCAGAGCTGCCGCAGATAGCAGTTTCGAGCGGTGTCAGGACTCCGTCACGAAATGGTGTCGGTGGATTCGTCGGCCATCGCGTCGGCGTCAATCTGCTCCGCGAATTCGGCCGCCTCGGCATCGCGCGCGGCCAATGCGTCCTTGACCGCACGGATCGCCACACCCGCCGGATATCCCTTGCGCGCCAGCATGCCCACGAGCCGCCGGAACACCGCTTCGGGCGTGCCCGATGTGCTGCCGCGCAGCTTCCGATCGACCAGCGCCCGCGCGGCCGCCGCCTCAGCATCGTCGTCGAGCGTCTCCAGCGCTTCGGTCGCCACCTCGGCGTCGACGCCACGCTGCCGCAACTCGTTCGCCAGCGCCCGCCGAGCCAGCCCCCGCCCCTGGTGCCGGGTGGTCACCCAGGCCCGGGCGAACGCCGCATCGTCGATGATGCCGACCTCGTCATATCGGTCGAGCACCTCGGCGATCACCTCTTCGGAGATCTCCCGCCGGACCAGCACCTTTGCCAGCTCTGCCCGGGTGCGTGGTCGCACCGCGAGTTGCCGCAGGCAGATCTCCCGAGCCACTTCGGACTCACTCTTCGGCGGCTCGTCCGGCCGCCCGCCCCGGCCGCCCGCACCGGCGCCGCCCCCGGATCCGAACGAGGATGAGCGACCCCCCGGCGAGCCCCGGCGGCGACGACCGGGAACGTTGCCGCGTTCCGAATCGTCGGACCGGGGCTCGCCACCAAGGGGTTCCTCACGGGCCGGCCGCGGCGGAATGGCATCCCATCCCCGCCCCGACCGTGCCCCACGTCGTCCCGGCACGGATCAGCGCCCCGGGCCGCGACTCGATCGGCCGCGACTCGATCGGCAGGGCCCGGCCGGCACCGAGGGCGTGGCGTGCATCAGAAGTCGACCGGCGGCAGCTCGACGCCACCCGCCGCATCGCCGGTGGTCTGGCCGACGCCTAGCTTCTCCAGGATCTTCTTCTCGATCTCGGCGGCCACGTCGGGGTTCTCCTTGAGGAACTCCCGCGCCTTCTCCTTGCCCTGGCCCAGCTGGTCGCCGTCATACGTATACCAAGCGCCGGACTTGCGGATGATGCTCTGCTCGACGCCGACGTCGATCAGCGAACCCTCGCGCGAGATGCCCTTGCCATACATGATGTCGAACTCGGCCTGCTTGAACGGCGCGGCCACCTTGTTCTTCACGACCTTGACCCGGGTGCGGTTGCCGACGATGTCGGTGCCGTCCTTGAGGCTCTCGATGCGCCGCACGTCGAGACGCACGGACGAGTAGAACTTCAGCGCACGGCCACCGGTCGTCGTCTCCGGCGAACCGAACATGACGCCGATCTTTTCCCGCAGCTGGTTGATGAAGATCGCGGTCGTGCCCGAGTTGCTCAGGATGCCGGTGATCTTGCGCAGCGCCTGGCTCATCAGACGGGCCTGCAGACCGACGTGGCTGTCGCCCATCTCGCCCTCGATCTCGGCACGCGGCACCAGCGCGGCCACCGAGTCGATGACGATGACATCGAGCGCACCGGAGCGGATCAGCATGTCCGCGATCTCGAGTGCCTGCTCGCCGGTGTCCGGCTGGGAGACCAGCAGCGCGTCGGTGTCCACGCCGAGCGCCCGAGCGTATTCCGGGTCGAGGGCGTGCTCCGCGTCGATGAAGGCGGCGATGCCGCCGGCCTTCTGCGCGTTGGCCACCGCGTGCAGCGCCACAGTGGTCTTACCGCTCGACTCCGGGCCGAAGACCTCGATCACGCGACCGCGCGGCAGACCGCCGACACCCAGCGCCACGTCGAGGGCGATGGATCCGGTCGGGATGACGGAGGTCTCCACGACCGGCCGCTCGCCCAGCCGCATGACTGAGCCCTTGCCGAACTGCTTGTCGATCTGCGCCAGCGCGAGATCGAGCGCCTTGTCCCGGTCAGGTCCTGCACCCATGTCCGCCACCCCTGTATTCGCCTTATTTCCCGCACTCGACTTGGCCGATGAGCCTCTGTTCATCACGCGGCACACGCTAGGCGGTGGGTACGACAAAAACTCGATGCCCTGCCGTGGCCTGTGGATGACTTGCCGCTGTGGACGATAGCCGAACACCTGTACGACGATCTAGCGACACGCCGAACAAACGTGCTAAACGCAGGTCAGCGCAGCTTCGACGGGACTCGATCGGGGTAAGCGGCCACTACCGCACGCCAGATTGTCGCCGTTTCCTCACCCTGAGCGATCGCTTCGTTGATGGTGCGCCCGCCGAGCCCGGCGAAATTTTGATCGGCGGCCAGGCTCTTGGCATAGGCACCGCCGAATGACTCCTCGAGCCGGCCCCAGAAATCTGTCAGCCGCACGTATTGCTCCTTCACTCGCTCGACACCTCCATCGTGCCGCGCCGACGGCCGGCCGCCACACCCGACCCGGCCGGCGCCGCGCGATGTGACAGGCATCGCGCGGCGCCGGGTCAGACCGGCCGCATCAGGTCCGGAGTTTCCGATATGCCCGAGCGGACAACGGCACGAAGATCGCGGTGAGCACCAGCGGCCATCCGACGGCCAGCCACACCGCACCCTCCGCGAGCGGGCCCGAGGTGATGCCGGTCGGGTTGCCGAAGAGCTCGCGGGTCGCCGAAGCTGTTGCCGACAGCGGGTTCCACGACGCCACGGCGCCCAGCCAGCCCGGCATCGTCTCGGCCGACACGATCGCCGTGGACAGGAACCCGATCGGCCAGACCAGCACCTGCACCGCCATCGTCGCGCCCTCGCCGCGGAACGACAGCCCGACGAAGATGCCGATCCACAGCACCGCGAACCGCAGCAGGAGCAACAGCAGCACAGCCAGCGCGGCGGAGCCCGGATCACCGCTGATCCGCCAGCCGATCAGCAGGCCACCGAGGATCAGCACGAGCAACTCGACGGCCGAGTTGACCATGTCCGCCCCGACCCGGCCGAGCGCGACCGAGGCGCTGCCGATGGGCAACGAGCGGAACCGGTCGGTGATGCCGCGGCGGGCGTCGGTGGCCATCGCCGTGGCCGTCGATTCGACGCCGAACATCATGCTCAGCGCCAGCATGCCGGGCAGCAGGAACTCGATGTAGTCACCGCCGCCGGGCACCGTGATCGCGCCACCGAAGAGGAAGCCGAAGACGAGCAGCAGCATGATCGTGAACATCAGGCCGAAGATCGGCGTCCACGGTTGGCGTACCCAATGGGCCAGATCTCGCTGGGTGATCACCCAGCCGGCGCGCAACGTCGTCACCGTGCCCCACCGTCCTTCGCGGTCAGCGCGAGGAAGGCCTCGTCGAGCGTGGGCCGGCGCAGCACCAGGTCCTCCGGAACGATGCCGAGGCCGTCCATGGCCCGCACGATGTCGGCGAGCGCCACCACACCCGCACCCACCTCAAAGGTCACCGAATGCGCGTCGGTGTCGATCACCGCGGGCTCGCCGATCACCTCGGAGAGGCTGCGAGCCGGCCCGTCGAGCGGCTGCCGCCGGGGCAGCGTGACCGTGACCCGATCGCCGCCGACCTGGCGTTTCAGCTCGGCCGGGGTGCCGGTGGCGACGACCCGGCCGTGATCGAGGACGGTGATCAGAGCGGCCAATTGGTCGGCCTCATCGAGATATTGCGTGGTCAACAGCACCGTGGTGCCGCGCGCGGCGATCTCGCGGACGCTCGCCCACACCTCGTTGCGGGCGCGCGGATCCAGCCCGGCGGTGGGCTCGTCCAGGAACAGCACCGCCGGGGTCAGGATCAGCCCGGCGGCGATGTCGAGCCGCCGGCGCATGCCTCCCGAATAGGTGGACACCGCCCGCCCGGCGGCCTCGGTCAGCCCGAACGTCGCGAGCAGCTCGTCCGCCCGGACCCGGGCATCGGCGGTGCTCAGGCCGTAGAGCCGGCCGAACATCACCAGGTTTTGCCGGCCGCCGAGGATCTCGTCGACCGCCGCGTGCTGGCCCACCAGTCCGATCCGGCGGCGCACCTCGCCCGCCTGGCGGCGCACGTCGAACCCGGCGACCCGCGCGGTCCCCTCGTCGTAGTCGATCAGCGTGGCCAGGGCGCGGACCGCGGTGCTCTTGCCGGCGCCGTTCGGGCCCAGCAGTCCGTGGATGGTGCCGGCCTCGACGCTCAGGTCGAAGCCGTCGAGGGCGTTCAGGTCTCCATAGCGCTTGCGTAGTCCGTCCGCTGTCAGGGTGCTCACCCGGTGCTCCTAACTCCGTATGCCTCACGGAAATGCTGCGCGGGCTACACCGTACACCCCACGGGGTATTCTCCGCACATGGAAAAAGGAGACGTCGATCGCACTCGCGCGCTGCTCTGGCGGCGGACGCTGGGCACGCCGCAGGGCTCGCGCGGCCCGAAGCAGCGGGTCAGTGTCGACGAGGTGATCCGGGCCGGGATCGCGGTCGCCGACGAGGAGGGGCTGCCGGCTTTTTCCATGCGCAAGGTGGCCGATCGGCTGGGCCTCAAGCTGATGTCGATCTACACCTATGTCCCCGGGCGATCCGAGCTGATCGGCCTGATGGTCGACGAGGTGGTCGGCGAGTACGACCTGCCCGACCTGGCCGGGAGCCTGCGTGAGCGCATCACCACGGTCGCCTGGCAGCTCTGGGACGAGTTTCATCGGCACCCGTGGCTCCTGCAGGTGGACGAGACCCGGCCATGGATCGGACCCAACGGCTCAGACCGGTACGAATGGCAGCTGACCGCCATCGAGGGCGCCGGCTTCACCGATCTCGAGATGGACCAGGTCGTCACGTTGATCAGCGGTTTCGCCGCGGCGGCCGCGCGGAGCTCGATCGACACCCGGCGCACGGCGGAGCGATCGGGCATCTCCGACCTCGAATGGTGGGAGATCAACGCGCCCGTGCTGGACCGCGTGATGCCGGCCGGCGCATATCCGATCTCGGGCCGCGTGGGTGTCGCCGCCGGCCAGGCATACAACGCGGTCGGCGATCCCGAGCGCTCCTTCCGCTTCGGCCTCGACCGGATCATCGCCGGCCTGAAGGATCTCCTCGACCGTTGATCGCTGAGCGGCCGCTCAGCCGGCCAGCGCCCCCTGCACGATCTTGAGGTCGTCGACCAGCCCGCGGAAGGCGGCGTCGCGGTCGTCGGCCCGCAGCACCGCGGACGGGTGGATCGTGGCGAGCGCCTGAGTTTCGGTGACCGGGAAATCCTCGGGATGCTGGGCCGACGCGGGCCACGGCATGAGCTGTCCGCGCGACCGGGTGACCCGGAAGGACGGTCCGAGCAGGGCCTTTGCCGCGGTGGCGCCGAGCAGCACCACCATCTCGGGCTCGAGCAGGGCGAACTCGGCGACCAGCCACGGGCGACAGGCGGTGATGTGCGCCGGGCCCGGGGTCTGATGGATGCGCCGCTTGCCGCGAAGCTCGAACCGGAAGTGCTTGACCGCGTTGGTGATGTAAACCGACGACGGGTCGATGCCGGCCTCGTCCACCGCCTCGCGGAGCAGGCGACCGGCCGGGCCCACGAACGGGAGACCCTGCTGGTCCTCCACGTCGCCGGGCTGCTCGCCGACGAACACCACGCGAGCCTGCGGGGCGCCGCGCCCGAAGACCGTCTGAGTGGCGTTCTCGTGCAGCTCACAGCCCTCGCAGTGCGCCGCGGCCGTCTTGAGCTCGGCCAGATCGGTCGCGTGCGACGGCACCCACTTCTGTGCGCCGGGTGGCGCTTCGCTCCTCGCCATGAAGCGTTTCTACCCCACATCGGCCGAACTGATCCCGTCGCACCCGGACGATTCATCGCGACGACACTGCCGGATCGGACGGGTGGATCGCGGCGGCGACCGCGGAGGCGAGCGGCTCGATCTCGTCGTCGCGCAGGGCGCTGATCGTGATCCGGATGCCCGGCGGCGACTCGATCCGGAACAGCGACCCGGGTGCCACCGCATAGCCCGCCTCGCGGAGCGCGCCGACTGCGCTTGTCTCGTCGGGCACCCGTACCCAGACGTTGATGCCGGTGGGACCCATGGCCTCGATGTCGCGCTCCGCCAGCGCGTCGATCAGGGCCTCGCGCAGCTCTTCATATCGCTCGGCGGCGCGCCTGATGCGCGCGGTGACGCCCTCGTCGGACCACAGGCGCAGCAGCAGGCGCTGCAGGACGGTCGACACCCAGCCGCTGCCGATGCGCATGCGGCCGGCCAGCCGGGCGATCGACACCTCGTCGCCGGCCACCACCGCGATGCGCAGATCCGGGCCATAGGGCTTGGACGCCGACCGGATGAACGCCCACGAGCCGGTCACCGGACCGATGCAGTTGAGCGCGACCCCGGACAGCTCGGCGGCATGGTCGTCCTCGATCAACAGCACGCCGGGGTGCGGCTCGAGCACCGGACCGAGCTCGAACCACCGGCGGGGAGAGACGGAGGCGCCGGTCGGATTTTGCGCGCGGGTCGTGATGATCACCGCACGAGCGCCCTGCGCCAAGGCGTGGGCCAGCGAGGCCGGCAGCGGACCCTGGTCGTCGAGCGCCACCGGGATCGCGCGCAGGCCGAGCGCCGCGATCAGGTCGAACAGGTTGGCCCAGCCCGGATCCTCCACCGCGACCGCGTCGCCCGGGCTCAGATGCACGGCCAGCAGGCGCTCGATCGCGTCGAGAGTGCCGCCGGTGACGGTGATGTGCGCGTCGGCCATCGGCACCCCGTCGCGGGCCAGCCGCTCGCCGGCCGCCTCGGCCAGCGCGGGCAACACCCCGGCCCCGGCGTAACCGATCGGCGGGCCCAGCTCGAGGGCGATCTCACCCAGGTCGGGGCCGAGCGGGGGCAGCAGTGCGGTGTCGGGCTCGCCCGCCGAGAGATCCCAGACGCCGGGCGCCACCTGAACCCGCAACGCCGACCGCACGGTGGCGACCGACGGGCGGGAGCGCACCCTCGTGCCGCGCCGGCCGTGCGCCTCGATCACCCCGCGCCGGCGCAGTTCCCCATAGGCCTTCGCGACCGTCGCGGGACTCACCCGCAGCGACTCGGCCAGCGTGCGGACCGGGGGCAAGGGCGCCCCGCCCTCGAGCCGGCCCTCGCGGACGCCGGACTCGATGCTCGCGGAAATCGCTGCGGCGCTGCCGCCACTCACCTGATATTGTTCTGGCACAGCTCAGATCTTGTACTAGCACAGCAGCGTTGGCAAGTCTCTTCCTCCGAGGAGGTTCCGGTGACCGACCTCTACTCCCCCACGCCCCGCACCACCGCGACCCGCTACCGCGACCGCATGCACTACGACCGCGCCGCGGCACACGCGATTCTCGACGAGGCGTATGACTGTTCCGTCGCGTTCGTGGTCGACGGAGAGCCGCGGCTGCTGCCCACGCTTCACGTCCGGGTCGGCGACACGGTCTATCTGCACGGCTCGAGCGGCGGCCGGCTGGGGCTGATGTCCCGCGGCGCCGGCGTGCCGGTCTGCGTCTCGGTCACGCTGCTCGACGGGCTGGTCTATGCCCGGTCGCAGTTCCACCACAGCGCCAACTACCGCTCGGTGGTGGCGCACGGGCACGCGCGCCCGGTGAGTGACCCGGTGGAGAAGCGGATGGCGATGACCGCGCTGGTGGAAAAGGTGGGGCGCGGGCGGGCCGACGACACCCGCGGACCGTCGCGCAAGGAGCTGGCGGAGACCAACGTGCTCGCGCTGCCGCTGACCGAGGTCTCGGTGCGGACCCGGGCGGGCGGGGTGTCCGACGACCCGGCCGATGCCGGGCTGCCGCACTGGGCGGGGGTGCTGCCGATCCGTCGGGTGGCCGGGCCGCCGGAGCCGGACGCCGGGGTGGGCGCGGCGCCACCGGACTATCTGGCCACCGGCCGGTCGCCGTGGCACACCGCCGCCACCATGCAGGGCCGGCATGTCCGGCTGGAGCAGCTCGCTCCGTCACACGTCGCAGGCCTGTTCGATGCGCTGGGAGACGACGAGGTCTGGCGCTTCCTGACGGTCGCCCGGCCGGCGGACCACGGCGAGCTGGCCGAGATCGTCGCTGCCGCACTTCGCGCACAGTGGATCGGCGAGCGGGTGCCGTGGGTGCAGATCCATCCCGAGACCGGCGCACCGCTCGGCATGACGATGTATCACGACGTGGACGAGGCCGGGGGCGCGCTGGCCATCGGGCACACGATCCTCGGGCGTGCCTCGTGGCGCAGCGGGGTCAACACGGAGTCGAAGCTGTTGCTGCTCGAGCGGGCGTTCGACGTGCTGGGCGCGGGGCGGGTGTTCTGGTATACGGACATTCGCAACGAGCGGTCGCAGCGTGCGATCGCCCGGCTCGGAGCGAGCCGCGACGGGCTGATCCGCCGGCATCGCCTGCGGCCGGACGGGTCCTGGCGCGACACGGTGCTGTTCGCGATGACGGCGGAGGAGTGGCCGGCCGCCGCCGAGCGGCTGCGCGCCCGGCTAGCCGCCGAGCAGGACGGGCGGCACGAGCAGCCTGAGCAGGACGGGCAGCGCGGGCAGCCCGAGCAGGACGGGCAGCGCGGGCGGCACGAG
Organism: Actinoplanes sp. NPDC051388; assembly: GCF_055586225.1. NCBI lineage: Bacteria > Bacillati > Actinomycetota > Actinomycetes > Micromonosporales > Micromonosporaceae > Actinoplanes > Actinoplanes sp. NPDC051388. The sequence continues at coordinate 548,590 of NZ_JBVJIP010000001.1, read as the reverse complement.
CAGCCCGAGCAGGACGATCTCCGGCCCACCCAGCGGGCATGACGCCACCGGACCAACGCGCGGCCGCTCCGGGCGGTCAGCGCATGCGGCGACCGGCCGGGACCGGATCGGTCTCGTCGTCGAACTCGCCGATGACCTGCTCCAGCAGATCCTCCAGCGCCACGAAGCCGGCCCGATGACCGGCCTTCGTCACCATCGCGAGCTGGGCGCGAGCGCCCCGCATGGCGGTCACCGCGTCGGTGATCGTCACGTCGGCGGAGAGGGTGAAGGGCGGATCCATCAGTTCCGCGGCGGTCGGCGCTCGACCGGCCGTGGTGGCCCGGATCGCCTCGCGCACGTGCACCACGCCGGCCACCATGCCGTCCGGGCCGACGATGGCGAGGCGGGAGCGGCCGCTGCGGCGGGTGGCCTCTTCGATCTCCGCGGCGGAGGCCGATGGCTCAACCGTGACGAGGTGGTCATCCGGGATGAGCACGTCGCCGACGGTCTTCTCCTGCAGCCGCAGCATGCTGGTGAGCAGGGCGGTCTGCTCGGCACCGATCAGGCCTTCGGCCTCCGACCGTTCGAGCAGGATGTTCATCTCCTGCGGACCGTGCGCCTGCGCGAGCTGGTCCTGCGAGTGCACGCCAAAGATCTTGAGGACCGCATTGGCCATCGCGTTCAGGGCGTTGAGGCCGGGGCGCACCATCCGGGTGAAGGCCCGGAACGGCAGGGCCAGCAGGGTGGCCGAGCGTTCCGGATGGGTGATGGCCCACGACTTGGGCATCATCTCGCCGATCACCAGGTGCAAGAACGTGACGATGACCAGGGCGATCAAGAACGCGATGACGTGGCTCGGCACCTCCGGCAGGCCGATCGCGGTGAACAGCGGGCTGAACAGGTGCTCCAGCGCCGGTTCGGCGAGCGCGCCGAGACCCAGCGAGCAGAGCGTGATGCCGAGCTGAGCGCCGGCCAGCATGATGGAGAGTTCGCGGGTGCCGTCCAGGGCGGCGCGCGCCGCGCGGCTGCCGTCGGCGGCCATGTGCTCGAGCCGGTAACGCTTGCTCGCCACCAGGGCGAACTCGGCGGCCACGAAGAACGCGTTGCCCGCGAGCAGCAGCGATGAGATCAGAATCGCCCAGGTGGTGCTCACGCGTTCACCTCGCCGGGGTCGTCTTCGGGGCCGGACGCGGGCCGGCCGCCGATGACAGCCGGCGAGACGCGCACGGTGCCGGGCACGTGGCGGTCCACCGAGAGCACCCGCAGGGTCAGCGGTGTCGCGTCGTCGTCCAGGCTGCGTGGCGCTTCGACCGTCACCTCGTCGCCGACCTGCGGCACCCGGCCGAGGCGGGTCATGACCAGGCCGGACATGGTGTCGTAGAACGGATCCTCGGGCAGCGACACCCCGGTGGCCTCGACCACCTCGTCGATGCGCCAGCGGCCGGGCACGACCCAGGAGCCGTCGTCCTGGCGGACCGGCGCGGGCTCGGGCAGGTCGTCCTCGTCACGGATCGGGCCGACCAACTCCTCGGCGATGTCCTCGAGGGTGATGATGCCGGCGAAGCCGCCATACTCGTCGACCACGCAGGCCAGCTGGCGATGACCGGCGCGCATCCGATCGAGCACCGCCGGCAGGCGCAGCGACGCGGGCACCATCAGCGGCGGGATGGCCATTTCGGCGACCGACGCCCCGGCGCGCTCGGCGGTGGGGAGGTTGAGCACGTCGGTGATGCCCACGACGCCGACGATCTCGTCCACGCCCTGCTCGGAGCGCACCGGGAAACGCGACCGGCCGGTGTCCAGCAGTTCGACGACACGGGTCAGCGGGTCGCCCTCGCGCACGGTCACCACGTCCACCCGCGGCACCATGACCTCGGCCGCGGTCCGGCGGCGGAAGTCGAGACCGCGGTCGAGCAGCGCGGAGAGCTCCGGGTCGAGGTGCCCCTCGGCGCGCGACTCCGCGATGATCTGCTCGAGATCCTCCTCGGTCGCGCCCTCGGGCAGTTCCTCGATCGGCTCGATGCCGATGCGGCGCAGCAGTTTGGCCGCGGCCAGGTCGAAGAGCCGGATGATCGGGCCGAAGATCTTCAGGTACATCAGCGTGGACCGGGCCAACGCCTTGCTCAGGCTTTCGGCGCGGGCGATGGCCAGGTTCTTCGGCGCGAGCTCGCCGAGCACCATCTGCACCACCGTGGCGATGAGCAGCGCGAGGAAGATCGAGAGCGGGGTGCTGACCGTGTCCGGCACGCCGGCCACGCCGAGCAGGTCGGCCAGGCCGTCGCCGATGAACGGCTCGGCCACGTAACCGACCACCAGCGCGGTGACCGTGATGCCCAGCTGCGCGCCGGACAGCACGAAGGAGAGCCGTTCGGTGACCTTGAGGGCACGTGCGGCGGCCTCGTCACCCTGCTCCGCCTCGCGACGGAGCTTGCCGCGGTCGACCGCGACGTAACCGAACTCCTGAGCCACGAAATAGCCGGTGAGGCCGGTGATCACGAGCACCAGCAGAAAGCCGGCCAGGATCAGCACGACGACCTCATGGGACGGGCCCGCTCAGTGGTCGCGGCAAGGCGGTCGGGGGCCGGAAGACTGGAACGCCGGGCCGAGCCCGGCTGGATACTGCCGATCACCCTGGGAAAACTAACAGGAATCCCTGGACGTCGCCTGGGAGAGGAGCGGCCGGCCCCTCTCCCAGGCGCCCGGTCAGGCCTTCGTGATCACGACGTTGTCGACCGCGGCCTCCACGAGGCTCGCGGTGGAGAGGTCGGCCGACTCGACGCTGAGCTGCACGGTCTGCCCCGTGAAGGACGACAGGTTCACGCTCGCGGTCTGCCATGCCGCCGCACGGTTGCTCGCCGCACCGGCCTGCGTGAAGACAGTGGTCGTCGTGCTGCCCGACACCACCCGCACCCGGAAGTAGTCCGAGCTGCTCGAATTGTTCAGGTGCGCGAGATACCAGCTGAAGGACAGGCTGAGCGTGCCGGTCGGGAGCGTGATGCCCGGCGACCGGATCGTGGTGGCGCCGCCGTCCACGTCGTTGACGCCGGCGCTGGCTCCGGCCGTCGCGCCGGTGACCAGGTCGAAGGTGCCGCTCACCGTGGTGCCGAGCTGGGTCGCGACACCCGAGCTGGTGGCCTGCGGGTCTCCGCGCTCCCAGCGGCCCGAGGTCGCCGCGTCGCCGGTGCCGGCCGTCCATCCCCGGGCGGTCTCGAAGTCGTCCGACCACACCGTCTCGCCGGGCGGCGGTTCCTCACCGGCCGAGGAGAGATTCCACACAGCGTGGGCGATCGCGTCCGAGTTCCGGTCCAGGGCGGTGTCGTTGATGTTCGCGGTGGTGTCGCACGACCCGTGATAACAGGGGTCGAACGCTCCGGTCGTACCACCCCAGAGCTGGACCTGCGCCGAGGTCTTGCGCCCCTCGGCGCCGGTGAAGATGCCACCGGCGGGGATGCCGTTGGCGATGAAGGGGCCGTAGTCACTACGGCCGTCGAAGTCGGTGCCACGGGTGGGCACGCCGATCGAGACGAAGTAGTCGGCCAGGGTCTGCTCGATCTCCGCGGATCCGACCGGACCCGGACCGGCCCCGGTGCCGTCCGAGTTGTCGCCGTCATAGAGGAAATAGCCCGGGTTCGGCGAGCCGACCATGTCGAAATTCAGGTAGCCGCCGATCGCCGCACGCTGGGCGGAGGTCAGCGAGTTCACATAGAAGGTCGAGCCGCGCAGGCCCAGCTCCTCGGCGCCCCACCAGCCGAACCGCAGATGCCGGTCGGGCTGGAAACCGCTGCGGGCGACGGCCAGCGCGACCTCGAGGTTTGCCGCCGAGCCGGAGCCGTTGTCGTTGATGCCGGGTCCGGCGGTGACGCTGTCCAGGTGGGCGCCGACCATCAGGGTGTCGCTGGTGTCGCCGCCCGGCCAGTCGGCGATCAGGTTGTAGCCGGTCGCGCCGTTGTAGGTGAACGACTGCTGCTGCGTGACGAAACCGGCCTGGTCGAGCAGGTTCTTCACGTAGGTGACGGAGGCCAGATAACCAGGGCGGCCATGCGCACGGTTGCCGCCGTTCGCGGTGGCGATGCTCTGCAGCTGGGCGAGATGGGCCTTGACGCCGGCCAGCGGGATGTCGGGGGCATCGACGGCCGCGGCCTGCGCCGGCGCCGCGATCAACGCCGCCAGCAGGGTGGCCGCGCCGATGACAGGAAGTGCTCTCACGGGATCCTCCGCGTTAGGGGGATCCTCAATATGACAGCCAGGAGATCGATGGCCGTCATATTGAAGATGACATACCGCTTACTTGGGAGTCGCGCGCGGTCCTGTCGGCTCCTGCCGGTAGAACGAGCTCTGGATCAGGTTGTAGGTCGCCCGGTTCTGGTCCCAGTCGAAATCGCGGGTGATCCAGCCGATCGCATAGCCACCGCCGCCCGAGGCGAACCACCGCGTGCTCGCGCGCATCCGCACCTCGGAGGCGGTGCTGGTGTAGCGGTATTCCCAATCGGCCGCCTTGTCCAGCAACGGCACGCGGTCGATCCCGAGCCCCTGATAGTTCGGGAGCGCCCCGGCGTTCACCAGGCGGGTCGCTTCCTTGCGGCAGGCCGCGACCGGGTCGGCCGTCGGATTGCGACCGTAATCCAGGCTGAGGATGCGCACATTGTCCGGATCGCGGAAGCAGAACGTCGTGCCGATCTGCTCATAGGTCCAGCCGTCCGGCACACCGATGTGGAAGTTCTTCGCCTGGTCGGCGAAGTAGGAATAGCCCGAGATCAGCTCCCAGCCGTTGACGCTGCGGCTGGCGCCCGGCTGCGGGGTGCGCGGTGCGTTCGCGGCCGGTTCGTGGTCACAGATCACCGGGCTGAAGCCGGTCATCGCGGCCGCCGACGAGACGGTCGTGGTCACCGGCGGAGCCGCGGGCGCGCCGGAGAGGACCGGCCCGGCGACACCTCCACCACGGTCGTCACCCTGCCGCAGATAACCCGCGGCCAGGCCGGCGCCCGCCAGCAGCACGACCAGCAGGACTCCCGCCAGCATCAGTCGTCCGCGCTTCGGCGTCGAGCCGATCGGTCGTGCCGGCTCGGGTTCCGGCGGGATCGCGGTGCGGGTCGTTGCGGGCGGTCCGGACGGCTTCACGGAGGCCGGGAGCTGCGCCGCGATCGGCCCCTTGTTGCCGCGGCGAGCGGCCGGGGAGGCCGGCTCGCCCACCGTGACCGGCGGCGCGTTGCGGTCGCCGACCGGCTCGGGCTCGGCGCGGGCCGGTGCATCGGTCAGGGTGGAGGCACGCGGCTTCGCCGCTTTGCCGGCCTCGGCGGGGCTGCGCTGGGTGGGCACGCGCGGCCGCATCACACCCACGCTCGCCGTCGTCTGGGTACGCACACCCGACACAACCGCCCGCAGTTGCTCCTCGACCTGCTCCGCGGTCAGCCGGTCGGCCGGCTCGTGCTGCAGCAACCCGGTCAGCACCGGCGCCAACGCCCCCGCCAGCACTGGCGGGTCGGGCTGCTCGGTGGCCAGCGCCATCAGGGTGGCCATCGCACTGTCCCGGGCATAGGGCGAACGACCCTCGACGGCGGCGTAAAGCGTCGCGCCGAACGACCAGAGATCGGACTCCACAGTGGACGCGCCGTCCCGGGCACGCTCCGGCGACACGTATTGCGGGGAGCCGACCACCAGGCCCGGACCGGTCACCGAGCCGTCGTCGACGAAGGTCGCCAGCCCGAAATCGGTCAGCACCACCCGGCCGTCGCCACCGATCAGCACGTTGTGCGGCTTCACGTCGCGGTGGAGCACGCCGGCCCGGTGCGCCGCGGTCAGCGCGTCGAGCACGTGCAAGCCGATGCGGGCGGCGGCCGGCGGCTCGAACGGGCCGTCCTCGGCGATCACCTGGTGCAGCGAGCGGGACGGCACGTATTCCATGACGATCCACGGCAGGCCGTCGGCGTGCACGACGTCATAGATGCGGACCACGTGCGGGTGGTTGAGCCGGGCCGCGCTGCGAGCCTCACGCAGCGTGCGATCGCGCAGCCGGTTCTTCTCGTCGTCGGTCATCCAGTCGGGCGGGACGAACTCCTTGACCGCGACGTCGCGGTCGAGCATCTCGTCGCGGGCCATCCACACCCGGCCCATGCCACCGGAGCCGACCGGCTCGTGCAGACGATACCGACCGGCGATGAGCATTCGCCTGACCGCCATCAGCCCCCACCCGCCGTCGCTTGCTCCCAGAATAGTCATTCGTCATGAATCGGGGGAACCGCGATCACCCTGCCACCGCGTAGACCACGAAGTTGTCCTTATATGACCGCAGGCTGTGGTCGAAAACCCCGCCGCACGTGATCAACCTGAGTTGGCGGTCGGGGGTCGGGCCGTACACGAGGTCGGTGGGGAACCTGTCCTTCGGATACCAGGCAGTCGCGGTCACCGTGAAGGTCACCGTCTTGCCGCCGCGCACCACCTCGATGCGGTCGCCCTTGGTCATCTCGCGCAGCTTGTAGAAGACCGCCGGGCCGCGCTTCGAGTCGACGTGACCGGCGATCACCGCCGGTCCGGTGTCGCCCGGCAACGTGCCGTCGGCATAGAAACCCGCCCTGGCGAAGTTCTTCGGCGGGGTCAGCGCGCTGCCGGCGCCGAGGCGCAATGTCTCGAGGCTGGTGTCCACGCCGATCGCCTTGACCTTCAGACGGGTCGGCACTCCGGTCAGGGTCTGCGCCTGGATGCCGAACGGGTCCGACGTGCTGCCCTCTTCCGGCACGGCGAACGGTGCCGCGTCGTCGGTCGCGGTGTTCGGCGTCGGGTCGACCGGCGCCGCGGCTGGCGGCGAGCCGGCGAACCGGCCCACGTCATCGCTGACCGGCGGGGCCTTGAGAGCGAGGTAACCGGTGCCCGCCACGAAGGCGGCCAGCACGGCGGCCGACACCGGCAGGAGCACGCCCCTGCCGAAGCGGCGGCGTTTCCTCGGTTCGCCTCGCACCGCTGTATTCGGCACCGGACGATCATCGGACTGGTCGCCGTCGATATCTGGCTTTTGTGGTTCTGCTGCCGGGGCGTCTTCGATTACCGGTTCGGCCGGCTTCGGCGGTGCGTCCGACAGGTCGGCCGGCTTCGGCGGTGCGTCCGACAGGTCGACCGGCCGAGCGTCGGCGGGCACGGCGGCCCGGGCCACCGCGACGCCGGGTCGGGCCACGTCCGTGGCCGGTTCGGTGGGCGCGGGCGCCAGCGGCGGCCACACCGGAGTGCGTTCCCGGCGAGGGGACGGCATGAAGCGAGGAGCGTGCCGCAGAGCCGGATCGATCGCCCCGGCCACCGCCGCACGGCCACGAGCCGCGGGTTCGTCGACCGGTCCGACCCGGGCGGTGCCCCGCACCGCGGTCACCGGCGGGCCGGGCTCAGACCGGACCAGGCCCGAACCCGGATTGCCCTGACCCGGATTGCCCAGGCTCGGTTTACCCTGGCCCGGTTTACCCTGGCCCGGTTTACCCTGGCCCGGTTTACCCTGGCCCGGTTTACCCTGGCCCGGTTTACCCTGGCCCGGTTTACCCTGGCCCGGATAGCCCTGGCCGGGACTGCCCTGGCCGGGAGTGTGCTGATCCGGAGTGTGCTGGGGCACCGGCTCGCCGTGCGCGGCCCGCTCGGACGCCCCGGAGGACGCCGGGCGGGCCGGTTCCGGATCCGCCGGTTCGGAACGAGCCGGCGTCTCGTGCGTTTCCGCCGACACGCGCGCGACCGGTCAGACCGTCCGCGGGCGACGCCGGATCGCGAACACCAGACCGCCGGTGAGCACGGCCGCGGCGCCCGCCACGATCAGCGCCATCGGCATCGGGGAGCCCGGCTGGGTCCCGCCCTCACCGGTGGCCACGCCGCCCATCGGGACGGTGCCCGCCCGGCCGGCGTCGACGTGCAGCTCGGTCTTGAGGCCGCCGCCCTTGGCGTCCAGGACCAGCAGCGAATAGACACTCCCGGCGCCCATGGTGCAGGTCAGGGTGCTGCTCTTGCCGCCGCCACTGGGCTGGACCTTGACCGCCCACCTGCCCGGCTTGACCTGGCGGTAGTCGGTCGTGGTCGCGAACTGGACCCCGTCCGCGATCGTCGGGCCGTTGTTCACGCCGACGTCGAGCACGGGTGCGCGTACCGAAGCTTGAATGATCCTGACCTTTGACTGCCCGCCGCTGGGGAGCTTGAGGTCGTCCTCGAGCACGCGCAGGCCGAGGTCGGCATAACGGCCCACGCCGGCGACCGTGTAAGCATTGCCGCTCTCGACGGTGACCTGGGTGGTGAGCACCGGCTTGGTGCTGGCTGCGGCGCCGGCCTTGCGCATGGCGACCGAGTATGTCCCCGCCGGGAGCCGCAGGTAGTTGGACATCGCGCCGTAGCCGACGCCCGGGAACGTCTGTTCCTTGCTGCCGGCCGCGTCCGCCTTGAGATAGACGTCGACCGCGGGGGTGTCGGGTGAGAGATGAGCGAGGCGGACATAACCGTCGCCGGCTGCGGCGGCGGGTGACGCGCTGAGGGCGACGGCCGCGAACGCGAACACTGCCGCGGCGGCGCTACCGAGGCGCCGTCCGTGTGGAACTGACCTGATCACGGTGCCTCCTGTCGGTTGGGGGCCTCTAGCTTCAGCGGCCGTGACACATGGAGCACGGTGCCCATCAATGTGCCGCAGCACACCTGACCGCACCATGGTCCTTCTGGTCAAGCGAGGCTGCCGGTTGACTGCCCTACTCCTGCTCGGATGACCGATAGATGGTCATCCCTCGGTCGTTTTTGCTGGCCTCGCGTTTTTGTCGTACCCGCGCGGCAGGATTGACCACATGCAGGAAGTGCTGGAGCAGTTCGGGCCCGCCACTCGTTCGTGGTTCGAGGCCGCGTTCGCCGCGCCCACCGCTGCCCAGGCGGGCGCGTGGCGGGCCATCGGGGGCGGCCGCAATGCCCTGGTGGTGGCGCCGACCGGGTCCGGCAAGACGCTGGCCGCCTTCCTCTGGTCCCTCGACAAGCTGTCCCGCGAGCCCGTCCCGGCCGAGGCGCGGCAGCGCTGCCGGGTGCTCTATGTGAGCCCGCTCAAGGCGCTTGCCGTCGACGTCGAGCGCAACCTGCGGGCGCCGCTGACCGGCATCCGGCAAGCGGCGGGCCGGCTGGGCGTGCCACCGCCGGACATCACGGTCGGCATGCGCACCGGTGACACACCGGCCGACGAGCGCCGCAGCTTCCAGCGCAGCCCGCCCGATGTGCTGATCACCACGCCCGAGTCGCTGTTCCTCCTCCTCACCTCGGCCGCGCGCGACTCGCTGCGTGGCGTGGAAACGGTGATCATCGACGAGGTGCACGCGGTCGCCGCCACCAAGCGCGGCGCGCACCTCGCGCTCTCCCTCGAGCGGCTCGACGCGTTGCTGCCCAAGCCGGCGCAGCGGGTGGGCCTGTCCGCGACGGTCCGGCCGATCGAGGACACCGCGCGGTTCCTCGGCGGCGCTCACGACGTGGAGATCGTCCAGCCACCCAGCACCAAGACCATCGAGATCGAGGTGCATGTCCCGGTGGAGGACATGACCCGCCTCGACGAGGTGCCCGACCAGGATGCCGACGACCCCGGCGCCGGGCGGCACAGTCCGTCCATCTGGCCGGCGGTCGAGGAGCGAGTGCTCGATCTGATCGAGTCGCACCGGTCCACCATCGTGTTCACCAACTCACGGCGTGGGGCCGAGCGGCTCTGCGCGCGCATCAACGAGCTGGCCGCCGAGCGCACCGGCGACCCGATGCCCGAGCCGGTGCGGTTGCCCGCCGAAATCATGGCCCAGGCCGGCGGCACGATGGGCGCGCCGCCGGTGGTCGCTCGGGCGCATCACGGCTCGGTCTCCCGCGAGGAGCGCAAGCAGATCGAGGAGGCGCTGAAATCCGGCCGTCTCCCGGCGGTGGTCGCCACTTCCAGCCTGGAGCTGGGCATCGACATGGGCGCGGTCGACCTGGTCGTGCAGATCGAGGCGCCGCCGTCGGTCTCGGCCGGCCTGCAGCGCATCGGTCGTGCCGGCCACCAGGTGGGCGCGATCTCGCGCGGCGTCGTCTTCCCCAAGCATCGCGGCGACCTGGTGTCCTGCGCGGTGGTGGCCGAGCGGATGGCCGTGGGTGCGATCGAGGAGCTGAAATACCCGCGCAACCCGCTCGACGTGCTGGCTCAGCAGATCGTTGCGATGGTCGCGCTCGACGCCTGGCAACTGGACGACCTGGCCGCGCTGGTGCGGCGTTCGGCGCCCTATGCGGAGCTGCCCGATTCGGCGCTGCACGCGGTGCTCGACATGCTGTCCGGGCGTTACCCGTCGACCGCGTTCGCCGAGCTCCGGCCACGGCTGGTGTGGGACCGCGCGACCAACGAGCTGACCGGCCGCCCGGGCGCGCAGCGGCTGGCCGTCACCAGCGGCGGCACGATCCCCGACCGCGGCATGTTCGGCGTCTTCCTGGCCGGGTCCGAAAAGGCGTCGCGGGTCGGCGAGCTCGATGAGGAGATGGTCTACGAGTCCCGGGTCGGCGACGTCTTCCTGCTCGGCTCGACCTCCTGGCGGATCGAGGACATCACGCCCGACCGGGTGCTCGTCTCCCCCGCACCGGGCGCGCCGGCCCGGATGCCGTTCTGGAAAGGCGACGCGCTGGGCCGGCCGGTCGAGCTCGGCCGGGCCATCGGCGCCCGGTTGCGCACCCTGACCAAGGCGGGTGACGAGGCGGCGATCGGCTCGCTGCGCGAGGCCGGGCTCGACGAGTGGGCGGCGTCCAACCTGATGGCATATGTGCGGGAGCAGCGCGAGGCGACGCGCAACCTGCCGGACGACCGCACCGTGGTGGTCGAACGGTTCCGCGATGAGATCGGCGACTGGCGGATGACCGTGCACTGTGTCCTGGGTGCGCGGGTCAACGCGCCCTGGGCCCTGGCCATCGCCCGGCGGCTGAGTGAGCGCTACGGCGTCGACGGCCAGGTCATGCCCTCCGACGACGGCATCGTGGTGCGCCTGCCGGACACCGCGGAGGAGCCGCCCGGCGCCGATCTGGTGGCCTTCGACCCGGAGGAGATCGCGCAGATCGTCGAGGAGTCGGTGGGCACGTCCGCGCTGTTCGCGTCGCGGTTCCGCGAGTGCGCGGCGCGTTCCCTGCTGCTGCCCCGCCGTGATCCGCGTCGCCGCCAGCCGCTCTGGCAGCAGCGCCAGCGGTCCGCGCAACTGCTCGACGTGGCTCGCGAGTTCGCCGACTTCCCGGTGACGCTCGAGGCCGCCCGCGAGTGCCTGCAGGACGTCTTCGACGTCCCCGGCCTGGTCGGCCTGATGCGCGAGATCGCGGGGCGCAAGGTCCGGCTGGTGGAGACCGAGACGCAGCGACCCTCGCCGTTCGCCCGATCACTGCTTTTCGGGTACGTGGGCGCGTTCCTCTACGAGGGTGACGCCCCGCTGGCCGAGCGCCGGGCAGCCGCGCTGGCCCTCGACTCCACGTTGCTGGGTGAGCTGCTCGGCCGGGTCGACCTGCGCGAGCTGCTCGACCCGGCGGTGGTCACCGAGACCGAGAGCCAGCTGCAGTGGCTCACGCCGCAGCGGGCGCCGCGCGACGCGGAGGACGCGGCCGAGCTGCTGCGGCTGCTGGGCGACTTGTCCGAGCCGGCGCTGACCGCCCGGCACATCGACCTCGAGTGGGCCCGCCATCTCGAGGCCACCCGGCGGGCGTTGCGGGTGCGGATCGCGGGCGAGGAGCGGTGGATCGGCGTCGAGGACGCGGGTCGCTACCGGGATGCGCTCGGAGTGGCGCTGCCGGTGGGCGTCGCGGAGGCCTATCTGGAGCCGGTCACCGACCCGCTCGGTGATCTGGTGGCGAGATATGCGAAGACGCACGGGCCGTTCGCCGCGTCGACCTGCGCGGCCCATTTCGGGCTCGGAGTCTTCGTGGTCGAGCAGGCGCTGAAACGGCTCAGCGCCACCGGCCGGGTCGTCACCGGCGAGTTCTCACCGGACGGCGCGGGCACCGAGTGGTGTGACGCCGAGGTGCTGCGCATGCTGCGCCGGCGGTCACTGGCCGCGTTGCGCCGCGAGATCGAGCCGGTGCCGCCGCGGGTGCTGGCCGCCTTCCTGCCGCGATGGCATCAGATCGGCGGGAACGCGCGCGGCGTCGACGCGCTGGCGGCGTCGATAGAGCAGTTGCAGGGCATCGCCGTGCCGGCGTCAGCCTGGGAGCGGCTGGTGCTGCCGGCGCGGGTCGCCGACTACTCGCCGGCCATGCTCGATGAGCTGAGCGGATCGGGCGAGGTGGTGTGGGCCGGGTCCGGCTCGGTCGGGGGCAATGACGGGTGGGTCACGCTGGCGTATGCGGACTCGGCTGCGTTGCTGCTCCCGCCGCCGGATGACGAGCTGGTGCTGACCCCGCTGCACCAATCGGTGATCGACGCGCTGGGTGACGGGCAGGCACTGTTCTTCCGCTCGCTGTCGGACCGGGTGGGCTCGACCGACGACCCGGCGCTGACCGCCGCGGTGTGGGATCTCGTGTGGGCCGGCCACCTGACCAACGACACGTTCGCGCCGCTGCGAGGGCTGCTCGGCAGCAGCGGTGCGCACCGAGCCAAGGCGACCCCGGCGCGCACCAGATATCGCCGACCGGGCCGAGTGCAGATGCCCAGCCGCACCGGCCCACCAGCGATGGCGGGGCGTTGGTCGCAGCTGCCCGATCGCGACCTCGACCCGACCCGGCGGGCGGCGGCGCTGGCCGACCTGCTGCTCGAACGCCACGGCGTGGTCACCCGCGGCGCGGTCATGGCCGAGGGCGTGACCGGTGGCTTCGCGGCGGTCTATCCGGTGCTCGGTGCCCTGGAGGAGCGCGGGGCGGCGCGGCGGGGATATTTCGTGGAGGGGCTGGGGGCGGCGCAGTTCGCGGTGCCCGGCGCGGTGGACCGGTTGCGGGCGCTGTCCGAGCCGGCCGAGCTCAACAAACGCGCGGGTGCGACGGCGGTGGTGCTGGCGTCGACCGACCCGGCGAATCCCTATGGCGCGGCGCTGCCCTGGCCGGAGCGGGTGGTGGACAGCGGCGACGGCGAAAAGGTGGCCGCGGCGGGGCACCGCGCGGGCCGCAAGGCGGGGGCGCTGGTCATCCTGGTCGGTGGCGACCTGGTGCTCTATGTCGAGCGCGGCGGGCGGACGTTGCTGTCCTTCGTGGATGATCCGGAGGCGCTGGCGGCGGCTGGTCAGTCGCTGGCCCGGGCGGTCCAGTCGGGAGCGCTCGGTGCGATGTCGGTGGAGCGCGCCGACGGCGGTTCGGCCGTCCAGTCGTCACCGCTGCGCGATGCCCTGACGGCGGCGGGCTTCCGGGCCACGCCGCGGGGTCTGCGGTTGCGCGGCTGATCGCGCAGAAGCCACCGCACGGTCTGCGGCTGCGCGGCCGATCCCGTTGAAGCCGCCACCGCCGGGTCTGCGATTGCGCGGCCGATCACGCAGAAGCCACCGCACGGTCTACGATTGCCCGACCGATCACGCAGAAGCCACCGCACGGCCTTCGGCTGCGGCTGCGGCTGCGGCTGCGGCTGCGGCTGCGGCTGCGGCTGCGGCTGCGGCTGCGGCTGCGGCTGCGGCTGCGGCTGCGGCTGCGGCTGATCGTGCAGGATCGATCGTGTGCTGCGCGACCTCGACATCGCCGCGACGCTTGATTGTGACGGCGCAAAGGCCCCAGTGAGGCGGCCTAAAGTGGCCCCGGTGCTGGTCTGCCTTATCAAGGCGCAAGGTGGAGCCGTTAGTTTCTGCCGGTGATCGGCGCGGATATCCGTGACGCCATTTCTCGGCGCTGGCGTGCGTGGATCAGTGTGCGGCGTCCGTCGCGGCTTTGTTGTTGATCTCTATGCGGTGAAGCGAGGGGACGAGTGCTGCCAGCAGCATTGCCGCTGCTCCTAAGCCGCCGCCCGCGACGGCGACCGTCGTGTTGCCGGCCACCGCTGCCAGGGCGGAAGCGGAGGCTTGGCCGATGGGTAGGGACAGGAACGACCAGAACTCGTCGTGGGCGCCTACGCGGGAGAGGAGACGTTCCGGGATGTGGGTGTTGGTGACTGTCACCCAGACGACCGTGAAGAACTCGGCGACGATGCCGGCGACGAACGTGGCCGTCATGAGCCAGGCCAGGTTCGCGCCGGCGCCGAGCAGAATGAGCGGGAGGGTGGCCAGCGCCATGGAGGTCAAGGCCGGCGTCATCGGCCGCCGCATGATCGGTAGCTTCACCAGGACCAGGCTGGCCAGCAGCGCTCCGGCTCCGCGGGCACTGAGCACGAGTCCCCAGCCCTGGGGGCCGATGGTGTCGCTCGTGATCACCGGTCCGAGGACCTGCCAGAACCCCATGTTGGTCGCGTTGAAGACGGCGAAGGCCAGGGTCACCGACCAGATCCACGTCTGGGTCCGGAAGTATGTCCACCCCTCGGACAAGGCGCTCAGCATCGAGGGGTCGTCCACGGCTCGTGGTGGCAGGTCGGGCAGGGAGATCCGGGCGAAGCAGGCGGCCGCAGCGAGGAAGGTGGCCGCGTCCGCGGCGATTGCCCAGCCGCCGCCGATTGTCGCGGTCAGCAAGCCGGCGACGCTTGGCCCGAGGATGCGGAAGGTGTTGCTGGCCGAGGCGATCAGCGAGCTGGCCTGTTGCAGAGCGCGGCCGGACACCAGGTTCGCGAGGATGCCTCGCAGGGTTGGCGTAGTCAGTCCTTGGAAGATGCCGTTGAGAGCCGATAGCGGCAGCAGCAGCGAGGGGCTTTGGTGGGTGAGCAGGACGACGGCGACGCCGGCCTGAGCGATGCCGGCGCCCAGGCTGGTCAGCCGAAGCACGGAGTCTCGGCGGTAGCGATCGGCGATGCCGCCGCCGATCAGCATGGTGGCGACCATCGGGATTACGGCGGCGGCGAGAACCGCGGACAACCAGGCCGCGCTGCCAGTGATCTCCAAGACTCCGAACGCGAGGGCGACCGGCGACATGAAACTGCCGGCCATGGAGACTGAGCGGCCGATGAAGAACCAACGAAACGCCGGCGAGCGCAGCGGCCGCTCCGCTGTCACCGCAAGGTGCTGCGGCTCAGAATCGTGACCCTCCGGCGTTTCAGCTTCAGACACGAGGGGCCACATTGCCAGCGCAAAACGAGGGCATCAAGCAGATTTCGGGTCAGAGTCAGCCCGCCTGCGGGTTGGGCTGAGGGGGTAGTCCACCGTTGGCTGATGAGCTGCCTGCGGGGGCGGGCGTGGCCGAAGGTGAGCCGCCGGGCGGAACCGTCACAGCCAGACGCTCGCCCTCACCGACGCCTCCAAGCCGGCGGGCCGCAGCGTGTCAGGTGAGCTGAGGGGCGACGGCCGAGGCGACCAGTTCGATGTGGTGCAGGTCGGTGAGGTCGAGCGTCTGCAGATAGATGCGCGTCGCCCCGGCCTCGCCGAACCTGGAGATCTGGTCGACCACCTCGTCCACCGTGCCCACCACCGCGTCGCCTGCCTCTCGCAGGTCCGACACGCTGCGGCCGATCGCGTCGGCTCGCCGTGCCACCTCGGCGTCGTCGCGGCCCACGCACAACACCACCGCGGACGACAGCGCCAGCGGAGTCGTTCGGCCGGCCGCGGCGGCTGTGTCCCGTACCCCCTGGAAGAGCTTGGTGGCCTCGGCGAGTGAGGAGAACGGGCTGTTGAACTCGTCCGCGAAGCGGACCGCCAGTGCCGGTGTGCGCTTCGGGCCCTTGCCGCCCACGATGATCGGCGGGCGCGGTGACTGCACCGGCTTGGGCAGCGCCGGCGAGTCGACGACCTGGTAGTGCTTGCCGGCGAAGGAATACGGGCCGGTGGCGGTCCACAGGCCCGAGATGATCTCCAGCTGTTCTTCGAGGCGGTCGAAGCGCTCGCCGGTGGGCGGGAACGGGATGCCGTAGGCCGCGTGCTCGCGTTCGAACCAGCCGCCGCCGAGGCCCAGCTCGATCCGGCCGCCGCTCATCGCGTCGACCTGCGCCACGCTGATCGCCAGCGGCCCGGGCAGCCGGAACGTCGCCGACGTGACCAGCGTGCCCAGCCGGATCCGGGACGTCTGCACGGCCAGCGCGCCGAGCGTGACCCACGAATCGGACGGGCCGGGCTGCCCGTCGACACCCATCGCCAGGTAGTGATCGCTGCGGAAGAAGCCGTCGAAGCCGAGGTCCTCGGCCAACTGGGCGACCCGCCGCTGATCGTCGTAGGTGGCGCCCTGCTGCGGTTCCGTGAAGATGACCAAACGCATGATCACCAGCCTGCCACGTATCGGAAGACTCGCGAGGGTGGGCTGCCGCACACTCTGCGTGCGCACCGGATAACGTAGACGACCATGGGCCGCTATGGATGGATCAGCTTCACCACGGATTACGGCACGTTCGACGGATTCGTGGCTGCCTGTCACGGGTCCATCGCGCGGATCAACCCGGAGGTCCGGGTGATCGACGTGACCCATCACGTGCCACCCGCCGACGTGGCCCGGGGCGCCGCGGTGCTCGCGCAGACCGCGCCCTACCTGCCGGAGTCGGTGCACTGCGCGGTGGTCGACCCGGGCGTCGGCACCGCCCGCCGCGGCATCGTCATCTCCACGCCGGGCGGCGCGCTCGTCGGGCCGGACAACGGCCTGCTGATCTGGGCGGCCGAGGCGCTCGGCGGCATCGACGCGGTCTACGAGCTGTCCAACAAGGACTGGGTGCTCGGCCAGGTCGCGCGCACCTTCCACGGGCGCGACGTCTTCGCGCCGGCGGCGGCGCGGATCGCCGCGGGGGCCGAGCCGAGTGAGGCGGGCGCGCCCATCGACCCCGACACCCTGGTACGCCTCCCCGACCCCGTGGTGACCATCGGCGACGGCTGGATCGAGGCCGAAGTGCTGACCGTGGACCGCTTCGGCAACGTGCAACTCGCCGCCACCGGAGGCGCCCTGACCGGCCTCGGCACCGACCTCACCGTCAACGGCAACGTGTCCGCCCGCCGCGGCGCCACCTTCGCCGATGTGGACCGCGGCGACCTGCTCGTCTATGAGGACTCGGCGGGCCGAGTCGGCATCGCGGTCAACAACGGCCGCGCCGTGGTCGTGCTGTCCGTGCAGCCCGGCGACCTGGTCCGGGTGGCCCAACGCGGCTAGATGCGGTGGTGGACCCAGATGTTGGGCTCCACGTAGACCGCCGTGTCCTGGGTGACGTCGCAGTGCACCGGGACCAGCGCCTGCGGCACCTCGACCGGCCCGTCCTCGTCGAACGGCAAGCCGGTCCACTCCCGCCACTGCGCCAGCGTGCCGGCCATCACCATGCTGGCGTGGGCGACGTTCACGATGCGCGCCCCGAGCCTGGCGTGCACGCGCAGCCACGGGTCGACCGGCAGGCCGTCGGGGCGGGTGCGGTGGGCGTACTCGTCGATGGGTTGGAAGATCTGACCCTGCCGGCCGGTCGGCCGCACCGGCGCGACGAGGTCTCGGAAGCCCAGCTTGGCGACGTTGTCCCGCATCGCATTGAGCATCACGCCGGAGAGCCCGGTGCCGCGCACGTCGGGCCGGATGGTGATCTCGAGGGCGGACGCGATGACCGGCGTCGCACCGCGCAGCCGATCGTGCACCGACGTGCGGATGGCCCAGTCCCAGCCGCCCTCGGGCAGACCCTCGTCGATCGGATCGGCGTGCGAGAGCGGCACCGAATGCGCCTTGGCGACCGCCTTGCCGGTCTGCCGGTCGATCGCCAGCAGGCAGTGGGCGGCGAAATGCTCGGCCAGGTAGCCGAAATAGAAGCTGCCGGTCGGATCCTGCGTCATGAAGGTGGGCCAGAAGCCGTCGAGCTGGTCCCATTGATCCCAGCGGCCCGGGTCGTCCGCGAGCGTCGCGATGTCCAGATCCATCCCAGCAGAGTGACAGACCGGATTGCGGGCAGGATAGGGATTATGCCGGAGGGCGATACCGTCTGGAACACCGCGCGAGTGCTGGAGAAGGCGCTCGTGGGCGAGGTGCTGACCGGATCCGACTTCCGGGTGCCGCAGCTGGCGACCACCGATTTGTCCGGGTTCGAGGTGACCGCGTCCGCGAGCCGCGGAAAGCACCTGCTGCTGCGACTCGTCCGTGGGGAGAAGGCCCTCACGCTGCACTCGCATCTGCGGATGGACGGCACCTGGCGCATCTTCCGGCCGGGCGAGCGCTGGTCCGGCCGGCCGGCGCACCTGATCCGGATCGTGCTCAAAAGCAAAAGGTCGGTCGCGGTCGGCTACCACCTGCACGAGGTCGCTCTGCTGCCGACCGCCGACGAGCAGAAATCACTCGACCACCTCGGCCCGGACCTGCTCGGCGACGACTGGGACCCGGCCGAGGCGGCCCGGCGGCTGGCCCGCAAGCCCGACGTCACCGTCGCCGAGGCGCTGCTCGACCAGCGCAACCTGGCCGGGGTGGGCAACCTCTACAAGGCCGAGACGCTCTTCCTGCGCGGACTCTGGCCGTGGACGCCGGTCGGGCAGGTCAAGGACCTCGAGGGCCTGGCCACGCTGGCGCAGAAACTGGTCGCGAACAACAAGGGCAGGTGGACCCAGACCACGACCGGTTCGCTGCGGCGCGGTGAGACCAGCTATGTGTACGGCCGCCGCGCGCAACCGTGCCGCCGATGCGCCACCGCGATCCGCAAGGCCGACCTGGACGAACGAGTGACCTATTGGTGCCCGACGTGT
The DNA here is from genome assembly GCF_055586225.1 of Actinoplanes sp. NPDC051388. Classification (NCBI taxonomy): domain Bacteria; kingdom Bacillati; phylum Actinomycetota; class Actinomycetes; order Micromonosporales; family Micromonosporaceae; genus Actinoplanes; species Actinoplanes sp. NPDC051388. Next base: position 529,970 of record NZ_JBVJIP010000001.1, on the reverse strand, counting down.
CAGGCCGCGGAGTTGCCGTAACGCCGCAGCTCGGAAAGGCCCTCGGCCAGGCCACGCAGCCGATCCGTCGCCTCGACCAGGCGGAAGAAGCTCGGGTGCCGCTCGTCCGCCACCGGCTGGCCGTCCTCGGCCACCCAGCTCGCCGCCGCCGCGACGAGCCGCTCATAAGCCGTCACGCCCTCGGTGAACTGGCCGGCCAGGCTCTCGTGCGACGTCTCCAGCGCGGATCGCTGATCGGCCGGGCTGAGCGGGATCGCCCGCTCCACGCCGGCCACCCGCTGACCCAGGTCTCGCAGCCACTCCTCGGCGGTGGCCGCCTCGAGCAGCGCCTCCTGGCCCGGGCCGGTGAGCCGCGCGGCGAGCGCCTGCAGCGTCACCGAGGCCCGGTCGAGCCGGTCCCATGCCTTGGCCACCGCGGAGCCACGCAGCGCGTAACGCTCCTTGTGACGGCGCACCTCCTGCAGCATGCTGCGGCCGGCCGGGAACCGCTCGACCGCGGCGATCAGCTTGGCGCCGGGAATCGCGGGCGGCGGGGCCGGCGGTGGCTCGACCGCGGCCAGCTCGCGGTGGTCACGATGCCGCCAGAAGGCGAGGGCGACCGATCCGCCGGCGGCCGCGGCCCAGACCGCGTCCGCGATGCCGATGCCCGCATAGGGCGTCAGGACCGCGGTCGCGGCGGCCAGACCGCCACCGACGACACTCCATCGGCGTGCGGAACTGCGCAGCCTCCGCAGCTGCCGGAAATGGCGCGTCCGCTCGTCCATCGGAATCAGCCGGCGGCCGTGGTGTCGCCGCGCTTCTGGTTCATGGTGGCCCGGATCTCGTCGAGCCGGGCCACGGTCGCCGGGTCGGAGGCCGGCGCGGAAGCCGCCTTGTCCTCGACGGCCGGCTGCGCCGAACCGCTGCCGAGCTGGTCGCCCGCCATGCTCGCGCGGATCTGCTCGAGCCGGGACGAGCCGGCCATGTCGAGGCTCGATTTCTGCACCTCGAGCATGCGGCCCTCGACCGAGTTCGACGCGAGCTCGGCGCGGCCCATGGCGTTGGCATAACGCGTCTCGATCTTGTCGCGCACCTCGTCGAGCGACGGGGTGTTGCCGGGAGCGGCGAGCGACGACATCGACTCCAGCGACTTGGCGACCGTCTCCTGCATCTTGGCCTGCTCGAGCTGGCTCAGCAGGCGGGAACGCTCGGCGATGCGCTGCTGCAGCACCATCGCGTTGTTCTCCACCGCCTTGCGCGCCTGGCCGGCCGCGGAGAGCGCCTGGTCGTGCAGCGTCTTGAGGTCTTCCATCGACTGCTCGCCGGAGACCAACTGGGTGGCGAGCGTCTGGGCGGTCTGCTCGTATTTGCCGGCCTCGGCCTCGTCACCGCCGGCCCGTGCCCGGTCGGCCAGCACCAGCGCCTGCCGGGCCATGCCCTGCAGTTTCTCGACCTCGGACATCTGGCGCGACAGCTTCATCTCGAGCTGCCGCTGGTTACCGATCACCGCGGCGGCCTGCTGGACGAGCGCCTGGTGCTGGCGCTGCGCGTCCTCAATGGCCTGCTGGATCTGGACCTTCGGGTCGGCATACTCGTCGATCTTTGCGCCGAAGAGCGCCAAAAAGTAACGCCAGCCCTTGACGAACGGGTTCGCCATATCGCCATACCCCTCAATGTCGCTCGATCGGCTAGATGAATCCGGAATCCATCGTTGCAGCCCCATGCCACCGTCGTCACGTGACCTCAGGGTGTTCTCAGGGACATCTCCAAACACCCTTAGCTGAGATTACGCCTGCCGGAGCAGTCGAGCGACGCCGAGATCAGGCGGCGTAGATCATGTCACGCCCACGCTTGCGTGTGGTGCGCAGAGTGGTCTTGAGCGGAGAGTCCTGGCGGACCGAAACGCGCACGTCGCCATCGGCGACCTTGCGGATCGGGGTCTCGTCGGAGCGCTCCTGCACGGGGGCGAGCACGCCCTCCATGCCCTCGGCGACGGCCAGCGTGTTGCTGACCTCGCTCAATACCTCGGAGAGGCGGGCGCCCAGGGCATCGCAGATCGCGGCGAGCAGCTCGCTCGACGCCTCTTTCTGCCCGCGCTCGATCTCGGAGAGGTAACCCAGGCTGACGTTCGCGGCGGTGGACACCTCGCGCAGAGTGCGGTGCTGTCCCTGCCGGCGCGCACGCAATGCGTCACCGATAACCCGGCGTAGCAGGACCATGGCACCTCCTCCTGCGGCAGGGCCGCCGGCAGCCGCCGGAGGCTTCCCGCAACCGTACCCGCTGCGGGCCACGCCGACATCCCGCCCCGCCGAAATCCGGGACCACCCCGGACCGGCCCCTCTCGCAACGAGGCCGCGCGGAGTGGCATTCCCGCAGGCCCGGGGCTACATCAGGGGGTTGACCTGCGCTAACTGCCGGACGAGGAGGTTTAACACCGCTGTCACGCTTGCGGCACGCACCGCGGCCCGGCCGCCGTCCAGGTGGAGCTCCTCGACGACCGCGCCCGCAGGCCCGGCGACCGCGACATAGACCAGCCCGACCGGCTTGCCGTCCTGCGGATCGGGCCCGGCCACACCGGTGGTGGCCAGCCCCCAGTCGGCGTCGCACCGCTGCCGGGCGCCGTCCGCCAGGGCCAGTGCCACCTCGGGATCCACCGGCCCGCGCTCGTCCAGCAGGGCCGAGGAGACGCCGGCCAGGGAGTGCTTGAGCTCGGTCGCATAGACCACCAGGCCGCCGCGCAGAACAGCGCTCACGCCGGGAACCTCGGCCAGGGTGCTCGCCACCAGCCCGGCGGTCAAGGACTCGGCGGTGGCGACCGTCTCGCGCCGGGTGATGAGCCGCTCGACGAGCCACTCGACCGGCCGCTCGACCGGCCGCTCGACCGGGCCGGAGGTCATCGGCGCCGCATTCGCAGGGCCTGCAGGACGTAGTCGACGCCGGTGACCATGGTGACCGCCAGCGCCGCGCCCATCAGCCACGGACCCACCGCGTCGGCCGGCGGCGGGGCCGGCCACAGATACCAGGCGATGGCCGCGATCTGCAGCGCCGTCTTGACCTTGCCGCCCCGGCTGGCCGGGATCACGCCGAACCGCAGCACCCAGAAGCGCAGCGCCGTCACGCCCCACTCGCGCACCAGGATCAGCACGGTCACCCACCACGGCAGCACGCCATATGCCGACAGCAGCACCAGGGCGGTACCCGTAAGGGCTTTGTCGGCGATCGGATCGGCGACCTTCCCGAAGGACGTGACCCAGTGGTAGCGCCGGGCCACCCAGCCGTCCACGAAGTCGGTCGCGGACGCCACGCAGAAGGTGAGGCAGGCCGCGATCCGCCAGCCGGTCGACGTCATGCCGGAGGCGACCACCAGGGACAGGAAGACCGGTACCAGGACGATCCGGGCAGCCGTGAGAACGTTGGCCGGGTTCATCAACGGCACGACGACCGGCGCCGGCTCCTCGGTCACGAAAGGCTCACGAGGGGCTCACGTGGCCGCGGAGATCATCTCGAAGGGCTCCGCGACCAGGTCCACGCCCTCGGTCGCCGTGACCCGCGCCCGGACCAGGTCACCCGGCCGCATGCCGAAGCCGCCGACCAGCGTCGTGGAGCCGTCGACCTCCGGCGCCTGATGCGCGGCGCGGCCCTCGACCTCGTCGTCCGCCACCGTGTCCACCAGCACCTCGACCACGGAACCCAGCCGGTCCTCGGCGCGCTGGGCGCACAGCTCGTCGGCGAGCGCGCTGATCCGGTCGTACCGTCGCTTGATCGCGTCGGGACGCACCTTGCCGGACAGACCCGCGGCCTCGGTGCCGTCCTCGTCGCTGTAGTCGAAGACGCCGATGGCGTCGAGCCGGGCCTCGCTCAGGAAACGCTCGAGCTCGGCCACGTCGGCCTTGGTCTCGCCGGGGAAACCGACGATGAAGTTGCTCCGCGCCCCCGCCTCCGGCGCCAGGGCGCGGGCGGACGCGAGCAGGTCCAGGAACTTCTCGGTGGAGCCGAAACGGCGCATCCGGCGCAGCAGCGGCTCACTGGAGTGCTGGAAGGACAGATCGAAGTACGGCGCGACACCGGGCGTGCCGGCGATCGCCTCGACCAGACCGGGCCGGGTCTCGGCGGGCTGCAGATAGCTGGCCCGCACCCGCACGATGCCGTCCACCGCGGCCAGCTGCGGCAGCAGTTTCTCCAGCGCGCGCGGGTCGCCCAGGTCCTTGCCATAGGAGGTGCTGTTCTCGCTCACCAGGACGAGCTCGCGCACGCCGGTCTTGGCCAGCCACTCGGCCTCAGCCAGCAGCTCCTGCGGATCGCGGGAGACGAACGCTCCGCGAAATGCCGGGATCGCACAGAATGCGCAGCGGCGATCGCAGCCACTGGCCAGCTTCAGGCTCGCCACCGGCCCGGAGTCGAGACGGCGGCGCAGCACCGGGCGCAGGTGGGCCGGGGTGTGCTCGTCGACCGTGGCGTGGCCGGGCACGACCACCTTGGCCGACTGCCGCTGCACCGGCGTCAGCGGCAGCAGCTCGCGGCGGTCCCGCGGGGTGTGCGCGTCGAACCGCTCACCGGCCAGCACGCCGTCGAGCCGCGCCGCGATGTCGGTGTAGTCGTCGAAGCCGAGCACCGCCTGGGCCTCGGGCAGCGAGGAGGCCAGCTCCTTGCCGTAACGCTCGGCCATGCACCCGGCGGCGACGACCTTGGCGCCGGTGTCGGCCGCGGCCAGCAGCGTCTCGATCGAGTCCTGCTTGGCCTTCTCGACGAAGCCGCAGGTGTTGACGAGCACCACGTCGGCGCCGTCCGCATCGGTGCTGACCTGCCATCCGCCGGCATCCAGGCGGGCGGCCAGCTCCTCGGAGTCGACCTCGTTGCGGGCACAGCCGAGGGTCAGGAGGGCGACACGGCGCGGAGCTGGGGTAGCGGACACTCCGCCAAGGCTACCGGTCCTATTCCCCGACCTTGAGCGCTGCCAGGGTCTCTTCCAGCTCATCCGGCTTGACCAGCACCTCGCGGGCCTTCGAGCCCTCGGACGGGCCGACGATGCCGCGGGTCTCCATCAGGTCCATCAGGCGTCCCGCCTTGGCGAAACCGACCCGCAGCTTGCGCTGCAGCATCGAGGTGGAGCCGAACTGTGAGGTGACGACCAGCTCGATGGCCTGGATCAGCACCTCGAGGTCGTCGCCGATGTCCTCGTCGATGTCCTTCTTCTTGCTGACCGGCGCTTCGGTGACATCTGGCCGGAACTCCGGCTCGCGCTGGTCCTTGCAGAACTTGACGACGTCGCGGATCTCTTTCTCGTCCACCCACGCGCCCTGGATCCGGACCGGCTTGCTGGCCCCCATCGGCAGGAACAGGCCGTCGCCGCGGCCGAGCAGCTTCTCCGCGCCGGGCTGGTCGAGGATGACCCGCGAGTCGGCCAGGCTCGACGTGGCGAACGCGAGGCGGGACGGCACATTGGCCTTGATCAGGCCGGTCACCACGTCGACGCTCGGCCGCTGGGTGGCCAGCACCAGGTGGATGCCGGCCGCGCGGGCCAGCTGGGTGATCCGGACGACCGAATCCTCGACGTCGCGCGGGGCGACCATCATCAGGTCGGCCAGCTCGTCGACGATCACCAGCAGATACGGGTACGGCTTCATCACCCGCTCGGAACCCGGCGGCGCCACGATCTCGCCACTGCGGACCTTGCGGTTGAAGTCGTCGACGTGCCGGACCCCGTTGGCGGCCAGGTCGTCATAGCGCATGTCCATCTCGCGGACCACCCACTCGAGGGCGTCCGCGGCCTTCTTCGGATTGGTCACGATCGGCGTCACCAGGTGCGGGATGCCCTCATAGGAGGTCATCTCCACCCGCTTGGGGTCGACCAGCAGCAGCCGCACCTCGTCCGGGGTGGCCCGGGTCAGGATGGATACCAGCAGCGAATTCAGACACGACGACTTGCCGGCGCCGGTCGCGCCGGCGATCAGGATGTGCGGCATTTTGGCCAGATTGGCGACCACGAAGCCGCCCTCGATGTCCTTGCCGAGCGCGACCAGCATCGGGTGGTGGTCGGCGGCGGCCGCCCGCGAGCGCAGCACGTCGCCGAGCGACACGTTCTCCGGGTCGGTGTTCGGGATCTCCACGCCGACCGCGCTCTTGCCCGGGATCGGCGACAGGATCCGGACGTCCGGCGACTTCACCGAATAGGCGATGTTGCGGGAGAGCTGGGTGATCCGCTCGACCTTGACGCCCGGTCCGACCTCGACCTCGTAACGCGTCACGGTCGGGCCGCGGGTGAAGCCGACCACCTGGGCGTCGATGTTGAACTGGTCGAACACGCCGGTCAGCGCGTTCATCACCTCGTCGTTGGCCTTGCTGCGGGTCTTCGGGGTGCTGCCCTTGCCGAGGATGTTCGGCGGCGGCAGGCGGTAGTCCCCCGGCACCGAGTTGATGTCCAGCTGCTCGGCGCGGGTCGGCAGCGGCGAGTGCTCGGGCGGCTCCGGCTTCTTCCTCGCCGCCGGCAACACGACCGTGTCGTGCACGATCGGGTCTTCTTCGTCCTCGTCCGCCAGCCCGACATCGGCCAGCGATCCCTGCCGGCGACGAGCGGGCCGACGCGTCTTGACCGGCTCCTCCTCGGCGTCGTCCTCCGGCTCGGGGGTCTCGTCGAGATCGCCGTCCGGCAGCGGGGCACGCTCGGTCGACCGCCCCATCAGGATGTCGCCGAGCAGCATCACCCGCTCGGGGATCTTGTTGATGGGCGTCGCCGTGATGACCAGCAGACCAAAGATCAAGAGCAGGATCAGCAGGGGTACGGCCACCCAACCGGTGACCGCCCGCTCGAGCAGGGCGCCGACGCCGTAGCCGATCAGTCCACCCGACCGGTCCATCGCGACGTCGTCCACCGGCCGCTGCGCGATGTGCAGCAGGCTGGCGGTGGCCACGATGATCGCGCTCCAGCCGACCACCGAGCGACCCCGGTGCTCGGGATCGGCGGGCTTGCGCATCAGCCGGATCGCGCCATAGAGCAGCAGCAGCGGCAGCAGCACGGACAGGCCGCCGAAGAACAGCCGGACGGCGTCCGCGATCCGGGCTCCGACCGGCCCGGCGCTGCCCACCCAGACCGCCACCGCGACCAGGATCGACAGGCCCAGCAGCAGCAGCCCGCCACCGTCGCGGCGGTGCTCGGGATCGATGTCCTTGGCGGTCGCGGCCTGCCGGCCCACACCGCGGGCCACCCAGCCGACGCTGTGCGCCAGGCCCATCCACAGCGCGCCGACGCCGCGGCCGATCACCGAGGCGGTGCTCTGCCGGCGGACCGGGGTGCGGCGGGCGGGCGCGCGCTTGGCGGGCTGGCGGCGGGTGGCGGCGGCCTTGCTGGTGGTCGACTTGCGGGCGCGCGGGGACGCGGCGCCGCGGGTGCTGGACGCAGCACGGCCCCGGCTCGCCGGAGGAGTTCGGCCCGCCATGGTCACCACGGTAACGGGAAGACGCCCATCCATCCGTCAGGCGCGCTGACCGCGCCTCCGCCAGAAGAGTCCGGCCCAGGAGATCAGCACGATCACACCCGCCACGACCATCGCCGCGCGCTCGTGACCGGCCGGATAGAAGACGCCCTCGACGTAGTTGTGCAGGAAACCGCCGGGCTTGGGCGGCATGCCGGCTCGCTCGCGGGCGCGGTCCTCGACCCAGGTCAGCGGGCACACCAGGCTCGCTGCCACCACCAGCACCAGCCAGAGGGCGCCGGCCACCTGCCACCAGATCAGCCGCGGCCAGCGCCAGGCGAGGAAGCCGCCGAGCACCCCGAAGGCCAGGAACGCGTAGTGCGCGGCCGCGGCGGCATAGGCGATGGTGCGGAACACGGTAGTGAGCCTAGACGCGGTGCTGCCCCGCCCCGGACGGAGGAAGACCGGGGCGGGGCAGCAGTCCGTGGGTGTTACGGGACCTGGAAGCCGAGCTGGTAGGCGCCGCTCCCGGAGGAGGAGACCACCACGTACCGGTAGGTGCCGGACCGGCCGTTGAAGGTCAGCTGCTTGACGTCGTCACCGGTGGCCTGCGCCACGCTGCGGAACCCGCGCACGGTCAGGCGCTGCAGCACGAGGTCGAAGTCGGCCCCGTCCGGTCCTTGGAGGCAGGCGGTCTGCCGGCCGGCGCCGGAGCGGAACGCCCCGCCGTCCGGCTGGGCCTGACCGACACCCTGGCGGGAGAGCGAGCCGTCACGCTGGATCGGCAGGTTGTCGCAGGCACCGGCCTCTTCAGCCGGCGGGTCCTCGGCGGGCGGGTCCTCGGCGGGCGGCTCTTCCGCCGGGGGCTGCTCGGCCGGAGGCTCCTGGGCGCCGCCCGAGGTGATCAGCGTCAGATCGTTCGCGGCCAGGATCTCGTTGACCGGCTGGAAGAACGTGGTGCCGCCGACCGTGCAGTCGCCGGAACCGCCGGAGGTCACGCCCTGGGCCTGGTCGCCGGAGAGCCACGGCCCACCGGAGTCGCCACCCTCGGCGCAGACGTCGGTCTGGGTCAGGCCGGTGACCGCGCCCTCGGGGTAGTTCACCGTCTGGTTCTTCGCCTGGATCACGCCGCAGCGGGTGCCCGTGGTGGAACCGGAGCGGCAGATCGCCGCGCCCACCGGGGCCTCGTCACTGCCGGCCACCGGCAGCAGCTCGCCCACGTTGCCGTTGATCGAGTTGTCGTTGACCACCGGCAGCAGCTCGTCGGCGAAGTCGCCGTTCACCGCCACGAAGCCCATGTCCGCCTCGCCGGGGAACACCGAGGCCTGCACCGTGCCCTGCGCGCCACCGCCGAGATCGGTGGTGACGTCACCCGGCTGCCCGCAGTGCCCGGCGGTCACGAACCCGCCCTGCACCGCGAAGCCGATCGAGCAGCGCGCGTTGCCGTTGATGATGTACGGGTCCGCGCCACGGACGTCGGCCAGCGGCTGCGGGCGCGGCGCGGTCTTCACCGCCACCTCGTCCCGGTCCAGCCCGGCCTCCGCGGCGAACGTCCAGGCCGACTTCGTGTCGCCGGGCTGCGCCACCACGGTCACCTTGTTGGTGGCCACGTCCACGAACCAGCCGGTGAGGTCGCCGGCATCCGATTTGGCGGCGTCCAGCTTCTCCTTGGCGGTGTCCAGCGCCTGCTCGCTGCGCTCGACCAGCACCGCTTCGGCGCCGGCGGCCTTGACCTGCCGGGCGGCGGCGCGATCGGTGACCGCGACCTTGAGCGTGGTGCCGTCGTCGGCCAGCCAGGCGCCGCCGAAGTCACTGCCGGTCTCCGCGGCCAGGGCGGACGACACGCGGCTCGCCCAGGCGGCCCGCTTGAGCCGGGCCTGCGCCTGGTCGCCGTCGACACCGAGGTCGCGCTGCATTGCCGCGAGCAGTTGGGGGGCGACACCGTCGGCCGCCACGGCACGCGGGGCCGTGCCGCCCTTCGGTGTGGTGCCCGCCATCGACGGCAACGTGAACGCCACCGCCGCCCCTGTCGCCGCTATCGCGACCGCCGCAACGGCGATCCGCTTGCGCTGCATTCTCCGTACTCCCCTCGCCACGGGCGCCGTGGGGGCGGCACCATGACCGGGGATACGGAGGAGGGCTGCGAAAGGTTCAGACTTCGACGACGGTCGGTACGATCATCGGCCGCCGTCGATAGGCGTCGTTCACCCAGCGGCCCACCGTGCGGCGCACGACCTGCTGCAATTGATGCGGATCGGTGATGCCGTCCTCGGCGGATCGGTGCAGCGCCTGGGTCAGCAACGGGATCACCGGGCTGAAGGCGTCCGGGTCCTCGGAGAAGCCCTTGGCGGAGATGCTGGGCTCGCCGACGACCTTGCCGGTGACCGAGTCGATCACCACGGTGGCCGAGATGAAGCCGCCGTCGCCGAGGATCCGGCGCTCGGTGAGCAGGGACTCGCTGACGTCGCCGACGGCCAGACCGTCCACGTACACATAACGGCTCTTGACCTTGCCGACGTGGCGGGCGTGGCCCTCGACCAGGTCGACCACGTCGCCGTCCTCGCACAGCACGACGCGGTCGGGCGCGACCCCGGACTCGATGCCGAGCTGGGCGTGCGCGCGCAGGTGCCGCCACTCGCCGTGCACCGGCATCAGGTTGCTGGGCCGGGTCACGTTCAGCAGATAGAGCAGCTCGCCGGCCGGGGCGTGACCGGACACGTGCACCTTGGCGGTCTCCTTGTGCACCACCGTGGCGCCGGCCCGGGCCAGCCGGTTGATCACGCGGTAGACCGAGGTCTCGTTGCCCGGCACCAGCGAACTGGCCAGCACGACCGTGTCGCCGGACTCGATCGAGATGTGCCGGTGGTCGCCGTTGGCCATGCGGCCCAGCGCGCTCATCGGCTCACCCTGCGAACCGGTCGACATGAAGACGATCTCGTCGGGCGGCAGGTTCGTCGCCTCGTCCATGCTGACCAGCAGGCCCTCGGGGATGCGCAGCAGGCCGAGGTCGCGGGCGATGCCCATGTTGCGGACCATGGATCGGCCGATCAGGGCGACCTTGCGCTCATATTCGTATGCCGCGTCCATCACCTGCTGCACCCGGTGCACGTGCGAGGCGAAGCTGGCCACGATGATGCGGCCACGGGCCTTGCCGAAGATCGCGCCCAGCACCGGGCCGATGTCGCGCTCCGGGGTGACGAAGCCGGGGATCTCCGCGTTCGTCGAGTCGGAGAGCAGCAGGTCGACGCCCTCGGCGCCGAGCCGCGCGAAGCCGGCCAGGTCGGTGATGCGGCCGTCCAGCGGCACCTGGTCCATCTTGAAGTCGCCGGTGTGCAGCACCAGGCCGGCCGGGGTGCGCACGGCGACCGCCAGCGCGTCCGGGATGGAGTGGTTCACCGCGAAGAACTCGCAGTTGAACGGCCCGAGCTGCTCGCTGGTCCCCTCACGCACGGTCAGCGTGTAGGGATCCAGCCGCCGCTCGGCCAGCTTGGCCTCGACCAGCGCGAGGGTGAACTCGGAGCCGACCAGCGGGATGTCCGGCTTGTGGGCGAGCAGGTAGGGCACCGCGCCGATGTGGTCCTCGTGCCCGTGGGTGAGGACGATCGCCTGCACGTCGTCGAGCCGGTCCAGGATCGGCGCGAAGTCCGGCAGGATCAGGTCGACGCCGGGCTGCTCGACGTCGGGGAAGAGCACCCCGCAGTCGATGATCAGCAGCTTGCCGTCGAATTCGAAGACCGTCATGTTGCGGCCGATGGCACCGAGGCCGCCGAGCGGGGTGACGCGCAGCGCTCCCTCGGGCAGCGGTGGAGGTGTTTCCAGCTCCACGTGAGCTTGACTCATGTATGTCTTTCCGATTGTCAGAGGTTAATGGCCGCCTCAGCGGCATCCTTACGAAGTTGATCCAGTTGCTCCGGGGTGGCGTCCACCAGCGGCAGGCGCACCGGGCCGGCCGGCTTGCCGATCGCGTTCAGCCCGGCCTTGACCAGGATGGTGCCGGGGGCGCGGAAGATGCCGGTGAACAGCGGCAATGCCCTGCGGTGCAGGGCCAGCGCGGTGGCCACGTCGCCGCGCTCGAACGCCAGGATCATGTCCTTGGTGAGCACGCCGGTGAAGTGGGTGGAGGTGCCGACGACGCCGACCGCTCCGATGGACAGCCACGGCAGCGTGGCGGCGTCCTCACCCGAATAGAACGCGAGGTCGGTGCGGCGCAGCACCTCGGAGGTGCCCTCGATGTCGCCCTTGGCGTCCTTGACCGCGACGATGGCGGGGTGCTCGGCCACCCGCAGGAGCGTCTCGGTGGCGATCGGCACACCCACCCGATGCGGGATGTCATAGAGCATCACCGGCAGGCCGGTGCTGTCCGCCACCGTGGTGAAGTGCTTGGCGATGCCCGCCTGCGGGGGCTTGTTGTAATAGGGCGTCACCACCAGCAGGCCGTGCGCCCCCGCCTTTTCCGCCGATCGGGCCAGCTCGATGGAATGCGCGGTGTTGTTCGTGCCGGCCCCCGCGACGATCTTGGCGCGATCGCCGACCGCCTCGACCACCGCGCGGATCAGGGTTTCTTTCTCCGCGTCGGTCGTGGTGGGCGACTCACCGCCGGTGCCGCTGATCACGAGCGCGTCGTTCCGCTGCTCGTCGACCAGATAGGTCGCCAGCTCCTGAGCGCCGGCGACATCCAGCGACCCGTCCGCGGCGAACGGGGTCATCATGGCGGTCAGCAGCCGTCCGAAGGGCCGCGGGTCCTGCGTCATACCCACAACCTATCGGACGGCCGTCACGCATTTCTCGGCGCTGCGGCGCGGAGGTGCTCCACCACACGCCATCGGACTCCGGTGTCCGAGATCTGCCACTCGCCGGGGGTGCACGACCAGACATCGTCGTCCAGCGGCGGCGCCCAGGCGTCTCCGTCGACGCTCAGATCGATCTCGGTGCGCACGATATGCCCGGCGTGGGGCAGGAAGGCGGCGTAGACCTGGCCGCCGCCCATCACCCAGAAGTCGTCGTACTTCGCCAGCACCTCATCGACACTCCGGGCCGTCTCCACGTCGAGCTCGGAGCTGGTGAGCACGACGTTGTGCCGGCCCGGCAGCGGCCTCCATTTCGAGGGCAGCGACTCCCAGGTGGCCCGGCCCATCACCACTGTCGAGCCCATCGTGCGCTGCTTGAAGAGGGTCTGCTCGCCGGGGATCCGCCACGGGATGGACCCGCCGGCGCCGATCACCCGGCCCTTGGCCTCGGCCCAGATCAGGTGGATGGTCATACCGCCACGGGCGCCCGCAGCGCCGGGTGGTGCTGGTAGTCGACCAGGGTGAAGTCCTCGAAGCGGTAGTCGAACAGCGACGGCCGCGGCGCCAGCTCGAGCCGCGGGAACGCGAACGCCTCCCGGGTCAGCTGCTCGCGCACCTGGTCGACGTGGTTCGCATAGACATGGCAGTCGCCGCCGACCCAGATGAACTCGCCCGGCAGCAACCCGACCTGCGCCGCGATCATGCGGGTGAGCAGCGCGTAGCTCGCGATGTTGAACGGCACCCCGAGGAACATGTCGGCGCTGCGCTGGTAGAGCTGGCAGCTGAGCCGGCCGTCGGCCACGTAGAGCTGGAACATCGCGTGGCACGGCTCGAGCGCCATCTCGGGCAGGTCGGCCACGTTCCACGCGGAGACCAGCATGCGGCGCGAGTCGGGGTTGACCCGCAACGTGTCGAGCAGCTTGGTGATCTGGTCGACGCTGCCGCCGTCCGGCGTCGGCCAGTTGCGCCACTGGTAGCCGTAGACCGGGCCCAGATTGCCGTCCGCGTCGGCCCACTCGTCCCAGATCGTGACGCCGTTTTCCCGCAGGTAGGCCGTGTTGCTGTCGCCGCGCAGGAACCAGAGCAGCTCGACCGCGACCGACTTGAAGTGCACCCGCTTGGTGGTGATCAGCGGCAGCTCGCCGCCGGACAGGTCATAGCGCAGCCGCTCGCCGAACAGGCTGACCGTGCCGGTGCCGGTGCGGTCCCCCTTCGGCGTGCCCGTCTCGAGCACCTTGCGCAGCAGCTGCTCATACTGCGTGTCGACCACGTCTCTCCCTACACGTAGAACCAGGTGAACGGCGCCCAGGGCAGGTTGCGCAGCACACTCCACACGCCCCACACCGCCAGGAACACGCCGATCACCTTAGGCGTCGGCGACAGCTGCGGCAGTTTCCAGCCGAAGGCGCGCCGACCGGCCCACGCCACATACATATAAAGCAGGAACGGGACGGCGAAGACGAACAGCGCGTGGTGCCGGGCCGCCGCCGGGACGTCGCCGTGCAGCAGGTACCACGCCGCGCGGGTGCCGCCGCAGCCCGGGCAGACGAAGCCGGTGGTGTATTTCAGCAGGCAGCTGGGGGCGTCACCGGCGCCGGCCTCGGTCGGATGGGTGAACTCCGTGTAGGCCACCGCGCTCGCCATGCACACCAGCATCGCGGCCGGGGCGGCCCAGACGGGTGAGCGGTACCAGATCCGGTGGAAGACCCGGCTGATCGGGTCGCGGCGGTGGGTCTCGACGGGCGGGTAGCCGGACCACTGCGGCGGTGGCTGCGCGGCGGCGGCGGTCTCCGTCATGGGCGCCACGGTACACCCGCGGCGCTGCTGGTCAGCGCGGCCGTCAGGGGCCCGGCCAGGTCACCGCGGACCGGCGGCTCGACCGCCTCGAGACCCAGCCAGCCGGCCAGTCTGCGCAGCTCGGCGGCGAGCGCGACGGCCGTCTCCTCCTGGTCGGCGGTCGGCTCGATCCAGGCCGCCGGGATCTGCAGCACTCCGGCCTTGCGATCGGCCTTGAGGTCGACCCGGGCGGCGAACCGGTCACCGAGCAGGAACGGCAGCACGTAGTAGCCGTAGAGCCGCTTGGGGGCCGGCACATAGATCTCGATGCGGTAACTCATGTCGAACAGCCGCTCGGTGCGCGCCCGCTCCCAGATCAGCGGATCGAACGGGCTGACCAGGGTCGCCGCCCGCACCCAGCGGGGCAGCCGGGCGTCGCGGTGCAGGTAGGCCGGCTGTTTCCAGCCCTGCACCCGCACCGGGGTGAGCGCGCCGTCCTCCACCAGCTCGGCCACCGCCTGCTTGAAGCCCTCCACCGGCAGCCGGAAATAGTCGCGCAACTCACCCTCGGCCGCCACGCCGAGCGCCCGCGCGGAGAGCTCGACCAGCGCGCGGGCGGCGTCGGGATAGGCCGGGGTCGGAGCGTCGAGCACCGCCTTGGGCAGCACCCGCTCGGTCAGGTCGTAACGCCGGGCGAAGGACGTCGTGCGCTCGGCGGCGGTCACCTGGCCCGAATAGAACAGCCACTCGAGCGCCTGCTTGACCACCGACCAGTTCCACCCCCAGTGGTCGGTGCGCCGCGGGGCGTCGTGCTCGATCTCGGCCGCGGTGATCGGCCCCCGGTTGCGCACCTCGTCGAGCACCCAGGCGACCAGGTCGGGCTGCTCACGCTCGATCCGGGTCATGCTGCCCCAGGCCAGGTCGGCGGCGCGCGCCATGCGCCAGCGGAACAGCGGCTGCAGGTCGACGGTGATCAGCGAGGCCTCGTGCCCCCAGAACTCGAACAGCTCGCGGGGTTTGCGGTAGGCCGCCCGCTCGATCAGCCCGGCGTCATAGGGGCCCAGCCGGCTGTAGAGCGGCATGAAGTGGGCGCGCTGCAACACATTGACCGAATCCATCTGGATCAGGTGCAGCCGCCGCAGCACCCGGCGCAGGTGCCGCATGTCGGTGGCGCCGCCCGGCTTGGGGTCGGCGAACCCTTGCGCGGCGAGCGTGATGCGGCGCGCCTGCGCGACGGAGAGCGTGTCCGGAAGTGTCATAACGAGATGCACCGTAATCCTGGGGTACGACAAAATCTCGCCATGGCAGACACGGAAGTCCGCGGGATCACCGACCAGGATGTCGATGCGGTGGCGTCGGTGCACGTGCGGGCATGGCAGAAGGCGTACGCCGGGATCGTGCCCGCCGAGGTGCTGTCCGCGCTCGACCCGGCCGAGTTCGCCCGGGCCCGCCGCAGCCGGCCGCCGACGCCGGGAGCGGAGACGCTGGTGGCGGTCGTCGACGGGCAGGTGACCGGGTTCGTCTCGGCGGGGCCCTACCGCGAGGACGAGCGACCGGCCGGCGAGCTCTATGCGATCTATGTGGACCCGGAGCGCTGGCGCGGCGGTGCGGGGCGGGCCCTGCTGACCGCGGCGGTCGAGCATCTGCGCCGTGCCGGCTTCACCGAGATGCTGCTCTGGGTCTTCGAGGACAACGCCGAGTCGCGCCGCTTCTATGAGCACATGGGCCTGCGCCCGGACGGCGCGAAGCAGCACTACACGCCGCGGGGCAGCACCGCCCGGCTGCCCGAGATCCGTTATGCCATGCGCCTGTAGGCTCGGCTGATGGCACTTGGCTTCGTCCGTCCCGCGCGTCCCGGCGATGCCGCGGAGATCGCCCGGATCCAGCTCAGCACGTGGCGGACGGCCTATCGCCGGATGTTCCCGCCGCACGTGCTGGCGAACATCGACGAGGCATATCTCGAGCGCGGCTGGACCGAGGCGATCACCGCGCCCCCGTCCGGGCGGCACCGGGTGCTGATCGCCGTGGAGCAGGCCGAGTCGAGCACCACGATCGTCGGGTTCTGCGCCGCGGGCCCGTCCGACGAGCAGGCCCTGGCCCCCGAGGAGCCGCCGCTGGGCGACGACGTGGCGGCGGTCACCGACCTGCTGATCGAGCCGCGCTGGGGCCGGCGCGGGCACGGAAGCCGGCTGCTCGCCGCAACAGTCGACCTGTGGCGCGAGGACGACTTCAAGTCCGCGGTCGCCTGGATCTACGACGCCGACGCCGCGATGAAGAAGTTCCTCACGTCGACCGGCTGGGAGCCGGACGGGGCCGGTCGGGCCCTGGACGTCGACGACATGCTCGTCCCGCAGCTGCGCATGCACGTCTCGCTCGCCGCCGTCGACTAGAGCCACAACCGCACAGATCAAATTCTCGAGGTCGCA
This sequence comes from Actinoplanes sp. NPDC051388, assembly GCF_055586225.1. Lineage (NCBI taxonomy): Bacteria > Bacillati > Actinomycetota > Actinomycetes > Micromonosporales > Micromonosporaceae > Actinoplanes > Actinoplanes sp. NPDC051388. Next base: position 513,593 of record NZ_JBVJIP010000001.1, on the reverse strand, counting down.
CCTTGGTGGTGGGTGCAGACCGCCGCTCACGCCGAGGGCCGGGCGTGCCCATCTGGCCGCGACGCGTCCAAACCAATGCGCCCACCCGGCAACGTCCGTGCCCACTCACCCCCGCCGCTACGCGGCACCCCACCGCTGCGCGCCACCCACCGCTGAGCGGCACCCTCTCTTCTGCGCGCCACCCTCACCGCGGGGCGGCACCTCGCCGCTGCACGCCACCCCACCGCCGACCGGCACCCCTCCTCAGCGCGCAGCCTCACCTCTGCGCCACCCTCACCGCCGGGCAGCACCTCGCCGCTGCACGCCACCCCTCCTCTGCGCGTCACCGCAACGCTGGGCGCCACTCCCACCGCGGGGCGCAACCTCACCGCTGCACGCCACCCCTCCTTTGCGCGCCACCCTCACCGCTGCGTGACCCAACGCTGGGCGCCATCCCCACCGCTGAGGCGGCACCTCACCGCTGCACGCCACCTCCACCGCTGGGCGGCACCTCACCGCTGCACGCCACCCTCACCGCTGGGCGGCACCGTCGCCTCTGCACCGCACTCGCCGCCGGGCGGCACCTCACCTCCGCGCGCCGCCTCCACCGCTGGGCGGCACCTCACCGCTGCACGCCACCCCCACCGCTGAGCGGCCCCCTCCTCGGCGCGCCACCCTCGCTTCTACGCCTCCCTCATCACTGGCCGGCACCTCGCCTCCGCACGCCACCCCATCCGCGCGCCACCCGCTCCTCTGCGCGCCACCAGTGGTGCGCGGAGGGTGGCCTCCGGCGGGCGCTGTAGACCTGATTCACCAAAGACTCACCGCGAGACAGCCGCTGCGTCCGTAACCCGCGACGTGGGGGAACAGGCGAGCTGATTCATCCGTGAACCAGGTCTACAGCGCTGCGAGGCAACCCGTCCCGCCTCGGCTGGACCGGCTTGACCTGGGCAGAAACTTCGTCGGGCGGGCTGGACGCCGCGACGCGGCTTTGGGCGCGCTCTAGGATCGGCTCGGTGGAGATTGTGGACTTGACCGTGGATCTGGGACGCACCGTGCTCGATCATGGGAGCGTCGGGTTTACCGCGCAGGCATTGATTCGGTCCGAGGCGGTGGCCGCGACCGTGCTGCGGATCGCCGCCGATGGGCAGATCGGGCGTCATCCGACGGTGGTCGACCAGCTCATGGTGGTGATCGCCGGCCGCGGCTCGGTGCAGGGCGGCGACGGGCTGTGGCAGGAGATCCGCGCGGGTCAGGCGGCGCTGTGGCGGGCCGGCGAGGAGCATGTCACCCGGGCCATCGAGGACATCACCGCCCTAGCCATCGAGATGCCCGGCCTGCCCTTGAGGTAAGTGGCGACGCCCGGCCTGACCCTGAAGTAGGACGCGTCGCCCGGCCCACCCCAAGCAAGACGCGACGCCCGGCCTACACCCGACGCAAATGCGACGCCCGGCCTGCGCGAGAAGCGGGACGCGGTGCCCGGTCTGACTCTGAAGTAGGACGCGACGCCCGGCCTACACCCGACGCAAATGCGACGCCCGGCCTGCGCGAGAAGCAGGACGCGGTGCCCGGTCTGACTCTGAAGTAGGACGCGACGCCCGGCCTACACTCGACGCAAATGCGACGTCCGCCCTGCCCATGAAGCAACACGTGGTGCCCGGCCTGACCCTGAAGTAGGACGCGACGCCCGGCTCACCCCACAGCAAGACGCGACGCCCAGGCTGCACCCGACGCAAATGCGACGCCCGGTCTGCCCGTGCAGCAACACGCGGTGCCCGGCCTGACCCTCAAGTAGGACGCGTCGCCTGGCCCACCCCAAGCAAGACGCGAGGCCCGGCCCGCCCTGAGGCAAGACGCGGTGCCTGGCCAGTCTTGTTGTGGGAGGCTCGGCCACGCACGCAGCGTGAAGGGTGCGCGTGCTGGTTTGGACGCGCCAGCGGCCTTGGTGCGCACGCCCGGCCCGGCGGGAGCTGCGGCGCGCAACCACCCACCAGGTGCGACCCGAAGAATTTGATCTTCAGTCGAGGAGTGCGTCGAGCCCGATCGTCAGGCCCGGGCGGTCCACCACCGCGCGCACCGCCAGCAGCACGCCGGGCATGAAGGACGCCCGGTCCAGCGAATCGTGCCGGATGGTCAGCGTCTCGCCCGCGGTGCCGAACAGCACCTCCTGGTGGGCGACCAGGCCCGAGGCCCGGACCGCGTGCACGCGGACCCCGTCGATGTCCGCGCCGCGTGCGCCCGCCAGCTCTTCCTTGGTGGCGTCGGGCATCGGCGCGCAACCCGCCTCGGCCCGCGCCGCCGCGATCAGTCGTGCGGTGTGCGTCGCGGTGCCGGACGGTGCGTCCAGTTTGCGCGGGTGGTGCTGCTCGATGATCTCGACCGATTCGAAGTAGCGCGCCGCGCGCTGCGCGAACTGCATCATCAGGACCGCGCCGATCCCGAAGTTCGGCGCGATCATGACGCCGACCCCGGGTTTGGCGGCGAGCCAGCCGCGCACCTGGTCGAGCCGCTCGTCGGTGAAGCCAGTGGTGCCGACGACCATGTGGATGCCCTGGTCGATCGCCCACCGCACGTTGTCCATGACCACGTCGGGCGTGGTGAAGTCGACGAAGACCCGGGCGCCGGCCTGGCGTGCGTCGCCCTCGTCGACCGTCGCGACCAGGTCCAGGTCGTCGGCCGCCTTGACCGCCTTGCACACCTCGAGGCCCATCCGGCCGCGGGCGCCGAAGACGCCGACCGGAATCGGCTGCTGCACGTCACTCACCGCGTCAACCTAGCCCATCCCGGCGACGCTGCCACCAGCGCTCCGCGGGACCCACGACGACGAACACGATGCCCACATAGGCCCAGCCGACCAGCACGTCGATCACCCAGTGCTCGGCGGTGTAGACCAGCGTGAAGGTCATCGCCAGCGGATAGGCCAGCAGCAGCGGCCACCAGCGCCGGCGCACCATCGGCAGGAAGAACACGACGGCCATGAACGCAAACGCGGTGTGCAGCGACGGCATCGCCGCGACCGGGTTGGACGCCTCCACCTGCAGCGCGTTGAGTGTGTTGCCGGCGCCGTGCAGGCCGATCGCGTCCCAGCCGTTGGTGGAGATGCGGGTCGCCTCGATCAGCGAGCCGTGCTCGGGTTCGGCGGCCCACCACGGCGGCGCGGCGGGATAGAGGAAGTACGTGATCAGCCCGAAGACGCAGAGCGTGAACCAGCGGCGCATGAAGCGGGCCCACTGCGGGCGCGAGCGCATCCACAGCAGCACCGCGATGGTCGGCACGGTCAGGAAGTGCGAGAAGTAGACGATCGAGACGACCACCTCCCACCACTGCACGACGCCGGGCTGCCAGAGGTGCTGCTGCAGCCACGCGGTCGGCACCTGGCCGCCGGTGAACCAGCCGAACATCAGCTCGTCGGCGTCGATCAGCTCGTGCACGTGCGGCGCGAACAGGTTGTCGGCGTAGCCGCGGGAGATGTTGTAGACCGCGAGCAGCACGCAGATCGGCAGCCAGTCGCGCAGGAACAGCAGGTGCTGCCGCCACGGCAGCTCGCTGCGCCAGGCGATGGTGGCCAGCCAGAGCCAGCCGAACGCGATCAGCGGGTCGCTGGTCGGCACGCCGATGAAGTACGTGCCGACCGCGAACAGCACCGCCCACACGGTCATGCCGATGATGCGGCGCCTGCGTCTGCTTTCGACGGGCGGCGGGGTCGGAGTGAGCGTGGTGGTCATCGCCGGTCGAACGAGCCCGCTTCGAACGGTCCCACGACGGCCATCGACATCGGCGGGCTGAGCAGGTCGTGAGCGACCGCGTTCACCTCGTCGAGGGTCACCGCGTCGACCTTGGCGAGCAGCTCGTCGACCGACAGCAGATCGTCGAAGAGCATCTCGGACTTGGCGATCCGGCTCATCCGCGAGCCGGTGTCCTCGAGCCCGAGCACATAGGCCCCCTTGACCATGCCCTTGCCACGCGACACCTCCTCGGCCGTCACGCCCTTGGCGGCGACCGCGGCCAACTCGGTGCGGGTCAGGTCGAGCACCTCGTCCACCTTGCCCGGCGCGCAGCCCGCATAGACCCCGAACAGGCCGGCGTCCGCGTATTGCGTGTCGTAGGAGTAGACCGAGTAGGCCAGCCCGCGCTTCTCCCGGATCTCCTGGAAGAGCCGGCTGGACATGCCGCCGCCCAGCACGTTGTTCATGATGCCGAGGGCGAACCGGCGCTCGTCGAGCCGGCCGATGCCGGCCCCGCCGAGCACGATGTGTGCCTGCTCGGTGTCGCGGGTCCGGACGATGGTCTGCGGCGGCAGCATCTTGACCTTGCCGGCCGGGCGACGGTTTTCCGGCGGCGCCTCTTTGACGGAGAGTGCCGTCCCGGCCAGCGCCTTGCGGACCAGCCGCACCACGACCGCGTGGTCGAGGTTGCCGGCCGCCGCGATGACGATCCGCGGACCGGTGTAGCGACGGCGGTAGAAGCCGTTGATCTGGGTGCGCGTCATCGGGGAGATGGTCTCCTCGGTGCCCGAGATCAGCCGGCCGAGCGGCGTGGAGGGCCCGAACATCGCCTCGGTGAAGACGTCGTGCACCTCGTCACCGGGCTCGTCCTCGTGCATGGCGATCTCTTCCAGGATCACGCCACGCTCGGTCTCCACGTCGGCCGGGTCGAGGATCGAGTTGGCCACCGCGTCGCACAGCACGTCGACCGCGAGCGGCAGGTCGGCGTCCAGCACCCGCGCGTAGTAGCAGGTGTATTCCTTGGTGGTGAAGGCGTTGGTCTCGCCGCCGACCGCCTCGATCTCGGCCGAGATGTCCAGCGCGGTGCGCTTCTCGGTGCCCTTGAAGAGCAGGTGCTCGAGGAAGTGCGAGGCGCCGGACATGGTGGCGGTCTCGTCGCGCGAGCCGACGTTGACCCACACCCCGACCGAGGCGCTGCGGGTGGTGGGGATGGCTTCGGTGACGATGCGGACGCCACTGGGCAGGACGGTCCGGCGTACGCCGTCCTGCAGTGTCTGGGTAAGAACGCGGGCCGGCCTTCCGGCCGGCCCGCGGTCGATCTTCGTCATTTAGGAGTCGCGGCCGCCGCCGCCGGACCGCTGCCGACGCCGGCGCGGCTCGCCGCCACCGTCGCGGGGACCACGGTCCTCACGAGGCGGGCGGTCGCCGGAGCCTTCCGAAGGCGCAGCCGCGGCCGGCGCCTCGGCGCCCTCCGGGCGGACCTTGTCCAGGTAGATCTTGCCGCGGGCGTCGATGTCCGCGATGGACACCTCGACCTTGTCGCCGACGTTCAGGAAGTCCTCGACCTTGTCGACCCGCTTGCCGTCGCCCACCTTGGAGATGTGCAGCAGGCCGTCGCGGCCGGGCAGCAGCGAGATGAACGCGCCGAACGCGGCCGTCTTCACCACCGTGCCGAGGAACTTGTCGCCGGACTTCGGCATGGTCGGGTTGGCGATCGCGTTGATCCGCTCGACCGCGGCCTCGGCGGCCGGGCCGTTCGTCGCACCGACGTAGATCGTGCCGTCGTCCTCGATGGAGATGTCGGCGCCGGTCTCGTCCTGGATCGCGTTGATGGTCTGGCCCTTCGGCCCGATCACCATGCCGATCTTGTCGACCGGGATCTTGACGGAGGTGACGCGCGGGGCGTACTCCGACATCTCGGCCGGGGCGTTGATCGCCTGCTCCATCACCCCGAGGATGGTGGCGCGGGCGTCGTGCGCCTGCTGCAGAGCGCCGGCCAGCACGTCCGACGGGATGCCGTCGAGCTTGGTGTCCAGCTGCAGGGCGGTGACGAACTCGCTGGTGCCGGCGACCTTGAAGTCCATGTCGCCGAACGCGTCCTCGGCGCCCAGGATGTCGGTCAGCGCGACGTACTGCGTCTTGCCGTCGACCTCGTCCGAGATCAGGCCCATCGCGATGCCGGCCACCGGCGCCTTCAGCGGCACACCGGCGCCGAGCAGGGACAGCGTCGAGGCGCAGACCGAGCCCATCGAGGTCGAACCGTTGGACCCGAGGGCCTCGGAGACCTGGCGGATAGCGTAGGGGAACTCCTCGCGCGTCGGCAGCACCGGCACGAGAGCCCGCTCGGCCAGCGCGCCGTGCCCGATCTCGCGGCGCTTCGGCGAGCCCACCCGGCCGGTCTCACCGGTCGAGTAGGGCGGGAAGTTGTAGTTGTGCATGTAGCGCTTGGACTTCTCCGGCGCCAGCGTGTCGAGCGACTGCTCGAGCCGCAGCATGTTCAGCGTGGTGACGCCCAGGATCTGGGTCTCGCCGCGCTCGAACAACGCCGAGCCGTGCACCCGCGGCAGCACGCCGACCTCGGCGGTCAGCGGGCGGATGTCGCGCGGGCCGCGGCCGTCCATCCGGACCTGGTCGCGCAGCACGCGGCCGCGGACCTCGGACTTGGTCAGCGAGCGGAACGCGGCGCTGACCTCCTTCTCTCGGCCTTCGAACTGCGGGCCGACGGTCTCGACGGCCTTGGCCTTGACCCGGTCGAGGGCTTCCTCGCGGTCGGCCTTGCCGGCGATCTTGAGAGCCTCGGACAGCTCGGCCTTGGCCACGTCGGACACGGCCGAGTAGACGTCGTCCTGGTAGTCCAGGAAGACCGGGAACTCGGCGACCGGCTTGGCGGCGATCTCGGCGAGCTCGCTCTGCGCGCGGCACAGCTCACGGATGGCCGGCTTGGCGGCCTCGAGCCCGCTGGCCACGACCTCCTCGGTCGGCGCCACGGCGCCGGCCTGGATCAGCTTGATCGCGTGCGGGGTGGCCTCGGCCTCGACCATCATGATCGCGACGTCGCCGTCCGGCAGCGTGCGGCCGGCCACGACCATGTCGAAGGTGGCCCGCTCGAGCTCCTCGAGGGTGGGGAACGCGACCCACTGGCCCTCGACGTGCGCGACGCGGGTGCTGCCGACCGGGCCGCTGAACGGCAGGCCGGAGAGCTTGGTGGACATCGACGCGGCGTTCATGGCGACGACGTCGTAGGGGTGTTGCGGGTCGAGCGCGAGGATGGTCTCGACGACCTGGACCTCGTTGCGCAGGCCCTTGGTGAACGACGGGCGCAGCGGCCGGTCGATCAGGCGGCAGGTGAGGATGGCGTCCTCGCTGGGACGGCCCTCACGGCGGAAGAACGAGCCGGGGATCCGGCCCACCGCGTACATCCGCTCCTCGACGTCGACGGTCAGCGGGAAGAAGTCGAAGTGCTCCTTCGGCTGCTTGCCGGCCGTGGTCGCGGAGAGGACGGTGGTCTCGCCCAGCTGGACGATGACCGAGCCGGCCGCCTGACGGGCGAGCCGGCCGGTGGAGAAGGTGATCTCACGGGTGCCGAAGGCCCCGTTGTCGATCACCGCGGTGCGGGACTCTGTCCCCAAAGCGTCTGACATGTGTTGCGGTGCTCCTTCGTCGAAGGACCCGGCGGTCTGCACAGCGCGGTGTTCCTCAGGCTGGCCGGTCTTCGATCGAAGTGCCCAGGAATCAGAGCCTGGGTACCACTACCGAGGACCGGTGCCGTGGTGCCTGTGGCCGCGCGGGTCCGGTGGTAAAGCGCGGGGGAGCGGCCGGTCGGCCACTCCCCCGTCAGGTCATCGGCGCAGGCCGAGACGCTCGATCAGCGTCCGGTAGCGGGCGATGTCCTTCTTCTGCACGTAGTTGAGCAGGCGGCGCCGGCGGCCGACCAGCAGCAGCAGCCCGCGGCGGCTGTGGTGGTCGTGCTTGTGGATCTTCAGGTGCTCGGTGAGGTCGGCGATCCGCTTCGTCAGCATCGCGACCTGCACCTCGGGCGACCCGGTGTCGCCGTCCTGCGCCTTGTACTCATCGATGATCTTGGTCTTGGTCTCTTGGTCGAGCGCCATGTTCTCCGTGATTCTGTGTTGCCGTTCGATGCCGGATAAACCTCGCGGCCCGCGGCGTCGGGCAGGCAGGCGAGCCCGGTCGCTGGTGAACTCCAGCGCTCCAACCCTACCAGCCGGTCAGCTGAGCATCGCGCGGGTCTGCTCGACGTCCTCCCGGATCTGGGCGACCAGCGGCTCGATGCCCTCATAGGCCCGCTGCTCCCGCAGGTGCGCGACGAAGTCCAGGCTCACCCGCTCGCCGTAGAGGTCACCGGCGAAGTCCAGCACGTAGGCCTCCACCCGGCGCTCACGCCCGGAGAAGGTCGGGTTGGTGCCGACCGACACCGCGGCCATCTGCCGCCCCGCGTGCACCCCACCGCGCACCAGCCAGGCCGCGTAGACCCCGTCGGCCGGGATGGCCGCGTAGCGGTGACACATCAGGTTGGCGGTCGGGAAGCCGATCTCGCGGCCGCGCTGATCGCCGCGGACCACCACGCCACCCAGGCGGTGCGGCCGGCCGAGCGCGGCGGCCGCGGCCCGGACGTCCCCGGCGTCCACACAACTGCGGATGTACGTGGACGAGAACACCACGCCATCAGCGGACACGAGCGGCGCCTCCTCGACCGTGAAGCCGAACGACCGCCCCATCGCGGTGAGAAGCGTCACGTCGCCGGCCGCCCGGTGCCCGAAGCGGAAGTTGTCGCCCACCACCACCACGGCCGCGTGCAGCGCGTCGACCAGCACGTCGTGCCCGAACGCCTCGGGGCTGAGCTGGGAGAACGCGGGGGTGAACGGCACCACGCAGAGGGCGTCCACGCCCAGCTGCTCGATCAGCTCGGCCTTGCGCACCGGCTCGGTGAGCACCGCCGGGTGCGAACCCGGGCGCACCACCTCGGACGGGTGCGGGTCGAACGTCACCACCACCGACTGCACGCCCAGATCACGGGCCCTTTTCACGGTGTGGCCGATGATCGCCTGGTGGCCGCGGTGCACCCCGTCGAAGACGCCGATCGTGACCACCGAACGGCCCCAGCCGCCGGGCACCGCCTCATACCCCCGCCAGCGCTGCATCCCGCCCTCTCCTTCGATGCATCCCAGGGGACAGCGTATCGGCCTGCTGACAGGTGTAGAAAAGGTACGATTCGTACTGGTATGGGAGCTGACTGGTCCGTCGTCGTTCTGTTCGCCGCGGAGTTGACCTTTGCGGCGCTGTTCGTCCGTTCCCTGATCGGCTACCTGCGCCGCCGTGACCCGCTGCAGCGCGACATCACCTGGGTCTTCCTGCCGCCGGCCGTGCTCTTCGCGATGGACGTGGGCGTGGCGCTGCCCGGCGAACTGCCGCACTGGGTCCCCGCGGCCGCCACCATGATCGTGCTGACCCAGCCCAGCCTGACCGTGCGGCTGGCCGCGCGGCTGCGCTCGGTGCCCCGCCGGGTCGAGCTGGTTGTGCTGCTGACCTGGGTGTTCGTGGCCGGCGCCCGGTTCTTCGCGGGCGCCGAGGTGCCGAGCGTGGCGTTGGCCCTGGTGGTCGTGGTCTTCATGCTCGGCGAGGGGATCGCGGCCGGGCTGCTCTATGGCAAGGCACGTCGCCGCACCGGCGCCAACCGCGCCCGGCTGACCATCGCGGCGGCCGCCACGCTCGCCTTCGGCGGCATGATCGCGCTGATCGGCGTCGGCAGCTTCGAGCAGATCCCCAACCTGATCATCGGCGGCCGGCTGCTGGCCGTACTCAGCGGCCTGGGCTACCTGGTGGCCTTCGCACCGCCGCGGTTCCTGCGCCGGGCCTTCTCCGCCTCGGCCGCCCAGCGGGTCACCGAGCGGCTGCTGCGCGCCCCGGTCGACTCCCCCGAGCAGGTCTGGCAGATCTACGCCGAGATCATGCGGGTGCAGACCGGCGCGGACGGCGTGGCGGTGCTGATGCCCCGGCCGGACGGCCAGCTGGCCACCATCGGCTACTCCGGGCCGTCCATCCCGACGCCGGAGGGGCTGGACAACGCCGACCTCACCGCACTGATCCGGGCCGGGCAGCCGGCCCGGCTGCGCGAGGGCGCCCAGGCGCTGGTCGCACACTACGGCGACGACTTGAGCGACGACTTCGTGACGGTGCTGAGCATGCCGGTGCCGCCGGAGGTCGAGGGCGCGGTGCTGCTCTTCAACCGGCACCGCACCCTGTTCAGCGACGACGACCTGCGGCTGCTGGCCTCGCTGGGCGGGCAGGCCGGGGTCCTGGCCGAGCGGCAGGCGGTGATGTCGGCGCAGCGGCGGCTGGCCGGTGAGCTGAGCGCCTCGGTGGAGGCGCTGACCCGGGCCAGCCAGGCGAAGAGCTCGTTCCTGGCGAACATGAGCCACGAGTTGCGCACCCCGCTGAACGCGATCATCGGCTTCAGCGACCTGATGCGGCTGGAGGAGCCGGACGGTGACCGCCGCAAGGTGCCGGCCGAGTGGATCGAGCACATCCACACCAGCGGGCGGCACCTGCTCGGCCTGATCAACGACATCCTGGACCTGGCCAAGGTCGAGGCCGGCGGGCTGGATCTGCGGCTCGCCCCGCTGCGCGCCGACACCGCGGTGTCCCAGCTGCTCACCGGCCTGATGCCGCTGATCACCACCAAGCGGCTGAGCATCGAGACCGACCTGGCCGAGGCGACCGCGCTGGCCGACCGGGTGCGGTTCCGGCAGATCGTCGAGAATCTGCTCTCCAACGCGATCAAGTTCACCTCCGAGGGCGGCCGGATCACGGTCACCGTGCGCGCGTCCGAGGAGCACGTCGACGTGGTGGTCGCGGACGACGGCATCGGCATCGCGCCCGCCGACCAGGAGCGCGTCTTCGAGGAGTTCCAGCAGGCCGGCGACGACGAGGGCCGGCGCGCGGGCACCGGCCTCGGCCTGGCGCTCACGAAGCGCCTCGTCGAGGCCCACGAGGGCGAGATCTCGCTGGTCTCGGCGCCGGGTCAGGGCAGTGCCTTCTCGGTACGCCTGCCGGCCGCCCCGCTGATCCGCACACTTCCGGAGGCCGGCGACGCCCCGCTGGTGCTGCTGATCGAGGACGACCCGCAGTCCGCCGAGCTGCTCCGGGCCCAGCTCGCCCTGGCCGGCTACCGGGTCGACGTGGCCGGCAGCGGCGAGGCCGGGCTGAGCGCGGCGGGCGCCAACCCGCCGGACGCGATCCTGCTGGACGTGACCCTGCCCGGCATCGACGGCTGGGAGGTGCTCCGCCGGCTCAAGGCGGACAACCGGCTGGCCGGCATCCCGGTGTTCTTCGCCAGCATCCTCGACGAACGCGCGGCCGGCCTGGAGCTGGGCGCGAACGACTACTTCGTCAAGCCGGTGGACCAGGCCGCCCTGCTCGGCGCGCTGGCACAGACGCTGGCCGACCGCACCAGCCCGCGGGTGCTGGTGGTGGACGCCGACGACGAGGTGCGGCACGCCATCGAAGCGGGGCTGCGGGCCGGCGGCGCCGACGTGGTGGCCTGCGCCGAGAGCCGCGACGGGCTGGCACTGAGTCGCGCCGAGCACTTCGACCTGATCGTCTGCGACATGCAGACCACCGACGTGGACGGCTTCAGCCTGATGGCCGCGATGGCCGCGGACTCCGCACACACCCCGGTGATCGGCCTGTCCACGACCACCGGCGCGGACCCGTCCGACGCGGCGCCGCTGGTCGCCACCGCGATGGCCGGCGGCGTGCTGGCCGAGGCGATGGCCGGCGGCGCCGGCTGGGAGACCCTGGCACCGCTGCTGGGCAAACGCCCGGAACATCCGGGTCCGAGAAAGGACGATCTGTGAGCACCATCCTCCTGGTGGAAGACGAAGAGCTGAACCGGACGCTGGTGAAAGCGGTGCTGTCCCGCGCCGGGATCGATTCGGTGCGGCAGGCCGAGATCGTCGACGCGTCCACCCTGGCGGCGGCCCGGCAGCGACTGACCACCGAGCCGATCGACCTGGTGCTGCTGGACATGAACCTGCCGGACGGCAACGGCCTGACCCTGGCCCGCGAGCTGGCCGGTGGGCAGATCGACCCGGCCGGGCCGCGGCCGGTGGTGGTCGCGGTGACCGCGAGCGTGCTGCCGCAGGACCGGGCGGCCGCGATCGAGGCCGGCTGCGACGGGTTCCTGGACAAGCCCTATGCGGCCGCGGACCTGGTGGCGGTGGTCGCCCAGCACCTGCCCGGCTGATCCTCAGGCCGCGGCGAGCACGATCTCGGCGCGCGCTCGGCCGTCGCGCTCGCTGACGATCGCCAGCAGGGCGCCGGCCTCGTCGAACACCGCGTACGGCCCCTCGATGCCGGCCGGCGCGAGCGGGCCGCCGTGGCTGAGCACCTTGGCCTCCTCCGCGGACGCCACCCGTTCGGTGAACGCCCGCCGGGCCGCCTGCGCCATCGGCAGGTTCACCACATCCGGTGCCGCCTCCTCGAGCTGGGCGAGCGTCGACGACTCGGCCAGCGTGAAGCCGCCGACCGCCGTGCGGCGCAGCGCGGTGAGGTGGCCGCCGACGCCGAGCGTGGCGCCGAGGTCGCGAGCGACGGCCCGGATGTACGTGCCGGACGAGCAGGTCACGTCGACGTCCACATCGAGCACGTCGCCGTCCCGGCGGATGCCGAGCACGTCCAGCCGGGACACGGTCACCCGGCGGGCCGGCAGCTCGACCGCTTCGCCGTCGCGTACCCGTTTGTAGGCTCTCTCGCCGTTGATCTTGATCGCGCTGACCGCACTGGGGACCTGGGAGATCTCGCCGGTCTGCGCGGACAACCCGGCCCGGATCGCCTCGTCGGTGATCGCGGCGGCCGAGGACCGGCCGGTGACCTCGCCCTCGGCGTCGTCGGTGAGCGTGCTCTCGCCGAGCCGGATGGTGGCCAGATAGCTCTTGCCCGCGCCGATCACATAGGTGAGCAGCCGGGTCGCCTTGTTGACCCCGATGACCAGCACGCCGGTGGCCATCGGGTCGAGCGTGCCACCGTGGCCGACCCGCCGGGTCTTGGCCAGGCGGCGGACCCGGGCCACCACGTCGTGCGAGGTCATGCCACCGGGTTTGTCCACCACGATCAGTCCGTCGGTCACCACCCGGCCACCCTATTGCCCTGGTTCCGGACGGTAGCGCGCGGTCCGGCGGCAAGTCGGCACGCTCCAGGCCTGGCCGGGCATTGACCGGGTTTGTTGTCATGACGCGGTGTCCATCCATCGCGGTGCATCGGCCGCCGCATTCCTGACCGCGTTCGCGCTGCTGCTCCCGGCAGCGCCCGCGGCCGCCGACTCGGTTCATCCCGGCACGTTCCGCGGCGAGGGCTTCGACGCCTGCGCCGCTCCGTCCAGCGCGACCATGCGAGCGTGGGATTCGTCGCCCTACCGCGCGCTCGGCATCTACATCGGCGGCACCAACCGGTCCTGCGCGCAGACCAACCTGACCGCGGCGTGGGTCACCGAGCAGACCGCGGCCGGCTGGCACCTGATGCCGATCTATCTGGGCATGCAGGCGTCCTGCACGATGTCGACCAAGCCCGCCAAGATCGACAACACGCGGGCGGCGGCGCAGGGCCGCGAGATGGCCGACGACGCCGCGACCCAGGCCCGCGCGCTCGGGCTGGCCCGCGACAGCGTGCTGATCTATGACATGGAGGCCTACCGCACCGACGACGCCGCCTGCCGGGCCGGAGTGCTGGCCTTCATCGGCGGCTGGACCGCGCGGCTGCACGACCACGGCTATCTGTCGGGCTTCTACAGCAGCATGAGCTCCGGCGTCGGGGACGTGGTGGAAAATTACAACACCGCCGGTTGGTCGCGACCGGACTACGTCGACTTCGCCCGCTGGGACAACATCTCCACCGTGTCGGACGCGGCCATCCCGTCGTCCTACTGGACCCCGCAGCGCCGCATGAAGCAATACCGCGGCGACCACATCGAGACCCACGGCGGCGTCTCGATCAACATCGACAACGACGTGCTCGACGTGGCGCCGATGCCCCGGACACCGTCCGGCGACTTCACCGGCAACGGCTGGTCGGACCTGCTCACCCGCTCGGGCGGCGCGCTGTCGATCCACCCCGGCAACGGCACCACCCTGCAGAGTCCGTCCACATTCGGCAGTGGCTGGAACGCGATGAGCGCCATCATCCGGATCGGCGACTGGAACCTCGACGGGCGCGAGGACGTGGTCGCCCGCGAGTCCGCCACCGGCACCGTGTGGTTCTACCCCGGCACCGGCACCGGCCTGGGCACCCGCAAGCAGATCGGCACCCGCGCCAACGCCTTGCGCGAGCTGACCCCGATCGGCGACTTCAACCGCGACGGCTACCCCGACCTGCTGGTCGTGGACACCGCCGACAACAGCCTCTACCTCTACCCCGGCCGGGCCGGCGTGTCCTTCGGCACCCGGGTCAAGGTCGGCGGCAGCGGCTGGAACACGATGAGCGAACTGGCCGGCGCCCGCGACCTGGACCGCGACGGCATCCCCGACCTGGTGGCCAGGCTGACCAGCACCGGCGCGCTGTATTTCTACGCCGGCCGCACCAACGCCTTCGCCGCGCGACGCCAGATCGGCACCGGCTGGAACGCGGTCCGCGACGTGGTCGGCGTCGGCGACGACAACCGGGACGGCTTCAACGACCTGATGTGCATCGACGGAGCGGGCACGGTCTTCCGCTGGGAGGGCAACGGCACCGGCGCCCTCCCCCGCCGTTCGACGGTAGCCACCGGCTTCACCACCAGATCACCAGCTTTCTAGCGGTCGCAGCGGGGTGGGTGGCACAGATCGCTGCTCACGCCGAGGGCGGCTCCGGGCGGCTGCACGCTCCGCTTCCGCAGCCGCCCTCACCGCAACGTGCGTGATCCAAGCGCCCGCGCTACGCGCAACCCCAAGCCGTTCGCCCTCAGCCACCACCCGCTCGAGGGCGGGCCTTGGGCTCCCCCGCACAGTGCCGAAGCCCTTCCCGATGAGCCAGCACACTCAGCCCGAGCCCGCTCGATCGCCCACGCCCGCAACGCAGCCGCATGCACGGCGTAGTGCTCAAGCTCGAGCGGCGACCTGACCCGGCCACAGGCACTGCATCACACCCAAGCCGAGGCGTCGCCCTCACCGCGGCGGCCTCAGGCCCACGCCCAAACGGTGACCGCATCGCGACCGTGCCGCTCCCCGCGCTCACGCCCGAACGGTGACCTCATCGCGATCCGCATCCAGCCCGGCGGCCGCAAGCGCGGCAGCCACACCGGAATCGAAGCGCTCAAAGGCGGACAGCAAACCGCCATCCACCCGCACCGAAGCGCCGACCAGCAGATTGTCCTGCGGAACGCCCGAGATCGGGTCGGTCCACTGTGCGTCCAGCTCGACCACCACCCGCCCATCCCCACCGCAGAACCACCGAACGGGCCGACCCGAGAACCCCGACCGGGCAAGCCACTCCCCCAGCGCCGAGGCCGGCATCAAGCCCCGCCCGCGCGGCCCGGCAACCTCGATCTCCGCCCGGCTGACCGCCACCGCGGCGCCCACATCGCGCCGGCTGATCGCATCCAGCCACGTCTCCACCACGCCAAGCTCAGACATCCCGCCACCATAAAAGCCCGGCGGAGAGCACAGAAGCCCACAACATCGTCCGGCCGCCGCCAACGTCAGCCGCGCCACCAAGAAACAGCCGTGCCACCGAGAAAGAACCGGAGTGCTCAGCCTCGAGCATCACCGCCAACCCGACGAGCCCAGCCCCACCAAGAACGAGCAAGCCCGCAACCGCGGGTTGTTGCTCATCGGTATCCGCCAAGCCCAGGCCCCGCCCATCCCGCCACCACCAGCCCGGTGTTGCCCATAGGTAGGCAGAGCTAGCGTGTCACGCCCCCCGCGCGTGTCGAGCCCTGATCAGATCCGCCGTAGCGACCGATGAAGGCCCAGGCGGGCCACGAGGAGCCGCAGCCCGATCAGGCTGAACCGTGACGCAAAGGACTTGACGCCGTCACGGAGCAGGTGAACCGCGGTGGTGTCGGTCCACAACACGATCACCCGTCCGGCATGGAGCGAGCCGAGCCAGAACTGCTGCCCGGCGCCCAGACGGGTCCGGGTCAGCGCGGCGGAAATGCCGGATCGACGGGCGATCGGGTCCTCCGCCATCGCCTTGGCGGATGAAAGCCCGCGTCCAGGCGGGCGGCCAAGTAGCTGAACCAACGACGAGCACGCCAGGAAGCGCAGCAACTTCCAGATGAGGGGTCAAGGGCAAGCTACCGGGTGGCTCCCAGGACCGCCCAGCGGCCGGAGCGCCAGCGCCACACCATGCCTGCGAAGCGGACCAGGGTGAACAGACCCAGGCCGGCCCATACCCCGCCCAGGCCCCAGTCGAAGGCATACGCCAGCCAGATCGCCGGCAGGAAGCCGGCCAGCGCGCCGATGATCGTGATGTTGCGCATGAAGGCGACGTCGCCGGCACCGATCATGACGCCGTCCAGGGCGTAGACCACGCCGGCGAAAGGCAGCAGGGCCACGAACCACGGCCAGACGATCGCGGCCTGGTCGCGGACCGCCTGGTCGCCCGTGAACAGCGACGGGATGACGCCGGCGCCGGCGGCCGCGAGCAGGGCGAAAGCCACCCCGGCTATGCCGCCGGCGATGGTCACCCGGCGGGCCACGTCGCGGGCCGACATCTCGTCGGATGCGCCCAGGGCGGCGCCGACCAGGGATTGCGCGGCGATCGCCACCGCGTCCAGGGCCAGCGCGGCGAAGAACCACAGCTGCAGCGCGATCTGGTGGGCGCCGACGGCGGCCACGCCGAAGCGGGCCGCGACGGCGGTCGCCGAGAGCCAGCACAGCTGGAAGGCGCCGCCGCGGATGAGCAGGTCGCGGCCGAGGACCAGCTGGTTGACGATCACCGACGGTACGGGACGCAGCCCAGCCTTCTCGCGGACGACCGCCAGCAGGAACAACACCCCGGCGACGGTCTGCGCGGTGACGTTGGCGATCGCCGAGCCGGTCAGGCCCAGCCCGCCGGGATAGACGAGCAGCGGGCACAGGATCGCGGAGAGAACGTTCGCACCGAGGATGTAATAGAGCGGGCGGCGGGTGTCCTGCACGCCGCGCATCCAGCCGTTGCCCGCCGCGGCCAGGAGCAGGCCCGGCGCGCCCAGCACCGCGATGCGCAACCAGCCGGCCGCCGCGTCGGCTGCGGACGGGTCGCCGGCCAGCGCGTGGGCCAGCGGGTCGGCGACGAGCTGCACCAGCACCACGATCAGCAGGCCGGTGGCGAGCGCCAGCCAGGAGGCCTGGATGCCCTCGGCGACGGCGGCGGAGCGGTCACCCGCGCCGAACCGGCGGGCCGCGCGGCCGGTGGTGCCATAGGCCATCAGCGTGCCGAACCAGACGGCCACCGACATGACGGTGCCGCCGACCGCGACGGCGGCCAGCGGGACGGGACCGAGGTGGCCGACCACGGCCGTGTCGACCAGAACGTAGAGCGGCTCAGCGGCCAGAACGACCAGTGCCGGCAGCGCGAGCTGCGCGATCCGCCGCGCGGAGGCGGTCGGCGGCGCGGGCACGGTCTCGGCAGGCGGGCTCATGGAAATCCATGATGCCCGCCGAGCGGTAAGGAATCAAACTTGGAGCGGTCCTTACAAGCCTTACTGGCGCGTGTCCAGGGAGGTCTGCAGGGCGCGGCGCGCCTGCTCGCGTGCCTCGTCGGACGGGCGGGGCTGGGGCTTGGGCTTGGCAGCCATGATCGTGGTCCTTCCACGGCGGTGGGCGCACGGAGTGCCTGAGAAGACACAGCGCCCGAGAAGCGGGCCGAGTTGGTGTCGCTGGACCTGCCCGGGATCGCCGGGCGACTGGCGGGCGACGCGCCCGGGTCGGTGGACCCGGGTGCTCGGGGAATCGCGTCGGGCGGTGGTCACGACCGCTGCGAAACCCAAATGACCGTTAACCCAAACTAGCGTTAAGTCTCGCTGTGTGCCCCGCGGATCCCGCCCTACGGGACAGTCACTTATCCGACGAGATGGCTCTCGAGCAGCTCGCGCACGGCCGCGACGATGTCGCCGGGGGTGCCGTGCCCGGTGAAGCCGGCCGCCAGCCGGTGCCCGCCGCCGCCGAGGACGATCGCCACCTCGCTCACGTCCACCGCGCCCTTGCTGCGCAGCGACACCGCCCAGGCCTGGTCGCCGGTCTGTTTGATCAGCACCGCGACGTCCGCCTCGGCGACCGTGCGGATCGGGTCGATCAGGGCATCCATCACATAGGGCCGCTGGGCGTGTTTGCGCAGGTCGTCCTGCGTCACCCAGGTCGACACCATGCCGTGCCCGGCCGCGGCGGCCGGGTCGAGCTCGGCGCGGGCCAGCACGTCGGCGAAGAGCTTCACCGCGCCGAACGGCCGGGTGTCGAACGTGCGCCGCGAGATCTCGCCGGGGCTCAGGCCGGTCGCGATCAGCCGGGCGGCCATCTCGTGCACCCGCGGCGTGGTCAGGTCGAACTTGAACGAGCCGGTGTCCGTCGCCAGCGCCACATAGAGGCACTCGGCGATCTGCGCGTCCAGCGGCACGTCGAGCCGGCGCAGCAGCTCCTCGGCCACGACCGAGGTGGCCGCGGCGGTGGGGTCGACGAGGCTGACCCGGCCGAAGCCGGCGTTCGACGCGTGGTGGTCGAGCACGACGGTGGCCCGGGCCTGCGCCAACCGGCCGGCCAGCGCGCCCAGCCGCGACTCGGCCGCCGCGTCGAACGCGATCACCAGGTCGGGGTCGGTCCAGGCCTCGGACTCGGGCACCAGCAGGTCGAGGCCGGGCAGCGCGGCGAACGGCTCGGGCACCTCGAAGGTGCCGGGGAACGTCGCCTGCAGCGTGGTCACGCCCAGCCGCCGCAGCCCGAGCCCGAAGCCGAGCATGCTGCCCAGCGCGTCGCCGTCGGGATTGACGTGGCAGATGAGCAGCACCCGGCCGGCCGGCGTCAGCTCGCGGATCACCGCGACCGCCGCCGACCAGTCGGACTCACGCGGCAACCCGGGCTGCGCCGGGACCGCGGAGCGGGTGACGACCTCGGTCACCCTTGGTCCTCGCGGGCGCCCACCCGATCCGGCTCTTCGTCCTCGTCGTCCTCGCTCTTGTACGGGTCCGGATCCCCCGCATATTGCTTGCCCGCCGCCAGCCGCTGCACCTCGGCGTCGCGGTTGCGCGCGGCGGCCAGCAGGTCGTCGATCTCCTTGGCGTGGTCGAGCACGTTGTCCAGCACGAACGCGAGGCTCGGCGAGTGGCGCAGGCCCAGCGCGTGGCCCACCCGGGTGCGCAGCATGCCCTTGGCGCTCTCCAGCGCCGCGGCCGTGGCGGCCTGCTCGGTCGGGTCGCCGAGCACGGTGTAATAGACGGTCGCCTCGCGCAGGTCGCCGGTGATCCGCGCGTCCGTGACCGTCACCATGCCGAGCCGGGGATCCTTGATCTCGCGCACCAGCGACGCCACCAACTCGCGCACGCGCTCGGCGTGCCGACGGGTCTTGGCCGGGTCCGACATTTCGCCCACCTCCGACAGAGCTGTTGACTGCGGGCATTGCGCCCATCCACCAGAGCGCCCGCCCAACGGATTGAGCCTACCCAGCAGGAGTTGCAGCCGAACGCGCCGGAGGTGCGTCTGTGGATAACCGGACTCAGTCGTCGTCGCCGTGTAGTCGCCGCTTCACCGACAGCAACTCGATCTCGGGCCGGCCGGCCACCTGATGCTCGCAGGTGTCGATCACGGTGGCCGCGTGCGCCCGGTCGGCGGCCACCACGGCCACCCCGATCGCGGCGCGGCCGTGCAGCTCCAGATGGCCGACCTCGGCCACACTGACCTCGAACTTGCGCAACATCGCGAGGATCGGCCGCACGTAGGACCGCTTCTGCTTCAGCGACCTCGAATCCCCCGGCAACAGAATGTCGAACAACGCAGTCTCAGTGAACACGGCAGCACCCTAGCGCCGGTGCGACTCGGGCCGGGTGGGATATTTTCCGGATGTCTTCTCGGTACGCGCTCCTGCTCGCCCCGTCCGCCAACCGGGTGTACGCCGACCAGGCCGGCCGCCTGGCCACCGCGGAACTCAGCGCCTTCAACCGCGTCCTGTCCGCACCCATCGGCGCCGCCGAGCCGGTCCGCATCGGCGGTGTCGAATATCTCGGGTTCGACGGCGACCTCACCGAGCGCGACGTCGCCCACCTGGCCAACATGTCCTCCGCCTTCGCCCTGTTCGAGCGGGTGAACGACGACGAGCGGGTCGACGACGATCTGCTGCGCCCGGTGCCGATCAGCCCGCTGGCCCGCTACGACAGCGACCTGATCACCATTCCGAAATACGCCGGCAAGACCAACGAGCAGTTCACCAAGCTGGTCCTCAACCTCACCCTGCTGGCCTCGGCGTCCGCCCCGCGCATGCTGGACGGCGGCCTGACCGTCCTGGACCCGCTCTGCGGTCGCGGCACAACCCTCAACCAGGCCCTGATGTACGGCCACGACGGCCTGGGCGTGGAGATCGACGGCAAGGATGTCGAGGCGTACAAGTTGTTCCTGCAGACCTGGCTGAAGCGCAAGCGCCTGAAGCACTCGGCGGAGCTCGTGCCGGTCCGCCGGCAGGGCCGCAAGGCCGCCCGCCGCCTGGAGATCACCCTCGCCGCGACGAAGGACGATCACAAGTCCGGCGCCATTCAGAAGATCACTGTGCTGAACACCGACACCACCCAGCTGGACGGCCTGATCCGCCCCCGCGTCGCCGACGTCCTGGTCGCCGACCTGCCCTACGGCGTGTCCCACGGCAGCTACGACGACGAGGGCGGCCTCAACCGGCGCCCGCTCGACCTGCTGGAGCGGGCCGTCCCCCAGTGGCTGCCGCTGCTGCGCCCGGGCGGCGCGATCGGCCTGTCCTGGAACCTCAAGGTCGCCAAGCGGGCGTACGCCGAGGACATCCTGACGGCGCACGACCTGGAGATCGTCCCGCACGAGGACCTGGCACACCGCGTGGACCAGTCGATCGAGCGCGACATCGTGGTGGCCCGAAAAGCGGCCTGACAAAAGCGGCCCCCGAGCGAAAGCTCGGGGGCCGCTCTGCATTACCGAACCGACTAGGCGCGCGGCTTCTCGCGCATCTCGAAGGTCTCGATCACATCACCGGTCTGCGGCGTGCCGAAGCCGGTGAAGGTCAAACCGCACTCGAAGCCCTCGCGGACCTCGGTCGCGTCGTCCTTGAACCGCTTGAGCGAGCTGATCGTGACATCCTGCGCCACGACCACGCCGTCCCGCAGGACGCGGGCCTTGGTGTTGCGCCGGATGACACCGCTGCGGACCAGACAGCCGGCGATGAGTCCGATCTTGGACGAGCGGAAGACCTCGCGGATCTCCGCCGTGCCCAGCTCGACCTCTTCGAACTCCGGCTTGAGCATGCCCTTGAGGGCCGCCTCGATCTCCTCGATGGCCTGGTAGATGACGCTGTAGTAGCGGATCTCCACGCCGGCCCGGTCGGCCAGCTCCTTGACCTTGTTCGAGGCCCGGACGTTGAAGCCGATGATCGTGGCGGTGGCGTCCGAGGACGCCGAGGCCAGGTTCACGTCGCTCTCGGTGATCGCACCGACACCGCGGTGGATGACCTTGAGCTGCACCTCGTCCGGAATATCGATCTTGAAGAGCGCGTCCTCGAGAGCCTCGACGGAACCGGAGCCATCGCCCTTGAGCACCAGGGTGAGCGACGCCTTCTCGCCCTCCTTGAGCTCGTTGACCAGGTCCTCGAGCGTGCGGCCGCGACGCGAGTTGGCGAAGGTCGCCGCACGACGGCGAGCCTGCCGCTGCTCGGCGATCTGCCGCACGGTGCGGTCGTCCTCGGCGGCCAGGAACGTGTCGCCGGCGCTGGGCACCGACGTCAGACCCAGGACCAGCACCGGCCGAGCCGGGCCCGCCTCGGCCACGTTCTGACCGTTTTCGTCGAGCATGGCGCGGACGCGACCGTGCGCGCCGCCCGCCACGATCGAGTCGCCGGCCCGCAGCGTGCCCTTCTGCACCAGGACGGTGGCGACTGCGCCACGACCCTTGTCCAGGTGGGCCTCGACCGCGACACCCTGTGCCGGGCCGTCCACCGGAGCGGTCAGCTCCAGTGCCGCGTCCGCGGTCAGCAGGACCGCCTCGAGCAGCTCGTCGATGCCGATGCCGGGCTTGGCCGCGACGTTGACGAACATCGTCTCACCGCCGTATTCCTCGGCGAGCAGGCCGTAGTCCGTCAACTGCTGACGGACCTTGTCCGGGTTGGCGTCCGGCTTGTCGACCTTGTTGACCGCCACCACGATCGGCACCTCGGCGGCCTTGGCGTGGTTCAACGCCTCGACCGTCTGCGGCATCACGCCGTCGTCGGCCGCGACCACGAGGATGACGATGTCCGTCACCTGGGCGCCGCGGGCACGCATGGCGGTGAACGCCTCGTGACCCGGGGTGTCCAGGAACGTGATCGCCCGCTCCTCGCCCTGATGCGGCACGGTGACCTGGTAGGCGCCGATGTGCTGGGTGATGCCACCCGCCTCGCCGCCCATCACGTTGGTCTTGCGGATCGCGTCCAGCAGCTTGGTCTTACCGTGGTCGACGTGACCCATGACGGTCACCACCGGCGGCCGGGTGACCAGCCGGTCCACGTCCACCTCGGCGTCGAGGTCGATGTTGAACTGCGCGAGCAGCTCGCGATCCTCGTCCTCCGGGCTGACGATCACCACGGTGAAGCCCAGGTGCTCGCCGAGCAGCAGCAGGGTGTCGTCGGACACCGACTGCGTGGCGGTCACCATCTCGCCCAGGTTGAACATCTCCTGGACCAGCGAGCCGGGGTTGGCGTTGATCTTGTCGGCGAAGTCGGAGAGCGAAGCGCCACGCGACAGCCGGATCTCCTGACCCTGACCGCGCGGTGCGCCCGAGCTCATCGCCGGGGCCGACAGGTTGTCGAACTCCTGACGCCGCTGCTTCTTCGACTTCCGGCCACGGGTCGGACGTCCACCGGGACGACCGAACGCACCCGCGGCGCCACCGCCACGACCGCGACCGCCGCCACCCGGACGTCCGGGAGCGCCGCCACCGGCCGGTGCGCCACCGCCACCGGGACCGCCGCGGTAGCCACCGCCACCGCCGCCGCCACCAGGGCCGCCACGGTAACCGCCGCCACCACCGGCGCCGCCGCCACCACCGGGACGGAAGCCGCCACCGGCAGCACCGCCGCCGCCACCGGGACGGAAGCCACCGCCGCCGCCACCACCGGGACCGCCACGACCGGCGCCGGGACCGCCGGGACGGCCTGCGCCGCCGCCGGGACCGCCACGACCGCCGCCGGGACCGGCGGGGCGCTGCGAGGGCATGGACGCGGGACTGGGCCGCGGCGGCATCGAGGCAGGGCTCGGCCGCGGCGGCATGCCGGCCTGGTTGGGGCGCGGCATGGCGTTGGGAGACGGACGACCGCCACCCTGGGAAACGCCGAACGGGTTGTTGCCGGGACCACGCGCCGGCGGGCGCGGGGCGTTGCCACCGGGGCCGGGACGACCCGTGGGGGCGCCACCCGGACCGGGACGACCGGCCGCGGGCGAACCCGGGCGCGGCGGAACCGTGCCGGGACCCGGCGGACGGGGACGGGTGCCGTCGGTCGCCGGCGGCTGGGCCGCCCGGCGCTCGGCGTCGCGCGTCCGCGCGGCCTGGGCCGCCTTGACGGCGGCTTCCTGCTCGGCCTTCAGCGCTGAGGCGCGCGCCTCAGCGGCCGCCACCTCGATGTCGTGCGCACTGGCCGGCTTGGCGATCGGACCCGGAGTCGGACCGGGACGGGCCGCGGGGCCCGGCCGGGGCCGGGACATCGGGCCCGGGTTGGGTGCCGCCGGGGAGGACGGAGCGCTCGCGGGCGCTTCCGAGGCCGGGGCGGTGGGACGACGTGGCGGCGTGGGCCGCGCGGTCGTCGATGGGATCCTGGGCGCGCTCGGGGTCGCAGCCGGCGCCGGAGCGCTGCTGCCGTTGGAAGTTTCGAGAGCACCACGGAGCCGCCGGGCCACGGGAGCCTCGACGGTGCTGGATGCGGACTTGACGAACTCGCCCATCTCTTTGAGCTTGGCGAGAACGGTTTTGCTGTCGACCCCGAGCTCCTTCGCGAGCTCGTGTACGCGGGCCTTACCTGGCACTGCACTCCTCACTTCGAGGTCGTGCGAGCAGCACCCGCAGCGACCTCACTCGTGCACTAGAAGCCTTGTCATTTCAGGGACTTCATCGTGTGCTCATGTCGGTCGTCCTACCTTGCTGGTCCGGGTGGGGCTCCAAAGCCCCACCATGGATGGCTCCGGGCGGCTGAGAGACCGCTCGGATGTGCTCGGCCAGCAGTCCGGTGTCAGCAACACCAGAAAGGCGCAGCGCGCGCCCGAAGGCACGACGCCGCTCCGCCAGCGCGAAGCAGGCCGGATCGGGATGCAAGTGCGCTCCCCGGCCCGGCAGTCGGCGGCTCGGATCGGGCTGAAGCCGGAGGGAACCCTCCACCTCAACGGCGACGAACCGCACCAACACAGTGGCTGGGACGCGTGAGCGACAACCGACACAGGTGCGTGTCGGCCCAGCCACCGACGAGTCTACTCCTCCGCCTTCGGCTGCGCGTATTCGGTCAGCTTCCGGCTTCGGCCGCATCGTGCTCCGTGACATCGGCCGGCTCGTTGTCCGGCTTGATGTCGATGCGCCAGCCGGTGAGCCGGGCGGCGAGCCTGGCATTTTGCCCCTCACGCCCGATGGCCAGGGACAACTGGAAGTCGGGCACGGTCACCCGGGCGGTGCGGGTGGCCGCGTCGACCACCTCGACCCGCAGTGCCTTGGCCGGGGAGAGCGCGTAGCCGACGAACTGGGCCGGGTCGTCCGACCAGTCGATGATGTCGATCTT
Organism: Actinoplanes sp. NPDC051388; assembly: GCF_055586225.1. Classification (NCBI taxonomy): domain Bacteria; kingdom Bacillati; phylum Actinomycetota; class Actinomycetes; order Micromonosporales; family Micromonosporaceae; genus Actinoplanes; species Actinoplanes sp. NPDC051388. The sequence goes on along the minus strand of NZ_JBVJIP010000001.1, from coordinate 488,967 downwards.
CTCACCGTGCAGCTCGCTCATCACCGCGCGCACCCGCTGGCCCATCGGCCCGATGCAGGCGCCCTTGGCGTTCACCCCGGGCACCGTCGAGCGGACAGCGATCTTGGTGCGGTGACCTGCCTCACGTGCGATCGCCGCGATCTCCACGGTGCCGTCCGCGATCTCCGGCACCTCGAGCGCGAACAGCTTCTTGACCAGCGCGGGGTGCGAGCGGGACAACGTGATCTGCGGGCCGCGGAAGCCCTTCACCACGTGCACCACGATGCACCGGATCCGGGCGCCGTGCTCATAGGTCTCGCCGGGCACCTGCTCGGACTGCGGCAGCACCGCCTCGAGCTTGCCCAGGTCGACGATAATGATGCCCTTCTCGGCCCGGGCGGCGTCGGCCTGCACCACCCCGGTGACCAGGTCACCGTCGCGGCCCGCATATTCCCCGAAGTGGGCCTCGTCGGTCGCCTCCCGCAGCCGCTGCAGGATCACCTGCTTGGCGGTCATCGCGGCGATCCGGCCGAAGTCGTGCGGCGTGTCGTCCCACTCCCGGACCACCGTGCCGTCGTCGTCCATCTCCTGGGCGAAGACCAGCGCGGCGCCGTTCTTCCGGTCGATCTCCACCCGGGCGTGGCTCTCCGCGCCGTCGGTGTGGCGGTATGCGGTCAGCAGCGCGGTCTCGATCGCCGCGAGGATCGTGTCGAACGGGATCTCCCGCTCGCGCTCCAGGGCGCGCAGCGCCGCGAGGTCGATGTTCACTTGTCCTCGCCCTCCCCTTCAATGTCGTCCTCGTCGTCGGGCTCGTCGTCGCCCTCGAAAACCGCCTCGTCCAGCCGCTTGAACTCGATCTGCACCTTGCCGGGGCCGAGCTCCGGATAGGCGATCTCGCGGTCGTCGAGCACGATGCCCTGCTCGTCGGCCGCGGTCACGCGGCCGGTCAAACCGTTCACGGCGACCAGGCGGCCGACGTTGCGCCGCCAGTGCCGGGGCTCGGTCAGCGGCCGGTCCACGCCGGGCGAGCCGACCTCGAGCTGGTATTCGCCGGCCAGCACCTCGGCGCCGGACTCCTCGGCGGCGTCCAGCGCGTCGGAGATCTCCCGCGAGACGACCGCGACGTCGTCCAGATTGATTCCCCCGTCGGTGTCCACCATGACCCGCAGCACGTGCCGGCGGCCGGCTCGCGAGATGGTGAGGTCCTCCAGGTCGTAACCGGCCTTGGCGATCACCGGCTCGATCACGGCGATCACCCGGGCCTTGGCGGCGGCCAGATCGATCCGCGGGGCGCCCGGGGGACGCTGCTCGGCGGCGGCGTCACGATCGCGGCCACCAGGGCGGCGATGACCGGGACGAGCGCCGGCGCGACCACGCTGCGTCATCGTTACCCACCCCTTCCTTCCGTCGCCGGGAACACCGGCATGCCGCCGGGCCGATAACCCCCGGCGGCTGCGCAGAGCGTAACGCGCCCTTCGCGGGGCCCCGCCGCCGCCGGGCCGAATCTCCACCATGCGCTGGTCAATGGCGGGGTCCGGAAAGGTGGTGTCGATGGTGTTGACTGTTCGCCGTGGGGACGTGGGACAGGCGGCGTGTGCTGGGCACGGCCGCGGGCATGACCTTGAGTGGCGCGGCGCTGACCGGTTGTGGACTTTTCCGCAGTGACCCCGCCCCGATCCCCGAGCCCGACCCGATGCAGCCCGTGCTCGACGAGGCCCGCGCGCTCGCCGCGATGTGCGACCGCCTGGCCGTCGCCCAACCCGACCTGGCCGCCCGGCTCACCCCCCTGGGTGAAGATCATCGCGCGCACGCCACCGAGCTGGCCCGGCTGATCGGCGCCGCCGAGCCGTCGGCGGCGCCGAGCGCGAGCGCCGCCGCGGTGGCCGGCACCGTCGCCGAGCTGCGGACCGCCACGCAGAGCGCCCAGCGCACGGCCGTCACGTCGGCCCGCACCGCGCCCACCGACCGAGTGCTGCTGCTGGGCTCGGTCGCCGCCTGCCGCGCGACGCACGTCGAGGCGCTGCGATGAGCATCGGCGAGGCGCTGTCGGCGGAAGAAGCGGCGATCTATGCGTACGGATTGCTCGGGGTCCATCTCAGCGGGAGCGACCGCGACCTGGCCCGGACCGCCGAGGCCGACCACCGCGGGCGCCGCGACCTGTTGGTCGGCCGCCTCGATCAGCTCCAGGCCAGCGCGGCCCCGGCGCCGGCCGGTTACGACCTGCCGTTCCCGGTGACCGACCGGGCGAGCGCGCTCAAGCTGGCCATCCAGATCGAGGACGGGGTGGCCCAGGCCTGGCGGGCGACGCTGCCGGAGACCACCGGCGCCGATCGGTCCACCTCGCTGAGCGCGCTGGCCGCCACCGCGGTGATGGCCACCCGCTGGCGCAAGAAGGCCGGCGTCACCCCGGTGACCCTGGCCTTTCCGGGAAGACCGTGAGCGGGAGAGCCGGAAAGCCGTAAGCGGGAAAACCGTAAGCAAGCCGAGGCCGCGCGGGAAACATGAATGCCCGACAATGTTCGGGTGACGCAGGACGAGATCGACGTCGCGAATCCGCGGGGCTACCTGGCCGTCCGCCTGCGCGACGTGATCCAGACCCGATGGTCGGCCGAGGTGCGCGCGATCGGCGTGCACGGCTCCCTCGCGCACGGCGACGACACCGACGGCAGCGACCTCAACATGACCGTGGTGACCTACCGGCAGAACGGCCCGCGCCCGGCGCTGCGCAAGGTGGACGGCATCCTGGTCGATCTGACCGTGGTGAACGCCGAGGAGGGAATGCGCCGGGCCCGCGAGCTGACCCCGCGCTGGCCGCTGGTCGCGGACCGCTATGTCAGCGCCAAGTCGCTGTTCGACCCGCACGGCTGGTTCGCCGCCCAGCGCGACGCCCACCTGGGCAAGCTGGCCGAGACCCGGCCGGGCGAGTTCACCGGCCTGGCCCGGCGCAACTGGTGCGTCGCGTCCGCCGCGCTCTCCCGGGCGGTCCGGCTCGCCGAGTGGTACGAGACCGACACCGCCCTGGTGCTGATCGCCGAAGCCCGCCTGCACGCCGCGATGGTGACCGGCCTGCTCAGCCGCACCTATTTCCGCAACCGCGCCGACGCGGTCAAACGAACCGGCCTGGCCGGCGCCGACATGACCGAGCTGGCGGCGGTGCTCAAGGCCCAGGCCGAGGACCTGACCGCCCGCGGCCGCCCGGTCGACGGCACGCTCAAAGACCTGTTCGACCAATGAGCCCGCGCAAACCCGCTCACAGGCCGATGAGCAGGCCGACCCCATAGGTCACGGCCGCCGCCAGCGCGCCCAGCAGGAGCTGCCGCAGCCCGCTGAGCAGCCACGACCGCCGGGTGAAGCGGGCCACCACGGCGCCCGCCGCGAACAGCCCGGCGCCGCCGACGCCCAGCGCGATCCACAGGCTGTCCAGCCCGAACAGGTAGGGCAGCAGCGGCACCAGGGCGCCCAGCGCGAAGCACACGAACGAGGACCATCCCGCCGTCCACGGGCTCGGCAGCTCGTCCGGCACCACGCCGAGCTCCTCCTGCGCGTGCACCCGCAGCGCCTGCTCCGGCCGATCCTTCAGGACGTCGGCGACCTGGCGCGCGAGGCCGACCGGCAGGCCGCGGGCGGTCCACATCTCGACCAGCTCGTCCGCCTCGCCCTCCGGGTTGCGACGCAGCTCGCGCAGCTCCTTGGCCAGCTCGGCGGCGACCTGCTCGTTGGAGGTGCGCACGCTGGTCCACTCGCCGATGCCCATCGAGATCGCGCCCGCCACCAGGCCGGCCACCCCGGCCAGGATCAGCGTGCGGGTGCCCGCCCCGCCGCCGCCCACCCCGGCGATCAGGGCGATGTTGGTGACCAGCCCGTCCATCGCGCCGAACGTGGCAGCCCGCAACCCACCGCCGGAGACATCCGCGTGATGATGCGAGGCGACGGCGGTCACGGCAGGGTGAGAATCTCGGAACCGTCCTCGGTCACCACGAGCGTGTGCTCGAACTGGGCCGTCCACCTGCGGTCCTTGGTGACGACGGTCCAGTTATCGGACCACATTTCCCACTCGTGGGTGCCCAGCGTGATCATCGGCTCGATGGTGAACGTCATCCCGGGCTCCATGATCGTGTCCAGCCGCGGGTTGTCGTAGTGCGGGATGTAGAGCCCCGAGTGGAAGATCTCGTGGATGCCGTGGCCGGTGAAGTCGCGCACCACGCCGTAACCGAACCGGCGCGCGTAGGACTCGATGACGCGGCCGATGGCGTTGATCGGGCGGCCCGGCGCGACCGCGCGGATGCCGCGCATCATCGCCTCGTGGGTGCGCTCGACCAGCAGCCGCGCCTCCTCGGACACGTCGCCCACGCAGAACGTCGCGTCGGTGTCCCCGTGCACCCCGCCGATGTATGCCGTGACGTCGACGTTGACGATGTCGCCGTCCTCGATCACCGTGCTGTCCGGGATGCCGTGGCAGATCACCTCGTTCAGCGACGTGCAGCACGATTTCGGGAAGCCCTTGTAGCCCAGCGTCGACGGGTAGGCGCCGTGGTCGGTCAGGAACTCGTGCACCACCCGGTCGACCTCGTCGGTGGTCACCCCCGGCTTGCAGTGCTCACCGGCGAGCTGGGTGGCCTGCGCGGCGAGCCGGCCGGCCAGGCGCATCTTGTCGATCGTCTCCGCGGTCTGCACGTGCGAGCCACGCCACTCTTTCGGGCGCTCTTTACCCACATATTCCGGTTTGACGATCTGCCCGGGCACCGTGCGCCACGGTGTCTGCTTCCCCGGGACGAGGGGGGCACGAACACTCATCACCCCAGCCTATCGCCGGATCCGCGGGGCACCGGCACACCTCGGCGCCCGTCACATAACAGGTCGGTTGCCCACATTGAACCGGTTGTTGCCGCCCTCCGGACGCTGTGTCATCGTGCATCCGTGGATCAAGACGGTCTCGGCATCTTCACCGCCACGGGCGAGGTCTCCGGCGATCGCGTCATGGTCGTGGTGACCGGCGAGGTGGACATGTCGACGGCGGACTCGATGTTCCGCGAAGCCACCCCGGACGGGGTGCGCGCCGCCACCCTCGACCTGACCGCGGTGACGTTCTTCGACTCGGCGGCCATCCAGGCGCTGATCCGGCTGAGCGAGCACTACCGGGACGGCCTCGAGGTGGTGACCTCGCCGCAGGTGCTGCGCGTGCTGGACATCTCCGGGCTGTCCGGCCAGCCCTGGGTCAAGACGGCCGGGTAACGACCCGGCGCAGCGTCACTGACGTGCCGGTGTCCGATCGGGTGACGGACATGTCCGACAACGCGCCGATCAGGGCCAGTCCTCGGCCCCGGAATCCCGGGCCCGTCGACGGTCGCCACCGCCCGGTGTCCCGCACCGTGACGGTGACCGCGTCGTCGTCCAGCGACGCCTCCACGGTGATCGCCGCCTCGGCCGGGTCGACCGGGTGCTCGATCGCGTTCGCCGCCGCCTCGGAGACCGCCACGGTCAGGTCGAAGACGTCCGCATCCGGCACCTCGTGCGCGATCAGGAAGTCGTCCAGCCGGCGGCGCAGCACGCTCAGCCGGGTCGGGTCGGCGGGCAGCCGCAGCACGAACTCGCGCGGCTCGGTGACCTGCAACGCGAGCAGCGCGATGTCGTCCCGCCGGGTCTGCTGGGAGGCCTTGCTCAGCAGCGTGTCGAGCAGATCCTCGATGTGCTCGGACGGCTTCGCCACGTCGACGATCAGGTCGGCCAGCCCGCTGTCGATGCCGCGGTCGCGATCCTCGACCAGCCCGTCGGTGTAGAGCAGCAATCGGCTGTCGGCGGCCAGCTCGACCTCGCGGGTCGGGTAGTCGACATCGGCCAGCGCGCCGATCGGCGGGCCCATCGCGGCCGGGTAGAGGAACGTGCCCTCCTCGCCCCGATCGGCCACCACCGGGGACGGGTGCCCCGCCGACGAGTAGCTGAGCAGCCGGCTGCGCGGGTCGAAGCTGACGCACACCACGGTGGCGAACTGCCGCCGGCCCAGGTTGTGCACCAGGCGGTTGAGGCGGGTCAGGCTCTCCCCGCAGCCGAAACCCTCCAGGATGTACGCCCGCAGCGCGTTGCGCAGCTGGCCCATTCCGGCCGCCGCCTGCACGCCCTTGCCGACCACGTCGCCGATCACCAGGAACAGGCGGTCGCCGGCCGGGATCACGTCGTACCAGTCGCCGCCGACGTCGGCCTCGCTGCTGCCGGGCAGGTAGCGCGCGGCCACCATCGCGCCGGGTATCCGCGGCAGCGAGGCGGGCAGCAGGCTGTGCTGCAGGGTGCTGGCGATCCGGTGCTCGGCCTCGTAGAGCCGGGCGTTCTCCAGCCGCAGCCCGATCAGCCGGGCCAGCTGGGTGAGCAGCGCCGGCTCGGGGACGCCGTCCGAGCCCTCCCAGACGCTGAGCTCGCCGCGCTCGTTGCCGGCCGTGTCCAGCAGCGGCAGCACCGAGACCGGCCGGGCGTCCGGCGCGGCGCCGCCGTCGACCTCGGCGCGGACGCCGCCCGGTGCGGTCAGCACGACCCGGCCCGCGGAGGTCATCGCGCGGACGTGCCGGGCGGCCACGTCGAGCACCTCGGCGGTGGTGCTCACCGTGTTCACCGCGGCGGCCGCGTCGACCAGGCCGCGCAGTCGGGAGATGATCTGCCGGCGGACCTGGCCCAGTTCGAGGTTGGTGCGCACCCGCGCGGTGAGGTCCTTGGCGGAGAAGGGCTTGACCAGGTAGTCGTCGGCGCCCGCGGTGAGGCCCTCGACGGACGCCTCCTCGCCGGCCCGGGCGGAGAGCACCACGATCGGCACGTCCCGGGTGCGCTCGTCCGCGCGCAGCGCCTCGATCAGCCCGAAGCCGTCCAGGCGCGGCATCATCACGTCGGTCAGCACCAGGTCGAACCGCTCGCTCAGCGCGGCTTCGAGCGCCTCCAGCCCGTCGGCCACCGCGGTCACGTCGAAGAAGGGCTGCAGCAGCCGGGAAACGTGGTCCCGCAGGTCGGTGTTGTCGTCGGCGAGCAGGATCCGGCCCGGCCGCGCGCCCTGGACGGCGCCCACGTGGTGCGGCTCCGAAGCCGGCTCGCCGGACCGCCAGTGGGCCTCCTCGACATAGAGCCGGGGCTCCAGTTCCTCGCCGATCATCCGGTCGTCGGGCACCAGGCGATCGGGCGGCAGGTGGTCCGTACCCAGGGGAAGCCGGACGGTGAAGACGCTGCCGCGACCCACCTCGCTCTGTGCGGAGGCGGAGCCGCCGTGCAGCTCGGCCAGCTCACGCACCAGGGCCAGGCCGATGCCGGTGCCCTCGTGGCTGCGCGACCAGGTGCTGGTGACCCGGTGGAAACGGTCGAAGAGCTTGCCGAGCTCGTCGGCCGGGATGCCGACCCCGGTGTCCGCGACGGTCAGCACCGCCTCGCCGCCGGTCGCCGTCATGGTCACCGTGATGCCGCCCGACCGGGTGAACTTGATCGCGTTGGAGAGCAGGTTGAAGACGATCTTCTCCCACATCTCACGGTCCACGTGCACCGGCGCGGGCAGCGGCGGGGTCTCGACGGTGAGCCGCAGCCCGGCCTGCTCGGTCGCCGCGCGGAAGGTGCCGGCCAGCCGCGTGGTGTAGCCGGCCAGGTCGGTCGGGCGGTATTCGGCGCGCATCCGCCCGGACTCCAGCCGCGAGAAGTCCAGCACCGTGTTGACCAGCTTGAGCAGGCGCAACCCGTTGCGGTGCATCAGCTGCAGCCGGTCGGTCAGCTCCGGGCCGAGGGAACCGGAGAGCAGCTCCTCGAGTGGGCCCAGGATCAGGGTCAGCGGGGTGCGGAACTCGTGGCTGACGTTCGAGAAGAAGTTCGTCTTCGCCGCGTCCAGTGCGGCCAGTTCCGCGGCCCGGCGGCGCTCCTGCTCAAAGGCCCGATGGTTGGCCACCGCCCGGGAGATCTGCGCGGTCGCCAGGTCGAGGAAGTCGCCGTAGTCGCGGTCCATCGCCAGATGCCGGCTCACCCCGACGATCAGCACCCCGGCGTTGCCGGTGCCCAGCCCGATCGGCAGCACCAGCGCCTCGTCGGCGGCGGTCGCGGGCGGGTCGCACACCGCGGCGATCGGGATCCGCCCGGGCCGGCCCGACCGCAGCACGCCGGCCACGATCTCGCGGTCCGCCGCCCGCATCCCGCTCAGCGGCTCGGCCACCGCGCCGGTCGAGCCGGCCGCCGTCAGCTCGCCGCCGTCCGCCGGGTCGTCCAGCCAGAGCGCGGCGAACGGCACGTCCGCGGCGTCCTCGGCGAGCACCTGGGTGACCTGCGCGCCCAGCCCGGCCTGGTCCTCGTGGTCGGCGAGCCGGCGGCCGAGCGCGCTCAGGGTGCGCAGCCGGCGCTCGTTGAGCACCCGGCGGGTGGTGTCGGTGACGATGCAGATGATCCCCTCGACCGACCCGTCGGTGCCGCGGATCGGGTCGTACGAGATATCGAAGTACGTCTCCTCGAGGAAGCCGTGCCGCTCGAGCTGGAAGGGGTGGTCGGCGGCCCAGAACGACTCGTCGTCGCGGACCACGCCCTCGAACAGCTCCTGCAGCACACCCCAGGTCTCGGCCCACAGCTCCGCGCCCGGCCGGCCCAGAAATGCGGGGTGCTTCCCACCCATCGCGGCGATGTACGCGTCGTTGTAGAGAGCGCAGTACTGCGGCCCGTAGAAGATGACGATCTGCGCCCGGGAGGCCAGCATGGTCGCGGTGGCACTCTGCAGCTCCGGCGACCACCGCTCGGGCGGGCCCAGCGGCGAGGTCGACCAGTCGAACTCGCGCATCCGGCGACCCATCTCGCCGCCACGCTCGAACGCTGTGCGCAGCCGTGGCGGCAGCGCCTCGCTCGAGCCCACGCGCACTCCTCCCGGTCGCCTCGGTTCTGCACGGTAACACCGCCGCGCGCGGCGTACCGCTCGAGATCTGCTACTCGAAGACCGGCAGCCCGTCGATGCTGGTCGCGTTCTTCACCCGGCGGTATTCGGCCAGCTGCGTGTCGTCGCGCCGGGCGTGCGACCGGATCAGCAGGTCACGCTCGCCGATGACCTCCATCAGCGGCACGGCGTAGCCGCACGAGTCGCTGACCCGGTCGACCCGCACGTCGATGATCGAGCGGGCGCCGTGGGTGTCCGGCGGGGCGATGAAGTTCGGCAGCATCTCGGCGTACTCCGGGTCGGTGATCGGGATGGCCCGGCCGGTGCCGTGCAGCCGGACGATGTTCGGCGGCCCGGCGAAGGCGCAGAACATCAGCGTGATCCGGCCGTCGGCGCGCAGGTGCGCGATCGTCTCCGCGCCGCTGCCGTGATAGTCGAGATAGGCCACCCGCAGCGGGCCGAGCACCGCGAAGGTGCCGGTCATGCCCTTGGGTGACACGTTGACGCGGCCCTCGGCGGCCGCGGTGGCGACGAAGAACATGGGTTGTCCGAGGATGAACTCACGAAGCCGGCCGTCGATGTTCTCGTGCACCTTCATCGGCTCATGGTCGCAATCGAAGTGGTCAGGCCGCCAGCGCCGGACGGGCGAGACCGGACCGCACGGCGGCCGCCTCGGCCAGCGCGGCGAAGACCCGGAGGTCGCCGGTGCGCTCGGGATGCCACTGCACGCCCAGCGCGAAGGTCAGCTCGGGGTGCTCGATGACCTCGATCACCCGGTCGTCCGGGCACCAGCCGGTGGCCACGAACGAGCCCGGGTCGTCGACGCCCTGGTGGTGGAACGAGTTGACGGTCAGCCGCTGGCCGAGCAGCGCGTGCGCCTGCGAGCCGGTCTTGATCACCACGTCGTGCCGGCCGTACGCCGAGGCTTCGGCGGCCAGCGGGTCGGTGCCCGGAGCGGCGCGGTGCCGGTCGTGGCCGATCAGGTCGGGCAGGTGCTGGTGCAGCGAACCGCCGGCGACCACGGCCATCACCTGCATGCCCCGGCACACGCCCAGGGTCGGCAGGTCCATCTCCAGCGCCGCCCGCATGAGCATCAGCTCGGCGTGGTCGCGCGCCTCGTCGACGTCGATCGCCGGGTGCGGCTCGGCGCCCCAGTGCTTCGGGTCGACGTCGCCGCCGCCGGAGAACATGATGCCGTCCAGCGACTCGAGCACGTCGGGGTCGGGGTCGTCCGGGGTGATCAGCACCGCGCGTCCGCCGGTGGCGTGCACGGCCCGGACGTAGGTCATCGGGAGCATGCCGGCCATCAGGTCGTTGCCGCCGTAGGTCACGTGCTGGGCGTATGCGGTGAGTCCGATAAGGGGCCTGCGCATGTGGTGCGGTCCTCCGTTCCTCGCTCTTCGCTCTCTATCGGCCTCTATCGGCGCGACGACCCGGCCGCGGACGAAACCAGCGCGCCGAACAATCTCGCGTCCCGGTGCAATTCGGGATGCCACTGGACGCCGAGGACGAAACGCCGTGCCGGATCTTCGACCGCTTCGGGGAGCCCGTCCTCGGCCCACCCGGTGACGGTCAGCGTGCCCGGGTCGGCGACGCCCTGGTGGTGGAAGCAGTGGATCTCGCGGTCGTCGCCCATCAGCGCGGCGATCCGGCTGCCCGGCTCGAACTTGGCGTCGTGCGAGCCGTAGACGGCCGGGGCCGGCCGGTGCTTCTCGTGGCCGAGCACGTCCGGCAGGTGCTGGTGCAACGTGCCGCCGGCCGCCACCACCAGCAGTTGCATGCCGCGGCAGACGCCCAGGATCGGCAGGTCAGCGGCGAGGGCCGCGCGAGTCAGCGGCATCTCCGCGGCGTCGCGGTCGGGGCGGGTCACGGTGTGTGGATCGGCGTCGGCGCCATAGTCGGCCGGGCGGAGATCGGCTCCGCCGGAGAGCACCAAACCGTCGAGGGTACGCAGGACGTCGGTGTCCGCGTCGTCCGGCGGCAGCAGCACCGCCCGCCCACCGGCCCGGGTCACCGCCTCGGTGTACGCGTGCGGGATCAGCGTCGTCGGCAGGTCCTGCCAGACCCCCCACGACGCGGACTCCACGTATGTGGTGATGCCGATGATCGGCCGCATAGTTCACCGTAACCAAGTGCTGTTTCGGATCAAGTACCACACGTAGTACGCGGCGCCGCCTTCAACAAAAGGACGGCGCCGCGTGCCAGGTCCTCACCCGCTAGCACGGCGGTCCGGCGCTCGTGCCAACGGGGATACGACCCCTGCACCCATAGGAACTGGGCGTGTCAAGGTCCTTCCCACCACAACCAGACCTAAACACTCTTACAGAGGCGTCACATACGCCCCGGTGATACCTCCATCGACGACGAACTGTGACGCGGTCATGAACGAGGCGTCGTCGCTCGCCAGGAAGGCCACCGCGGCGGCGATCTCCTCGGGCTCGGCGAACCGGCCCATCGGCACGTGCACCAGGCGGCGCGCGGCCCGCTCCGGATCCTTCGCGAACAGCTCCATCAGCAGCGGCGTGGCCACCGGCCCCGGGCACAGCGCGTTGATCCGGATGCCCTCGCGGGCGAACTGCACGCCCAGCTCCCGGGTCATCGCCAGCACCCCGCCCTTGCTCGCCGTATACGCGATCTGCGAAGTCGCCGCCCCCAGCAGCGCCACGAACGACGCGGTGTTGATGATCGAGCCCTTGCCCTGCCGCTGCATGTGCGGGATGGCGTACTTGCAGCAGAAGAACACCGACGTGGTGTTCACCCGGAGCACCCGCTCCCACGCGTCCAGCCCGGTGACCAGGATCGAGTCGTCGTCCGGCGGGGAGATGCCGGCGTTGTTGAAGGCGATGTCCACCCGGCCGTGCCGCCCGGCCACGCCGTCGAACAGCTCGCGTACCGAATCCTCGTCGCCCACGTCGACCACGACGGCCTCGCCGCCGATCTCCCCGGCCGCCTTCTCGGCCGACTCCGCGGAGATGTCCGCGCAGATCACCGTGGCGCCCTCGGCGGCGAAGCGCCGGGCGGTGGCCAGGCCGATCCCGCTGCCGGCCCCGGTGATCACCGCGACCCGATCCTGCAACCGCTCCAACTCAGTCCTCCGTTGCGATGAAGACGTTCTTGACGTCGGTGAACGAGAGCAGCGCGTCCGGGCCGAGCTCGCGGCCGAGGCCGGACTGCTTCATCCCGCCGAACGGCGTCCAGTAGCGCACGGACGAATGGGAGTTGACGCTCAACGCGCCGGTCTCCACCGCCCGCGACACCCGCAGCGCACGGCCCACGTCCCGGGTCCAGAGACTGCCGGAGAGGCCGTACTCGGTGTCGTTGGCGAGCCGGACCGCCTCTTCCTCGTCGCGGAACGGCAGCACCGAGAGCACCGGGCCGAAGACCTCCTCGCGCCAGTGCCGATCCTCGGTCGAGTGCGCGAGCAGCACGGTTGGCGGGAACCACCAGCCGTCGCCGCCGGGCGCCTCGCCTGTGAAGGCGACGTCCGCGCCGTCCACGTAACCCGCCACGCTGTCCCGCTGTGCTGAGGAGATCAACGGGCCCATCTCGGCGGTCTCCTCAGCGGGATCCGCGACCCGGAAGGCTCGGACCGCCGGTTCCAGCAGTGCGAGGAACTTGTCGTACACGGAATCCTGGACCAGCAGCCGCGACCGCGCGCAGCAGTCCTGGCCGGCGTTGTCGAAGACGCCGGCGGGGGCTTTCTCCGCCGCGAGTGACAGGTCCGCGTCCGCGAAGACGATGTTCGCCGACTTGCCGCCGAGCTCGAGCGTGACCCGCTTCACCTGGTCGGCGCAGCCCGCCATGATCCCCTTGCCCACCTCGGTGGAGCCGGTGAAGCAGACCTTGCGCACCGCCGGATGCGTGACGAACCGCTGCCCGACCACGCTCCCCTTGCCCGGGATCACGGTGAACACGCCCTCCGGCAGCCCCGCCTCCAGCGCGAGCTCGCCGAGCCGGATCGCGGTCAGCGGGGTCAGCTCGGCCGGCTTGAGCACCACCGTGTTGCCGGCCGCCAGCGCGGGCACGAAGCCCCAGCCGGCGATCGGCATCGGGAAGTTCCACGGCACGATCACGCCGATCACGCCGAGCGGCTCGTGGAAGGTGAGATCGACGCCGCCGGGCACCGGGATCTGCCGTCCGGAGAGGCGTTCCGGCGCGCCCGCGTAGTAGTTCAGCACGTCCCGGACGTTGCCGGCCTCCCAGCGGGCGTTGCCGATGGTGTGCCCCGAGTTGCGCACCTCCAGGTCGGCGAGCTCGTCCAGGTGCTCGTCGACCACCGCCGCGAAGCGTCGCAACAACCGGGCTCGGTCGCCGGGGGCGACCTTGCGCCAGGACTCGAAGGCCTGCTGCGCCCGCTCGATCGCCGCGTCGGTCCCGCCCAGATCCGTCTCGGGTACGGACGTGAACACACTCCCCGTCGCGGGGTTGATCACCTCAGTCACGCTTCGATCCTGTCACGCACCTCCCCCAAAAGTGGTAGCCCAGCGGTGTATCCGAGCGCCGGATCCACCGCTGGGCTACCACTTTTCGGGTCAGAGCCGCTCGAAGCCGCGGCGCAGCTCCCAGTCGGTCACGGCGGCATCGAAGGCGTTCAGTTCGATGGTGGCCATGTTCGCGTAGTGCTTGACCACGTCATCGCCGAAGGCGTCCAGCGCCACCAGAGACGTCCCCCACAGCAGGCTCGCCTCGCGCAGCGTGGTCGGCACCCGTTCCGCCGTCGCGTCGTCATACGCGTTGCCGACGAACTCGTCCTCCAGCGACAGCTCGTTCTCGATGCCGTGCAGCGCCCCGGCGACCAGCGCGGCGATCGCCAGGTAGGGGTTCACGTCCCCGCCCGGCACCCGGTTCTCCACCCGCATGCCCTGCCCGTGCCCGGCCATCCGCAACGCGCAGGTGCGGTTGTCGACCCCCCAGCGCAACGCGGTCGGCGCGAACGACCCCTGCTGATAACGCTTGTAGGAATTGATGTTCGGCGCGAACAGCAGGCTGAACTCCCGCATCGTGGCCAGCAGCCCGGCCGTCACCCGCTGCCCGATCTCGGACAGATGCGCCGGCCCGTCCCCCAACATCGCGCTGCGTCCGTCCTCACCGCGCAGCGAGAAGTGGATGTGGCAGGAATTGCCCTCACGGGCGTTCGGCTTGGCCATGAAGGTCAGCGCCATGCCCTCCTGCGCGGCGATCTCCTTCGCGCCGTTCTTGTAGATCACGTGATGGTCGGCGCACTTCAACGCCTCGTCATAGCGGAACGCGATCTCGTGCTGCCCGAAGTTGCACTCGCCCTTGGCGGACTCCGGAATCAGGCCGGCGCCGTACATCTCGTTGCGGATGCGCCGCAGGAACGGCTCGACCCGCGCCGTGCCCAGCAACGAGTAGTCGACGTTGTACTGATTCGCCGGGATCAGATCCCGGTAGTTCTTGTCCCACGCCTGCTCGTAACTGTCCCGATAAAGCACGAACTCGAGCTCGGTGCCCGCATAAGCCGTCAGGCCGTGCGCCGCCAGCCGGTCGAGCTGGCGGCGCAGGATCTGCCTCGGTGACGCATAGACCGGCTCGCCGCCGGTCGTCTCCAGATCCGCGAGGACCATGACGGTGCCGGGCTGCCACGGAACCGGACGCAACGTGCTGAAGTCCGGTCGCATCACGAAATCGCCGTAACCCGAGTTCCACGACGACATCGCGTACCCGTCGACGGTGTTCATGTCCACATCCACCGCCAGCAGGTAGTTGCAGCCCTCACTGCCGCCCTGCACCACCTCGTCCATGAAGTAGCGGCCGTGCAGGCGCTTGCCCTGCAACCGCCCCTGCATGTCGGTCAGCGCCAGCAACACCGTGTCAACGCTGCCGTTGTCCACGGCGACGTCGAGCTCCTCGAGATCCACTTGGTTCCCTCTCGTCAGACGGTCGGGTCGTTGGGCAGCGCCTGTTCGCCGTGCGCGGCCTTCTCGATCAGGTTCTGCTTCGGGCCGGTGAACCACTTGCGAGCGCTCGCGAACCACCAGATCGTGGCGGCGCCGAGCACGACCACCACCGCGACGATGGTGTAGTTGAAGTTCGCCGCCTCGATCGGCCCGGCCACCGGCAGGACGAAGAGCACGCAGATGATGCCGACCCAGACGATCGCGATCCAGCCGATCGGAGCGCTCCACTTGCCGAGGTTCCACGGTCCCGGCTGGAACTCGTCGCCCAGCATCCGGCGCAGCAGCACCGGTCCGACATAGGCGACGTAGAGCCCGATCACCGCGATCGAGGTGGCCGCCGCATAGGCCGTGGTGTTCACCAGCGAGGGCACCACCAGGACCGTGGACAGCGTGACGCACAGCCAGATCGAGTTGGTCGGCGTGCCGGTGCGCGGGTTGACCTGCTTCCACAGCCGCGAGCCGGGCAGCGCGCCGTCCCGGGCGAAGGCGTAGGCCATCCGGGAGTTCGCGGTCACCGAGGCCATGCCGCAGAACCACTGCGCCACCACGCAGATGAAGAGCAGGAAGGCGCCCAGGTTGTCGCCGGCCGCGTCGATGAAGATCTGCGCCGGCGGCAGGCCCAGGTCGGTGGTCCGCTCGGCCTCGTAGTCCTGGATCGACCAGGTGATCGCCACCAGCAGGAAGAAGCCGGCGATCACCGAGACCACGACGGAGAGCACGATCCCCCGGGGGGCCGCGTTGGCCGCGTCGTGCGTCTCCTCGGCCACGTGCGCCGAGGCGTCATATCCGGTGTACGTGTACTGCGCCATCAGCAGGCCGATCAGCACCGCGTAGACCGCCGCGCCGCCGAAGGTGAAGCCGGTGGCGTTCTGCACCTCGAAGAACACCTCGGAGATCGGCTTGTGCTGGTCCGGCACCACGGCCAGGACCACCACGATGACCAGCACGCCGACCAGGTGCCACCAGGCGCTCACGTCGGAGAGCACCCGCACCAGGTTGACGCCGAACGTGTTCAGCAGGCCGTGCACGATGATGATGACCAGGAAGACCAGGAAGGTCCGGCCGGCCGTGACCTCCATGTCGAAGACCAGGCTCAGGAACGCCGAGGTGGTGATCGCCGCGCCGAAGTCGATGGCCGCGGTGACCGCCACCTCGCCCAGGAAGTTGAACCACCCGATGAACCAGGCCCACGCGGGCTTGTTCTTCTTGGCGAGCGCCGCTGCCCACCAGTAGAGCGCGCCCGCGGTTGGATAGGCCGAACAGACCTCGGCCATCGCCAGCGCCACGAAGGTCACCATGATGCCGACGAAGAGCCAGCCGAGCGTGATCGCCATCGGTCCGCCGGCCGTCATGGCGATGCCGTAGGACGTGATCGCGCCGGCCAGGATCGAGATGATCGAGAAGGAGACCGCGAAGTTGGAGAAGCCGGAGAGCCGCCGGTGCAGCTCTTGCTGATAACCGAGTTGGGCGAGACGTTCCTCGTCGGTGCTGGGGACTGGTTGCGTGCTCATGTATCTCCCTCAGCCAGGGGGTCGGCTGTGACGCAGGCCACCGCCGTCGGGTGATGATCTCGCTGCGGTGTTACACGCGTCAATGAGCAGTGTTAATTGCGTTGCCCGCGGTGCTCGTGATCGGCAGACTCGAAGGCACAAGCAGACGCTGGCTCCCAGCGTGGGGCCCTCGGCAGGCCCCGGACCCGCGGCGACGCGGGAGCGCGGTCACCTCTCTCACACGGCATCGCCGTCGGTCACGCCCGCTCCCGCGTCGTCGCCCCTTACCCAGGACTCTTGTTTCCCGCTCAGTCGAAAAAATCTACAGCGGCGATACTAGAAATCCGTTTGTGATCGGCCTAACATCCTAGGAGTCGGCCACGCACAGCCGACACCGCAAGTGGCACTGACACTCCGTTGGCTAAGGAGGACGAGATACCGCATCGAAGCGAAATCGCACCGTCCCCGACCCGACAAGAGGTGATCGCAGCCGATGCCCTTCACTCCGGCCCACCGCTAGCGGCACGCGAGCGGTGAGAGCCACAGAGAACTGAACAGCCAGGGCCCCGGTTACCCGCCGGGGCCTTGGAGTGTCTGCACCCCCGTTTGTTCGACCCCCTCGTTTGTTCGACCCCCCTCGCTTGTTCGAAAGGCACTATGAGCACGACGTTCGACGACGCGGACTTCCCCGCGTACACCATGGGCCGCGCGGCCGACATGATCGGGGTGACCCCCGCGTTCCTGCGCAGCCTCGGCGCAGCCGGGCTGATCGAGCCCGAGCGCTCGGGCGGCGGCCACCGCCGCTACTCCAGGCACCAGCTGCAACTCGCCGTCCGCGTCCGCCAACTCCTGGACGAGGGCATCGACCTCACCCCCGCCTGCCGCATCGTCACGCTGGAGGACCGGCTGGCCGCGGCCCACCGCCGCATCATCGAGCTCGGCGGCGCCCTCACCGCCGACGACGACGCGGACACCCCCACCCAGACCCATCAATACGACAAGGCCGGTTAGGGTCCCGGGCATGTCTCCGCCCTCGCTCGACGACTGGCGTCGGCCCGGGCCGACGCCACGCCAGCGCCGCATCGACCTCTGGATCGCGCTGGCCACGGCCCTCGGCGCGATGGTCAACGTCGCCCTGGTCCGCAGCGTCGGCGCGTTCTACTTCCACCTCGAGCCGTCCGCCGCCGAGCAGTACGCCTGGCAGCTGGCCATCGTGCTGCCGCTGATCTGGCGCCGCACCCACCCGCAGATCGTGCTGGTGGTCGTCTCCGCGGTCTTCCTGGCCGGCCAGGTGCGCGGCGGGCAGGAAACCCAGTTCGCGGGCGGCGTGCTGTTCGCCGCGTTCTACGCCTCCGGCGCGTGGGGCCGCAGCCGGCGCCTGGGCAGCCGCGTGCGCACCGCGATCATCGTCGCGATGTTCGCCTGGATCGCGGTGTCCTGGCTGCTCTCCCTCGATGAGCTCGCGGACGTGCAGGACTCGCGCGGCCCGCTGAGCCCGGTCCTCGGCGCCCTCGTCAACCTGGTGCTGGTCAACACGCTGATCTTCGGATTCGCGATCTTCTTCGGCCGCACCGCGTGGCTGGCCGCGCGCCGCGAGCACGAGCTCGAAGTGCGGGCCGCGGAGTTGCGTGCGGCGCAGGAGCTGGCCGAGGAGCGCGCGGTGATCGGCGAGCGGGTGCGGATCGCCCGCGAACTGCACGACGTGGTCGCGCATCACGTGTCGGTGATGGGCATCCAGGCGTCCGCCGCCCGCAGGGCCTTGGACAAGGACCAGGCCAAGACCCGGGCCGCGCTGACCTCCGTCGAGGAGAGCGCCCGAACGGCCGTCGGCGAGCTGCGCCGGATGCTCGGCGCGCTGCGCGCCTCGGACGGCACGACCACCCCGGCCGAGCTGCCCGGCGCCGGCCTGGAGCGGGTCGAGGACCTCCTCACCCCGGTGCGCGAAGCCGGCCTGACCGCCAACCTGTCGACCTTCGGCGACCCGCGCCCGCTGCCCGAATCGGTGTCCCAGGCGGCCTATCGCATCGTGCAGGAGTCGCTGACCAACGTCCTGAAGCACGCCCACGCTTCCACCGTGGACATCCGGATCCGTTACCTGGCGGGCGAACTCGAGATCGACGTGGCGGACGACGGCCGCGGCGCGCCCCCACCGGCGCCGGGCGGCATGGGTCTGATCGGGATGCGCGAGCGGGTCGCGGTGCACGACGGCTCGCTGGAGGCCGGCAAACGTTCCGAGGGCGGCTTCCGCGTGCGAGCCCGGTTCCCGCTGGAGATCCCGGTGCTGCCCGCCCAGCCCACCGGGGCGGGCCGGTGATCCGGGTCCTGCTCGCGGACGACCACCAGCTGGTCCGCACCGGCTTCCGGGTGATCCTGGACATCGAGGACGACATCGAGGTGGTCGGCGAGGCCGCCGACGGCGATCAGGCGGTCGTCCTGTCCCGGACGCTCAGGCCGGACGTGGTGCTGATGGACGTGGAGATGCCCGGCACCGACGGGCTCACCGCGACCCGCCGGATCGCCGCCGAGGACGGCCCGTCGGTGCTGATCCTGACCACCTTCGACCGCGACGAATACCTGTTCGAGGCGTTGCAGGCCGGGGCGTCCGGCTTCCTGCTCAAGAACGGCACCCCGGAGGCGCTGACCGAGGCGGTGCGGGTGCTGGCCCGCGGCGACGCCCTGCTGGCCCCGGAGATCACCCGCCGGGTCATCGCCGCGTTCGCCCGGCCCGGATCGCCGCCCGCCGCGGGACGCCGGCTGGACGACCTGACGCCGCGCGAGCACGAGGTGCTGGTGCTGCTGGCCGGCGGCGCCACCAACGCCGAGATCGCGGCCGGGCTGCATCTGGGCGAGACGACGGTGAAGACGCACGTGAGCCGGGTGCTGATGAAGCTCGGCGCGCGAGATCGCACCCAGGCGGTGGTGCTGGCGTACGAGCTCGGGGTGGTGCGCCCGGGGTCCTCCTAGCGGATGACCTTGCCCGTCGTTCGCGCGCCGGACGCTTCCACGGCCGGAGTTCCCTAGCGTTGACGCCATGACCGATGTGTTGAGCGTCGACTCGGTGAGCCGCAGTTTCGGCGACCGTCAGGTGCTGAAGGACGTCTCGTTCGCCGTGACCGCCGGCCGGATGACCGGGTTCGTCGGGGCCAACGGCGCCGGCAAGACCACCACGATGCGCATCATGCTGGGCGTGCTGGCCGCCGACTCCGGCCAGGTCACCTGGCGTGGCGCGCCGCTGGACCGGCCGACCCGGCAGCGCTTCGGCTACATGCCCGAGGAACGCGGCCTCTATCCCAAGATGAGTATCCAGGAGCAGGTCGTCTACTTGGGACAGTTGAAGGGGCTGAGCCGCGACGACGCCCGGCGCCGCACCACCGCGCTGCTCGAGCGGCTGGGCCTGGCCGAGCGGGCCGAGGAGCACGTCGAGAAGCTGTCGCTCGGCAACCAGCAACGCGTCCAGGTCGCCGCCGCCATGGTGCACGACCCCGAGGTGCTGGTGCTGGACGAGCCGTTCAGCGGCCTCGACCCGCTGGCCGTCGAGGTGGTGCTGGGCGTGCTGCGCGAACGGGCCGCGGCCGGCGCGCCGGTGCTCTTCTCGTCGCATCAGCTCGAACTGGTCGAACGCCTCTGCGACGACCTGGTGATCATCGCGGACGGCATCATCCGCGCCGCCGGCAGCCGTGCCGACCTGCGCGCGACCTATGCGCTGCCGCGCTTCAGCATCGAGGTCGCGGCCGACGCCGGCTGGTTGCGCGATCAGGCCGGGGTCACGCTGGTCAGCCTGGACGGCCCGCGCGCCGTCTTCGACCTCGACCCGGCCCACGACGACCAGGCGGTGCTGCGGGCCGCCCTGTCGCGCGGGCCCGTCCGCTCCTATGGGCCGGTGCAGCCCTCCCTGACCGAGATCTTCCGAGAGGTTGCCCAGTGACCACCTATGCCGCGGCGCGTCTGGTCGCCGTCCGTGAGATCGCCGTCAAACTGCGCGACAAGACCTTCATCTTCAGCACGGTCTTCTTCCTGCTGGTCGCGGTCGCGTCCACTGTGCTCCCGACGCTGATCGGCGGCGGCCCGGACAGCGTGGCGGTGTCGGCCACCGCGGGAGACTCGACGGCCGCCCTGCGCCAGGCCGGGCTCGACGTGCGTACCGTGTCGTCCGACGCCGAGGCCGAGCAGCTGGTCCGCGACGGCGACGTGGACGCCGCGGTGGTCGGCGGCCCGCGCGTGCTGGCCTTGGACGACTCGCCCGGGGACGTGGTGCGAGCGCTCAGCTCGGCGCCGCCGGTGCAACTGCTCGAACCCAGCGAGGCCGACCCGTTCGCCCAGTTCCTGGTGCCGTTCGCGCTGGCCTTCGTGTTCTTCATGACGTCGTTCTCGTTCGGCCTGCAGATCGCGCAGAGCGTCACCACCGAGAAGCAGACCCGGATCGTCGAGATCCTGGTGTCCAGCGTTCCGGTGCGGGCGTTGCTGATCGGCAAGGTGGCCGCGATGACGCTGCTGGCCTTCGGGCAGATCGCGCTGATCGCGGTGGTCGCGTTCCTGGGCATGCAGATCGGCGGCGTGGAAAACGCGTTGATCGGCCTGATCGGCCCGGCGATCGGCTGGTTCCTGCCGTTCTTCGTGCTGGGCTTCGTCATGCTGGCCACGCTCTGGGCCGGGGTGGGCGCGATGTCCGCCCGGCAGGAGGACCTGGCCGGCGTCTCCGCGCCGCTGCAGGTGATCGTGATGATCCCGTTCTTCGCGACCATCTTCCTGGCCGAGAACCCGGCGGCGATGGCGGTGATGTCCTACATCCCGCTGACCTCCCCGGTGGCGATGCCGATCCGCATCTTCAACGGCGACGCGGCCCTGTGGGAACCGTTCGTCGCCCTGATCCTGCTGGTCGCCGCGGCGGCGCTGTTCCTGGCGATCGGCGCCCGCCTCTACGAGGGCTCCCTGCTGCGCACGAACGGCCGCACGAGCCTGGCGACGGCCTGGCGCAGCCGTTCCCTGGTGAGCTGACCGCTTGCTCTGCTTCCCCAGAGGAAGCACGACCCTCGAGCCCCGGCTTCTCGCGCGGGCTCGGGGTGTTGCGTATATGTGTGCAGAGCAAAGGGCCCGCGGGTCAACCCGCCGGCAGGTCCACCGCGGACGCGCTCGCCTCCCAGAGACGTCGCGCCCGCGTCGGGTTCGTCGACCGCGGCGTGGCCGGGAACGCGCTGCGGAACGCGAAATACCCGCCCGGCACCAACGCCGCCGGGTCGGTCGCCATCCACACCATCGTGTCCGCCGCCTGTTCGCTGCTCTGGAAGAGGCCGGGCACCAGCTTGGCCGCGGAGAACAGCGGGCTGCGCGTGCCGAACCCGCTGCGCACCAGCCCGGGGAACAGACACGTCGGCACCACGCCGAGCCCGGTCCACCGCCGGGCTGCCTCGATCGTGAAGAGGATGTTCGCCTGCTTGCTCGCGCCGTAGGCCGGCCATCGGCCCGGCTGACGCCGTCCGGGACGCCGGACGTCGAGCGTGCCCCACGCCTCGGCCAGCGACGCCGTGGTGATCAGCCGGGCCGGCGCGGACCGGGTCGCGGCCGCCCGCAGCCGGTCCAGCAGCAGGTGGCTGAGCAGGAAGCCGGCCAGGTGGTTGGCCTGCATCGTCGGGTCGAAGCCGTCGACCGTCCGCCGCCGCACCGAGGTCAGCGCGCCCGCGTTGTTCGCCAGCACGTGGATCCGCTCGTGCTCGGCGGCCACCCGGGCGCCCACCGCCCGCACCTCGTCGAGCACCGTGAAATCCGCGCGATAGGCCGCGGGCGTCCGGCCGCCGGCTTCGCGAACCGCCGCCACCGCAAGCGAAATCCGGCCCGGGTCGCGGCCAAGCAGCACCACCTCGTCGCCGCCCCGGGCCAGCGCGATCGCCGCGGACAGACCGATCCCGGAACTGCCACCGGTCACCACCACGGTCCGCGCCATTCGACCATTCGACCATCCGCGTCGGTCATCATGGCCGCATGATCCGAATCCGGCTGCTCGCCGCGGCCTCCGCCACGGCGGTGCTCGCCGGCGCCACGATCATGGTGGTCGCCCTCGTCGCGGCGCCGGGTTCCTGGCTCGACGGGTACGTGAGCGAGGCCGGCACCGCGGGTCTGCCGTTCGCCGGGGCGTACCGGATGGGCCTGATGCTTCTCGCTCTGGGGGTGGCCCTGCTCGGCGCGAGCCTGCGGCAATGGCTGCTGCTCGTCGCCGCCGCGCTGGCCGGACTCTCGGGGGCCGTGTCGTGCAGTGGTGGCTGTCCGCTGCCGCCCTTCGAGCCGACCACGACCGCCGACGTGGTGCACTCCGCGGCCAGCATCGTCGGCATGTTCGTGCTGGCTCTGGCGATGGCGTCGACCTGGTGGACGATCCGGCCCGCGCTGCTGGGCAGACTGGCGGCGGTCGCGGTGTTCCTGACCGTGCCGCTCGGCGGCGCACTGGGCCTGACCATGTTGTTCGCCGGGCGCAACCGGCTGGGCGCCACCCTCGAAAGACTGCTGCTGCTGGTGGGGGTCGCCTGGCTGGTCACCACCGCCGTCGTGATGTTCAGACCCGGCGGACGATCGCGAGCAGCGACTCCTCGACGTGCTCGATGGAGCGCTCGGGCATGAAGACCAGCCAGTCGACCGCCACCACCAGCCCGACGCCGAACAGCGCCGAGGACGCCACCCGCACGTCCAGCTCGGCGGGCAGGTCACCGGCGTCCACGCCGCGCTGCACGGTCTCCGCGATCACCCCGATCGCCTGCTCGCGCAGCAGCACCAGGGTCTGCTGCCACTCGCGGTTGGTGCGCCACATCTCGGAGAGCAGCAACTGCGCGAAGGCCCGGTAGCGCCGGATGTACTCGAGCTGGGCCCGGACCAGCGCGGCCACCGCTTCACGCGGCGGCAGCCCCTCGACCGCCGCCCGGAAATCGTCGGTGAGCAGCCCGATGCCGTGCCGCAGCAGCTCCTCGAACAGCGCGGACTTGGACGCGAAGTTGTAGTAGACCGTGCCCTTGGCGACCTTGGCCCGCAGGGCGATGTCGTCCACCGTGGTGGCGGAGAAGCCCTGCTCGGCGATCAGCTCGACGGCGGCTTCGAAGAGCCGCTGCCGGGTGTCCTCGCGCCTGCGAGTGCGTCCGTCGACTGCCATCGACCTCTCAGATCACCAGCTCCGGGTGCAGGTCCGACGGGGTCAGCCGCCGGGCTCGGTGGGCCACCAGCAGGGTCGGCACGAAGGCGCCGGCACCGTAGCCCAGCAACGCGAGCGTGCCCGTCATCACCGTACCGGCCGGACCGCCGTCGATGGCGTGCCGGAGGGCGTCCACCACGTACGTCATCGGCAGCAGCGGGTGAATCGCCTGGAAGAACCACGGCGTGGTCTGCACCGGATAGGTGCCGCCGGACGAGGTGAGCTGCAGCATCAGCAGGGCCAGCGCGACGATCCGGCCGGCCGATCCGAGCGCCGTGCCGAGCAGCTGCATGATCGCGGCGAACGCGACTGCGGCGAGTGCCAGCAGCCCCCACGTCACGATCGGATGCACCGGGTCGAGGCCCAGCCCGAAGTGCACCACCGCGAAGAGCAGCGTCGCCTGGGCCAGCCCGACCGCCATCGCGGGCAGCAGGCCGGCCAGCGCGACCCGATGGGTGGGCGCGCCGGAGACCAGATGCCGGCGGTTCAGCGGCTTCAGCACCATGAAGGTGATCATCGCGCCGACCCAGAGCGCCAGCGCCAGGAAGTAGGGCGCGAATCCGACGCCGTAGGTGCCGGCCGCGTGCCGGGTGGCGCGATCCAGCGCGACCGGGTCACCGAGCACGCCGGCCCGCGCCGAGGGGTCGTCGCCGTAGCTCGGAATCTGGTCCGCGCCCGACGCCAGCCCCGAGGCGAGCTTCGCGGCGCCGCCCTCCAGATCGCCGAGCCCGTCGGCGAGCCGTTGTCCCCCGCCGGCCAGCGTTTCCAGGCCGTCGTCGAGCTGTCGCGCACCGGTGGCCAGCCGATAGATCCCGCCGCGCAGGTCGTTCGCGCCTGCGGCAGCGGCCGCGGCGCCGGCTTCGAGCTTCCCGGCCCCGGCGGCCAGGTCCGTCAATCCGTCGGCCAGAGCATCCACCCGGGTACGCGCGGCAGCCACGTCGTCCGCCAGATGTGGTGCGGCGTCCGCGACCTGCCGAGCGGTCGCCGCCACCACGCGCAGCCGGGCGGCGAGCTGATTCAAATCGGTGTCCCGGATCGTCGCCCGCACCCGGCGGGCAGCCGCCACGAGATCGTCCGCGGTGTCCCGGGCCTCGTCCACGCCGGGGGTGTCGTCCGGCAGCCCGTCCAGATAGGAGCGCAATTGCTCGGCACTGCGCAACGCGTCGGCCGCCGCGTCATCGAGCCTCGCCACGTTCGCCGCGAGCGCGTCGGCGCCGTCCGCGACCTGCCCGGCGGCGTCACCGATCAGCGCAGCGTTGTCCCGCAGCACCGGCTCGATGCGGTCCGCGGCCGCGTCCACCGCACCGGCCAGCCGCCGCCCGCCCTGCGCCGCTTGCTCGGTGCCGTTCGCGAGCTGGGCCGCCCCGGCGTTCAGCCGGTCCAGCCCCGCGGCCAGGTCGTCCGCCCCGCTCGCCGCCGTGCCGAGCCCTCCGGAGAGCCGTCCCGCGCCGTCTTCCGCGTCGGAGAGTCCCCCGGCGAGCTGCCCGGCGCCGTCTTCGGCGTCCTGAGCGCCGCCGCGCAGCTTGGCCGCGCCGTCCGCCGCCTCCTGGGTCTGCTGCTCGAGGTCGGTGAACCCGATCAGCATCCGGTCGAAGTAGCCGGCCGCCGCGGACGCCGATGCGGCGGCCCGGACCTCGTCGAACGCGGTGCGGGAGAAGACCCCCGACAGATAGTTGGTGGCGTCGTCGGTGACCACGCCGAGCCGAGCCTCCCGTGGCCGCGCGTCCTGGTCAGGCCCGGTGACCAGGCCGGCCGAAAAGTCCGCCGGGATGCGCAGCAGGATGTGGAAGTCGCCGTCGTTCAGGCCCCGCTCGGCGCTCCGCTCGTCGGTGACGTGCCAGTCGAAGATCTGCCGCCGCACCAGCTCGTCGGCGAGATCCTGCCCGGCGTGCACGGTGCTGCCGTCGCTCGCCGTGGCCGGCCGATCCTCGACGACCAGCGCGGCCGGCACGTGGTTCAGCCGGCCATAGGGATCCCAGAACGCGTAGAGATAAAGCGCGCCGTAGAGCAGCGGGATCACCGCCAGCACGACCAGCGCGGCCGCGGTGAGCCGGCCCCGGAAGAAGCGGCGCAACTCCATGCCGGCCAGCCGGAACGCCCCGGTCGTCACAGCGTCACCGCCGTGACGTCGGCGCGGTCCACCCCGCGGGCGGTGACGATGACCGCGATCCCGGTGTCGGCGACCTCGCGCAGCATCGACCAGAGCCGGTCCTGCTCGGCCGCGTCGAGGCCGTCGTCGATGCCGTCCAGCGCGAGGATGCGCGGGTCCTCCATCAGCGCCAGCACGACGCCGAGCACCTGCCGCTCGTAAGGGCTCAGGGACCAGCCCTTCGCGGCCGGGTCGAGACCCAGGAGCGGGACGTCGGCGCGGATGCCGAGCAGGGCCTCGCGTTCCCGCACGTGTTCGGCGACGGTCATCGCGGGCTCCGGGTCGGTGACTCCCCGCACGTATCCGAGGGCGGCCGGTGGGCGTACCAGATCGACCGTGCCCTCGGAGAGCCGCAGGCGACCGGCGAGGGCGAGCAGCGCGGTGGTGCGACCGCTGCCGGGCGGTCCGGTGACCGCGACCAACTCGCCCGGCTCGACCAGGATCTCCAGGTCACGGAACACCCAGTGGCGGCGATGACGAACCCCGGCGCCGGCGGTGACGAGCACGGACATGACTGACTCCTAGTTGTACTGACTGGTCAGTCTAAAAACTTACTCGCTTTTTTCTGCGGGTCATCTCGTCGTGGCGGGGATCACGGCATACCGGCTTCCGCCGCGCGATCTTGCTCGGACCGGTGCCCGGCGGGAGGATCGGGAGATGGCCAAGCGCTGGGGTATGACCGTTCCGCTCGGCGGGGTTCCGCTCGCCGATCACGCCGCTGTCTTCGCGGCCCTGGCGGACGCCGGGTTCACCGACGCGTGGACCTCGGAGGTGTCCGGCAGCGACGCGTTCACGCCGCTCACCCTGGCCGCCGTCTGGGAGTCGCGACTCCAGCTCGGCACCGCGATCACCCCGGTCTTCACCCGCGGTCCGGGCCTGCTGGCGATGACCGCGGCCGCCCTCGCGGAGACCGCGCCCGGACGCTTCCGGCTGGGCATCGGCGCGTCCTCACCGGTGGTGGTCGGCGACTGGAACGCGGTGGAGTTCGACCGGCCGTTCGCGCGCAGCCGGGACATGTTGCGCTTCCTGCGGCCGGCGCTGGCCGGCGAGACGGTCGACCGCGAGTTCGACACCTTCACGGTGCGCCGCTTCCGGCTCGAGCGGCCGCCCGCGACGCCGCCGGCGATCCTGCTCGCCGCGCTGCGGCCCGGCATGCTGCGGCTGGCCGCGGCCGAGGCGGACGGCGTGATCATGAACTGGCTGTCCGCGGCGGACGTGCCGGCCGCGCTGGCCGAGACCAAGGGCGCCGGGCCGGACTTCGAGGTGGTCGCCCGGATCTTCGTGTGCCCGACGGCGGACCAGGAATATGCCCGGATGGTCGCGCGGCGCATGATCACGGCGTATCTCTCGGTGCCGGCCTATGCGGAGTTCCACCGGTGGCTCGGTCGGGGGCCGGCGCTGGAGGGCATGTGGGCCGCGTGGGCGGCCGGTGACCGCAAGGGCGCGCTGGCCGCGATTCCCGACGACGTGGTCGACGACCTGGTGGTGCACGGTTCGCCCGCGGAATGCCGCGCCAAGGTCCAGGCCTATCAGGACGCCGGCGTGGCCGTGCCGGTGATCGCCCTGGTTCCGACGCCCGAGATGCAGAGCGGCGGCGCGGCCGGCCTGGCGCAGCTCTTCGGCGACCTGGCCCGATAGACACCGATGGACCCGCACCATCGCTGGTGCGGGTCCGTCGCGGTGCTGGTCACTCGCTGTCGGCGAGGATCGCATACAGCCGGCGCTTGGTGTCCGTGAGGACCTCCAGGGCCTTCTGCCGCTGCTCCGGGGTGCCGTTGAAGCCGACCTGCCGCAGCGCGTCCATGATGCCGAACGCCGCGTCGCGGAAGTCCTGCGCCTGGGACATGCTGTCGTTGCTGAACTGGTTCCACGGGGGGTTCTCCGCCGCGGTCTCGGCCTCGGGCCGGCCGTCCGCGGTGAGCTGGTAGCTCTTGCGACCGCCGTGGGCCTCGGCCTCGATCAGGCCCTCGTCCTCCAGCAGCTGCAGGGTCGGGTAGATCGACCCCGGACTCGGGCGCCAGATGCCACCGGTGCGGCTCTCCAGCTCCTGAATCATCTCGTAACCGTGCATCGGCCGCTCGAGGAGCAGCGCGAGGACGGCGGGTCGCACGTTGGGACGGCCGCCTCGGCCACCCCGGCGGCCACCACGGCCCTCGGGACCGCCCCAGCCACCACGGCCCCCGAAACCACCGGGACCGGGGCCACCGTTTCCGAAGGGGAAACCGGGCGGGAAGCCGAAGCCACGCATGTGGCCCTCGTGCAGGCGACGGAAGTGTTCGTGTCGCATGACTATCTCCGTTCTGTTGTCGATAGTTTGACGATATATCGGCAACGCATCGTCTGCAAGGCTTTCTCGGGTCGCTAGGGCACGCGGGAGGTGTGAGCAGCGCTACGTCTGGCAATCTGGTAGGCGTGCTGACGGTGCCGATGCGCCAGCTCGGGGAGTCCGAGCGGGCGACGGTCGAGAGAATCCTCGACAGTGACCCCTACGCCGGTGCCCAGATCGCCGAGCGGGTGGCGGCCCATGGCCTCAGCTGGTGGCGTGCCGACGGCAGGATCTATGGGTACGGGCCCGGCCGCCGCGTGGAATCACTGCTCTGGTCCGGGGCGCACCTGGTGCCGGTCTGCGCCACCCCCGCATCGGTCGCGGCGTTCGCCGACCTGCTCGGCGCCGAGCCGCGCATCTGTTCGTCGATCATCGGCCGGGCGGACGCGGTCCTCGATCTGTGGGATCGGCTGGGCGGTCACTGGGGGCCGGCCCGCGACGTCCGGCCCAACCAGCCGTTGCTGGTCGCCGACACCGAGCCGCCGATCGCCGCCGACCCCGAGGTGCGGCTGGTCCGGGGCGACGAGGTCGATCTGCTGTTTCCGGCGGCGGTGGCGATGTACACCGAGGAGGTCGGCGTCTCCCCGCTGCAGGACGACGGCGGGCGGGGCTACCGGCGGCGGATCGCCGAGCTGGTGCGGTCGCGGCGGGCATATGCGCGCTTCCACGGCGGCCGGGTCATCTTCAAGGCCGAGCTGGCCATCGTGACGTCGCGCACCGCGCAGGTGCAGGGCGTGTGGGTGGACCCGGAGTTCCGGGGCCAAGGTCTCGCGGCGGCGGCGATGGCGGCCGTCACGAAGGACGCCCTGCGCCGGGTCGCGCCGACGGTGAGCCTCTATGTCAACGACTACAACACGCCGGCCCGGCAGGCCTACGCACGCTGCGGCTTCGAGCCGGCCGGCACCTTCGCGACGGTCCTCTTCTAGCCGGCCTCTTGGCCCGGCCCCCTTTGGCGGCTTTCTCGGCCGGTCAGTGCACGGTGACGGTCGGGCCGGGCAGCAGCTCGCGCAGCTCGTCGGGCAGCTCCGCGCCCATCTGGTCGGCCAGCCGCAGGGCCTCCTCGACCAGGGTCTCCACGATGATCGACTCAGGCACGGTCTTGATGACCTGGCCCTTCACGAAGATCTGGCCCTTGCCGTTGCCGGACGCCACTCCCAGATCGGCCTCGCGGGCCTCCCCCGGGCCGTTGACGACACAGCCCATCACGGCCACCCGCAGCGGCACCGGGAAGCCCTCGAGCGCCGCGGTGACCTGCTCGGCAAGCGTGTAGACATCCACCTGAGCGCGCCCGCAGGACGGGCAGGAGACGATCTCCAGGCCGCGCTCGCGCAGCCCGAGCGACTCGAGGATGGCGTTGCCGACCTTGATCTCCTCGACCGGCGGCGCGGAGAGCGACACCCGGATGGTGTCGCCGATGCCCTCGGCCAGCAGCGCGCCGAACGCCACCGCGCTCTTGATCGTGCCCTGGAACGACGGGCCGGCCTCGGTGACGCCGAGGTGCAGCGGGTAGTCGCACTGCTCGGCGAGCTGCCGGTAGGCCCGGATCATGACCACCGGGTCGTTGTGCTTCACCGAGATCTTGATGTCGCGGAAGCCGTGCTCCTCGAACAGCGAGCACTCCCACAGCGCCGACTCGACCAGCGCCTCGGCGGTCGCCTTGCCGTATTTCTCCAGCAGGCGCTTGTCCAGGCTGCCGGCGTTCACGCCGATCCGGATCGGGATGCCGGCGTCGCCCGCCCGCTTGGCGATCTCCTTGACCTGGTCGTCGAACTTGCGGATGTTGCCCGGGTTGACCCGCACCGCGGCGCAGCCGGCGTCGATCGCGGCGAACACGTACTTCGGCTGGAAGTGGATGTCGGCGATGACCGGGATCTGCGACTTCTTGGCGATCGCGGGCAGCGCCTCGACGTCGTCCTGGGACGGCACGGCGACCCGCACGATCTGGCAGCCGGAGGCGGTGAGCTCGGCGATCTGCTGGAGCGTGGAGTTGACGTCGGCGGTCAGCGTGGTGGTCATCGACTGCACGCTGACCGGGGCGCCGCCACCGACCGGCACCGAGCCCACCATGATCTGGCGGCTCTTGCGTCGCTGCGCGAGGGGCGGCGGCGGCACGGCCGGCATGCCGAGGCTGATTGCGGTCACTGACTCATCACCTGGTTCGTTGCCTTGGATCGATGTCGTTAACGGGAGAAGATCGAGATCGGGTTGATGACGTCCGCCGTGATGGTGAGCAGGGTGAACGCCCCACCGATCAGGATGACCGCGTAGGTCAGCGGCATCAACTTGAAGTAATCAACGCGACCCGGGTCGGGCTTCTTCAGCTTTCCGTAGAGCCACGAGCGGGCGCGTTCGTACCACGCGATCGCGATGTGGCCGCCGTCCAGCGGGAGCAGCGGCAGCAGGTTGAAGATGCCGATGAAGATGTTCAGCGAAATGAAGATCATCAGGAACACCTGCGGCAGCCCGGCCGCGATCGCCTCGCCGCCCAGCCGGCTCGCGCCGACCACGCTGATCGGGGTGTCCGGGTCGCGCTCGTCGCCGGTGATCGAGTGCCACAGCGCCGGGACCTTCTCCGGAATCCGCTTCATCGCGGTGAACGTGCCCTGCACGATGGTCCAGCCGTAGTCCGCGGTCGCTCCGACGCCGTCGACGGGGCCATAGGTGACCAGGCCGGGCTCTTTGGTGGTCCAACTGATGCCGGCCACCGCGACCTGGGTGACCGTGCCGTCCGGGTCGTCCAGCGGCGGGCGCTGCGCGGCCACCAGGTTCACCGTCGCGGTGGCCGCCTGGCCGTCCCGCGTGTACGCGAACTCGGTCGGCCCCGGCGTGGTGGCCCGAATCACATCGGTGAGCTGGCCGTAGTTCGCGATCGGCTGGCCGCCGACGCTGGTGATGATGTCGCCGGTCTTGAGGCCCGCGGCGGACGCCGGGCCGGTCAGGTCGCCGTTCTGGCCGACCGCGCACGGGGTCTGCGACAGGTTGATCTGGATGCAATTGCCGACCTGCACCATGGCCGGCGCGTTGCGCTGCTCGGCCACGGTCTGCGGGATCGCCGGGTTGGGCAGGCCGACGAACACCGCGGCGAACCACATCGCCACGATCGCCAGCAGGAAGTGGGTGAGCGACCCGGCGGACATCACGATCGTCCGCTTCCACACCGGGAACCGCCACATCGCGCGGGGCTGGTCCTCCGGCTCGACGTCGTCATCCTGCGGCGTCATTCCGACGATCTTGCAGAAGCCGCCGAGCGGGATCCACTTCAGGCCGTACTCGGTCTCGCCGCGCTTGAAGGAGAACACCGTGGGACCGAAGCCCACGAAGTAGCGCGAGACCTTCATGCCGAACCGCTTGGCGGTGATCATGTGACCCGCCTCGTGGAGGCTCACCGAGATCAAGATGGCCAGCGCGAACGCCACCACCCCCAACCAATACAGCATCAGGCTCCCTCTGCCGCAGTCGCGATCATCCGCTGCGCCTGGGCACGCGCCCAGGCCTCCGCGGTCAGCACGTCGTCGACGGTACCCGGATCCGCAAAATCGGGTGCCGCCGCGAGCACCCTCTCGAGGGTGTCGACGATGCCCAGAAAAGGTAGCCGACCGGACACGAAGGCGGCCACACACTCTTCGTTGGCGGCGTTGTAGATGGCCGGCCGCAGCCGCCCGGCCTCGCCCGCGGCCTTGGCCAGCCGGACCGCCGGGAACGCGTCGTCGTCGAGCGGCCGCAGCTCCCAGTTGTGCGCCTCACGCCAGTCGACCGCGGCGGCCGCCTCCGGCACGCGATCGGGCCAGGCCAGCGCGAGCGCGATCGGCAGCCGCATGTCCGGCGGGCTGGCCTGGGCGAGCGTCGACCCGTCGGCGAACTCGACCAGCGAGTGCAGCACCGACTGCGGGTGGACCATCACCTCGATGTCCGCATAGGGCACGCCGAACAACTCGTGCGCCTCGATCACCTCGAGCCCCTTGTTCACCATCGTGGCTGAGTTGATCGTCACCACCGGCCCCATGTCCCAGGTCGGATGCTTGAGCGCGTCCTCCGGGGTGACGTTGGTGAGCTCCGGCCGGGTGCGCCCCCGGAACGCCCCGCCGCTGGCGGTCAGGATCAGCCGCCGCACCTCGGTCTCCTTGCCGCCCCGCAGGCATTGCGCGAGCGCCGAGTGCTCGGAGTCGACCGGCACGATCTGCCCCGGCGCGGCCGCGGCACGCACCAGCGGCCCACCCGCGACCAGCGACTCCTTGTTGGCCAGCGCGAGAACCCGCCCGGCCCGCAACGCGGCCAGCGTCGGCGCCAGGCCGAGACTGCCCACCACCCCGTTCAGCACCACGTCACAGGGCCACCCGGCAAGCTCCGCCATCGCGGTCGGTCCCGCCACGATCTTCGGCAGCTGGAAGTCGCCGGTGGCCCATCCGCGCCGCTGCGCCTCGGCATAAAAAGCCAACTGCAGATCCTGTACGCACGACGACCGCGCCACGCCCACGACCTCGACGGACAGCTCGAGCGCCTGCGCCGCCAGCAGCTCGACGTTCCCGCCCCCCGCGCCCAGCGCCACCACCCGGAACCGATCCGGATTACGCCGAACGATGTCGATCGCCTGTGTCCCGATCGATCCGGTCGACCCCAGCAGCACCAACTCACGCATGCGCCCATCCTCCCGGACGCGGTTCAAGCTGCGGGTCCGACCAGCTCGGCCGGATCGACGGAGAATTCGAACGGCTCCCGCATGGCGAACACATCGCCACCGGCCGCGGCGACGACCGGCTCATAAGCCCCGTCGACGAGTTGGTGCAGCACGATCGCCGGAACGCGATCGCGGAAGTCCACCCGCAGGAAGTACGGGACACCCGCATCGGCGTATCCCCGCGGCCGATCCACCAGGTCCTTGCGCCGGTTACCGCTCGACACGATCTCGCCGAGCAGGACCGCGTCCGAGATCGGCATTGCCTTGCGCCCGCCGCCCGATCGGCGCAGGACGACGAGGTCGGGAATGAAGAGGTCGTCGCCGGAGACGATGTTGACCTCGTGATAGACCCAGAGGCCGGCGGCTCGAGCCGCCGGCTTCATCCGCGACTGGAGCTCGAACTCGACCTCCTGATGGTCGAAGCCGGCGTGCGGTGTCAAGACGACGCTCCCCCCGATGACCTCGACCTTGGGTCCGGAGGTCTCCGGAAGCAGGTCGAGGGCCAATTGGGCGGTCCACGGCTGAACACGCGTGCCGAGCAGCTCGAACGACGGTTCGCGTGCGGGTGCTGCCATCGGACTCACCTCCGCGGGGAATCTTGCCGGAATCAGGGTAACGCCGGGGACGCTCGTCTCCGGGCTGTGGATAACTCGCGGGGTCCTGGGGCAAGCACTCGTCTGTGCGATTGTGGCTGAGGCGTTCCCGGAAGCTCCTCGCAGCGCCGTTCCGGCCGCTGCGCGGGCGGGACGTGTCGTTGCACGCCGCGGCGGTGACGTTCTACGCCGGGATAGCCGTGGTGCCGGTGGCGCTGCTGGCCATCTGGGTGACCGGCCTGGTGGCCGGCGCCGACCGGGTGCGACGGCTGACCGGGCACACCATCGACGCCCTGCCGGACGCGATCGGCGCACCCCGGGCATTGCACGCGCTGATCGAGGCGGGCCTGGGCCTGACTCCCATCCTCGCGCTGGCCAGCCTCTTGCCCGCAACCCTCTACGGCGAGGGCCTGCGCCGCGCCTTCGTCTCGGTGCGCGGCCCCGGCGAGCAACTGGTCGGCTGGCGCGGCCGCATACTGTGGCTGCCGTTGCTGGCTGCCGCCCCCGCACTGCTCCTGGCAACGTTCCTGGCCCTGCCGGTGACCAGCGACCTGTGGACCCGCGGCGGCTGGTACGCCGTAGGCGGCGTGGTCCTGTCCTTTCTGGCCTGCTGGCTGGTGCTGACCCCCGTGGTGATCTGGGTCTACCGCTACGTAGCGCCGGGCCACCCGGAATGGCTGGCCACGACCCTAGTCGGCTCCTTCACGGCAGCGAACCTGTCCGGCTTCCTGCACGGTTTCGTGCTCTTCTGCTCGCTACCTCTGGACCTGGGCGTCCCGTTCGGCGGATTCACGGAGATCGGCGGCATGGTCGCCGTGGGCCTCTGGCTGTACCTCTTCCACACCATCGTCCTGGCCGGCTACGCCGCCACCCTCTCAGCCAGCACCTACCAACGCGACCGCCGAGCCAAAACCACCCCCGACCCGGCCCCTGAAACCCACGACACCGATCCCCCAGCCACCAAGACCCCGCCCAACGCCATCGCCGCGAAATAGCCAGCCGGCGCCACCACCTTTGCCTCAACCACCCGCGGCCGCCCGCCCTCGCCGGACGCCCATTAGCCGCCGGCTGGGCCGGATGGCGAGCTGGCGGGGCCGGTGCAGGGTCGGATGGGCAGACGGGTGGGTGGGCTAGAGGTGGGCCGGCTCTCGGGCCGGCTCCGGCTCGTCCGGGGTGGACTCTGTCTCATGGATGCCGTAGCGGCCGTAGATCCGGGCCAACGGAGCCGGCGCCCACCAGTTCCAGCGGCCGAGCAGACGCATCGTTGCCGGGACCAGCAAGGCACGCACCAGGGTCGCGTCCACGATGATCGCCACGATCATGCCGACGCCGATCATCTTGATGACCGCCACGCCGCCTGTCGCGAAGCCCGCCACCACCACGATCAGCAGCAACGCGGCCGCCGTGATGATTCGCCCGGTGCGTTGCAGGCCGGCGGCCACCGCGGTGGTGTTGTCGCCGGTGCGGTCCCACTCCTCGCGCACCCGGGACAGCAGGAACACCTCGTAGTCCGTGGCCAGGCCGAAGAGCACGGCCAGCACGAGGATCATGTTGCTCGGTTCGATGAAGCCGGTCGATTCGAAGCGCAACAGGCCCTCGAGGTGACCGTCCTGGAAGATCCAGACCACCACGCCGAAGGACGCGCCGATCGAGACCGCGTTCATCAGCACCGCCTTGATCGGCAGCACCACCGAGCCGAAGGCCAGGAAGAGCAGCACCATCGTGGCGACCGCCATGATCAGGGCCATCCAGGGCAGCCGCTCGGCCAGGCTCTCGAGCGAGTCCTGGTCGACCGCCGCCCGGCCACCGACCAGCGCGTCCGGGTCGAGCGCCCGGATCTCCTGGACCACCTCGCGCGCCTCCGCCGTGGACGCCTCGGCCGACGTGATGACGGTGACGAGTTTCGGCCCGCCGGTCTGTGCGCTCGCCACCCCGGGCAGCGCCTGAATGTCGCCGGCCAGCGTGGCCGCGTCGCCGGACGGCACGAACACGTTGATCGGGCTGGCGCCGCCGCCCGGGAAGTCGTCGCGCAGCGCCTCGTTGACGATCCGCGCCGGGGTGTCGGCCGGCATCACCCGCTCGTCGAAGCCGCCGAACTGCACCCGGCTGAACGGCAGCGCGAACAGCACCAGCACCGCCAGGACGCCGACCACATAGAGCACCGGGCGCCGCATCACGCTGTGCGCCAGGCGGGCCCACGCGGCGCCCGGCTCGCCCGTGCGGCGGCGCGGCATCGGGATGCGCAGCGCGTCGACCCGGTGGCCTAGCAGCGCCAGCGCGGCCGGCAACACGGTCAGCGCGGCCAGCATGGCGATGAGCACCGCGGCCATGCCGCCGATGGCCATGCCGCCGAGGAACGGCTGCGGGAAGATCAGCAGGCTGGACAGCGCCAGCACGATGGTCAGGCCGGAGACCATGACGGTACGGCCGGCCGTCGCCACGGTGATGCGGATCGCGGTGGGGACGTCCTTGCCGTTCGCCAGCTCCTCGCGGAAGCGGCTCACCACGAACAGCGAATAGTCCACCGCCATGCCGAGCCCGAGCAGCGTGATGATGTTGATCGCGAAGACCGAGATGTCGGTCAGATAGGTCAATCCGCGCACGGCGACGAACGCGCCGAGGATCGCGATGCCGCCGATCACCAGCGGGGACAGCGCGGCCACCACGCCACGGAAGATCAGGATCAGCAGCACCAGCAGGACCGGCAGCGAGAAGATCTCGGCCCGGGTGATGTCGCGCTCGGTCTGCTCGTTGGCCTGCTTGTTGAAGGCCACCTCCCCGCCGGCCTCGCTGCGCAGCCCGGCCGCCTCGAAGTGCGGCTCGATCGCCTCGAAAGCGGCCATCTGCTGGTCGGCGTCGCCGGGGGCCAGCTGGATCGCCGCGTAGGTCGCCTTGCGGTCGGTGCTGACCAGGGCCGGCGACTCGGAGTCGAGATAGCTGGTCACGGTCGCCACGCCGGGCTGGGTGCGGATCTCGGCCACCGCGGCGGTGATCGCGGACCGGACCGCCGGGTCGTCGACCGTGGCGCTGTCGCTGGACCAGAGCACGAGCACGTCGGGGTTGCGCTGGCCGAGCTGCTCGGCGATGGCGGTCGCCGCCCGGTTGGACTCGCTGTCCGGTGCGTCGTATCCCCCGCCGGTGAGAGCGCCGAAAACACCCAACCCCCAGGTCGCACCGACCGTGACCAGGGCGAACGCCGCCGCGACCACCCACCAGCGCAAACGGACGACCGCTCGGCCCCACCACCGGAACATGCCCATCACCTAATCTCGACGGAGATCTTGGCAGCTTGCGTGAACGCCGTTTACTCTTTCAACGGCGTTCGCGTGAGTCAACGCTGACAGCACAGGGAGATCTATGACGATGGCCACGCCGAGGCGGCGCGATCGTCTGCGCGAGGCGACCGTCGCGGAGATCAAGCAGACCGCCCGCCAGCTGCTGGTCGACGGTGGCCTGCCGGCCGTCTCGCTGCGCGCCATCGCCCGCGAGATGGGCATGACCGCGCCGGCCATCTACCGCTATTTCGACAGCCTCACGGATCTCACGCTGGCGCTGGTAACCGACCTCTTCGGCGAGATCACCGCGGCGGTCGAGCAGTGCGCCGCCGAGCACGCGGCAGACGATCCACTGACCCGGGTCGGCCACATGGCCCGCGCCTTCCGCGCCTGGTCGCTGGACCACCGCAGTGAGTTCGGGCTGGTCTTCGGCAGTCCGAAACCGGGTCTGCCGGAGCGCTGGGGCGAGCTCGAGCACGGCGGCGCCCGGTTCTGCGAGGCGTTCTTCACGGTGCTGGACGAGCACTATGCCGAGAAGCCGACCGAGGGCGACTGGGCCGAGATCGCCACGGTCGAGCTCACGCACACCTTCCAGCCCTATTTCGACACCTTCGGCGAGCGCTTCCCGCTGCCCGTGGTCTATCAGTTCGTGTCCAGCTGGGCGCGGATCTATGGGCTGATCGCGATGGAGGCGTTCGGGCAGCTGCACTGGGCGGTGACCGACGCCGGCCCGCTCTTCGAACTCGAGCTGAGCCGGATCCTGCAAACTTTGGCGCGCTAGGCTCGCGAGCCATGACAGCGATTCCGGCAGCAGACGCGGCGGCGATCCCGGCCCGCGCCGACGTGGTGATCATCGGTTCCGGGCACAACGGTCTGGTCTCCGCGATCCTGCTGGCCCGCGCCGGCCTCGACGTGGTGGTGCTGGAGGCGGCCGGCGTGCTCGGCGGCGCCACCCGCACCGAGCGCCCGTTCGCCAAGGTGCCCGGGCTGGGCCAGTCGACCGGGTCCTACCTGCTCGGCCTGATGCCGCCCGAGCTGTTGCGCACACTCGACTTGGACATCCCGGTGCTGCGCCGCGATCCGCACTACTTCCTGCCCACGCCCGGCCCGGCCGGTTCGCCCTACCTGCTGTTCGGCAGCGACCGCGAGGCCACCCGGGCGCAGATGGAGCGGTTCTTCTCGCCGCGTGACGTGGCCGCGGACGAGGCGATGGCGGTGGAGATCGCCGCGCTGCGCGCCGATCTCGCACCGGCCTGGTTGCAGGAGCCGGCTTCGGTGGAGGAGATCGCCGAGCGGCACATCCGCTCCCCACTGCAAAGCACATTCATCGATCTCGTACGCGGCTCCGTCGCCGATTACCTCTCCCGCTTCGGCTTCAAGTCCGAGCTGCTGATGAGCATGTACGCGGTGACCGACGGCATCTCCGGCCTGAACGCGGGCCCGGACGACCCCGGCACCGGCCACAACTTCCTGGCCCACAACATGTGCCGGCTGCCCGGCTCGGACGGCACCTGGATGATCGCGGCCGGCGGCATGGGCACGGTGTCGCGCACCTTCGCCGACGCCGCCCGCGCGGCCGGCGCCCGGATCCTGACCGGCACCCCGGTCACCGCGGTGACGGTGGATGACAACGCCGCCAGCGGGGTGGTGCTGGCCGACGGCCGCAGCGTCTCGGCCCGGGTGGTGCTCGGCAGTTGCGACCCGTTCAAGCTGATCGACCTGGTCCCGGAGGGCGCGCTGCCGGCCGAGCTGACCACCCGGATGGCCGCGGTCAAGCGACCGGGCACGACCATGAAGGTCAACCTGGCGCTGCGCGGCCTGCCCCGGTTCTCCTGCCTGCCGGAGGGCGCGGCCTCGCCGTTCGGGTCGACGATCCACCTGCTGCCGGGCTCGGCGGGGCTGGCCGACATGGCCGCGACCGACTCGCCGATGGCCGCGCTGCGGGCGATGTGGGCCGACGTGCAGGCCGGCCGGCTGCCCGAGGAGCCGACCATCGAGTGGTACCTGCACACCACGGTCGACCCGTCCCTGCAGGACGCGGACGGGCATCACTCGTCCGCGCTGTTCGTGCAGTCGGTGCCCTATGAGCTGGCCGGCACCACCTGGGACGAGGCCCTGCCGGGCTATGTCGACAAGCTGCTGGCCATCTGCGACAAATACGCGCCGGGCACCACTGACCTGGTCGCCGACACGATGCCGCTGACCCCGCCGGGCATCGAGAAGCACTTCGGCATCACCGGCGGCCACATCCACCACGTCGACAACACGGTCATGTTCGACCAGCGGATGCCCTATGCGACCGGCCTCGACGGGCTCTATGCGGGATCGGCGGGCGCCCACCCGGCCGGCAGCGTCATCGGCGCCGCCGGCCACAACGCCGCCAAGCGCATCCTCGCCGACCTGGGCCGCTAGGGCTCACGAGCCGCTGAGATGACGGTCATGCGTCCGAAACTGGTCCAGACGCGGCAACGACTTCGTGTCGGACCGGAGTGATCAGGCGGTCGCCCTCGATGTCGGGATCGGGCAGTGCCCGGTCGAGCCCGTCCGGCAGCCACCACGCGGAACGTCCCAGCAGCGCGAGCACCGCCGGCACGATCGTCATCCGCACCAGGAAGGTGTCGGCCAGGACCGCGACGGCCAGCCCGAGCCCGAGCATCTTGATGGAGACGTCCGGGGCGAACACGAAACCGGCGAAGATGCCGACCATGATGATCGCGGCGGCGGTCACGGTGCGCGCGCCGGCCGAGAACCCCTCGATGATCGCGCTTCGCGGATCGGGACGGGCGACGTATTCCGCGCGCATACGGAGCACGAGGAACACCTGGTAGCTCATGGCGATGCCGAACGCGATCCCGGCGATGAGGATCGGCAGCAGGTTGGCGATCGGTCCGGTCGCGGGCACTCCGAGCAGGCCGTTGAGCCAGCCCCACTGGAACACCGCGACCATGGCGCCGAACGTCGCTCCGATGGTGAGCAGGAAACCGAGCGTCGCCGTGACGGGCACCAGCACGGATCGGAAGACCATCATGAGGAGCGGGAGGGCCAGCGCGGCGATGAATCCGAGGTAGGGCAGCAGGTAGTCGCTGATCTGCTCGGACGTGTCGATGTTCAGGGCGGTGAGGCCGGTCACCGAGACGCGGCCGGGCAGGTCGGAGGTCGCCTCGCGGATCGCCCGGACGAGGTCGGCGGTGGCCGCGTCGTTCGGGCCGGTCCGGGGAATCACCTGGACGAGCGACACCGCGCCGGTGTCGGAGGCGAGCGGCTGATATGCGACTGACACACCGGGCAGGGCGGTCACCGTCGTGTGGACCTCAGTCCCGTCCGCGCCCTCCACGACCACCATCAGTGGACCGTTGTATCCAGCGCCGAGATGCTTGGAGATCAGGTCGTACGCCTTGCGTTGAGTCGAGTCCACCGGGGCGGTCCCGTAGTCGGGCAGACCCAGCCGGAGGCCGAGAGCCGGGACGGCGGCGATGCCCAGCACCGCGACCCCGATCACCAGAGCGGCCATCGGGCGGTGCAGCACGAGCATGACCCAGCGGTGGCCGGCAACCGTCCGTTCGCCTGCCTGAGCGGTGTGCCCACGCCCAGCGGGCCGGTGACCCGCGAAGCCGAGCACCGCGGGAAGGAGGGTCAGCGAGATCAGGACCGCCACGGCTACGACACCGGCGGCTCCGAGGCCAATCCAGGTCAGGACTGGGACCCGGACTGCGGTCAGCCCGACCAGCGGGATGATCACGAACTGGCCGGCGACGACGACGGCGGAGCCGGCGGTGGCGACCGCCCGACCGGCGGCATCCGCACCATGGCGCCCTCGGGCGAGTTCGGAGCGGTAGCGCGAGGTGATGAGCAGGACGTAGCCGAGCCCGAGCGCGAGTCCCAGCAGCAGCGCCAAGGCGCTGATCTCCGCGGTGCCGAGCTCGGGCTCGGATTCGAGCGCGTCACCGTAGCCCTCGACGGTGAGCCCGGCGGCGCGGCTCTCGGTGATGGCTGTGGTCAGGGCTTCACGCGCCGCCACGGTGAGTTCGTCCGGCGGCACGACGAACAAAATCCCGATCGTGCCGAGCCGGCCGTCCTCATTGACAGGCATCTCCGCCTGGGTGGTGACGTTCCAGATCTGCGGCACTGCGCCGAGACGCTGGATGAGGCCGGCGACGGCATCCTTGCCGGGCGACTCGGCCAGGGTCGCCCCCTCAGCGGCGACGACCAGGAACAGAGCCGTCGCGTTGCCGGTCGTGGCGCTCGGAAACTCCCGCTCCAGGACGTCGAGGGTCCGCTGCGCTTCGGTGCCGGGCACCTGCAGGCCATCGGTGGCCGGGCCGGTCCACCAG
The DNA here is from genome assembly GCF_055586225.1 of Actinoplanes sp. NPDC051388. Classification (NCBI taxonomy): domain Bacteria; kingdom Bacillati; phylum Actinomycetota; class Actinomycetes; order Micromonosporales; family Micromonosporaceae; genus Actinoplanes; species Actinoplanes sp. NPDC051388. The sequence continues at coordinate 448,194 of NZ_JBVJIP010000001.1, read as the reverse complement.
AATGAGCCGCCGAGAATGACGCCCGCGGCGATGATCCAGCCGGCCAGGACAAGTCGGCGCCTGCGAAATGAGAAGGTGCCGAGGCGGTACAGCAATGCGGCCATCGGCTGCGGCTCCTGAGTGGACGGCCGGAAACGGGTCGGGCGCGAGGACGACCCGGCCAGGATCCCACTTCTGCGGGCGGTCGCCAACGCGTGTGGCAAGCACCGGCCACCATGCGGATGCGAGGTGGGCGGTGAGCCACTCACTCAGCCGGCAGGGCGTGGGCCACCGTCAGGTGGGTCCCCGCCCGGTCTCCGCGGGAGCGACGGCCGGTGACACCCACCCAGCGGGGCGATGAAGGTCTATTCGCTCTTCTTCTCGGCTCGGATCTTGTGGCCGACCGAGGTCAGGCAACGGCCCGAGGGCAGGTCGAACTTCCAGCCGTGGAGCTGGCAGGTCAGCACGTTGCCGTCGACGATGCCGAAGCGGCTCAGGTCGGCCTTGAGGTGGGGGCAGCGGCGTTGCACGGTCCAGTCGCCCAGCTCGGTGTCCTCCGCGTCGACCGAGCGTTCGTGCTCGTCATACCAGCCCTCGGCGTATTGCAGGCGCTCCTCGGAGAGGCACTTGAAGAAGGCGTAGACGAATTCGTTGTATTGCCCGATGCGGGCGGCGGAGAAGCGGCAGGACAGGAAGAGCGAGTTGACCCAGTCGCCCTCGTCGATGTGGATCAGGTGCTCGATCAGGGCGCGGCCGGTCTTGAAGCGGTAACGCACCTTTTCGTCGGCGTAGGGGCGCACCTGCTTGCCGGGGAAGTCCACGACGATCGACTCGACCACCTCGCCGTCGGTGCCGAACGAGTCGGTGAAGTCGAACCGGACCGGACCGCCGACCCCCTTGGCCAGATAGATCGACTCCTCCAGGAGCGGCTCGATGCGCTTCTTGAGCTCGCCCAGCACGTCGATCTCGGGGTGTCGCCAGGACGCCTTCTCGGCCTCGATGATCGGCCGCTTGCGCTCCCGCATCTCCTCGAGGTGGACCTGCTTGTCGGCGAAGAACTCGTCGACGTCGGTCGGGTGCGTGGTCGTCGCGTCCTTCTCGGACAGTTCGGTCACGCTGCCGGGGAGCAGCACGATGCCGTTGGTGCCGCCGACCTTCGCGTATTCCGACATGAAGACCGACTGGTCCGGAAAGATGTTGCCCTCGTCGCCGAAGATGTCGTTGAACTGCCACAACTCGTCGTCGAGGAAGCACGGCGGTCCGGCGATCGGGAAGACGTGCGACGCCTTGAGGTCGTCGATGTAACGCCAGGTGCGGTCGAACTGGCGGTCCCGCTTCTGCTTGCCGAACGCGCGCTTGGCCGACTCGGGCAGCTCGTAGACCATCGGGTACCAGATCGCGCCGGAGAACTGCAGCATGTGCGCGTGCACGTGGCCCAGCTCGGCGAACGTGGTCAGGTCGGTGGGGCGGGCGTCATTCTGGTTGAGCACCCGGATGCCGTCGTGCTCGACCCACAGTGAGGAGTCGCCGATCGGGCCGTCGGTGGGGCTGATCAGCGCCTGGATCATCACCTTGAGGCCGCCGTCGAGCTCGTGCACCTCGTTCGACTTCGTCTTCAGAAATTTGGTGAAGCCCAGCTCGCGCAGCTCGTCCTCGAGCTGACTGGTGGGGTATTCGGGCAGCAGCACGGTCGCCTTCTTGCTGATGTGCTGCCGCAGGTTTTGCGCGTCGAAGTGGTCGCGGTGCAGGTGCGACACATAGAGATAGTCGACGTCGCCGAGCGTCTCCCAATCGAGCTGCGAATTGTCCGGGAACGGGAACCAGGAGGCGAAATATGCAGGGTTGACCCACGGGTCGCACAGAATGCTGCCGGCGGCCGTGTCGATCCGCATGCTCGCGTGCCCCGTGCCAGTGATCCGCACCGTAGAACTCCCTCGGTTCCGACTTCCGACGGCATCGAAGGTACCGGGTGCGGGTTGGTGGGCTGCGCGCGGAGCCGTCGTGCGAAAATGATGCGGAAGATCGTTCACGCCGCAGGAGGGCCGCATCGTGGCTGAAGAGCCGGTTTACGCACCCGACCAGCTCAAGCCGGGCAACCGCAAATGGGCCCGGCGCGGAGCGCTGGGATCGGCGGTGATCATGCTGATGTATTTCTGGGGCAACCACGAGGGCAACACCGAGAACATCTACCTCTTGCTCACCGCGCTGCTGCTGATCGGCATCGTGATCGGTGACGCGGTGCTGCGGCGCAACGGTCTGCGGCCCAACGATCAGTGATCGTGCCGGGGGCGCTGCCCCCGGCCCTCACCGGCGTCGCAGCAGGATGTCCTTGACCTCGCGCAGCGCGGCGTCCACCTCGGCCTCGAAGTAGCCACCCGGAACCAGCCCGAACTGCAGCGTGTCGAGCTCGTTCTCGGGGACCGGCATCGGGCCGCGGCCGGACATCGCCTGCAGGATGCTCTCGAAGAGCCGGTCCACCTGCATCGGGTCGTAGCCACTGCCGAACCGCCGCGGCTGGAAGGTGCGCCGCAGCTGGTCGACGCGATAGAGCTCACCGTTCGCCCCGGCGGGCGGGCCGCCCATCGGAGGGCCGCCACCCATCGACGGGCCGCCGCCCATCGGCGGACCCGACATCGGTGAGGCCGACATCGGTGGGCCGCTCATCGGCGAGGGGCCATAGCCACCGCGGTCGCGATCGCGCTCCCGCTCGGGCATCCGGATCTCGGCGGTCATGTCGGTCCGGCCGTGCCGGCCCGGCTCGAACGACTCATAGGACCCGGTGTCGTAACCGCCGGGGGCGCTGCGCTGGGGCTGTCCGCCGTAGGACGGCTCCTCATAACCACCGCGGCCGTAGGTCGGCTCGGGGGCGGGAGCGGGCATCTGCTGGCGCTGGGGCATCTGGGGCGGCATCTGGATGCGCTCGGTGGGCGGAGCCGGACGGCCGACCGACGGGCCCATCCGGTCGACCGGCATGCCACCGCCGCCGGCCGCGCCGCGCATCGGCTCGGGCTGCATGCGGGGGTCGGGCGCCCGGCCACCGCGCTCCTCGAACTCGGCGAGCTGCCGCTCCACCCGGTCGAGGTGCAGGTCGACCTGCCACTCGTCATAACCGCCGAAGCGCACGCGGAAGACCACGTCGTGCACCTCCTGCGCGCCGACCGGGGGGCCGATCTGCTCGCCGGCCAGGGTCGCCTCCACCCGGTCGAGGAAGCTGTCGACCTCATCCACCTTGTAGCCGCGCCTGAGCGCGCGCCGGCGGAAACGCTGTCCCTGACTCGTCACAACGTCTCCCACTCCGCCTGCTGGGTTCTCAACCCAGTCACTGTGCCACCTCCGCGTCGGCTGCGGGGCCCCCTGCGCCCGCCTCCGTCACCTCACTCGCGGCCAGTTGGCCGCACGCGCCGTCGATTTCCCTGCCCCGGGTGTCGCGGACCGTGGTCGCGACACCGGCCGCACGCAGCCGGGCGACGAATTCGCGCTCGACCGGCTTGGGGCTGGCATCCCACTTGCTGCCCGGCGTCGGGTTCAGCGGGATGAGATTCACATGGGCCAGCTTGCCGTGCAGCAGCCTGCCGAGCAGGTCGGCGCGCCAGGGCTGATCGTTTACGTCCCTGATCAGGGCGTATTCGATGGAGATCCGGCGTCCGGTCTGCGCCGCGTAGTCGAACGCGGCTCCGAGCACCTCGGCCACCTTCCAACGCTGGTTGACGGGCACAAGCTCATCGCGCAGATCATCATCGGGGGCGTGCAGGGACAGCGCAAGGGTCACCTGAAGCTCTTCGGCGATCAACCGGCGCATTGCGGGCACGAGCCCCACGGTGGAGACGGTGATGTGCCGTTGCGAAAGTCCGAGGCCCTCCGGCGCCGGTGCGGTGAGGCGGCGGACCGCCTCGAGCACCCGCGGGTAATTGGCCAGCGGCTCGCCCATGCCCATGAAGACGACCCGGGAGAGCCGCGGCGGTGAGCCGGTGACCGCGCCGGACGCGGCCACGCCGGCCAGATAGACCACCTGGTCGACGATCTCGGCCACCGAGAGGTTGCGGGTCAGCCCGGCCTGGCCGGTGGCGCAGAACGGGCAGGCCATGCCGCAGCCGGCCTGGCTGGAGACACAAGCGGTGACGCGGTCCGGATAACCCATCAGCACGCTCTCCACGAGCGCGCCGTCGTGCAGTTTCCACAGCGTCTTGCGGGTCGCGCCGTCGTCGCAGGCCATCTCGCGGACCGGGGTGAGCAGCTGGGGCAGCAGGTCGCCGGTGAGCCGCTCGCGGGAGGCGGCGGGCAGGTCGGTCATGTCGGCGGCGTCGCGGACCAGCCGGCCGAAGTAGTGGGTGGAGATCTGCTTGGCACGGAAGGCCGGCTCACCGAGCCCGGTCACGGCCGCTTTGCGGCCCGCCAGGTCGAGATCCGCCAGGTGGCGTGGGGGCATGCTGACCCGCCTCCTGGTGCGGACGGAGTCAGGCGTGTCGGGGCTGGTCGGGATGACCGGAAGAGTCGTCATGGCGCTCCCAGTCTCCCACGCCCGGCCGGATCGTCACTCATCGCTTATCCCGGCGGCGAGATCAGTGTCAGCAGCAGATATGCCGTCGGCACCGCGAACAGGATCGAGTCGAGCCGATCCATCACCCCGCCGTGCCCGGGCAGCAGCCGGCTCATGTCCTTGATTCCCAGGTCGCGCTTGAGCATCGACTCGGCCAGGTCGCCGACCACCGCGACCACCGAGATCACCGCGCCGAACACCAGACCCCAGTAGAACGGGATGTCCAGCATGAAATACATGACGATCGAGCTGCCCACGGCGGCCGCGACGACCGAGCCGCCGAAACCCTCCCAGGACTTCTTCGGGCTGATCGCCGGGGCCATCGGGTGCTTGCCGAGGAAGACGCCGGCCGCGTAGCCACCGGTGTCGGACAGGATCACCGCGATCAGCGTGCAGAGCACCCGCCAGTCGCCGTCCTCGGTCGGCTGGGCGAGCAGGATGCCGAAAGTGAGCAGGAACGGCACGTAGACCGTGATCAGCAGGCTGGCCCGGAAGTCGGTGCGGAACTGTCTCGGGCGATCGGCCAGGCGCCAGACGACCGCGGCCAGCACCGTCACCACCAGCCCGAGCACCACCGCGTCCTCGCCGGCGAACCAGCCCAGCCCGGCCATCAGCAGGCCGCCGCCGATCAGCGGGATCAACGGCGGCTCGGCGCCGGTGATCCGCAGCGCGCGCGACATCTCCCAGATCGCCACGCCGGCGGCGAGCGCGATCAGACCGAGGAAGGCCGGCTTCCAGAACTCCAGCGACGCGAGCACGGACAGGCCGAGCGTGGTGCCGACGGCCAGCGCGGCGGGCAGGTTGCGACCCGCCCGCCCGGCGGTCTTGGCATCGGCCCGGCGCTTGCCCGGACCACGCTGCCCGGCGGTCAAGGCGAACTCCGCCTCGGACGTCGAGGTCGCGGCGGTCGGAGCGTTCCACTCGGGGCCGACCTCCGGAACCGCCCGCGGCACGTCCGCCAGGCTCTCCGGCCGCTTCTCCTCGGCTGGAGCCCAATAGGCGGCATAAGGCCCCGGTGCGTCCCCTGGGGACGACTGGTCATCTGAGGAAGGCGGCCCGCCGCGGGGATCGAGGTAGGACATCAGACCTCGAGCAGCTCGGCTTCCTTGTGTTTGCTCAACTCGTCGACGACCGCCACGTACCGGTGCGTCACGTCGTCGAGTTCCTTCTCCGCGCGCCGGCCGTCGTCCTCGCCCGCCTCGCCGTCCTTGACCAGGCGGTCCAGCTGCTCCTTGGCCTTGCGACGGACATTGCGGATCGCGACCCGGCCCTCCTCGGCCTTGCTGCGAGCCACCTTGATCATGTCGCGGCGCCGCTCCTCGGTCATCTGCGGCAGGTGGATGCGGAGCTGGGTGCCCTCGTTGTTGGGGTTGACCCCGAGGTCGGAATCACGGATGGCGCGCTCGATCGGGCCGAGTTGCGACGCGTCGTACGGCTTCACGATCACCATGCGGGGCTCCGGCACTCCCACCGACGCCATCTGCGTCACGGGGGTCGGGGCTCCGTAGTAGTCGACGACGATCTTCGAGAACATCGCCGGGGTGGCGCGTCCCGTGCGAATCGCGGCGAACTCCTCCTTGGCGTGCTCGACCGCGCTCTCCATCTTCTCCTCGGCCTCGAAGAGGATCTCCTCGATCACCGCTGCGTCGCCTCCTCGGCTCATTCGTGCTGCTCAGATTTGGGTTTGGTGCTCAGGCGGTGATCAGGGTGCCGATCTTCTCGCCGCTCACCGCGCGGACGATCGTGTTCTCACCCTGGGCGCCGAAGACGAGCATCGGCAGGTCGTTTTCCTGGCACAGGCTGAACGCTGCCTGGTCGGCCACCCGCAGACCCTGCTGCAGGACGCCCGCGAAGGTGATCCGCTCGATCTTCCGCGCCGTCGGGTCGGTGCGCGGGTCGGCGGTGTAGACGCCGTCCACGCCGTTCTTGCTCATCAGCACCAGGTCGGCGTGGATCTCCAGCGCGCGCTGGGCGGTCACCGTGTCGGTCGAGAAATATGGCATGCCGGCGCCCGCGCCGAAGATGACCACGCGGCCCTTCTCCAGATGCCGGATCGCGCGCAGCGGGATGTAGGGCTCCGCGACCTGAGCCATCGTGATCGCGGTCTGCACCCGCGTCTCGATGCCTTCCTTCTCCAGGAAGTCCTGCAGCGCCAGGCAGTTCATCACCGTGCCCAGCATGCCCATGTAGTCCGCGCGGGACCGGTCCATGCCGCGTTTCTGCAGCTCGGCGCCGCGGAAGAAGTTGCCGCCGCCCATCACCACGGCGACCTGCACGCCGCGCCGGATGACCGTGGCGATCTGGCCGGCGATGCCCTGCACCACGTCGGGGTCGACACCGACCTGGCCGCCGCCGAACACCTCGCCGGACAGCTTGAGCACCACCCGACGGGGCCTCGCGGGCGAAGCCGCTGGATCGTCGACCCGAACGGCCTGCTCGGTCACCATCGTCATGAGATCCGCCCTCCCCATCCGGCTTTCTGCAGAGACCCTATGTGACGAGGAGGCCGGGCGCAGAATCGCGATCCCGACCTCCCCATCCCGAAGGCTGTGTTACTGCTTACTCCTGGCCGACCTCGAAGCGGACGAACCGGGTGATCTCGATCCCGGCCTCCTTGGCGACCTGGGCCACCGTCTTCTTGTTGTCGGTCACCGACGGCTGCTCGAGCAGGACGTAGTCCTTGAAGAAGGAGTTCACCCGGCCCTCGACGATCTTGGTCAGCGCCTGCTCCGGCTTGCCCTCCTCGCGAGCGGTCTGCTCGGCGATCCGGCGCTCCGACTCCACCGTCTCGGCGGGGACGTCGTCCCGGGTGAGGAACTTCGGACGCATCGCGGCGATCTGCATGCCGATCCCGCGGGCGTCCGCGTCACCGGCCTCGTCGGTCTTGCCCGAGTACTCCACCAGGACGCCGACCTGCGGCGGCAGGTCCTGCGCCTTGCGGTGCAGGTAGATCGCCACCGTGCCGTCGACCTCGGCGAACCGGTTGACCACGATCTTCTCGCCGATCTTGGCGGAGAAGTCCTGGATCGCGTCGGCCACCGTGCGGCCGTCGGCCATCGTCGCGGTGCTCAGCGCCGCGGCGTCGGCCACCTTCTGGGCCGCGCCCAGCTCGACCAGCTCCTGGCCCAGAGCCACGAAGTCCGGCGTCTTGGCCACGAAGTCGGTCTCGCAGTTGAGCTCCAGCAGCGCCTTGCCCGAGTGGGCGACGATGCCGTTGGCCGCGGTGCGGCCGGCCCGCTTGCCGACGTCCTTGGCGCCCTTGATGCGCAGGAACTCGACAGCCTGGTCGAAGTCACCGTCCGACTCGTCGAGCGCCTTCTTGCAGTCCATCATTCCGGCGCCGGTGAGGTCGCGGAGCTTCTTCACATCCGCGGCGGTGTAGTTAGCCATGACTCGCTCTCTCGAATTCGGAATTACTCGGCGGCGGAGGCCACGGGCTCAGGGGCCTTGGCCGGGGCGGCCTCTTCGGCGGGGGCGGCCTCAGCGGGGGCGACGGCAGCAGCCGGCGCCTCGGCCGGGGTGGCATCGGTGTCGGCGGCCTTCTTCTCCGCGCCCTCATAGAGGTCGCGCTCCCACTCGGGCAGCGGCTCGCCGGCCGCGACGGTGCCCGGCTCGGGCTTGTCGTCGGCGTTGCTCCGGTTGCGGCCGGACCGGGCGATCAGGCCCTCGGCGACGGCGCTGGCCACCACCCGGGTCAGCAGCTCGGCCGAGCGGATCGCGTCGTCGTTGCCCGGGATCGGGAAGTCGACCTCGTCCGGGTCGCAGTTGGTGTCGAGCACCGCGATCACCGGGATGCCCAGCTTGCGGGCCTCGTCGACGGCGATGTGCTCCTTCTTGGTGTCGACCACCCAGATCGCCGACGGCACCTTGGTCATGTCCCGCAGACCACCGAGGGTCTTGGTGAGCTTGATCTTCTCGCGGGAGAGCTGCAGGGTCTCCTTCTTGGTGTAACCGGCGGCGGTGCCGCTCAGGTCACCCAGAGCCTCGAGCTCCTTCATCCGCTGCAGACGCTTGTAGACCGTCTGGAAGTTGGTGAGCATGCCGCCCAGCCAGCGGTGGTTCACATAAGGCTGGCCCACGCGCGTCGCCTGCTCGGCGATCGCCTCCTGGGCCTGCTTCTTGGTGCCGACGAAGAGGATGTGACCACCCTCGGCGACGGTGTCCCGGACATACGCATAGGCCTTCTCGATGTATTCGAGGGTCTGGCGCAGGTCGATGATGTAGATACCGTTGCGCTCGGTGAAAATGAAGCGCTTCATCTTCGGGTTCCAGCGCCGGGTCTGGTGCCCGAAGTGGACGCCACTTTCCAGCAGCTGACGCATGGACACGACGGCCATGGTGGGTTGCTCCCTATGAATCCCTGGTTGTCACGCTCACCGGCGGTGGGCGTCCTGGTGCCCGGTCGTCGGCCGCAGGTGGGCCCGATGAGGATCGGGACCAGGGAGGGCCGCCGCTGCGATGCGTCGCCGGCTGAGCCGGCGCACTGTGCAGAGGGCACGCGAGGTCGACCGCACGAGGCGGTCGCCGGTGGCAAGCATACGCCCTCTGGCGATTTGCCTTCCGCCGGGCTAGGCCGGACCCGGCCTCAAGCGGCGCCCAGGCCGGCGGCCATCAAGATCAAGATCCCGAGCGGGAGGTACGCCACGGGTACGCGCAGCCAGGCCTCCCGTCCGCCCTGCACTCCGCCGGCCACCGAGTACAGCCCGATGCCGGTGAGCGGGAGTCCGAGCGTCAGCAGAATCGCCGGTACGACGCCGCCGGCCAGCATCGGGCCGTCGCCGAAGGTCGCGTTGATCAGCAGCATGATCGCCGGGATCATCAGGACGGCGGTGAGGATCGCGATCATCACGGACGAGACGGGACGCCGGGTCCGATACACGCTGTCGCCGGCCCGCGGCTCCGGCTGGTAGCGGTTCACCGGCGGGACCATGCTGGTCGGCTCGTCGTAGGGCGCCACGCTGCGACCCGGGCCGCTCGCGTAGGCGTTCGCCGGTGGGGCGTCGGCCAGCGACGTCGCGTTGCTCGGGCGGACGGCGGGGTATTCGGGGCCGCGTACCGGGACGCGGGTCTGCTCGTGCGCGGCCGACTCGGTGACCGGACGGGCGTGACTGCCCGTCGAGGTCAGCGGATCGGGCGCGTACCCGCCGTCACGCTGGTCCGGCAGGCGAAAGGCGCCGCTGGGGCGCTCGTGCACACCCGAGTCGTAGGGGTTCGCCGGAGGACTGCCGTATTGGCTCTGTCCGGCGTACCAGCTCGGCTCTTGCCCGTCGGTGTAGCGGGGGTTTCCGTCCACGGGTCAGAAACTTAGGGGACCACGGACCGTCACGCCACTGTTCGGCGCATATCACGCATCGAAGGTCACCGAGCGGTTATCCACAATCGCGCTCTGTCCACAGGCCTGGTCGCGCCCTTGTCCCGCCCCCGGCACGGTGACCGCCATGACGAAGGTGCGAAAAGCGGTCGGAGAGTACGGGGAACGCGTCGCCGAGCGATATCTGACGGCCGCCGGGCTGGTCGTGCTCGACCGCAACTGGCGCTGCTCCGAGGGCGAGGTCGACCTCATCCTGCGCGACGGCGACGACGTGGTCTTCTGCGAGGTGAAGACCCGGCGCGGCGACACCTTCGGGCGGCCGGTGGAGGCGATCCGGCCGGAGAAGGTGCGCCGCCTGCGCCGGCTCGCCATGCGCTGGCTCGAGCAGTCCGGCGTACACCCCCGCGACCTGCGGTTCGACGTGGTGGAGGTGCTCCCCCAGCGACGCGGCGCCACCCAGGTCGAGCACATTCGGGCGGCGTTCTGAGATGAGCTACGCCCGCGTGCTCTGCGCCGGCCTGACCGGGGTGATCGGCCAGGTCGTCGAGGTGGAGGCCGACCTGTCCCCCGGACTGCCCGCGGTAGTGCTGACCGGCCTGCCCGACACCGCCCTCAACGAGGCCCGCGACCGGGTCCGCGCGGCCGTGGTCAACTCCGGGCTGGCCTGGCCGCAGCGCCGGATCACGGTCAACCTGCAGCCGGCCACCCTGCCCAAACACGGCAGCGGATTCGATCTCGCCATCGCCTGTGCCCTGCTCGTCGCCGCCGGTGAGCTGCCACCCGGCCACCTCGACGGGGTGGTGGTGCTCGGCGAGGTCGGACTCGACGGCGCGGTCCGGCCGATCCGCGGCGTGCTGCCGATGGTCGCCGCCGCGGCCCGCCAAGGCGTCACCCGCGTGGTGGTCCCGCTGGCCAACGCGGGCGAGGCCACGGTGGTGCCCGGGGTGATCGTGCGCGGCGTCGACACCCTGGCCCGGCTGATCGCCTTCGTCCGCGGCGAGGACCTGCTGCTCGACCCACCCGCCGGGGTGGAGCCACCGACGCCGCCCGGTCCCGACCTGGCCGACGTCTCCGGTCAGGAGATGGGTCGATACGGCATCGAGGTCGCCGCCGCCGGCGGCCACCACATCGCCCTCTTCGGGCCGCCCGGAGCGGGAAAGACGATGCTCGCCGAGCGACTGCCATCGGTGCTGCCCGAGCTCGACGATCAGGCGGCTCTCGAGGTCACCGCGCTGCAGTCGATCGCCGGGGTGCTGCCGCCACACGGCCGGCTGGTGCGGCGGCCGCCGTTCCAGGCGCCACACCACTCGGCGAGCCAGGCCGCGCTGATCGGCGGCGGATCCGGGCTGGCCCGGCCCGGCGCGTTGTCGCTGGCCCATCGCGGAGTGCTCTTCCTGGACGAGGCGGCCGAACTGGCCACGGCCACCCTGCAGGCGCTGCGCCAGCCACTGGAGAGCGGGCGGGTGGTGCTGGCGCGCGCCAGGGGAACCACGGAATACCCGGCCCGCGTGCAGATGGTGATCGCCTCGAACCCCTGCCCCTGCGCCAAACCGGCCGGCGATCAGCACTGCACCTGCCCGCCGAGCGTCCGGCGGCGCTACCTGGCCCGGATCTCCGGCCCGCTGCTCGACCGGATCGACATCCAGATCACCCTGCGGCCGCTGAGCGCCGCACAGCTGATGACCGGCGTGACGCCGGCCGAGCCGTCGGCCGCGGTGGCCGAGCGGGTGGCGAAGGCCCGGGCCGCCGCGGCGGCGCGCTGGTCGGCGGACGGGTGGCGGGTGAACGCGGACGTGCCCGGGCCGCAGTTGCGCCGGCCGCCGTGGCGACTGCCGTCGCGGGACACCGCGGCGTTGCGGGCCGGGCTGGACCGGGGGGTGTTGTCGGCGCGCGGTTTCGATCGCGTGCTGCGGCTCGCCTGGACCATCGCCGATCTTGACGGAAAGACCAGACCAGGCGGCTCCGATGTGGACGAGGCCGCCCAGCTACGCATGGGAGAAGCACATGATCGCGAGGACCACCGATGATCGTCTCCGGTGACCGCAACCCGCCCGCCAACCTCGCCTTCCCACCCTTCCGGCCGCCGCCGTTGATCTCACCCGCCTTCGCCGACCGGGCCGACCTGCCCGGCTTGGGCGACCGGCCCGCAGTCCACCCGACGCCGTTGATCTCACCCACCTCCACCGACCGGGCCGACCTGCCCGCCTTGGGCGACCGGCCCGCAGTCCACCCGACGCCGTTGATCTCACCCACCTCCACTGACCGGTCCGACCTGCCCGCCTTGGGCGACCGGCCCGCAGTCCCCTCGGTTCGCGGCGACCGGCCTTCGCCTCCGGCTGGTTCAGGCGACCGACCCAAGGCCTCAACGACACCCGACGACCGGCCCGTAGTCCCATTTGATCCTGGCGACCGGCCTGCGGTCCCGTCTGATCCTGGCGACCAGCCCGCGGTCCCGTCTGATCCTGGCGACCAGCCCGCAGTCCCATCTGATCCTGCCGACCAGCCCGCAGTCCCATCTGATCCTGCCGACCAGCCCACGGTCCCGTCTGATCCTGGCGACCAGCCCGCGGTCCGAACGACACCGACCGATCGGCCCTTGGTTTCCTTGGGTGCTGGCGACGGAGTTTCCCACTCAGCCGCTCCAGGCGGGCGGCCGATGAACCCGACGGTGTCCAGCGAGCGGCCTCCGACTCCGGCAGCTTCTCGCGACCGGCCTTCGATTCCGGCTGTGCCGAGTGACCGATCCCCGACGCCGCCCGGCCCGCCTCCGATCCCTCCTGCATCCGCTACGCGGTCAGCCTCGGTGGATCGTCCCGTGGACTCGTCGGCACGTGCCGCGCCCATCGCCCGGCCCGACGATCTCGCTGCGCAGGCCGGTCCGCGTGCGGGCGCGCCGACGCCGGTCATGGGTGCTGTCGCGGCGCGGGATCGGCATCTTCGGGCTGTGCCGGTCGGCGCTGGGCCGGCCTCGGTCGCCGGGTCCGGGCCCGCCGATCCGGCCGCTGATCGGGCGGCACGGGTGGCGCTGACGTGGCTTGCCGAACCCGGCAACCGGCCGATCTGGTCTTTGGTGGAGCGGGTCGGTGCGCCCGCGGCACTCGAAGAGGTGCTGAGCGGGAAGGTCAGCGACCCCGGTCTGCGGGCGGCGGTGAAGGCGCGGAACAAGAACGGCGACCCGCGCCGGGTCGCGGAAGTGGCGCTGCGCCGCGCCGAGCGGCTCGGTGCCCGGATCGTCGTGCCGTCCGACGACGAATGGCCGGTCCGGGTCGATGAGCTGGCGTTTCTCGAGTCCGCGAGGCCTGGCTCGGTGAACCACCATGTCCGGCCGCCGTTGTGCGTCTGGGTGCGGGGTGACTTCGCGCTGGACGAGATGTTCGAACGGTCGGTGGCGGTGGTGGGTGCCCGGGCGGCGACCAGTTATGGCTCGCACGTCACCACCGAACTCGCCTATGGCCTGGCCGAGCGCGAGTGGACCGTGGTGTCGGGAGGGGCGTTCGGCATCGACGCCGCGGCGCATCGGGCGGCGTTGACGGCCGGTGGGCGTACCGTCGCGATCTTGGCTTGTGGGGTTGACCGGCCCTATCCGAGCGGGAACGCGGCGCTGTTCGAGCGGATCGCCGAGACCGGGCTGCTGATCAGCGAATGGCCGCCGGGGTCGGATCCGCTGCGGCACCGCTTCCTGATCCGCAACCGGGTGATCGCCGCGGCGACCGAGGGCACAGTGATGGTGGAGGCCGCGGCCCGCAGTGGCGCGACCCAGACGATGGGCCGCGTGCTCGAGTTGCACCGCAAGGCGATGGTCGTGCCCGGCCCGATCACGTCGGCGATGTCGGTCGGCTGCCACCAGGTGCTGCGCGCGGCCGCCACGGCGGTGCGGCTGGTGACCGGGCTGGACGATGTGCTCGAGGAGATCGGGAAGATCGGCGATCACAGCTCGGAACGACCTCGCGGCCCGGAACACCCCCGCGATCACCTGGACGAAGAGTCCGCGCTGGTGCTGGAGGCAGTGCCGCGGCGCGGCACGGCGGATCCGGATCAGCTGGCGAACACGGCGCGGCTGAGCGTGCGCACGGTGCTGCGCCGACTGTCCCTGCTGGAAGCCATGGGCCTGGTCGTCCGCCGCGAGACCGGCGTCGCGCTGGCCGCGCCGAAGTCGCGGGCACACCGATCAGACAAAGGAGAAGAGACCGATGCTTGAGACACGTCCGCATGCGGCGGCACGGACCTGCGCCGAGCCGCCTCGCAGTGCGGCCCGGTCAGTCGTCCGGCTCGTCCAGATCGCGGCGATGGACCTTCATCCACGCCTCGACATCCTCGGTCAGCCACACCTTGCCCTGCGCCAGATCGGCGACCGGCTTGGGAAAGTCGGCGCGGCTGGTGATCTGATACGCACGCTGGCGGCTGACCCCACCCAGGCGGATGCGGATCTCATGAGCGCCCATGAGTCGGATCTGCTTCGCTGCCACGAGATCAACCGTAGGCGCGGGACTAATAGTCCTTTATCAACTTCCCAGAAGACAGCTAGTCACAAGTCAACTATGCTAGTCTCATGACCACCAGTCGTAAGCCTATCCCGTCGGTGCCCCTGGCGCCGATGCACCGCCGCAGTTGGCGGACCCTCTGGCGGCGATGCTCGTGCGGCTTGGCCGAGCCGTGCGTCGACCGCGTAACGACGCCCGGCCACTCCGATCTGCCGCTTCCCGCTGACCTTCTCCCGCATCCGACTCGGGGCCGCGCCACCCTGCCGGCGATGGGCCGACCCGACCTGTCCTATGGCGCGATCGCCACGCACACGGCGTTCAACCTGTTGGCGAACGCCGCCGACCAATCCCGGCTGGCGCCGGCCGCCCTGGAACCGGCCGAAGAGCTGGTGATCCGGCTGCTGACCACGTTGAGAGCCGAGCTCGAAGAGTCGGCGCAGCACGTCCTGGTGGGAGCTGGGGTCGGGCCGACGCCGGCGCAGGCGATGCTGATCGGCGGGTCCCGCCGAGACGCAGACAGCCGAGAGGTCGGCCGCGCCGGAAACCTCACCCCGGCTCAGGCGGATCGCACCAATCCGGGTTCAGTCCACCCCAGACAGCCGGCACCCAACCACCCCACGGGCCGGGCCACATGGCTGCAGCCATCACCTGACCGCTTCCACCCACCGCCAACCCATGCTGAACAACGCGCAGCACCCGACTGGCTCGAACCTATCTCGGGTCCCTTCCTCGGCGTGCCCGACCAGCTCAACTCGCCGGAGGCCGGCGCCACCGGCCCAGCCGATTGGCGTTGGCCGTCGCAGGATCGGCGTTCGGCCCGAACTGACGATGGCTCCGCTGCGCCTCCTGACAGCGACCCGGAGAGTGGATGCGCCTGGTGACGGAACCTCAACGGACCGACCACTTCTGGGTCCGGCCCTCATGGGATTGCACGGCATGCAGACAACCGTGGCCCTGCGCACAGGCAAAGGAGGCCCTACTAGCCGAGTTCCAGGATTTCCCGTCGGTGCTCTGCATCTACATGGCCTGCCAGTTGCATGACGCGATTGACGACATGACCGGCCCCGGAAAACATGCGCCACCGGACCTCTACGAGCGATTCCTAGCCTGGATAATCAACTCAGCAGCAATCTGACCGCGGCCCAGCCGTCGGACACCCGGCCCCAGAGTCTCCATCGGAGTACCCACCGAGGACCCGCCTACGGAGTCCACGTGGTGGCGAACACTTGGAGGCCATGGCCGGCACCCGACCTCACGGGCCCAGTCAACCGGCGGTGCTACGACCCGCCGCACGGCCCGAGGAGTCACCCCGGGCACCGTGAACCGCCCAGCCACAACCCCTGCCGCTCGCCCAAGTCGACCGGCGCAGCCACCCGGCGGTGCAGACACCCGCCGCACGGCCCAAGAGCCGCCCGAGCATCGCGGATCGGCAGCAGCAAACTCCTGTCGCTCGGCGTAATCAGCCGAAGCAGCCACACGGCAGTGCAGACACCGCGCCGCACAGCCCGGCAGCCGCCCGGGCATCGTGGATCGACAGTAACCATCCTTGCCGCTCGGCCCTGTTGACCGACTCAGCAGTCTGACGGTGCCGTCAGCCGCACGGCCGATCGCCGACTCCTCGCCGTCACAATCGGCGGCCTCGGCCGCTGCCACTCGGCTCGCTGCCGCCTCGGGCTGGACTCGCCAACTACTCCCGCGTCGCGCCGGCTCCGGCGCCGGCACGCTGCAGGTCCCTAGCCGAGGCTCGGAAGCACGACGCCACTCGTTCGGCACGGCCACTTCGGAGTTTGACCACCTCGGCCGGCACACGCGAACCATCTGATCCCAAACACAGCATATGGTCGCGCCGTCAGTCCTTTTGGAATTGATGGCAGGACGGCTGATGACTGGTTCCTTCGGCGGCTGGCCTCGGGAGCCACCCAACTGTTGGCGAGATGGCAGAACGCGGGCCATTGGCCGCGGTTCTCACCAGCGCGAGATACTCCGGCAGCAGCTTTGCCACCCAGGACTTTGCCGCCCGAGGTCCGTCCTGGGCGATCCAGGCCAGCGCGGCGCCGACCACTGTGCAGCCCGGCCGCGTGACTCCGGCCTGCAGCGACAGCATCTCAGTGACTCAGTGGCTTGGGATGAAGGCGACGCCATCCGGTCATGGACTGCGTCTCGACGGCTGTTGATGCTGTCGTCTGGGCCTCTCTCCACAAAGGTCTTGGGTGGCTGGTTCTGAGCAGGCGACGGCCGGGGATGTGCGTCTGGAGCTGGCCAAACACAACAATCAAACCGGCCGTCGCCGCCCACCGCCCGATCAAGCTCGGCCTTCTCAGTGCGGTAGGGTTATTGTATCTACATGGGGCTGTAGGTACAACGGGATGGAGCGTCGTGGCACGTAAGCTGGGTAACATGATCGATCCCTCGGCCGACCGCGCGGTCTTCCGGCAACTTGCCGACATTCTGCGCAGCCAGATCGAGTCCGGTGCGCTCGGTCCGGGTGATCCGCTGCCCAGCGAATTGCGGCTGGCGCAGGAGTTCAGCATCAGTCGCACGACGGTGCGCCAGGCGATCGCGCAGCTGCGCACCGAGGGCCTGGTGAGTGTCGAGCGGCCGCGTGGCACGTTCGTGCGCGTGCCGGAGGAGATCGAGCTGATCACCTTGGCGCGGGGCCAACGTGTCGGTGCGCGCATGCCGACCGATTCGGAGCGGCGCGCATACCGCCTCGGCGAAGGCGTCCCCGTTCTGGTGGTCACCTTTCCTGACGGCACCGTCAAGGTCCACCCCGCAGATCGGGTGCAACTGACCCGCCCCTGAGGCCAACCCTTCCGCATGGGTTCCCCTTCGCGGCCTCTTCACGAACCGCTGGTTGCCACGCTGAAATCCCGCGTCACACGGCTTCAGCCGGTACGGTCCCGGCGTCTCCTCATTGCGAGACCGGCGCGACTGGTGAGGCCACAGAAAATTGGGCGCTGACGCCGTCCATGCCAAACACGAGCGAGCCGATGCTTGCGTTAGCCGAATGCTGCCAGAGCAGGCGCTAACCGCAGTCATGAGGAGTCCAGCCCCGCGCTGCCGGCGGACGCAACGACCCGTGGCTGCGACGGCTGACGGCAAGCACCACTGATGGCCAGGACAACCGCCGGCCGCGAGGACCGGCGGGCAGCACCACAACGCCTGATGGCCGGCAGTCGGAACGACGGGCGCAGGGACGACCGGTGCACGGGACGACCGGTGCACGGGATGGCCGGTGCCCGGGACGGCCGGCGCCCAGGACGACCGGTGCACGGGACGACCGGTGCACGGGATAGCCGGTGCCCGGGATAGCCGGTGCACGGGATAGCCGGTGCCCGGAACGACCGGCGCAGGGACGACCGATGCACGGGATAGCCGGCGCCAGGGACGGCCGGTGCAGGGACAGAAACCAGACGGCAAACGGCTGGCGCGGTCGGAGACAGAGACGGCTGGCGGTCGGGAAGGCAGCCCGATGAGCCAGGCGGGAGCCGGAAGCCGGATCGGACGCGGCACCGGGCGCTGAAGGTGGATCGGTCGTCGGGCGCGCCTGACGTGTCCGCTGACGCCGAACGCAAGCATGGTTTGCCGGGAATTTGTTGTGTCTGGATCTCCGTCGGACGGGATGACTGTGGAGGGCGGGATCGCAGGTTCTCGGGGCTTGAAGTGGAGATCTCGGTTCGTTGCATTTAGGCAGGTCGATGGGCTGGATGCGGCGGTTGATTGTGCATTTGTGGTGTTGGGTTTTCCCGACCGTCCGGAGGGTTGCCTAACGTCGGCGATCACGCATAACGTCGGGAGCGGGGCACCGTCCATCTGGGACGGTGGATCGCTCCTGTGGTGCGGTCGCCCGACTCTGCCCCAGGGTGTCCGCACCACAGGTCACTTTCGCTTCTGGCGGCCGTAACCCCGGCCCTGATGCCACGTTTCGATCACCAGGTGGTCGGCTGGATCTCCGACATAGGTCAGCACGACCTCGGTGATGTCCAGTCGGAAGAAGCCTGAGCCTGCCATCTCGTTGTCCGCCGGCGGCTCTGTCTCGACCGCGGTGCCGGCGATCTTTGCGTCGCCCGGCCAGTCTTGCGGTGCGTCGGCCGGTGGCTCCAGGGTGGGACTGTGCATGGCGACGCGGGGGTCGCGCCGGACGTCGAGCAGCTTCATCGACCCCGGCATCATGCCGAAGGTCAGCTCGCCCTCCTTGAACGCCGCCTCGCTGCCGCTGATGCGTGGTGCGCCGTCGCGCCGCAAAGTCGCCAAGGTCTTGTTGGTGCCCGCGTCGAAACGCGCTTTGACTCGCGCCGCGAACTCCGGCGCATCTCGCTCGATCTCCTGCCAGCTCGTCATGCCAGAACCCTAGGAGGCGGGTACGACAGTTTCGACCACGACAGCGGCGCTAGAAGAGGGTGTAGCTGACTCGGGCCAGGGTGAAGCCGTGGCCCGACGGGGCGTGCGTGCAGCGGACGCCGGAACTCGCGCTCGTGCAGACGAAGTCGCCGACCTGGACTGCCTTGCCGTACGGAAGGATCTCGGTCGAACCCATCACCGTGTCGCCCGCGCAGGTCAGCGTGGCGGCCTCGACCGTCACCGTGATCGCGCTTCCCCACGCCTGCTGGCAGTCGGCCGGCTTCTCCGGCGGCTTGTAGGTCTTCTCGTTGATGTCGCAGCGCGCCGACTCGCCGGTGACCAGGCAGCCGATGTTCTTCGACGGCAGGGTGAACTGACGCGACGCCGTCGAGGGCCCGCCGATGCCGGTCTTCGCGGTCGGCTCTTCGCCGTCCGAACCGGAGCACGCGGTCAGACCGAAGACCACGCAGAGAAGGACCACTACCCGCCGCATCACGGCAGGATAGGGCCCACCGGACCGCCGGTCGAGGGCCGGTCGAGCGCCAAACGATCTCAACTCGCCAACGCCGGCAGCGGGGCCCACAAGAGACGACCGCCACAAGCGCCGGCAATAAGGCGTAACCAACAAAGCACCGCAAGAAGGCGCCAGATAGAAGGCCCCAGCGAACAGTGCCTGGAGAGGACGGCCGGGCAGAAAGGGCTAGCCGGCAAGAGGCTGCGGTGAGAGAGGCGGGTGGGTCGGAGCGGCGGAAGTGGACGAGCGGGCCGGCGCGGATCAAGATGACCGGGACGGGAAAGGGGATCGAGTGAAGGCGACCAAGGAGCTGCACGCCCAGCTGCCCGTTGCCATGCGGGACGCCGTTGATGACTTTGGGGTGCATTTGGCTCGGGTCGACAATCGGTCCGTGCACACCGTGCGGGCCTATGTCGGCGACGTCGTCTCGCTGCTCGACCACGCGGCTCGGGTCGGCTGCGCCTCGCCGGACGACCTGGACCTCACCGTGCTCCGCGGCTGGCTGGCCGCCCGCCTGTCGACCGGCGCCTCCCGCAGCTCGCAGGCCCGCCGCGCCGCCTCCGCCCGCACCTTCACCGCCTGGGCCCACCGCACCGGCCGCGCCCCCACCGACCCGGGCGCCCACCTGGCCAGCCCGCGCGCCCATCGTGGCCTGCCCACCGTGCTGCGCGCGGACCAGGCCGCCCAGCTGGTCGAATCCCCGCGCGAGGACACCACGATCGTGCTGCGCGACCGCGCCGTCCTCGAACTTCTCTACGCCACCGGCATCCGGGTCAGTGAGCTCTGCGGCCTCGACCTCACCGACGTCGACGACGCCCGCCGCGTGGTGCGGGTCTTCGGCAAGGGCGCCAAGGAGCGCGCTGTGCCGTACGGCGTGCCGGCCCAGCGGGCCCTCGACGCCTGGCGCGATCACGGCCGCCCGCATCTCACCACCGACCGCGCCGCGCTCTTCGTCGGGGTCAAGGGCAACAGACTTCAGCAGACCGTCGTACGCCGGATCGTCGCCACCGCCGCCCGAGCCGCCGGCCTCCCCCACACCAGCCCGCACGATCTGCGCCACTCGGCCGCCACCCATCTGCTCGACGGCGGCGCCGACCTGCGTGCCGTGCAGGACCTGCTGGGGCACGCCTCGCTGTCCAGCACCCAGATCTACACCCACATCTCCACCGAACGCCTGCGGGAAGCGTTCCGCCAGGCCCACCCACGGGCCTGAGCGATCACTTACGATTCAGAGGTGACCGCTGGAGATCCGCCGCCGCCGATCCCGGGGGCGCGTCTCCTCTTCTCGCTCGACCCGGCCGTGTCCTATCTCAACCACGGGGCCTTCGGCGCCGTCCCGATCAGCGTGCAGCGCACCCAGCAACGCCTGCGGGACGAGATGGAGTCCAACCCGGTCAAGTTCTTCACCCAGGGCCTGCACGACCGGGTCGTGCACACCCGCCGCCATCTCGCCGCCTTCCTGGGCGCCGACCCCGACGGCAGCGCCCTGGTCGCCAACACCACCGCCGGCGTCGGGCTCGTCCTGCAGTCGATGCACCTCGGTTCCGGCGACGAGGTGCTGATGACCGACCACTCCTATGGCGCGGTCGCGCTCGCCGTCCGCCGGCAGTGCCGCCGCTCGGGCGCCACCGCGCGCACCGTCGCTCTTCCGCTCGGCGTGCCGGATGACGAGGTGGTGTCCCGCATACGCAGCGCGTTGCGTCCGGGGCGCACCAAGCTCCTCATCGTCGATCAGATCACCTCCGCGACGGCGCAGGCCTTCCCGGTGCGGGCCATCGCCGCCGCCGCCCGCGAGCACGACATCCCGGTGCTGGTCGACGCCGCGCACGTGCCGGGCATGCTGCCGGTCGACGTGGCCGCGATCGGCGCCGACTTCTGGGTGGGCAACCTGCACAAGTGGGCCTTCGCCCCGCGCGGCACCGCGCTGCTGGCCGTGGCGCCGGCGTGGCGTCGACGGATCGACCCGCTGGTGGTGTCCTGGGCGCAGGACGACGGTTATCCGCTGCATGTCGAGTCCAGCGGCACCCTGGATTACACGGGCTGGCTGGCCGCCCCGACCGGGCTCTTCGTGATGCGCTCGCTCGGCCCGGACACCGTCCGGGCGCACAATGCCGCGCTGGCCGCGTACGCGCAACGGGTTGTCGGTGAGGCCCTCGGCCTCGCGCCGGGCGACCTGCCGGAGCCCGGCGATCCGCACGCCTCGATGCGGCTCGTGCCGCTGCCGGCCGGTCTGGCGACGACCCAGCCGGAGGCCCGTGCTTTGCGCGAGCACATCGCGGACAAGCTGGCCGCGGAGACCTCGGTGAACCCGTGGGGCGGTCGCGGCTGGCTGCGGCTGTGCGCGCAGATCTACAACCGGCCGGACGAATATGAGCGGCTCGCCGAGCGCCTGCCGGCGCTGCTCAGAGCGGTTTGAGGCGCACGCGCCCGTGGCCCAGCAGCAGGAGCGGGTCGAGATAGGCGTCGTCGCGGCGCAGGCCCCAGTGCAGACAGGCCGGTGCGGGACAGCCGGGGTGACCGGCGGTCAAGGTGCCCAGCGACGACGCGGCAAACACCAAGTCCCCGACCGCGACCATCGGCGACACCGGCTCATAGGTGGTGCGCAGGCCGCCCGGGTGCTGGACGCTGACGACCCCGCGGCCGGCCACCACTCCGGCGAAGACGACCTGCCCGTCGCCTGCGGCACGCACCACCGCACCCGGCGACGACGAGAGATCGACCCCGCGATGACCGGCCAGCCAGGGCGCGGGCGGCGGATCGAAGCCACGGGTCACGACGGCGGGTGAGAGCGGACTGACGAAGGCGAGGATCAGCGAGAGCAGCAGCACGCGGCGAAGCATGCCGGAAATCGGCGGGGCCCGGAGCACCCCTGTGGATAACCCGATCAGCCGCCGAAGCCCGCGTTGTCCGGCAGCGAGATGTCCGGCTTTTCGAGCTCCTCGACGTTGACGTCCTTGAACGTCATGACGCGGACGTTCTTGACGAACCGCGCCGGGCGGTACATGTCCCAGACCCAGGCGTCATGCATCTCGACCTCGAAGTACACCTCTCCGTCGGAGTTGCGCACGTGCAGGTCGACCTGGTTGGCGAGATAGAACCGGCGCTCGGTCTCGACCACGTAGGAGAACTGGCGGACGATGTCGCGGTACTCCCGGTAGAGCTGCAGCTCCATCTCGGTCTCGTACTTCTCGAGATCCTCTGCGCTCATCGCTCCTCGCCCTCCATTGCCTCATCTTCCCCCACCGGCGCCGCGGGCCGCGATGGCTCGCCCGACGCCACGCCGACGGTACCCTCCGGGGCGGGCCACAGCGTCAGCGGCTCGGATGACGGCGAAGGACGGGCAGAAATCGACGGCCGGCGTGCCCGCGGCGGGCGGTTGCTGCGCCCCGAGATGGCGGCGACGTTCACATATGAGAACCGGTGCTCGACGCACGGCCCGTGCCGGGTGAGCGCGGCGCTGTGCTCGTCGGTGATGTAACCCTTGTGCTCGGCGAAGCCGTAGTCCGGGTAGCGGCCGTCGAGCTCCACCATCATCCGGTCCCGGGTGACCTTGGCGAGCACGCTGGCCGCCGCCACACATGCGGCCACCCGGTCACCCTTCCACACCGCCAAGCCGGGCGCGCCCAATCCGTCGACCGGGAAGCCGTCGGTCAGCACGTACTCCGGGCGGGTGGTGAGCGACGCCAGCGCGCGGCGCATCGCGGAGAGGTTGCACACGTGCAGGCCGCGCTGGTCCACCTCGGCCGGCGGGATGATCACCACCGACCAGGCCAGCGCCCGCCGCACCACCTGCTCATAGACCCGCTCGCGGGCGAGCGGGGTGAGCAGCTTGGAGTCGGCCAGCTCGTCGATCTCGCCGCGCTTGCCCTCGGGCAGGATCGCCGCGCCGGCCACCAGCGGGCCCGCACAGGCGCCCCGACCGGCCTCGTCGGCGCCGGCCACGTGCCGGAAGCCGCGGCGCTGCAGTGCCCGCTCGAGGGCATAGAGGCCGCCCTCCCGGCGGATCACGGTGCGGGCCGGGGTCAGCACGAGATCACCCGGCGCAGCAGGGAGGCCAGCTCCTCGGGGTAGATCGTCTCGTCGGTCTCGTCGAGCTCGGCCGCCGTCCACCACCGGTGCTGGTCGATGGTGCGCTGCTCCTCGGGGTCGAAACCGGCCGTGTCGACCTCCCACGAGGGGACGCGCAGCAGGAAGAAGTCCTGGTCCTGGCGGTAGTCGCGGCCGTCATAACTGAACTCGGTGACCTGGTGCCACACCGGCTCGCCGAGGTCGGCGGGGGCCACCCGCAGGCCGGTCTCCTCGCGGAGCTCGCGGGCGGCGCCCTCGGCCGTGCTCTCGCCCGGGTCGAGCCCGCCACCGGGGGTGAACCACCAGCGCAGGCCGGGCCGGGCCGGATCGCCGCCGCGCAGCAGCAAAGTGCGGTCGGCGTCGTCGACGAGCACGACGCGGGCGGCACGGCGATCGAGGACGGTCACGGCACCACCTTATTGCGCTTGCGGTCGATCTTTCGACCGCGGGCGGTTACTTGGCCGCGGCCGGAGCCGGAACCGCGTCGAAGGTGGCCGGGACGGACAGCCAGGTGGCCCTGTTCACCGGCCAGAAGACGGTGAAGGCCCGGCCCACGATCGAGTCGGCCTTGATCGTGGCCTCCTCGATGTTCTGGCTGGTCTCCCAGTGCTCCAGCGAGTCGGCGGAGGCCTCCCGGTGGTCACCCATCACCCACAGGCGGTCGGGCGGCACGGTGATGTCGAACGGCTCGTCGGCCGCCGCATTCTGCGTGCCGTCGGCGTCGCGATAGATGTACGGCTCATCCAGCGAGTGCCCGTTGACCATGATCCGCTGCTGGTCGTCGCAGCAGACGATGTGATCGCCCGCGGTGCCGATGATGCGCTTGATGAAGTCTTCGCCCTCGTTGCCGCTCTGCCACTGCTGCGGCGCCTTGAACACCACGATCTCGCCACGGCGGGGGTCACGGAAGTCGTAGACGAGCTTGTTGACCAGCACCCGGTCGAGCACGTTGAGCGTGTGCTCCATCGACGGCGACGGGATGTAGAAGGTCTGCAGCACGAAGGCCCGCACCAGGACGGCGACCAGGATCGCCACACCGACGAGGATCGGCAGCTCGCGCCAGAAGGAACCCCGACGCTTCTCGGTCTGCTCGTCAATCACGAACGGAGCCTACGTCGCCGTGGCGAGAACGTCAGTCCGGAACGCGCGGACAGTCCCGTAGTTAACAGGAAGGGGAGGATTAGGGCGGCGGTTTCCGGATCTGCCCCGCGGTCGGCCGGCGCGGCGGTGGGCCGGGGTGCGGCGAAGGTCTTCCAGTTGTCCGGCACATCGAGGCCGGTGAACCGGTTGCTGGGCCAGACGATGACGAAGGCCCGGCCGATCACGTTGTTCACCGGCACCGGGCCCTGACAGCGCGCGTCCTGCGAGACGCCGCGATGGTCGCCCATCACGAACATCTGCCCCTTGGGAATGGTCACCTCGGCGAACACCCGGCTGGTGCACTGCTTGGGGTTGGGTGGGGCGTCCAGCGGCGAGTTCTCGAAGATGTACGGCTCGGTGATCGACTTCCCGTTCACCGTGATCCGGCCCTGCGCGTCACAGCAGGCGACCTTGTCCCCCTCCAGGGCGATCACCCGTTTGATGAAGTCGCGCTCGCCGGGGCGGCTGACACCGACCAGATCGCCGATCGTGCGGCCGAGCTTGGCGGCGAACGTCTGACTCACCGGGGCGACCGACTCGGACACCCAGTTGTCCGGCCCGCGGAACACCACGATCTCGCCGTAGACCGGGTCGCGCATGTCGTAGACGACCTTGTTCACCAGCACCCGGTCGCCGATCAGCAGCGTGTTTTCCATCGACCCGGAGGGGATGAAGAAGGCCTGGACCAGGAAGGTCCGAATGAGCACGGCCAGGCAGAACGCCACCACCAGCAGCAGCGGGAGCTCCTGCCACAGCGGCATCTCCTTGCGCCGGATCACCCGGCCACGCCGCCGGCCGGACGCCGTGCCGCCTCGATAGCCGTCCATCTGTCCCACGCTTCGCATCTCCTGCCGCCGTCCCGGACGACCCGCCCCGGATACAGCACTACCGCCCGGGCACGCCGCTGAGGACGCGATCGGGCGGTAGCGCGAACGATGTTCCATCCGTCACTGGCGCAAGAGTAGTTCGCTCTCGGCGCATTTGACGGATCGACGATCGTCAGCCGACGGGCTGCTTGTCCCGCAGCTCCTTGATCTTGGCCTTCTTGCCGCGGAGTTCGCGCAGGTAGTAGAGCTTGGCCCGGCGCACGTCGCCACGGGTGACAACCTCGATCCGGTCGATCACCGGGCTGTTGATCGGGTAGGTCCGCTCCACGCCGACGGCGAAGCTGATCTTCCGAACCTTGAAGGTCTCGCGCAGGCCACCGCCCTGACGGCTGATCACGACGCCCTGGAAGACCTGGACGCGGGAACGGTTGCCCTCGACGACCCGCGCGTGCACCTTGACGGTGTCGCCGGCGCGGAAGTCGGGAATGTCGGTGCGCTGTGACTGGGCGTCGAGATCGTCCAGCGTGTTCATCGCTGCATCCTCGTGTTACTCAAAGCGCACCGGGAGTTCGATGCGCGAATGGATGATTCTGACCCGTCGATCAAGAGGGTCCTCGCTCGCCGCCCACGGCGTGAGGGCGAACGGCAACCTCACTACTTTGCCACATCGGGAGGCCGGATCTGAAATCCGGCCTCTTCGAGGGCAACCCTGTCCTTTTTATCCAAATCAGCAGGCGGGTAGGCAGCCATCAGGTCCGGCCGCCGGGCCGCGGTGCGCAGCAATGATTCGGTACGCCGCCAGCGCGCGATCCGCCCGTGATCACCCGAGCGCAGCACCTCCGGCACGGCCCGCTCCCGCCACGACGCCGGCTTCGTGTAGACCGGCGCCTCCAGCAGCCCCGCCGCGTGCGACTCCTCGGTCAGCGAGTCCGCGTTGCCCAGCACCCCGGGCAGCAACCGGGTGACCGCCTCCAGGATCACGATCACCGCCACCTCGCCGCCGAACAGCACGTAGTCCCCGAGCGAGACCTCACGCACCGGCATCCGGTCCGCCGCGTCGTCGATCACCCGCTGGTCGATGCCCTCGTATCGGCCGCAGGCGAAGATCAGATGGTCCAGCCCGGCCAGCTCGTGCGCGTCGGCCTGGGTGAACGGCTTGCCCACCGGGGACGGCACGATCAGCGTTCCCGGCCCGATCGCGTCCAGCGCCTGCCCCCACGGCTCGGGACGCATCACCATGCCGGGCCCGCCGCCATAGGGAGTGTCGTCCACCGTCCGGTGCACGTCCGAGGTCCAGGTGCGCAGGTCGTGCACGTGAAGGTCGAGCACGCCGATGCCCCGCGCCTTGCCGACCAGCGACAGGTCCAGCGGGGAGAAGTAGTCCGGGAAGATCGAGACGACGTCGACGCGCATCAGAGGTCGAGCAAACCCTCCGGCAGGTCGACCACGATGCGGCCGCCGGCCAGGTCGACGGTCGGCACCATGGCGCTGACGAACGGGATCAGCGCCGTCCCGCCGCCGGTCTTGCGCAGCACGATCAGGTCGGACGCGGGCGCGTGGTCGATCTTGTCGACGGTGCCCAGCTCCTCGCCGGCGACGGTGACCACGCGCAGCCCGGCGAGCTGGTGGTCGTGGAACTCGTCCGGGTCGTCCGGCGGGGTCAGCTCGCCGGAGTCGACCTGCAGCAGGGTGCCGCGCAGCGACTCGGCGAGGTTGCGGTCGTGCATGCCCTCGAACTGGGCGATCACCTTGCCCTGGTGCCAGCGCAGCGACTCGAGCACCAGCTTGGCGGGCACGCGGAAAGCGCCCGGCTCGGCGTGCACCAGCGGAGACTCCGTGGTGAACGCCGCGCCGGGCACGAAACGCTCTTCCGGTTCATCGGTCCGCACGGTCACCAGGACCTCGCCCCGGATTCCGTGCGGTCTACCGATCTGACCGACGACGAGCAGCACCATAATGGGTTTCGTTTCTGTTTTCCGCTGCGGGTCAGGTCTGAGACGCGGATCAGTAGGCGTCGACGATGTCGACGCGGATGCCGCGCCCACCGATCGACCCGATGACCTGCCGCAGCGCCTTGGCCGTGCGACCGCCGCGCCCGATGACCGTGCCCAGGTCCTCCGGGTGCACGCGCACCTCGAGCCGCTTGCCGCGGCGCGAGTCGACCAGCCGCACCCGGACGTCGTCCGGGTTGTCGACGATGCCCTTGACGAGGTGCTCCAGCGCGGGCCGGAGCGCCCCGTCAGCTCGCGTCGGCGCCGGCACCGGCGGGGTCCTCTGCGTCCTTGGCGACGGCCTCGCGGTTGGGCTCGGCCGGGTCGACGGCCTTGGTCTCGTCCGGCTTGGCCTCGGCGGCCTCCGGCGCGGCCGGAGCCTTCGCCTCGGTCTTGGCCTCGGTCTTGGCCTCGGTCTTGGCCTCCGCCTTCGGCTCCGCAGCCTTGGTGGCCTTGGCGGCCTTCTTGGTGGCCGGCTTGGCCGGGGTCTCGGCGACGCCCGCGGCGGCCTTGGCCTCCGCCTCGTAGGCCGCGGTGCGGCTCGCCTTCTCCGGGGCCACCAGCAGCGGCGGCGGCGCGGGGAGGCCCTTGAACTGCTGCCAGTCGCCGGTCTTCTCCAGGATGCGCTGCACGGCGTTGCTGGGCTGCGCGCCCACCGACAGCCAGTGCTGCACCCGCTCGGACTTGACCTGGATCAGCGAGGGGTCTTCCTTCGGGTGGTAAATGCCCACGTACTCGATGGCGCGGCCGTCACGCTTGGTGCGCGAGTCGGCGACGACGATGCGGTACTGCGGGTTGCGGATCTTGCCCATCCGCAGGAGCCGGATCTTAACGGCCACGGTTCTTTACGCTCCTGAATGACTGCGTGGGTTGAGCCGACGGAACCCACGTGGGGACTGCGGGACCGATGCCTCGAGGACTGGTCACGCGCTGAGGGGTTAGAGGGCGCCTCGCACGTGCCGAATACCAGCTAGTCATTGTGCCAGACGCCGGGGCGCGGCGACCAATCGGGGCGGAATCAGCGCGTGACCGGCCGGTCCCAACCCGCGGGCAGCGCCGGAACGTCCCAGGCCGGGTCGGGTACGAAGTCGATCCAGGTGCCGTCGAACGGGAACCCGCCGGCCTCGATCTGCTTGATCACCCGCAGGCCCTCGTCGCGGACCGCCTGCTCGTCGGCCACCCAGTAGTGCTCGGGGATGGCCAGGCGCTCGGTGAACTCGTCCTCGTCCTTCCAGGCCCAGCTGCGGTCGGGGGCCACCACCACGTCCAGGTCCTGGTCGACGATGTCCACCCCGGCGACCGACCCGTCGTCCCAGCGGAGCGCGCGCTCCTCGAGGTTCACATACCAGCCGGTGAACTCGCCGCCGTCGGTCCAGAAGAACCAGACCGAGTGGTCCGCGTCCGGCGGGAAGAACATCAGGATGCCCGGGCCCAGCCAGCTGCCGGGCTTCATCGTGTATTCGTGGGTCACCCACTCGGTGAACGGCATCCCGCGGGTGCGGCGGCCGTCCAGCGTCGCCTCGCTGATCGACGGGGTGTGCCGGGCCATCCAGACCAGCAGGCCGAGGTCGGTGTCGGAGACCACCCGCACCGGCCGGGCGAAGGCGATGCGCCCCCGGCGGGTGTTCCGGTGCAGGATGACCTGGCCGGGAGCGAAAGCCATCAGTAGGAACGGGCCAGGATCGCGATCAGCCCGGCCTCCTCGTCGGAGTCGGGCATCGTGCCGTCCTCGCGGACCAGGCAGCGCACCGTGACGGCCTTGCCGTTGGCCTCCTGCTCACCCTGCTCACCGATCGCCGACCAGGGCACCCTGGCCCAACCGGTCTGTGCGGCCTCGATCGCGTCGCCCAGCGTCTTGACCTCGACCGTGCGCTCGGCCCGGAAGGTGAGCGCGTCGTCGTAGAGCCGCTGCTGGTCGGCTTTGAGCGCGGCGGTCACGTCGGCCACGACCTCGCCCAGCGCGACCGGCGACTTGCTGCCGTCGATCCGGCGGGCCACCACCACGTTGCCGGTGGCCAGGTCGCGCGGCCCGACCTCGATCCGGATCGGGATGCCCTGCAGCTCGGCGTCCACCGCGCGACGCCCGAACGGCACGTCGGCGCGGTCGTCGAGCTTCACGCGTACCCCGGAAGCCTTGAGCTCGTCGCGCAGCTTGGCCGCCGCCTCCGTGACGCCCTCGCCTGCCTTGACCACCATGACCTGCACCTGGATCGGCGCCAGCCGCGGCGGAAGCCGCAGGCCGTTGTCGTCGCCGTGGGTCATGATCAGGCCGCCCATCATGCGGGTGGACGTGCCCCAGGACGTGGTCCAGGCGTGCTCGACGGTGCTGCCGGACGACGTGAACGAGATGTCGAACGCCTTGGCGAAGTTTTGCCCGAGCTCGTGCGACGTGCCCATCTGCAGGGCCTTGGCGTCGCCCATCATGCTCTCGAGCGTCATCGTGTTGGTGGCGCCGGCGAACCGCTCACCCTTGGTCTTGCGGCCCGGCACCACCGGCATGGCCAGCACGTCGACCATGAAGTCCTCGTAGACGTCCTTGTGGATCTGGCGGGCGTAGTTGCGCGCGTCCTCCTCGGTGGCGTGCGCGGTGTGGCCCTCCTGCCAGAGGAACTCGGTGGTGCGCAGGAAGGTGCGCGGGCGCAGCTCCCAGCGGACCACGTTGGCCCACTGGTTGAGCAGCAGCGGCAGGTCGCGATAGGAGTCGACCCACTTGGCCATGAACTCGCCGATCACCGTCTCGCTGGTCGGGCGCACCACCAGCGGCTCGGCGAGCTCCTTGCCGCCGGCGTGGGTGACCACCGCGAGCTCGGGCGAGAAGCCCTCCACGTGCTGGGCCTCGCGACGCAGATAACTCTCCGGGATGAACAGCGGGAAGTAGGCGTTCTCCCCGCCGGCCTCCTTGATCCGGGCGTCCATCTCGGACTGCATGCGCTCCCAGATGGCGTAGCCGACCGGCCGGATCACCATCGTGCCGCGCACCGGGCCGTTGTCGGCCAGTCGCGCCTTGGCGATGAGGTCCTGGTACCAGCGGGGGAAGTCTTCCGCACGGGGAGTGAGCACGCGAGCCATGGTCGTGCATCCTAATCGGGGTTACTTTTTGTTTTCCGCCGCGGGTCAGCTCAGTGCGCCTACTTGACCACTCGTCCCCGGAGCACGATGCGCTGCGGCGCCTTGACCACGCGGAGGTCGGCGCGCGGGTCCTCGGGATAGACCACCAGGTCGGCCATGCCGCCCTCGACCAGACCCGAGAAGCCCAGCCAGTCACGTGCGCCCCAGCTCGCGGCGGCCAGCACCGTCTCGGCCGGCAGGCCGGCCTCGTGCAACAGGAGCATCTCGTCGGCGGCCAGGCCGTGTGCGATGCCGCCGCCCGCGTCGGTGCCGACAAAGATGGGTACGCCCGCCTCGTGCGCCGCCCGCACCACACCCGGAAACTGCTCACGCAGCGCGACCATGTGATCCGCATAGCCGGGGAACTTGCCCCGCGCCCGCTCCGCGATCCCGTCGAACGTCAGGATGTTGATCATTGTGGGCACCAGCGCCGTCCCGCGCCGCGCCATCTCGTCGATCAGGTCCAGCGTGATGCCGGTGCCGTGCTCGACCGAGTCGACCCCGGCCCGCACCATGATCGCGACGCCCTCCTCGGAGAACGTGTGCACCGCCGCCCGCGCGCCGGCCTGATGCGCGGCCTCGACCGCGGCGGCCATGGTGGCGGCGTCCCAGGAGGGCGTGAGGTCGCCGGCGTCGCGATCGAGCCAGTCCCCGACGATCTTCACCCAGCCGGTGCCGGCCTTGGCCTGCGCGGTGACGGTCGCGGCGACCTCGGCGGCGGCGACCTCGATGCCGATGTCCCGCAGATATCGCCGCGGCGCGGCGACGTGCTTACCCGCGCGGGCGAGACGGGGGATGTCCGGTTCGTCGTCCAATTCCGGGTACGGGTACGGCGACCCCGCGTCCCGCAGAGCAAGCACTCCGGCGTCCCGGTCGATGGCGGCCAGTGCTCGGGCTTCGTCGAGCCCGGTGATGGGCCGAGGCCCGTGCGCGATCCCCAGATGGCAGTGCGCATCGACAAGTCCCGGCAGAATCCACCCACCGTCGGCGATGGTCTCGGCCTCCGCGACGGGCTCGTAGGTGAACCGGTCCCCCACCAGCCAGAGATCCCGAACATCACCCTGGGGCAGAACAACACCACGCACATGCAACGCCATGCGTCAGTCCTACCCGATTGCCGAGATGGATCAAGGCCTGGTGCGTGCGAGCAAGGCCTTCCGTGTGGCGGTCAGCGCCGGCAAGTCGATGGTCACGGGGTATGGCGTCTCTGTCTCGAACAGCTTGGCAGTGCTGCTGACGAGCTCGTAGTCACGATCCCCGCGCCGGTATTCGGTCAGGACGATCCCGCTGTCGGGCATCGGGTCCACGACCCAGTAGTGCGCGATGCCGGCAGTCGCATATGCCCTGGCCTTGGCATACATATCGCGGAAACGCGAACTCGGCGAGACGACCTCGACCGCGAGCAACGCATCCTCGACCGGGATCGGACTTCGGTTGGCATGGTCGAGCTGGACCACGACGATGTCGGGACGTGGCTCATTGTGCGGGTTGATTCGCAGCGAGAGATCGACTGACGGCCACATGCCGTCCGGACAATGCGCCCGCAGGGCGAGGGCTATCTCGATGCAGAGTTCCTGGTGCGGAAGCGTGGGGGACGGCAAGACGAGCCTTCCGTCGATCAACTCATAGCGAAGATCCTTTGGAAGGTCCACCAGGTCGTCGACGGTCCACTCCCGCTCTTCCCAGTGGGCAGGCAGGCTCAAAGCCGCGGTCATAGGCTCCTCCTCGGAGGGCGTCACGAGACTACCTTACTCATGACTAGCCCCTCAACCCCGGAGATCCCTATTTGCCGTCGTCGTCGTCCTTGCGCTTTGGGGGGCGCTGGAGCTTGTTGAAGTCGAGGTTGGGGAGGCGGAAGCCCGGCGGCAAACCCTGTGCGCCGTCTCCGCCGCCCATCGCCGTCGGGTCGAAGCCCGGCGGCAGCTGCGGCATCCCGCCGCGCGGCATCCCCGGGATCTGCCCCGAACGAGGCCCGCGGCTGCCACCCTTCGTGCCCTTGCGCTTGTTCTTCGGGCTCTTCGTGGCCTTGCGCCGGCCCGCGCCGGGCAGGCCCATCATGCCGCCCATCTGCTTCATCATCTTCTGCGCTTCGGTGAAGCGGTTGAGCAGCTGGTTCACGTCCATCACCGTGACCCCGGAGCCGCTCGCGATGCGGGCCCGGCGCGAGCCGTTGATGATCTTCGGGTTGGTGCGCTCGCCGGGGGTCATCGAGCGAATGATCGCGGTGACCCGGTCGAAGTGCTTGTCGTCCAGCTCGGCCAGCTGGTCCTTCATCTGGCCCATGCCGGGCATCATGCCGAGGATGTTGGCGATCGGGCCCATCCGGCGGACCGCGATCAGCTGGTCCAGGAAGTCCTCCAGCGTGAACTGCTCGCCACCGAGCAGCTTCGCCGTCATCTTCTCCTTCTGATCCTCGTCGAAGGCGGTCTCCGCCTGCTCGATGAGGGTCAGCACGTCGCCCATGCCGAGGATCCGGCTGGCCATCCGGTCGGGGTGGAAGACGTCGAAGTCCTCGAGCTTCTCACCCGTGGACGCGAACAGGATCGGCTCGCCGGTGACCTGCCGGACGGAGAGCGCCGCGCCACCGCGGGCGTCGCCGTCGAGCTTGGAGAGCACCACGCCGGTGATGCCGACGCCGTCGCGGAAGGCCTCGGCGGTGGTCACCGCGTCTTGGCCGACCATCGCGTCGATCACGAAGATGGTCTCGTCCGGCGTGACCGCGTCGCGGATGTCGCGGGCCTGCTGCA
Organism: Actinoplanes sp. NPDC051388; assembly: GCF_055586225.1. Classification (NCBI taxonomy): domain Bacteria; kingdom Bacillati; phylum Actinomycetota; class Actinomycetes; order Micromonosporales; family Micromonosporaceae; genus Actinoplanes; species Actinoplanes sp. NPDC051388. The sequence continues at coordinate 415,150 of NZ_JBVJIP010000001.1, read as the reverse complement.
TCATCTCGGCGTCGATGCCGAGGCGGCCGGCGGTGTCGACGATGACGATGTCCTTGGCGGTGCGCTTCGCGTGCTCGATCGAGTCGCGGGCCACCTGCACCGGGTCGCCGACGCCGTTGCCCGGCGAGGGTGCATAGATGTCCACCCCGGCGCGCCCGGCCAGCACCTGCAGCTGGTTGACCGCGTTGGGTCGCTGCAGGTCACAGGCGACCAGCAGGGGCTGGTGACCCTGGCCCTTGAGCCAGCGGGAGAGCTTGCCGGCCAGCGTGGTCTTGCCGGAGCCCTGCAGGCCGGCCAGCATGATCACGGTCGGCGGCTGCTTGGCGAACTGCAGGCGCCGGCCCTCGCCGCCGAGGACAGTGATGAGCTCCTCGTGGACGATCTTGATGATCTGCTGTGCCGGGTTCAGTGCCTGGGAGACCTCGGCGCCACGGGCGCGCTCCTTGAGGCTGGCGATGAACGACCGCACCACGGGCAGCGCGACATCCGCCTCCAGCAGTGCGAGACGGATCTCGCGCGCGGTGGCGTCGATGTCGGCGTCGGTCAGCTTGCCCTTGCCGCGAAGCTTGGTGAAGATCCCGGAGAGGCGGTCGCTCAGGTTGTCGAACACGTCCGCAAGCCTAGCTTCCCGGGACCTGCCTCATCGGTTCCGCATCCGGTAGGTCTGCTTCGCCGCCTCGATGCGGTAGGCGTTGCGGGTGCCGGGAGCGATGCCGCGCTTGGCCCGGCGGTAGAGATAGACGCCGCCGCCGATGACCACGGCGCCGATGATCAGCGGGACGAAGAACGACTGCAGCAGGCTGATGGCGACCCAGCCCACCACGACCAACCCCACGATCCACGCCACCAGATATGCGATGCCCTTGCCCATCTGAGCCTCCCCGGCTGCATGCGAACTCTCATCGTCCACCATGCGCGCACCCCGCAACAGTGCGCATCGGTCGAACCCCCGATGGGACCCGTAGGGGTAACCGCCGGTCGTTTCACCGCACAAATCACCGCAAATCACGTATACCAGCGGATAGGACGATATCGACCGCAACCTCACCGCGAGCGCGCCCGTTGAGGGTCAGAGATCGGGCCCCCGGCGGAAGGAACCCACGTGCAACTGTGCCGGATCCTGCGACACGCTCCCTGGCCGCTGCGGCGCCGGGTGCTGCGGGCCGTGCAGACGCGGGTGCTGCCCCACACCGCGCCGGCGGACCGATTGGCGCTGGCCAGGCGGGTGGTTCCGCTCACCGCGCCGGTCACCCGGCCGGCCGGTCCAGGCCTTCTCCGGGTACGCACGGAGCACGGTCCCGTCATCGCCAGGGTGGTCGCCGACGCCAGCCCGGCGACCGCGCGCCGGCACAACGTCGACCGGGTGGCGACCGTCCTCAACCAGGCCGGCGTCGACTGGTTCCGGATCCCGTGCGCCTCGTTCACCCACACCGCTGTGGCCGTACCGGAGAAGGAGAAGGACCGGGTCCTGGCGCTGCTGAAGGCAGCCACCGCGCCCGGCTCCGGACGCCTCGAGCCGGTCGACGCACGCAGCCGGCGGCGGGCAAGGGTCTGGCGCGCCTCGTGGGCGGTCACCGACGCGGGCGGCTCGCTGGTGCTGAGCGACGACTTCGGCTGCGACGTCGAGTTCTGGCGGGAGCAGGACGGCGCCCTGACCGCGCCGCGGGCCAACCCGGTGGCCGATGTGGTGAGCGCGTCCGAGGAGCCGGTGATCGCGTTCGAGCCGGCGTTCAGCGAGTTCTGCGCGCCCTACGACAGCGCGTCCTATCGCACCCGGCGGGTGTTCACGCTGGCCGCGCCGGACCGGGTGAGCTTTCCGATCGACGCCGTCTTCACCTGGGTGGACGGCGACGACCCGCAGTGGCGGCGGCGCAAGGACGAGGCGCTGGCGGCGAATCCGTGGGTGGCCGCCGCGCATCCGCTGGCCGCCAACGACGCCCGCTTCACCTCCCGCGACGAGCTGCGCTACGCGATGCGCGCGGTGCACTGTTTCGCGCCCTGGATCCGGCGCGTCTTCCTGGTCACCGACGACCAGCTGCCGGCCTGGCTGGACGCGGACCACCCGGACGTGACAGTGGTCAGTCATCGGGAGATCTTCGGCGACACCGGCCGGCTGCCGACCTTCAACTCGCAGGCGATCGAGTCGCGCCTGCACCGGATCCCGGGCCTCGCCGAGCACTTCCTCTATCTCAACGACGACGTGCTGCTGGGCCGGCCGGTGTCGCCCGGGCTGTTCTTCACGCCGGGCGGGCTGACCCGGTTCTTCGAGTCCACCGCGCTGGTCGGCTCGGCGCCGCGGGCCCACACGGATCTGCCCGCCGCCTCTTCCGGGAAGAACAACCGGGAGCTGATCCAGGAAGCTTTCGGGCGGGTGCTGACCCGGCGGATGATGCACACCCCGCACCCGTCGCGGCGCAGCGTGCTGGCCGAGATCGAGGAGCGGTTCGCCGAGCCGGTGGCGGCCACCGCGGCGCATCAGTTCCGGCACCCGGAGGACATCGCGCTGCTCTCCTCGCTCCAGCAGTACTACGCCTATCTGACCGGGCGGGCGGTCTCCGGCGAGATCCGGTACTCCTACGCCGATCTGGCCGAGCCGGGCACGCCGTTCCGCCTCGCGCGGCTGCTGCGGCACCGCCATCGGGACGCGTTCTGCCTCAACGACGTGGACTCCGACGCCGCCACGACCGCCGCCCTGCTGGCCGATTTCCTGCCCACCTTCCTGCCGTTCGCGGCGCCCTGGGAGCTGGCCTCGCCGCGGCCCGCCACGGTCTCCCTGACGCCGCCGCGGATGCCCGTGGTGGGCCGGCAGATCAGCCGCGAAACCATCGACCTGATCTGGGAGTACGTCAGTTGAGCCACGACCTGGTGATCCTCGGCCTGGGCTACGTCGGACTGCCGCTCGCCCAGCAGGCGGTGCGATCCGGCCTGTCGGTGCTCGGCTATGACGTCGACCCGGCGGTGGTGGCCGCGCTGGCGGCCGGCCGCTCGCACGTGGACGACCTGTCCGACGGCGACATCGCGGAGATGCTGGCCGGCGGCTTCCGGCCGACCTCGGACCCGGCGCTGATCGGGTCGGCGGACGCGGCCGTCATCTGCGTGCCGACGCCACTGTCCGAAGGGGACGGACCGGATCTGCGCGCGGTGCTCGGCGCGACCGAGGCGATCGGCCGGCAGCTGCGGCGCGGCATGCTGGTCGTGCTGGAGAGCACCACCCATCCGGGTACGACGGACGAGCTCGTCCGCCCCCGCCTGGAAGCGCTGTCCGGGCTGACCGCCGGCGTCGACTTCCACCTCGCCTTCTCGCCGGAGCGGATCGACCCGGGCAACCCGGTCTTCGGCGCGGCGAACACCCCGAAGGTGGTCGGCGGGCACACCCCGGGGTGCACCGACCGGGCGGCGGCGTTCTACGGGCGCTTCCTGGAGACGGTGGTGCGCACCAAGGGCACCCGGGAGGCGGAGACCGCGAAGCTGCTCGAGAACACCTACCGGCACGTGAACATCGCGCTGGTCAACGAGATGGCGCGGTTCTGTCACGAGCTCGGCGTGGATCTGTGGGACGTGATCGCCGCGGCGTCCACGAAACCGTTCGGGTTCCAGGCCTTCTATCCGGGGCCGGGCGTGGGCGGGCACTGCATCCCGATCGACCCGAACTACCTGTCGCACAACGTCCGCAGCCGGCTGGGCTACCCGTTCCGGTTCGTCGAGCTGGCCCAGGAGATCAACGCGACGATGCCGGCGTACGTGGCGCGGCGGGCCCAGAACCTGTTGAACGCGGACGGGATCGCGATGCACGGGGCTTCGGTGCTGCTGCTCGGGGTCACGTACAAGCCGGATGTCGCGGATCGGCGGGAGTCGCCGGCCACGCCGCTCGCCCGGCACCTCGCCTCTCTGGGGGCTCGGCTGAGCTTTCACGACCCGTACATCCGGGAGTGGGACTCGGCCGAGCGGGTCGATGACCTGGACGGCGCGTGCACGGCCGCCGATCTGGTGATCCTGGTTCAGGCGCACCGCGGCTACGACGCGGATCGGCTGGCCGGGCTGGCGAAGCGGTTCTTCGACACCCGCGGCGTCACCACGACGGATGCGGCGCACCGGCTGTGACGGTCACCCGGGTCGTTCCCCGGCCGGCCCGCCGCGCGGTCGACGGCGCCGGGCGGTCGCTGCCCGGCGCCCGCCGCGACGGTCACCGCCGGGACATCGAGGGTCTGCGCGCGGTCGCCGTGCTGCTGGTGGTGCTCTATCACGCCGGTGTGCCGCTGATCCGCGGCGGCTACGTCGGCGTGGACGTCTTCTTCGTCATCTCCGGCTATCTCATCACCGGCCTGCTGATGCGCGAGGTGACCGGCAGCGGCACGATCTCGGTGACCGGCTTCTACGCGCGCCGGGCGCTGCGCCTGTTGCCCGCCGCCGCGGTCGTGACCGCCGCGACGGTGGCCGCCGCGATCCGCTGGCTGCCGCCGGTCCGCACCCCCGAGGTGGCGCTGGACGCGCTCTTCTCGGCGGTCTACTCGGTCAACTACCGGCTGGCGGCGGCCGGCGCCGACTATCTGAACGCGGACGCCGCGCCGTCGCCGCTGCAACACTTCTGGTCGCTCGCCGTGGAGGAGCAGTTCTATCTGCTCTGGCCGATGCTGCTGCTGCTCGTCCGGCGCCGGCCCGCGCCGCTGCTCTCCCTGCTGGTCGCGGTGTCGCTGACGGTCTCGATCTGGCAGACCACGGCCAACCCGACGTGGGCCTATTTCGGGCTGCACACCCGCGCCTGGGAGCTGGGCGTCGGCGCGCTGGTCGCGATCCTGGCGCTGCGCCTGCCGCGCCGGTTCGCCTCGCCGCTGTGCGCGGCCGGCCTGCTCGCGATCGGGCTGGCGGCGGTCGTCTACACCGCGGAGACACCCTTCCCTGGGTACGCCGCCGCACTGCCCGTGGCCGGCGCCGCCGCGGTGCTGGCCGGGGGTGCGACCGCGCCGTCCGGACTGCTGTGCGAGGCGCCGCTGCAGGCCATCGGGCGCCTGTCCTACTCCTGGTATCTCTGGCACTGGCCGTTCCTCACGATCGGCCCGGTGGCGCTGGGCGTCCGTCCCAGCCTGGCCGTGAACCTGGCCCTCGCCGCCGCCGCGCTGGCCGCCGCCGCCCTCACGTACGCCCTGGTGGAGAACCCGATCCGCCGCCTGCCCGCGCTGCGCTCCCGGCCGCGCGCCGCGCTGGCGGCCGCTCTCGCCGTGACCCTGCTGATCGCCGGCGGCTGCCTGGCCCTGTCCCGGGTGGACCGCACCGCCCGCACCGCCTACCGCGCGCCCACGGTCACCGCGCTGAGCGACGAGTGGCTGTCCGCCGGCCTGCGCACCCCGGCCGTGCCGCGCAACCTGCGGCCGTCGTTGCGGGCCGCCCCGAAGGACCTGCCGCGGGTCTATCCGGACGGCTGCTCCAGCGAGCTGACCGACGCGACCGTGCGGCAGCCGTGCGCCTACGGCGACGTGACCTCCGCCCAGACGGTGGTGCTCTTCGGCGACTCGCACGCCGCGCACTGGTTCCCGGCGCTCGAGGTGATCGCCCGCGACCGGCACTGGCGACTGGTCGTGGTCTCCAAGAACGCGTGCTCGGCGGCGGACACCCGGATCTTCCAGGTGAAGTTGAATCGAGCTTTCAACGAGTGCGTGCGGTGGCGGCGAGCCGCCTGGGACCGCATCGCCGAGCTGCGCCCGTCCCGCGTCTTCTTCGCCTCGGCGGCGGCCGGCGGCACGCTGGTCGACGACGGCGGCGCCCCGATCACCGATCCGAGCTGGACCGACCGCACCTGGCTCGACGGCTGGGCGGGCACCACCGACCGGCTGGCCCGCACCGGCGCCCGGTTGTTCCTGCTGGCGGACACGCCCTATCAGGCGCAGCCGCCGCTGGAGTGCCTGTCACAGCACCCGGACGACCCGGCCGCCTGCGTGGTGCCGCTGGACCGGGCGCTGCCGTCGCCGGAACGCCGGCGGGCGATCGCGGCCCGGCTGCGCGCCAAGGGCGTGACGGTGATCGACCCGACGCCGTGGTTCTGCACCAGCGGCGGCTGCCCGGTCATCGTCGGCGACCTCCTGGTCTTCCGCGACCCCAGCCACATGACCGCGACGTGGTCCCGGATGCTCGCCCCGCGACTCGGCCCGTTGCTCGGCTGACGCCGACCTAGACTTCGGACCATGACTAGCCTTGCGGATCCGGTGATCGCCGCCCTGCGATCCGGCCACGACGACCTGGTGTCCTACGTCGCGAAGATGGACGAGGACGCCCTCACCGCCCCTTCCGCCGCCACCGAGTGGCAGGTGGCGCAGGTCCTGAGTCACCTCGGCAGCGGCGCCGAGATCGGCCGTGCCACGCTCGAGCGGGCGCTGTCCGGTGGCGGTTCGCCGCCCGACGGGTTCAACCAGAGTGTGTGGAGCCGTTGGGACGCGATGGGCCCGGTGGAGCAGCGGGACGGCTTTGTGGCGTCGAACGAGCGGCTCGTCGAGGCATATGAGGGGCTGGACGAGACCACCCGCGAGCAGCTCCGGGTCGACCTCGGTTTCCTGCCGGCGCCGGTGAGCGTGGCCGATGCCGGCCGCATGCGGCTCAACGAGTTCGTCCTGCACGCCTGGGACGTCGAGGCCGGCGCCGACCCCGCCGCGACGCTGGCGGCGGACGCCGTGCCGCTGCTGCAGGACGCGATCAACCCGCTGCTCGGCTGGATCTCCAAGCCCGACACGCTGGCCGGCCGGCAGGCCCACCTGGCGGTCGACCTGACCGACCCGCCGGCCGCCTATGGTCTGGCCCTCGGTGACTCGGTCGCGATCGGGGACCGCCCCGAGCGGCCGGACGGTGTGCTGCGCATCCCCGCCGAAGCGTGGCTCCGGCTGCTCACCGGCCGGCTCGCGCAGAAGTACACGCCGGCCGGCGTCGCGATCGACGGCCCGATCACGCTCGACGATCTGCGCCGGGTGTTCCCGGGGTTCTGACCAGCCGCATCCCGGCCCGCCGCGCGGCCACCACCGGCGGCGGGCCGGAGGTGCGTTCCTGCACCAGATAGCGCGGGCGGCCGCGGACCTCGTCGTGGATGCGGGCCAGGTATTCGCCGATGATGCCCAGCCCGAGCAGGATGAACGTGCCCATCACCAGCAGCACCAGGATCACCGTGGGGAAGCCCTCCAGCGACCCGCCGCCCATCCACCGCACCAGCGTCTGCACGCCGAGCACCAGCGAGAACCCGGCGAACGCCAGGCCGCCCAGCGTGACCAGGTGCAGCGGCGCGGCGGTGAACGAGGTCAGGCCGTCGACCGCGAGCCGGGCCAGCGAGCGAAACGTCCACCGCGACTCGCCACCGGCCCGCTCGGCGATGTCCACCTCGACCACCGCGCGCCGGAAACCGATCCAGCTGCTGGTGCCGCGGAAGAACGTGGCGTGCTCGGGCAGCCGCAACAACGCGTCCACGGCCGAGCGGGACAGCAGCCGGAAGTCGGTCGCCCCGATCAGGTCGACCTTGGTCAGCCGGGTGAAGGTGGCGTTGAAGAGCCGCGCGGCGAGCCGGTTGGCCAGCGACTGACCGGTGCGGCTGCGCTTCACCGCCTCGACCACGTGCGCGCCTTCCCGCCACCGCCGCAGCATCTCCGGGATGGCCTCGGGCGGGTGTTGCAGGTCGGCGTCGAGCACCACGACCGCGTCGCCGCCGGCGTGTTCCAGCCCGGCCAGCACGGCCATCTCCTTGCCGAAGTTGCGGGACAGCTGCACGCCGCGCACCCGGCCGTCGAGCAGGCTCAGCCCGGAGATGCGATCCCACGAGTCGTCCACCGAGCCGTCGTCGACCAGGATCAGTTCGTAGTGCACGCCGGCCAGCACCTCGCCCAGCCGCCGCACGAACCGGTCGACGCCCGCGCCCTCGTCGTGGATCGGCGCCACCACCGACAGCAGCGGCCCACTCATCGCGGCACCGTCGCGCAGAAGGGCCGGCCGGCGAGCTGTTCGGCGGCCACGTCGAGCGATTGGTCGAAGCGCCGCAAGGAGAAGTCGGCGCCGGCGTGCCGCGCGCGGAATTCGGCCCGCAGGGCGCAGCGCCGGGCATCACCGGCGGGCGACGGGTCGAAGGCGGCCATCTCCTGCGCCACCCGGTCGGCCAGCATCGCCCGCGGCGCGGCGGCCGCCCGATCGGCGAACCGCTTGTTCGCCGCCGTCCCCACGGTGGCCGAGAGACAAAAGATCACAACCATCGCGACGGTACGCCGGGACAGCACACTCCCCGCCGCCGCGAGCACGATCGCACCCGCCGCCGCGGTCACCGCCGTGTCCCGCCAGCCCAGTCCCCACGGCCCGGCATGGCGCTGGATCTCGGCATTGAGGGCGGCGAGCGTGGCCGCGAGCGCCACCGCCGCACCCGCCACCAGCGCCAGCTGCGTGCCCTGTGGTCGCTCCACCATGGACAGCCGCGGCAGGTCGCGGATCGCCCGCCAGGCCAGCCAGCCGAGGGCGGTGAACGCGAGCACCGGCAATACACCCGGCCACGAGCCGTTGCTGCCCCGGATCGCCGACTGCCACATCAGCGGCGGCGCCCAGGCGATGAGGCGCATCGGAATCGCCTCGAGGACCGCCGGGCCGAGAGTGATGTCGGATAGCCGGTAGCAGCCGCCGTCCGCACAGTGGCCGCGGATCACCAGCCGGACGACCGCGAAGACCGGCAGGAATCCCAGCCAGAGCGCGCCGAGCGTCCGCCACTGCCGAGGCCCCAGCCGACCCCTTTGCTCTGCTTCCTCTGAGGAAGCGGCCTCTGAGGAAGCGGCCTCTGAGGAAGCGGCCTCTGAGGAAGCGGCCTCTGAGGAAGCGGCCTCTGAGGAAGCAGAGCGCTCTGCGCCCTGAGAGGAAGCGGCCTCTGAGGAAGCAGAGCGCTCTGCGCCCTCAGAGGAAGCGGACCGAGAGGAAGCAGAGCGCTCTGCGCCCTCAGAGGAAGCGGACCGAGAGGAAGCAGAAACCTCTGCTTCCTCTGAGGGAGCGCGGCCGCGGATCAGCATGGCGGCGGTGGCCAGGGGCAGGGACAGATAGGCGATCTCGTTGAAGCAGGCCAGAGCCGCGCCACCCAGCACCAGCAGCACGGCCCGCCACCACCGCGACCGCCCGGCCGGCGCCACCCGGCAGGCCGCCGCCGCGACCCCCAGCACCAGCGCCGCGGAAACGAAGTAGAGCCCGCCGAACAACACCGCCGGGCTGGACCCGCCGGCCGCGACGAAACCACCGCCGACCGCGAACGGCACGGTCGCCGCGAGCACCGACGGCGGCCGATCGAACAGCCGGCCCTTCGCCACCACCGACTCGGCGAGCCACATCGCGGACACCGAGAGCGCCACCGCGCCGAGGAACGAGACCAGCCGGAACGACACGTTGACCGGCAGCCCGGACAGGTCGCTGATGACGTAGGCGAGCAGGTCGAGTGATTTCTCCAGCATCCGGCCGAGCGGCCGGAAGTTGCCCAGCCGCAGATACGTGTCCGCGGTCGCGACGGTGTGCGTGACGATGCCGAGCGGGTTCTCCCGGAACATCCCGCCGTGCCAATAGATGTTGAACCGGTGATCCGCGGTCGGCGCCAGGGCCACCAGCGGGGTCAGCACCACGAGCGGCGTGAGGACGGCCCGCCACCACGCCCGCCGCCACAGCGATCGTGCGGGCGGGCGCACGACCGGCGGCGGGACATTGATCGTCTCGACGGTCACGTAAGCGCAACGACACCCGTCCGCCGTGGGTGACGCGCGCCTCAGGCCAGCAGATCCGCCAGCGCGGGCGGTGACTCCGGATCGACGACCACCGTGCGGGTGCACCCATGGTCGAGGAAAATCCTGGTCAGGCGCTCGGTGAGAAGATCGTCCCAGGGCGTCTCGGGGCGGTGCCGGCGCCACGTGCGGGCGTCCGGGAGATATTCCAGAACCACTCCGCGGGACAGCGCGACCCGGAACGACGGACAGTCGGTCAGCACCACCGGCAGGTGATCGGCGGCGACCGTGATGCGCTGCGTCAGCGCGCGGGTGAGCGCGGTCAGCGGCTCGGGCCGCAGCCCGATCGCGAGGTAGACGTGTGCCGGGATCGGCGTGGCCGCGACCGGGTCGAGGCCGACCACCCGGGCCCGCCACCGGTCGCGATCCGCCTCGGTGACCCGCAACCGACCGGCCAGCGCGGCCACCTCCCAGCGCAGCATCTCGTCGCTCATCGCGCCGCGATCAGTTCCGCGGCCGCCGCCGCGCCGTTCTCGAAGGCCAGTTCGGCGCAGCGCGCGGCCAGCGCGGCCCGCACCTCCGGCCGGGCCGCCGCGGCGAGCACGTCGTCCAGGTCCGAGACCCGCTCGGCGCACAGCGCGACCCCGGCCGCAGCTGCGAACCGGGCCCGGGCCAGCTGGTCGTCGGCTCCGGACCGCGGATCCGGCAGGAACACGGTCGGCACGCCGGCGGCCAGGAGTTCGTGGAACTCGGTGTAGCCGGCCGTCGACACCGCCAGGTCGACGCCGAGCAGCGCCCGCGGTTCCGGCTCGACGACGGTGAAGCCCGGCACGGTCACGTCCACCCCGCGCAGCAGCACGCCCGGCCGGTCGCCGTCCCAGGGCAGCAGTTCCGAGCGGTCCAGCATGGTGATCGGCGCGACCGTGGTGACCCCGGCGCGGTCCTGCACGGTCCAGCCCTCGTCGCCGGCCGCGGCGAACTCACCCGGTTCGAGCACGGCGTCGAAGGCCGCCGCCCGGCCGCGCCACCGGTCGCCGACGCCGCGGCGCCACATCGCCGGGCGTAGCCACAGCCAGCAGACGCCGGGATGGTCGGCGGTCGCGGCCAGCAGCCCGTCATCCGGCACGCCGTCGAGCACCACGATCCGGACGGCGTGCAGGTCGATCAGGTGCCGCAGCCGGTCCCGCAGGAACTTGACCCGGCGATCCGCGGGCACCGCCGGCAGATGCTCGACCAGCATCCCGGTCGGTGGCAGGTCGGGCGACGCGGTGAGCAACACGGGTTCCCGGTCGGCGGGGAGCCGGCGGGCGATGGCGCGCAGCCGATCGGCCCGCTCGCCGACGAGCAGCAAGCGCCGGCACGGTGGTTCGGCCGCGGATGGGGTTCGCGGCAACGGGATCCAGCGAGCCGGGCGGAGGCCCAGCCGGGCCACATGCGCGGAGGGATCGGCGAGCTCCGGCCAGTCCGGACCGGCCAGCACGGTCCGATCGGCGACGACGGCGTGGGTGGTGTCCGGCACCCGGATCACCAGCACGGTGGCGTGGACCTGGTCGTCCGGCGTGGCCAGGTCCGCCAGGCCCGACCGGAACAGGGCGGCGACCCGGGCCGGGAACGGCCGGTCCGCGGGCGAGGCGTGCACGAGGACGGTGGACAGCCCGGCCGCGGCCTGCGCCCGGACGTCGGCGACGAGGCCGTCCGCGGGGTTGCGGAGGTCGGACAGGATCGCCACGTCGTACACGCCGGGTCAAACGACACGCGGAGGCGGCACGACACGCATAAATCGCTCTTTTCCGACATACGCTCGGTTGATCAACTCATCGGGGCGGCGGACATGGGTGCAGGATTCACCGGGCTCGGCGCCGGCTTCGTGCAGCGGGTGGGCGACGCCGAGCGGGTGACCAGCGTGGTCACCGCACATCGGCCGGGGCCGGAGCTGGTCACCTCGGTGCGGTCGCTGGCCGCGCAGAGCTGGACCAACCACGAGATCCTGCTGGTCGACGACGGCTCACCCCACGGGTACGACGACACGTTCACCGCCGCGACCGCACTGGACCCGCGCGTCCGCCTCCTGCGCCGTCCCGCCCACGAGGGCCGGTACGCCGCCCGCAACGCCGCCCTCGACCTGGCCACCGGCGCCTACCTGACCTTCCAGGAACCGGACGCCTGGTCGCACCCGCTGCGAGTCGAGCGTCAGGTGGCCGCCCTGCGCGCCGATCCCCGCGCGGCCGGGGTGACCTGCACGGCGCGACTGGTCACGCCGGACCTGGCCGGTGACGAGACGACCCGCGGGCCGCTGCTGATCCGCCGCACCGGCGAGCGTTTCGATCCGGTGCGCCACGGCGGCGAGGACGAGCTCGTCGATCGGCTGCGCACCGTGCGCCCGATGGACGAGGAACTGGCGTTGTTCCTGCGGCGGGACGGGGATCGGTCGGCGGCGGCGCGGCGGGCGTACCGGTCGGCGTACCGGTCGTGGCATCGCGCCGGCGCACCCCCGGCGACCACCGGCCGGCCCTTCCCCGCGCCCTGGCCGCTGCTCGAGCGTCGCGGCCGGCGGGCCTACGACGTGCTGACCGTGGCCGACTGGACCCGGCCGGACGCCGGTCTCGGCCGGCTGCGTGCGCTGCAGCGGCACGGCCTGCGAGTCGCCGCGCTGCACCTGGGCGGCGACGGCGACCTGGACCCGGCGACCCAGGCGGCGATCAACGCCGGCGAGTTCGACCAGATCGACCCGGCCGACGACGTGCGCGCCCGGCTGGTCGTGGTGCGCTGCCCGGCGCTGCTCGCCGGGGCGCCGGCCGGCGGCGTCCGGGCCACCCGGGTGGTCGTCGAGGCGCCGGCCGCGGCCACCTCGCGCAAGTGTGTGGCCGCGTCCCGCCGCCTGTTCCACGCCGAGCCGCTGTGGGCGCCACCCGGCCCGGAGGCCCGCGCCGCACTGGCCGCCGGCCCCGGCGGCGCCGCGCTCACCGAGGTGGACGTGCCGTGCACGGTCGAGCCGGGCGACTGGCGGGTGGACCGCCGTGATCCGCGCGCCCGGCGCCCGGTGGTGGGCCGCCAGTGCGCAGGCGAGCGCGACGAGTGGCACCGGCTGCGCGCCCAGCTGCCCGAGCATCCGATGCTCGACGTCCGGCTGTGGGACACCGCGGGCACCGCCCGGCAGGCGTTCGGCATCGGCGGCCCGCCCGGGAGCTGGCTGGTCTACACCGCCGCGGACGTCAGCCCGCGCGCCTTCCTGCAGCAGGTCGACTTCTATCTGCCGCTGCCCGGCGACCACGGCCCGGCGGACGCCGACCCGGCCGTGCTGGCCGCCCTGGCCGCGGGCTGTGTGGTGGTCCTGCCGCACCGCTTCGCCCCGGCGTTCGGCGACGCCGCGGTCTACAGCACGGTCCCCGGCCTCAGCGACGCCGTCCGCGCCCTGCACGGCCGCCGCTCGAGCCTGGCCGAACAGCGGGCCCGGGGCCTCGACTTCGTCCGCCGGACACACGGCCACGACCGCTACGCGGAGCGGATTCTGGCCCTCACGCCGTGATCCACAACCGGACGGCAACCGTCCGGCCACTGGGCCTCGCAACCCGCGTTTCCTAGTCACCCATCCCGCAACTCAAGGGTCACGGCAAGGCACCTGTGCGGGCCTTCAGGGGCTCGGGCGCGGGCCGATCGGAATGCTGAACCTGGCGAACGAGCCAGGCGCCGCACTCCGAAAGGCCTTCATATGCGCTCGTCGTTCGCTCGCCGCCTCGCCCAGCTCGCCCTCGTCCCCGCCGCCCTGTTCGGCGTCGTCGTGATGGCGACGCCGGCCGAAGCCGCGGTGACGTCGGTCGCCACGCTGCAGAACGACATCGTGCGGCTGACCAACGTGCAGCGCGTCAAGCACGGCTGCGCGGCGGTGCGGGTGGACGCCAACCTGGGCTACGCGGCCCGCGGCCAGAGCGGCTACATGGCCCGCACCGGCCGGTTCAGCCACACCGGTGCGAACGGCTCGTCGTTCGTCACCCGCACCGTCCGGGCCGGCTACACGGGCGCGCTGAGCGAGAACATCGCCTACGGCTACCGCACCGGCGCCCAGGTCGTCACCGGCTGGATGAACAGCCCGGGGCACCGCGCCAACATCCTCAACTGCAAGGCCAAGTCGGTCGGCGTCGGCGCGATCTACGCCGCCAACGGCACCCCGTACTACACCCAGGACTTCGGCTCGCGCTGACCGGCTCCACGAGTTCCGGGCCGCCCCCGCGGCCCGCCGTGGGGGAGCTTCGGCCGCGCCCACGACCGCGCCCTCTGCCGTCCCCGCGGCAGGGGGCGCGCTGTTGTTCACAAAGGTTGCAGGGCGGGAGCGGGCGTGAGCACCGTCCAGCCGCCGACCGGCGCGCGGCCCGGGGTGAAGCCGTCGAATCCGCCGGACTGGCGCGGGATCGGGCTGTCCTCGACCACCACCGCGGCGCCCGGGGCAAGCCGGCGGCCCAGCACGTGCAGGGCCGGGGACAGCGCGTCCGCCACGGCCGGGGTTGGGCCGGTCACCACGAGCAGGCCGATGTCCTTGAGGGCGGCGAGCGCGTCCACGTCGTACCAGTCGGTGGCGCGGCCGTCGAGGGTGAGCTCGGCCGGTGCCGCGTGCAGAATCTCGGTGCTGGTCAGGCCGTGTGCCATCAGGTCGGCGCGGGCCTGGGCGGCGCGGTCGGGGTCGTGTTCCACCACGACCAGGCGGCCGGTCTGCTCGGCCGCGTACCCGAGCCAGATCGTGGCCGGACCCGCGCCCAGCGCGACCGTCAGAGCGGGGTTGCGGCTGCGCATCAGGTGCATCAGGCCGAGCAGGTCGGTCGGGCGCGGCGCGGTCTCGGCGGCCGGCATCGGTGCCCGCGGCGCGAGCGTGCGGAACAGCTGGACGATCGCCTCGATCTCGCGATTCTGAGCGCGCAGCAGGGCTTCCGCGCCCTCCGGCGTCAGGCGGTCGGCCCGCGCGACGGCGGCGGTCAGCTCGAGATGCCGGTCGCCGGCCTCGAGCCGTTCCTTCTCCACCGCGGCGATCACCCGGCGCTGCACCTGCTCGGTGAGCAGCCGCAGATCGTGGATCGCCTCGTGCTGCACGCGAAACAGGCCGGTGGTGCGCCGCGCGAGATGCAGCAACCCGGCGAGCGTGCCGGCGATCAGCAGCGCCAGCACCGCGATCGCCGGATTCGGGCGGCCGAGCAGCGCCACCACCGCGGCGCCGGCTCCGGCCAGCGCGGGCGCGAGCACGACGGTCGCCTGCCGGGAGGTGAGACCGAGCAGGCGTTTCACCACGCGGCGTGCGAGCCGGGCCATGCTGGTCATCGGCGTCCTCCCGCGGGCACGAGGTGTGGCCCCCGCTGTTCAACGGTCACCCGGGCGGTGTCGTTACGGCGGGCGACCGCGTCGACGAACAACCGCGGGTGATGCGCCGCGGCCACCACCGCCCTGGCCCGCCGGCTCTGCTCGGCGAAGAGCGCGGGATCGGCGGCATAGCGCCGGATCAGGCCGGGCGCCTCGGACGGCTCGGCATAGAGCGCGGCGTCGCCGTAGAGCGCCGCGGATCGTTCGGGCAGGATCACCACGCAGCCGGCCGCGGCGGCCTCCAGGGCCGGCCGGGAGAACGCCGCCGTCTCCGAGAAGTGCAGATAGAAGTCGAGCTGATGCAGGAACGGTCGCGCCCCGACCTCCCCGGCCGCAAAGACCAACCAATCCTTGGGTACGACCGGAGCGGGCGTCCCCGGCGGCCGATCGGCGAGCCGAATTCGAACGTCCACATCGGATGGTAGTGGCACAGTCGGCACTTCCTGATCGCACAGATCCGCGCCGACGATCGGATGCCCCGCAGTGGCCCCGGATCGCACCGATGACCACCCGTCCGCGTCCACCACGATCGGCAGATCCCGCGAGGTCACGTCCAGCCCCTCGGGCAGCCCCGCGCGGATGCCGGGATCCTGCGGGCACCAGACGGCCGGCTTCCCGAAGAGCCGCCGCACCCGAGCCGAGCACCCGACCGGGTCGTAGACACCGGCGTCCGCCACCACCAGCACCCGCTCGGCCCGGATCGCGCTGCGCTCGTCCGGCGCGAACTGCAGCACGTCGGCCTGCCGGACCAGCAGCAGATCGGTCTCGCACGGATCCCCGAGGTGCACCTGGCCGACCGCACCCACGTTCACCAGGTCCTGGATCGCGGCGCACAGCGGCATCCGCATCCGGTGCACGTTGCGATAGGACTCGACCTGCAGCAGCGCCACCCGCCGACCGGCCGCCACCAGGGCCCACATCTCGTCCACCGCCGAGCGCACACTCCCGCCGGCATAGCGCCAGTCCCCGGCGAAAACCACGTCGTAGGTCCCGTCGGCGCGACGGCCGAGCAGGTGCGGCGGCGCCGGGAACGGCCGCACCGCGACGTCCGCGGCCAGGTGCGGGGAGGCCTCATCGGCCGCGATCGCCCGGTGCCAGTGCAGATAGGCCGACCGGTACGCGACCCGCGCCGGATGCATCCAGTGTGGCCGGATCTCGGCCCGGGACAGCGAGTTCTCGGAGAGCCGCACCAGCGCGAGCGGCTGATCCAGATGACGCACCGCGTCCGCCCCGAAAGCCGCCTCGATCCGGCCCAGATACTCGGAGTCGGCGGCCTTGCGCAGCCGGTCGAAGTAGCCGATCCGGCCGAGCACCGCGGCCCGCCGGATCAGCAGCGAGGACGGGTTGAACCGCCCGGTGCGCACGCCGGCCCGGTTGAGCAGCAGATCGGCGGTCACCGACAGCGCGTCCGAGGTGCTCGCCACCGCACCGGCCAGCAGCGGCGCCACCTGCCGCTCGAGCCGGCGCGGGTGCGACCAGTCGTCCGAGTCCTGGAACGCGACGAACTCGCCGCCGCTGAGATCGAGCCCGACGTTGCGGGCCGCATAGGTGCCGAGGTTGGCGGGCTGCCGCACCAGCCTGATCCGGTCGCCGAGCGCGGTCGCCCGGCGCAGCACGTCGTCGTGCCCGGCCGGCGACGCGTCGTCGACGATGATCACCTCGACGTTGCGCCAGGTCTGCGCCAGAATCGAGCGCACCGCGGTGATCAGCCCCTCGTCCGGGCGATAGCAGGTGATCACCACCGAGATCCGTTGCGGCGCCTCGACCTTGGCCGGCGGTGTCGAATAGCCGAGCCGGTCGAACGCGCACAGCCGGGGGTTCCCGCCCAGCGCCGGCGCCGGCTCCGGGAGCAGCGCCTGAAACGCGGCCAGCCACGGCTCCGGCGGCCTCGGCGCCACGAACGGATTGCACAGGTCCACTTCGAGCGCCGAGCGCACCGCGGGCCGCATCCGCCGGTACGCCCCCAGCAACGCCGGCACCGCCTCCGCCTCCTCCCACGCGTACGCGAGCTGGGCGTGCAGCGACTGCTGGGCCGGCGACAGCGCGTCCGCCCCGAACGCCTGGCGGATCAGCGCGTAGAGCGCCAGGGCGTCCCGCCGATCCGCCTCGGTGAGCTCCTGCAACGCGATCGTCTGGGCCAGTGCCGCCAGCAGTCCCGGCCGCGCTTTCGGCCGCAGCCGGCGCAGCCACCGCCGGTCCCCGGCCCGCGCCGCCCGCAGCAGTTCGTCCAGCGTGGCGGCCGGCCCGAGCGCCGCCCGGGCGAGCAGGTGCCGCGCCTCGGCCGAGCGGTTGCGCACGGCCGTGGCGCTCAGCCCGAGGCGCATCGACGGCCCGATCGCCGCGACGTAGTCGTCCAACAGATCCGCCGGCTGCACGCCTACCCAACGCGCCGGGAGCCGCTCAGGTGATGCGAGCGGTCAGACCGCTTCCAGCACCGCGGCGCCGACCCGGTCGCGGGCCGCGTCGTCGGACCAGTCCCCGGTCAGATAGAACGCGTCCACCACATCGCCGCCGAGCGTGGAGATGCGGGCCGCGCGCATCTCGGCGCCGGCCTCGTCCAGCGCGGTCGCCACCCGATAGAGCAGGCCCGGCGAGTCGGCCGCGCGCAGTTCCAGCACGACCGCGTCGGTGGCGATCTCGCGGTGCCACATCACCCGCGGCGAGGCGGCGTTGCCGCGGGCGTTCATCGCCCGGGCGCGCACCCGCTGGGTCACCGACACGTCCCCGGCGGCCACCCGGCGCAGGTCCGCGGCCAGCGCCACCGGGTCGTAGGGCGAGCCGTAGCGGGGCTGGGTGAGGAACTCGACAATGGCCCGGCCGTCGACCGTGGACGCGTCCGCGCCGAGCACGTCGAGGCGGTGCATGGCCAGGCAGGCGGTCACCGCGGCGAGCAGTCCGCGACGGTCGGCGGCGGCCACCGCCACCCGGTCGCCGTCCAGGTGCACGGCGGGCAGGTCGCCGTCGAACAGTTCCGGGTCGGGCCGCGGTGGGTCGGGCAGCACGCCGGTGTCCAGCGCGGTGTGCACCTTGCGGACCAGGTCGGCGATCAGCCGGCCCTTCCAGTCCGACCAGGCCGCCGGGCCGGTGGCGTGCGAGTCGGCGCGGGCCAGCGCGTGCAGCAGGTCGAGCGTCGCGGTGTCGCCGACCGCCTCGGCCACGGTGGAGATGGTCAGCGGGTCGCTCAGGTCGCGGCGGGTGGCCACGTCGGGCAGCAGCAGGTGGAGCCGGACCAGCCGGTCGATGGTGGCCACGTCGGCCGGGGGCAGCCCGATCCGGGTGGCGATGTCGGCGGCGATCGGGGCGCCGACGACGCTGTGGTCGCCGGGCAGGCCCTTGCCGACGTCGTGCAGGAAGGCGCCGATCAGCAGCAGGTCGGGCCGGTCCACCTCGCGGGTGAACGCGGTCGCCTCATAGGCCGCCTGGACCAGGTGCCGGTCGAGCGTGAAGCGGTGCACCGGGTGGTGCTGCGGCAGGCTGCGCAGCCGGGCCCACTCCGGCAGCCAGGCGTCGATCAGGCCGTACCGGTCGCAGGTCTCCCAGGTGGGCAGCAGGCCCGGTCCGGAGCCGAGCAGCGAGACCAGCGCGGCGCGGGCGGCCGGCGGCCACGGCGTCGGCAGCGGCGGGCAGAAGGCGGCGAGCCATTCGCTCGTGGCGCGGGCGATCGGCAGGCGCACGGTGGCGGCCGCGGCGGCCACCCGCAGCGAGAGGCTCGGATCCGGCACCGGCCCGATCGCGGTGCGCGCCAGCACCAGCTCGCCGTCCTGCTCCACCACGTCCCGCGCGACCGGGCGGCGGGTCGGCACGCCCGGCGGCATGCCCCGGCGGCGTCCGTTGCGCAGCCGGTCGGCGGCCCGCCAGGCGTCGTCCAGGGCGTGCGCGATGGTCCGCGCGTCGCCGGCCACCCGTCGCAGCAGCGCGTCGCCGTCGTCGAGTTCGAGCAGCTCGGCCACCGTCGAGCGTTCCTGCGCCACCAGCCGGTCCACCCGGCGGCCGACCGCGAGGTGCAGCGCGTCGCGGGTGTCGAGCAGGCGCAGGCTGGCCGCGCGCACCGCGGGCCGCAGGGTGTCGGCCACCCCGGCCCGGCCGATGCCGCGCAGGATGGTCATGTCGCGCAGCCCGCCGGCCGCCTCCTTGAGGTCGCCCTCGAGCAGGAAGGCGAGCTCGCCGTTGGCCGCCCAGCGCGCCTGGGTCAGCTCCTTGAGCTGCGGCATCAGCCGCACGGCGGTGCGCCGCCACTGGTCGCTGGTGGCGGCGATCAGCTCGGCGGAGAGTTGCGCGTCGCCGGCCAGGTGCCGGGCGTCGAGCAGGCCCAGGGCGGCCTTGACGTCGTCGTGCGCGACGGACAGCGCCTCCGGCAGCGTGCGCACGGAGTGATCCAGGCCCATCTTGGCGTCCCAGATCGGATACCAGAGCGCGGACGCGATCCGGTCGATCCCGGCCTGCCCGTTGTGCAGCAGCACCAGATCCAGATCGCTGTACGGCGCGCAGTCCCGCCGGCCCAGTCCGCCGACCGCGATCAGGCTGACTCCGGGCAGGTGGCTGGGGAACATGTCGGTCAGCCAGAGATCGAGCGCCGCCGCCCGTTGTGCACGGGCGGCGGCGCCGATGTGTTCACGCAACGTGCCCAGCTCGCCGCCGAACTTCACCGACGGCGCACTGACCACAGAAGACACTTTGTCCGACAGCTCAGAGCGCGTCGAGACCGCGCTCGCCGGTCCGGACCCGGATCACGTCCTCGACGGACGTCACCCAGACCTTCCCGTCGCCGATCTTGCCGGTCTTCGCGGACGCGACCACCGCGTCCACGACCTTCTCGACGTCGATCTCGTCGGTCAGCACCTCTACCTTGATCTTCGGCAGGAACTCCACCGTGTACTCGGCTCCCCGGTACACCTCGGTGTGCCCCTTCTGACGTCCGTACCCCTGCACCTCGCTCACGGTGAGGCCGGCGACGCCCAGGGCGTGCAGCGCCTCCTTCACCGCGTCGAGCTGGTACGGCTTGATGACCGCGGTCACCAGCTTCATGCTCAGTCCCTCCATCGGAGCAGCCATACGAGAAACTAACCGGCGACCTTCTGGCTGACGTCAGCCTTGCCGTCAGCGTCGACACCTTCGGACTTGTTCAGCCCGGCCATGGCGAACGCGCCACCACCGCCGGAGCCCCCGGAGGGCGTGAAGTCGTAGCCGGTCTCACCGTGGTCGGCGATGTCGATGCCGCCGATCTCGGCCTCCTCGCTGACCCGGAAGACCTTGATCGCCTTCAGGATCAGGGCGAGCAGTGCGGCGATCAGGAAGGAGTAGACGGTCACGGCCGCGCTGCCCACGAACTGCTTCCAGAGCTGGGTGACACCGCCGCCGTAGAACAGGCTCTCGTTCGCGGCCAGGGCGTTCACCTGGGTGGTGGCGAAGAAGCCGATGCCCAGCGAGCCGATCCAGCCACCGACGAAGTGCACGCCGACGACGTCGAGCGAGTCGTCGTAGCCGAGCTTGTACTTCAGGCCCACGGCCAGGGCGCAGACCGCACCGGCGATGATGCCCAGCACGGCGGCCGGCAGCGGGGCGATGAAGCCACAGGCCGGGGTGATCGCGACCAGGCCGGCGATCGCGCCGGAGGACGCGCCGACCAGGGTCGGCTTGCCGTCCCGCAGCCACTCCACGATGATCCAGCCCAGCAGGGCGGCGGCCGTGGCGACCTGGGTGTTGACGAACGCGACGGCGGTGACGCTGTCGACGGTCAGCTCGGAGCCGGCGTTGAAGCCGAACCAGCCGAACCAGAGCAGGCCGGCGCCGAGCGCGACGAACGGCACGTTGTGCGGGCGCATGTTCTCCCGCGGCCAGCCGATCCGCTTGCCGAGCACCAGCGCGACACCGAGCGCGGCCGCACCGGCGTTGATGTGCACCGCGGTGCCACCGGCGAAGTCGAGCGCGCCGAGCTTGGCGCCGATCCAGCCGCCGCCCCAGACCCAGTGCGCGACCGGGACGTAGACCAGGGTGAACCAGCCGAAGGAGAAGAGCACCCAGCCACCGAACTTGAGGCGGTCCGAGAGTGAGCCGCTGATCAGCGCGACGGTGATGATGGCGAACATCATCTGGAAGACCATGAAGACGTAGGTCGGGATGCCGGTGCCGGTGTCACCCAGCATCCATTCGTCGCCGATCCAGCTGGTGCCGGTGCCGAAGTACTGGGTGAAGCTTCCGATGATGTTGTTGGCACCCTCGTTGTCGTTCGATCCGAACGCCAGGGTGAAGCCGTACAGAACCCAGAGAATGGTGATGAGCCCGATGCTCGAGAAGCTCATCATCATCATGTTCAGTGTGCCCTTGGACCGGTTGAGGCCACCGTAGAACAGCGCCAGACCCGGAGTCATGAGCAAAACGAGCGCAGACGACAGGAGCAACCATGCGGTATTACCGGTGTTGATCTCCACGCTGCCTCCTCTCGGATAGGTGTCCTCCCGCACGGCACAAAAGGCAACGTCGTCTTGTGCGCCGGTTTCGGGCGGAAGCCTTCCGGTCACCTGTTTCGAGCACGGTCTACGCTCGATTTCCGGCACGTGACGGGTTGTTTCCTACGTGTGAAGAAACTCTCACAGCGTGTGCGGCGAAACCCCACGAACAGGGAGAATACGCCCACCCTCGACCCAGAAGTCGATCTTTCCCATTGTCAACAGCCGATCAACGGAGTGCGTATTCGAGGGTGTGCCGTTCGTAATCGAGCAGCCGCAGGTCGCGCATCGGGCGCCGGAGATGCCCCTTGTGCACGATCCGCACGAAAGCCGGGTCACCGGCCGCGGCCATCCGCCGAATGCCCTCGACGTGGTCCACGATCCGTTTCCTTATGGTGCGAACCAGCCGATGCCGGTCGCGCGGGATCAGCCCATAGGCGTCCGCGAACAACCGCAGCCGGCGCGGCCGATTGGGCCGCTTCCAGCCGAGCGTGTAGGAGTCGCGGTCGCTGAACAGCGGCACCCAGGTCCACGCCGCATAGGCCACGTCGTAGATCCGGGCGCCGGGTGAGGCCAGGTCGAAGTCGATCAGCGCGAGCGTGCCGTCCGGCCGCCAGACCACGTTGTGCGGCGCGGCGTCGTGGTGACAGACCACCTCGGCGTCCGGTGGCGGCGGTCCGAACGAGCGCCAGACCGACCCGGGCGGCGGCTGGAAGCCGTATTGCGCGTCGTGGAACATCCGCAGCATGGTCGCCACGGTGACCAGCGCCTCGTCGGTCACCCAGTGCGCGGCGAGCGGGTATTCGCCGCACTCGCCGTCCAGGTAAGACAGCACCTCGCGGCCGCGGTCGTCCATGCCCAGAGCGTGCGGCGACCCGGTGAAGCCGACCTGCTGCAGATGGTTGAGCAGGGAGTGCACGGCGGGCGTCCAGGGGCCGGCATTGCGCCGGACCGTGTCACCGACGCGGGACACCGTGCTGACGTTGCCGCCATGCAACGGGATCTCCCGAACCGGGTCTTGGGTCACCCGCCAACCTCCTTGCCCATGGTCGCCACCGAGGCTCCGAGCCTACCCGTCGGTACCAAGGAGAGCCTCGACGAAGGCGGCCGGCTCGAACGGCGCGAGGTCGTCCGGGCCCTCGCCCAGCCCGACCAGCTTGACCGGAATGCCCAGCTTGCGCTGGACCGCGATGACGATGCCGCCCTTCGCCGTACCGTCCAACTTCGTCAGCACCACTCCGGTGACGTCCACCACCTCGGTGAAGACCCGCGCCTGCTCCAGACCGTTCTGTCCGGTGGTCGCGTCCAGGATCAGCAGGGTCTCGTCGACCGGCCCGTGCTTCTCCACCACGCGCTTGACCTTGCCCAGCTCGTCCATCAGGCCGACCTTGTTCTGCAGCCTGCCCGCGGTGTCGATCAGCACCGTGTCGATGCCGGTGTCGATGCCGCGCTTGACCGCGTCGAACGCAACGCTGGCCGGGTCACCGCCCTCGGGGCCGCGGACCGTCTCGGCGCCGACCCGCTCACCCCAGGTGGCGAGCTGCTCGGCGGCCGCGGCACGGAACGTGTCGGCCGCGCCGAACAGCACCGTGCGGCCGTCGGCGATCAGCACCCGGCCGATCTTTCCGCAGGTGGTGGTCTTGCCGGCGCCGTTCACGCCGACCACCAGCACCACCGCGGGCCGGCCGTCGTGCGGTGCGGTGCGCAGGCTGCGGTCCAGATCCGGCTCGAGCGCGGCGGTGAGCTCCTCGGCGAGCTGCTCGCGCACCTCGGACACGGTGCGCGTGCCGAGCACCCGGACCCGCTCCTTCAGCCGGGCCACCAGCACCTGGGTGGCCTCCACGCCGACGTCCGCGGTGATCAGGCTGTCCTCGATCTCCTCCCAGGCGTCGTCGTCCAGATGATCGCGGGAGAGCACGCTGAGCAGGCCGCGGCCGAACACGCTCTGCGACCGGCTGAGCCGGGCGCGCAGCCGGACCAGGCGCCCGGCGGTCGGCTCCGGCTGCTCCAGTTGCGGCTCGACCAGCTCCGGCTCGGCGACCACCCCGGGCTCGGCGACGATCAGCGGCGGCAGTTCCTCGTCGGCCGGGACCGTCGGACGCTCGATCGTCGACGTGCCGGCGCCGCCGACCGGGGGCTGCCGCCGGCGCATCCGGGGCACGACCAGCCCCACCGCCCCGACCACGAGCACCACCAGCAAGACCACGGCAACGACCACGTATTCCATAGCCAAAGCCTGACAGATGCCCGGTCGCCGCGTGACAACGCCCGTCACCCTCCCGGGCCGGATCTTGGCCGTCCATGCGCTGGCGGAATGGTGACCGGGTGTGCAGGATAGGTCGGTGACGGCACACCTGCTCATCGGGCCCGTGCTGCGGCGCGTGGTCGGCGACCGCGCCACCATCTGGGTCGAGACCACCGAACCCACCATTGTGCGGGTCGAGGCGGAGGGCGGCGGCGCCGGCTCGGCGCAGACCTTTTCCGCGTACGACCACCACTACGCGATCGTCGTGGTCGAGGATCTGGTCCCGGACGCCGACAATCCCTACCGGGTGACGCTCGACGGCCGCGCGGTCTGGCCGCTGCCGGACACGGAATATCCGCCGACCTTCATCCGCACCCGCCCGGCCGACGACGCCGCGCACCCGGTCAAGATGATCTTCGGCTCCTGCCGCGAGGCCACCCCGCACGCCACCGGCCGCAAGCTGCCACCGGACGCGCTGGACGCCTATGCGCGCCGGCTGATGACCGACCCGCAGAGCGACGACCTGCGCCCCGACCTGATCGTGCTGCTCGGCGATCAGGTCTATGCGGACAAGCCGACCGCCAAGATCAAGCGGTTCCTCAAGCGCCGCCGCGCGGCCGGCCACCACGGCCCGGACGACCAGGTGGTCTCGTTCGACGAATACACGAAGCTCTATCTGGAGTCGTGGCGCGATCCCGAGGTGCGCTGGCTCTTCGCCACCGTGCCGAGCGTGATGATCTTCGACGATCACGAGATCATCGACGACTGGAACACCTCCTCGTCCTGGCGTGAGGAGATGGCCGCCCAGTCCTGGTGGCGCGAGCGCATCTCGGCCGGGCTGGCTTCGTACTGGGTTTATCAGCATCTCGGCAATCTGAGCCCGGACCAGCTGGCCGCCGACCCGATGCTGCAGAAGGTGACCACCGCCGACGACGCCACCGACCTGTTGCACGATTTCGGGCTGGCGGTGGACCAGCCGGAGTCGGCGGACAACACCGACCAGCCCTATCAGTGGAGTTTCGCGCTCGACCTGGGCCGCACCCGGCTGGTCATGCTGGACAACCGCTGCAACCGGGTGCTGACCCCGGGCGGCCGCGAGATGCTGCCCGCCCCCGAGTGGAACTGGTTCGTCGACCAGGCCCACGGCGACTACGACCACCTGGTCATCGGCTCGTCGCTGCCCTGGCTGATGCCGCCCGCGATCCACCACGTCGAAACCTGGAACGAGCAGAGCGCGGACGCGACCGGCCGCCGCGCGACCAACGCCGAGCGCATCCGCCGCGCGGTCGACCTCGAGCACTGGGCCGCGTTCGGCAAGTCGTTCAGCTCGCTGGCCGAGCTGTTCCGCCGGCTGGGCCAGGGCGGCGACGGCTCGCCCAGCCATCGGGTCGGGGCCGGCGGGGCATACCGGGCGCCCGACTCGATCAGCGTGCTCTCCGGCGACGTCCACCACTCCTATGTCGCGCGAGCCGACCTGGGCCCGGATGTGCGGACGCCGGTCCACCAGCTCACCTGCTCGCCGATCCACAACCAGGTGCCCGGCTTCATGCGCCCGCTGATGCGGTTCGCCTGGTCGCGCGCCGCCGCGAACGGCACTCGGCTGATGTCCCGCTCGGCCGGCGTGCCCAAGGCGCCGCTGAGCTGGCGCCGGCTGGCCGGGCCCTATTTCGGCAATGCGGTGAGCACGCTGCGGCTGCGCGGTGCGCGCGCCGACATGACGATCGAGGGTACGAACCCGGACGGCACCCTCTTCGACTTCGCCAGCGTGGAACTGCACGACTGAAAGGTGCAGGATGGTCCGCGATGACTACCTGGACCGCACCTGAGGTTGACCGCACCGACGAGCCCATGGTCGGCGACGAGCGGGCGATGCTCGAGGGCTGGCTCGACTACCACCGGGCCACCCTGCTGATGAAGGCCACCGGGCTCACCGCCGAGCAGCTCAAGATCGCCGCCGTCGAGCCCTCCAACCTGACCCTGCTGGGCCTGATCCGGCACATGGCCGAGGTCGAGCGCAGCTGGTTCCGCACCCGCGGCGCCGGCCAGGACGTCGGCTGGCTGTTCTGCGCCGAGGACAACCTGGACGGCGACTTCGACGACGCGCCGACCGCGGACGCCGAGGCCGACTACGCCACCTTCCTCGAAGAGGTGCGCCTGGCCCGGGAGGCCGCCGCGGGCCTCTCCCTCGAGCACGAGTTCAAGACCAGCCGGCACCCGGCGATCAGCATGCGCTGGGTCTACCTGCACATGATCGAGGAGTACGCACGCCACAACGGCCACGCCGACCTGCTCCGCGAGCGCATCGACGGCGTCACCGGCGACTAGCTTCGAGTGGGCCGCGCGGGTCCCCGGTCGACCAGGGCGAACGTGGTGGTGCCGTCGGACGACGGACGCACGGTCAGCCCTTTCCCGTCCGTCGGGAACCAGGAGAGATAGAGCCCGCCGACGCTGATCCGGAAGGTGCCCGCCCCACCCGGGTCGAAGGCGAACTGCTGGTCCGGCTGGCGCGTGTCGCAGCCCGTCGCGACCAGCACCGCGGGCCGGGAGTCGCGCTTGACCATCAGGCACTCCGCGCCGGTGCGCATCAGGAAGAGCGACCCGCCCGGCACGATCCGGCCGGGCCGGAAGAGCGCGGCCGGCGCGGCCTTCGGCGCGGTCGGCACCTCGAGCCGCCCGGTGGCCGCGATCGACAGTTCCTGCCCGAGGATCGGCCGCCCGTCCACGATCGGCACCACGGCCAGCATCCGATCGCCGTCCAGCAGGTCGACGACCGGCGCGGTGTTCTCGCCGCCCGGTGCCGGAGCGAGCTGCGACGACGGCGCGGTGACCGCCGGCGCGGCGATGTCCGGGGCGGCGATCTCCGGGGCGGCGATCTCCGGAACGGCGGCCGCCGGCTGGGCCTCTCGGGTCGCGGGCCGGCCCAGCACCACGCCCGTGCCCAGCCCGGCCGCGAGCAGCACGCCGGCCGCGCCGACGGTCAGGCGGCGGCGCCGGCGCCGGCGGTCGGCCCGGGCGCGGACGGTCGCGGCGCCGGCCAGCCGGCTCGTGCGTCGGGCGTGCTCGGCCAGGCCGGCCAGATCCTCGTCGAGATAGGGCAGCATCCCGGTCACCTACCCAGCACGAAGTCGTCGGCGTCGGTCAGATGGTCGGCCATCGCCTTGCGCCCGCGGGTGAGCCGGGCCTTGACCGTGCCGGTGGGCGCGCCGACCTCGGCCGAGATCTCCGCGACGCTGAGGCCGACCAGGTGGTGCAGCACGATCACCCGGCGCTGGTCGGGCGGGATCTGCCGCAGCGCGTGCACCAGCGCGACGTGATCCGGCCCGAGCCCGTCGATCTCCTGGTCGACCGCCTCGCGGTGGTGCGCCCGGAGCCGGTTGACCGCCTTGCGCCAGCTGCTGACCGCGGTCCGGGAGGCGACCGCGCGGACCCACGCCTCGGGGCTGTCGCAGTCCCGCACGACCGGCCACCGGTCCCACGCCTTCAGATAGGCCTCCGCCACCGCGTCCTCAGCCTCGGCGAGGTTCCCGGTCATCGCATAGACCTGCCCGAGCACCCGACGGGACGAGCCGGCGTAGAACGCGTCGAACTCCCCCGCGTCGCGCATCCGTCCCCCGACAAAAGTGGTGGGTGAGCCGTGCATCCGCTACGCGGATGCACGGCTGAGCTACCAGTCTTCTAACCCGACGCCTGGGCCGGCCGCTCGGTTGCATGGCGGGTCGCGGAAATTCAGGCCGGGAGGCCGAGGGCCGGGCGGAGGTAGTGGAAGTCGCGGCGCTCGGTCCAGCGCAGGCCGAGGAGCCCGGCGGCCCGCGCGGCCCGGATCACCCGATCGCTGTCGTCGACGCACATCACCCACGGCGGTTCGGCGCCGAGAGCCTCGCACGCCTTGGCGAAGAACTCCGGCGCAGGCTTGTGGATCTTCATCTCCCAGGAGCTGAGCACCACGTCGAACTCGCCGTCCAGGCCGAGCGCGGTCAGGTCGCCGCGGAGCCGGTCGGTGGCGTTGGTGGACAGGCCCACCGGTCGACCGGCGGCGCGCACGTCACGGACGAAGGCGAGCACCTCGTCGTCCACGTACCCCCGATGGGTCTGCCATTCGGCGACCGCGGCGGCCGCCTCGTCGGCGGGCAGTGGCAGCCGCTCGGCCACCTGCCGCATCCACTGCTCGTCGGTCAGCTCGCCGGCCATCGCGGGCCGATAGAGCTCCCAGCTCATCGCGGTGGCGAACAACGAGCCCTGGGCGAGGCCGTACTTCTCCTCCACGGTCGCCGGGACCGTCGCGTCCCAGCGGCGCAGCACGCCGTCCAGGTCGATGAGCAGGGCTCTGGCCGGCTGGCGCTGCAACGGTTACTCCTCGTCGTCCCGATTCAGCCGCTGGCTGATCACCTGGGTCACGCCGGCGCGCATGGTGACGCCGTAGAGCGCGTCGGCGACCTCCATCGTGCGCTTCTGGTGCGTGATGATCAGCAGCTGGCTCTTCTCCCGCAACTGCTGGAAGAGCGTAATCAGGCGGCCGAGGTTGACGTCGTCCAGGGCGGCCTCGACCTCGTCCATGATGTAGAAGGGCGAGGGGCGGGCGCGGAAGATCGCGCAGAGCATGGCCACCGCGGTCAGCGAACGCTCGCCACCGGAGAGCAGCGACAGCCGCTTGATCTTCTTGCCCGGCGGCCGCGCCTCGACCTCGACGCCGGTGGCCAGCATGTCCTCCGGGTCGGTCAGCACCAGCCGGCCCTCGCCGCCCGGGAAGAGCACCTGGAAGACGGCCTGGAACTCGCGGGCGGTGTCCTCGAACGCCGAGGTGAACACCTCGAGGATCCGGTCGTCCACGTCCTTGACCACGGTGAGCAGGTCCTTGCGGGTGGCCTTCAGGTCCTCCAGCTGGTCGGAGAGGAACTTGAAACGCTCCTCCAGCGCGGCGAACTCCTCCAGCGCCAGCGGGTTGACCTTGCCGAGCAGCGCCAGTTCGCGCTCCGCCTTGTTGGCCCGCTTCTCCTGCGTGGGGCGGTGATAGGGCACCGGGTCCGGCGCGGGCTCACCGGCCGACTCGGCGGCGTTCATCTCGGCCTGCGTCGGCGGCACCCACTGGTCCGGCCCGTACTCGCTGACCAGGGTGTCCACGTCCAGCGAGAAGTCCTCGGCGGCCTTGGCCTCGAGCTGCTCGATGCGCATCCGCTGCTCGGCCCGGGCCACCTCGTCGCGGTGCACCTCGTTGGTGAGCCGCTCCAACTCGGACACCAGGCGCTTCGCGGTGGCGCGTACCTCCTGCAACTCGGCCTCGCGGGCGGTCCGCGCCCGGGCCAGCTCGTCGCGCACCTCGACCGCGGACTCCAGGGAGACCATCACCCGGCGCATCGCGGCGGCGGCGCCGATCGCGACCGCCTTGGCGATCTGCGCGCCCCGGGCCCGTGCGGCCCGCCGGGCCGAGGCCCGCTCCCGGGCCTGCCGCTCCGCGTTGGCCTGGCGCATCAGCGAGTCGGCGCGGCCCGCGATGGAGGAGACCCGCTCTTCCGCGGTGCGGACGGCGAGACGCACCTCCATCTCGTTCTGCCGGGCGGCCGGAACCATGCCGGACAGCGTGTCGCGCTCCTCGGTGGACGGCTCCTCGTCGAGCGGCGTGTCCTCGGCCGCCTGCAGGCGCTCCTCGAGCTCGGTCAGCCCGGCGAGGTCGCGATCGCGGGCCGCCTCGGCCTTTTGCCGGGCGGCGCCGAGCCGCTCGGTCTCCGCCTTCGCCGACCGGGCCGCCGCGCCCAGCTCGGCCAGCCGGCGGGCGGCCGCGTTGCGCTCGCCCTCGGCCGCGCGCTTGGCGGCGGCCGCGACGCTCACCCGCTCCTTGTGCTCGGACACCTCGGCCCGCGCCTCGGCCAGCCGATCCTTGAGCTCGTGGATGCTCTCCTCGGCGGTCTCCCGGTTGGCCTTCGCCTCGTCGACCGCCGCCTGCACCTCGATGTAGCTGGTGGCCTTCCCCGAGCCACCGGCCGCCGAGTGCGCGCCCAGCACGTCGCCGTCCGGCGTGACCGCGCGCAGCTCCGGATTCTGCGCCACCACCCGGCCGGCCGCGGCCAGGTCGGTGACCAGCACGACGTCACGCAGCGTGCGGTTGAGGGCGGGGCGGATCGAGTCCGGGCAGCCGATCACGTCCGGCGCCCAGACCGCCCCGTCGGGCAGCGCGGGCCGCAGCGAGTCGAGCGAGCCCTGCATGCCGGGGTGCGCCGGCCCAGCGATCACCAGCGCGGCGCGGCCCGCGTCGGCGATCTTGAGGGTGCGCATCGCCTCGACGGCCTCGTCGACGCCGGCCAGCGCGACCGCGTCGGCCAGGCTGCCCAGCGCGGCGGCCAGCGCGGCCTCGTGTCCGGGCCGGACGGTCAGCATCGAAGCCAGGCTGCCGAGCAGGCCGGGCACCTGGCCGGCCTTGCCGAGCAGCGCGCCGGCGCCGTCCTTGCGCCGCAGGCCCAGCGCGAGCGCCTCCTCGCGGGCCTTCCAGCTGGCCGCGTCCTTCTCGGCGGCACGCTCGGCGTCGGACAGCTCCTTGACCACCGCGGCGGCCCGGTCGTGCGCGGCCACCGCCTCGTCGTGCCGGGCGTCCAGGTCGGCGTTGTCCCGATCGGCCTCGGTGGACTCAGCGGACACCTCGTCGACCGCGGCCTGGGCGGCGTCCGCCCGCTGCAACGCGTCGGTGTGCGCGGCGGCCAGGCGCTCGATCTCCTCGGCCGCGCTGCCGGTGCGCGCCCGCGCCGCGTTCACCTGCCCGGTGAGCTTGGCCAGGCCCTCACGCCGGTCGGCGATCGCCTTCGCGGCCGTACGCAGAGCGTTTTCCGCCGCCGCCAGCTGACGCTCGAGCTCCTGCCGGTGCTCCACCGCCTCGGCCAGCCGCATCTGGTCCTCGGTCAGCGCCTCGCGCAGCTCTTCCTCCTGCTCGCGAACCCGCTCGGCCTCCTCCACCAGCTGCTCGGGGTCACGGCCCTGGCGCTCGTCCTCGGGCGCCGCGGACAGGTGCCGCAGCCGCTCGCCGGCCAGCTGCTCGGTGGACCGGAAGCGCTCCTGCAGCGCGGACAGCTTGTACCAGGTGTCCTGCGCGGCCTGCAGCAGCGGCGCGTCCTCGGCGTGCGCGGACTCCAGCTCGGCCAGCCAGCGCTGCACCTCGCGGTTCTCCTGCTCCACCTGCTGACGCCGGTCCCGCATCGCCGACTCGTCGGCGATCTCCTTGTCCAGCGTGGTGCGCAGGGTGTGCAGGTCGTCGGCGAGCAGCCGGAGCCGGGCGTCGCGCAGGTCGGCCTGGATGCCGGCCGCGCGCCGGGCCACCTCGGCCTGCTTGCCCAGCGGCTTCAGCTGGCGGCGCAGCTCGGCGGTGAGGTCGTTGAGCCGGTTGAGGTTGGTCTGCATCGCGTCGAGCTTGCGGATCGCCTTTTCTTTCCGCTTGCGATGCTTGAGGACGCCGGCCGCCTCCTCGATGAACGCGCGACGGTCCTCCGGCTTGGCGTGCAGCATCGCGTCGAGCCGGCCCTGGCCCACGATGATGTGCATCTCGCGGCCGATGCCGGAGTCGCTGAGCAGCTCCTGGATGTCCAGCAGACGGCAGGAGTTGCCGTTGATCTCGTATTCGCTCTCGCCGGAGCGGAACATCCGGCGGGTGATCGAGACCTCGGTGTAGTCGATCGGCAGCGCACCGTCACCGTTGTCGATCGTGAGCGTCACCTCGGCGCGGCCCAGTGGCGCGCGGCCGGAGGTGCCGGCGAAGATGACGTCCTCCATTTTGCCGCCGCGCAGCGCCTTGGCGCCCTGCTCACCGAGCACCCAGGCAATGGCGTCGACGACGTTGGACTTGCCGGAGCCGTTGGGACCCACCACACAGGTGATTCCCGGCTCCAGCCGCAGCGTCGTGGCGGAGGCGAAGGACTTGAAGCCCTTCACCGTCAGGCTCTTGAGGTGCACGGATCTCCGGGGGTCGGTGGGTTCTTCTGCCGGGTTGCAGGTTACCCGCCCAACGCGCGGACCTCCGGCTACGCCGCGCTCGGCGCCCAGGTCCGTGCTTTATCGGGCAAAAAGATGCGCGCCGCCACTGCCGGTGGAGGCGCGCCATGTTTCGTTTTCAGTTGTGCCGTTTTCAGTTGTGCCGAGGGGTGGGTGTGTTCGGGTGCCCAGGGCGCCGGTCCGACGCCCTTCGAACAATGGGATCAGGTCGGTGCGGGGGATCAGGTCAGTGCGGGCTCGGTCAGCCGCGCGAAATCGTCTGCCTCCGCGGCGGCAGCCGCGAGACGATCATTTTCCGCTCGCAAGCGGGTGACCTCGAACTCCAGAGCCTGAACCCTGGAACGCAGTCGGGTGACCTCGTCGAGCAGGCGCCGGTCGGGCGCCGCACCTACGTGGCCGTAGAGGGCCTTCGCCATCATGGACTCCTAGTGAGACGTGCGTGTCTCTTGTCAAAGCGTTGCCGAAACGGCCGGCCGCGCGCGCCCAGCGGAAATGGACCCCACACTGCTCACGGGCACGCGTGAGCGCAGAATCCTGCACCTCGGAACTTGCTATTAGGTGCAGATCGCCCGAGTCCAGGGGTGACCGGGACACGGATGGGCGCGACTGGCGACTCCTCCATAGTCCGCCGAGACGCACTCTGCGTCAAGCCGTGAGCACCGGGTCGGGCCTTGTGCGATCAGTGAATCACGCCACCCCACCAGCCTTTCGACGGCCTTATCTTTTTCTTAGCTGTATGGCTGCCGGATCTTTCCAGTGCCTAGCGTGACGTCCGCTGCCCCGATGCGGGGCGGCAGACGACGCCTTGGCGCCGGGTGCCGGTGGCGGGGTACCCGGCGGCAGGGCGTTCTTGGTACTTTTCCGGCATCTGGGGCGATATTTCTGGCAAATGGGGCAATATTCTGTCGCTTAGGTGACACGGTCCCGTTACTTTTCGCCGCTGTGTCGTTGCCTCCTGCGTGATATCGCCGTCCGCACCCCAGCACCGGTCCTGAGCCGCCCCATGCGCATCTGTCTGCTCACCGGAGGCGGGTACCCGTACCGGCGTGACGCGCTCGGCGGTTGGTGCCGGACGGTCGTCGAAGGGTTGCCCGAGGTCACCTTCGACCTGCTCACCGTCGTCGACCGGGAACCGTCGTCGCCGCCCGCGTACCCGCTGCCGGGCAATGTCGCCTCGGCCCGCGCGGTCGCTCCCGCCCGGGACGAGCGCCGCCGCACCGGGGACCCGGACGACGCGGCCACCGCCGCCGCCGTCCTGCTCTGCCGCGGCCTGCTCGGCGAGCAGGAACACGCCGACGAACTCTTCGGGACCGGGCTGCACCGCCTGGCCGCGATGATCGACCCGTCCGCGCCCGGCCGGCCCGGCGCGCCCACCCCGCTGCCCGGGGTCGCGCTGACCGACGTGCTGCTGGACGCCTGGCGGGCCGGGCGGCAGCTCACCGCCAGTGACCGGCTGCCGCTGCCGCGGCTCAGCATGCGCGATGCCCGGACGGCGGCGACGCTGCTGCGGCACGCGATCCGGTCACTCGCCGTGCAGCCCGGGCCGGCCGATCTGGTGCACTGCGTGGGCGGCACGACGCCGCTGCTGGCCGCGCTGGCCGGGCGCTGGCGCAACGGCACGCCGCTGCTGCTCACCGAGGCACGGGCGCCGGTGGCTCGGCTGCGGCCCGCGGAGGAACGGTTGTCGCCGGCCGTGCGTACGGTGCTGCGGAGGTTTCGGCGGGCGGTGGCCCGGACCGGGTATGCCGAGGCGGAGCTGATCGCGCCGCTCAGTGCGTACCATCATGGGTTTGCTCTTCAGCACGGAGCGCGACCTTCGCGCCTGGTCTCGGTGCCGGCCGGGGTTGATCCGACCGACTTCGGCACCGCGGGCGAGCCGGCCCTGGCCGAACCCGCGCTGGTGTGGGCCGGCAGCGGTGGCCCGGACAGTGGGCTGAGCCGGTTGCTGGAGGCGTTCGGGCAGGTCATGGCCCAGGTGCCCGGGACCGTGCTGCACCTGGTCGGCGTCACCGCGGCGCACGAAGATCATTGCGCCGAGCAGATCGACCGCTCCGGCCTGGGCCGCGCGGTCCGGCTGCATCCGCTGCCGGCCGACCCCCGAGACCGGTACGCCGCGGGCCACGTCGTCGTCCACCTGCCCGGCCCCGCCGACCCGCCGTATCGCCTGGTGGAGGCCATGATGTCCGGCCGTGCGGTGGTCGGGGTGGACGTCGGCCCGGCGGCGGAGACGCTCGGCGAGACCGGGGTGCTGGTGCCCGCCGAGGACGTCGGAGCGCTCGCCTGGGCGTGTGTCGGCCTGCTGCGCGCCCCGGCCCGGCGACGAGCCCTGGGCGAGGCGGCCCGGCGACGCGCGATGGCGCACTACACCAGCGACCGGGTGGTCCGGGTCTACCGGGCCCTCTACACCGACCTGGCCGCGCCGCCGCCCGCGCCGGCATTCGAGCTGGCGCTGTCCGTGCCGGCGCCGCGCGCCGAGGTGCCCACGACCCTGCGCTGGCTGGTCCGGGAGGACACATGACCATCTCGCCCGCACGAGATTCACAGTTCGACCCGGGCGGCCGGGTGGACCCGCACGGCGGCTCGGACCCACATGGCGGCTCGGATCCGCAAGGCGGCTCAGACCGGCAAGACCGCCTGGACCGGCAAGGCCGCTCAGACCAGCAAGACCGCCTGGACCGGCACGGCCGTCTGGACCGGCACGGCCGCCTCGACCGGCCCGGCCGTTTCGATGCCGAGCGCGACCATCGGACGGACGGCGGAGACGAGTCGGCCGCGCCCGGCGGCAGGGCATCTGGCCAGGCCGGGTCACCGGACGACCGCCCAGCGGGGCTGATCTTTGATCCGGCCGACCTGGCGCTGCCGGCCGACCGACCGGCAGCCTTTTTGAGCGGCCCCCGCTCCCCCAACCGCTTCTCCAACGAAGATCGTTTCCTCGAGAACGGCCTCATCGCCGCGGGGACCCACCCCGGAGCCCGAGATGGTTTCCCGGCCGGAGATCGCGTCCCGGCCGGAGACCGCCCCTCGGCCGGACACGGCATTCCCGACGGAGACCGCGTTGCCGAGGGAGATCGGTTGCGCGCTGGGGATCGATTCGGTGTTGAGGATCGATTCGGTGTTGAGGATCGATTCGGTGTTCGGGATCGCTTTGCTGCCGTGGACCACGACCCGAGTGGCACGTTCTCGGCGGTCGGGCCGTTGGCCACCATCCGGCCGGCGGCTCCGGGCGCGGGCGCGTCGGCCGAACAGGCGTCGTCGCTTTGCTCTGCTTCCCGAGAGGAAGCGCACGCTTCGGAAACACCGAGCAAGACGTCAGGCGACGTGTTCTCTGACGACCGGCTTTCTCCCGGGGAGCAGAGCAAAGCGCCGGGCGACAGGTTCCCCGGCAACGCGCTTCCTCATTTGAAGCAGAGCAAAGCCGCCGGCGGCGGACTGCCCGGCGACGCGCTTCCCTGGGGACAACACCGCAAAGCGCCGGGCGACACCTTCCTCGACAACCCGCTTCCCCACGGGAAGCAGAGCAAAGCGCCGGGCGACACCCTCCTCGACGACCCGCTTCCCCACGGGAAGCAGAGCAAAGCGCCAGGCGACACCCTCCTCG
>NZ_JBVJIP010000001.1:190225-379752 GCF_055586225.1 Actinoplanes sp. NPDC051388 | reverse complement strand
TCGACAACCCGCTTCCCCACGGGAAGCAGAGCAAAGCGCCAGGCGACACCCTCCTCGACAACCCGCTTCCCCACGGGAAGCAGAGCAAAGCGCCAGGCGACACCCTCCTCGACAACCCGCTTCCCCACGGGAAGCAGAGCAAAGCGCCAGTCACCGCAATCCCCGGCGACGCGCTTCCCTGGGGGGAGCAGAGCAAAGCGGCGGCCGGGAGTGCTCACGTTGGGGCTAGGGGTGCTCGCGGTGAGGACGGTGAGCGCAGGTCGCTGGGGAGTCTGCTTGCCGAGCACCTCGCGGAATTGGAGGCCGAGCGCGCCGAGATCGGCCGCCTCGCCAACCCGGACGACCTTGGATCGGGAGATTGCGGCTCGACCGATATGTCGGAAGCGGCGGGCTTGCTGGGCCGTGACAGCGCGGCTGACCAGGTTGGAGGTGTGCGCCGGCCTCGGACGTCGCGTGCGCCTTCCTGGCCGCTTTCGACAGACGGTGAGACCGAGGGCGAGAGCGTTGCGCTCTTCTCCCTGGATCAAGTCAGTCCTGGCGATGACGCTTCGCTGCCGGCGCCCGGGACGCCTTCCCTGAATGGCAGGTCTCAGTCGCCGACCGACACCAACTCCGACGGATCTCCGCGGGCACTGGGGGCGGACACTGCACTGCGGACCGGTCCCGACCAGGACATGCGGCCATTAGCCGACGAGGGCGCGCGGAGCGGTCTGGATCTTGGGTTGTCGGCCGGCTCTGGGGCGGCGGATGTCGGGTCGGTGGCGGCAGGGGCTGGTGGGGGTGACGACGGGCGCGCGGGGCGCATGCCGGAGTGGCCTGCCGGGACGCCTTCGCAGGCGGTCACGCCGGTGGGGCAGAGGGTTCGGGCCGAGCCGGAAGCGGCTGAGGCTGAGGCTGAGGGTGGTGGGGCTGCGGGTGCGGGTGCGGGCGGTCGGGCTGGGGGTGGTGAGCCTGGGGACTCCTATCTGAGCTCTGCGGATCTTGCTGCCGGCCGGGAATCCGTGGCTGGACTGGCTGAACGGCTCGGGGACGATGTTGTGGACGCCGCTGATGTGGTGGCTGAGCTTGGGCGTCTCGGGGTTGTCGACGATGAGGGTGCGCGGGCTCGTTATGGGATGTCGCTGCACGGGGTCGGCGTCTCCGTGCTCACCCACCTGCAGCATCGGCGGGCGCAGCGCGGGGTTCGCCGGGCGCCTTCGCGGCGGCCCTATCTGACCGCGGCTCTGCTGCGTTGTGCGCTCTATCTTGGACCGCTCTCCGTTGCCGTCGCGGCTGCTTCCGTGCTGGCGAAGGTCGGGCCGCTCGTGCCCGCCGCGGTGCTGCTGCTCGGATGGAGTGCCGCGCAGGCGTTCACCAGCGCCGGCGCCAAGGTGGCCGGCAGTGCGGGGGCGGCGCCCGCGGCGCGGCTGGTCGGTGGTGGGTTCGTCGCGGCCGGTGGGGTCTGGGGCGCTCTCGTCTGGATGGCGCCGGCGGGGCTGCTCGGCGGGCATCGGATGCTGTCGCTGACCGTCGGGCTGGGCGGGCTGGCCGCGCTCGCCACGGTGACCGCCGCGCTGGTCACCCGCACCGAGGCGGCCGTCGTGCGGTGGTCGCTGCCGTGCTGGCTCCTCGGCGCGCTCAGCGTGGCCGGCACGCTCGGCGACGGGTGGGCCGCTCGGCTTCCGCTGGAGACGCTGCTGCCGGCCGCGATCGTGGTGGCCGCGGTACGCGCCTACCGCCCTGTGATCATGCGGCGGGTGCCGGGGCGGCCGCGGCTGGATCGGCGGGACGTGTGGCGCGGGGCCGGACACCTGGTGCTCGGTGCGGCGCAGGCCGGCTGCCTCATTCTGCTGTGGCGGGCCGGGCCGGGGCTGGGGGCGTTGCCGTTGCTGATCGCGGTGCCCGCGCTGGAGACGCTGGTGGGCTGGCACATGTTCCAGGTGGCGGCCGGGCTCGACCTTGCGGACAGCGACCGGAGTTATCGGCAGCACGTGCGCAGCATCGCGGTCACCACGGTGTCCGCGCTGCTGCCGCCGCTGGCCGCCGGGATCGCGCTGGCCGCCGCGGCGTACCGGTTGCCCTATGGGGTGGCGACCCGGGACGGGGTGCTCGCGCTCGCCGCGGGGACGCTGCTCGGCGGCGTGCTCGCGATCACCTTCCTGCTCGCCGCCCGGGGACGCACCGCGCTCGCCACGTCCCTCGCCGCCGCCGCGCCGTTGGCCATCGTGGGATGGCCGTTCGTGCCCGGGCCGGCCCTGGCGCCGCTGCCCGCCATCGTCGCGGTGCTGGCCGCGACCCACCTGCTCGGGCTGCTCGTCGTCGCCCACACCGCAGCGCAGATTCGGAGACCGTCGTGAAGACCCTTTTCCCGCCGTACGCCCACCCGTCCCCGGAACTGGCCCTGGACGCCGACACCTGGATCATCCAGGGGCGCCCGGGTCCGCGTGACTCGGTGCACCAGGTGCTCGGCCGGGTCGACCTCGACTGGGGTGGCCGTTCGCTGGCCGACGTGCTGGCCGACGTGGACAAGTGGCGCGAGGACGGTGTCGAGGGGCTGTTCCTGGACCGGGCGCCGGCCGGCGAGGGCGGCGTCGGGCCGGTGGCGCTGACCGTGCGGCTGGCGGCCCGCCGCGGACTGCACCGCGTGGTGCTCAACCCGGGAGTGCCGACGCACCCGCTCTACCGCGACCTGAACGTGCGGATCTGCACCTTCGACGGGCCGTGGTCGGCCTATCAGGGCTGGGACGGCGACGGGGTGCGGCCGGGCGACGGGCACATCGTGCACGGCGTGCCGACCGCGCTGCTCACCGCCGCCCGCCGGCTGATGGGCCGCCGCGGCGCCGGGTTCGGGCTGGCCACCGACGCCACGCCGTGGTTCAGCGAAGGGGACGCCGAGGGCGGGGCTGACAGCGCGGACAGCTGTACGACGAGCGGTTCATGAACTGCTCACGGCGCATCGGCGTGCCGCAGCGGTGACACGGTTCGCCCTCCCGCCCGTACGCGTTGAGTGATCTGTCGAAGTAGCCACTCTGGCCGTTGACGTCGACGTAGAGCGCGTCGAAGCTCGTGCCACCGGCCACGATCGCCTCGCCCAGCACGTCGCGCACGTGGGCCAGCAAGCGGCGGACGGCGGGCCTGGTCATCGCGTCGGTCGGGCGCGCGCCGTGCAGCTGGGCCCGCCACAACGCCTCGTCGGCATAGATGTTGCCGACCCCGGAGATCAGCGTCTGGTCGAGCAGCGCCCGCTTGATCTCGGTGTGCTTGCCGCGCAGCCGCGCCACGAACGCCTCGTCGTCGAAGAGCGGATCCATCGGGTCGCGGGCGATGTGCGCGATCTCGTCGGGCAGTTCGGCGCCGCCGTCCGAGACGGACAGTCCGCCGAACGTGCGCTGGTCGATGAAGCGCAGCTGCGGGCCGCCGTCGGTGAACGTGAAGCGCACCCGCAGATGGGGGCCGTCGTCCTTCTCGGCCGGCTCGATCAGCAGCTGGCCGCTCATCCCGAGGTGGCCGATGATCGCGTCGCCGGAGTCGAGCGGCAGCCAGAGGTATTTGCCGCGGCGGGACACGTCGAGGATGGTGCGGCCGCGCAGCATCGCGATGAAGTGCCCGTCGCCGGGCAGGTGGCGGCGGATCGCGCGGGGGTGGTGCACCTCGACGGTGTCGATGGTGCGGCCGGCCACCCATTTGGCCAGCCCCTGCCGGACGGTCTCCACCTCGGGAAGCTCGGGCACTGCGCCATCCTTAAAAAACGAGACTTACAGCGTGTAGGGCCAGACGACGACGAGATAGGCGCCGTACCAGAGGCCGAAAAGGGCCCACGCCGTGATCGCGAGCACCGCCACCCGGGGGCGGGCGCGGGCCGCGGCCACCATCGCGGGCATCAGCGTCAACAGTACGGGCAGCAGCAGCCGCGGCTTGGAGTGGTAGAACCCGGCCTGGCCGTAGACCAGGATCATGGCCAGCACCCCGTAGACGGCGAGCGGCGGCCACGGGCGGGCGGCCAGGCCCACGCCCGCGGCGGCCAAGGCGGCCAGCAGGATCAGGGCCACGCTGACCGGCACCCAGCCGTCGCCGGTGCTCAGCGTGCCGGCCACGAACGAGACCGTGCTGGCGCCGTAGTCGAAGGCGGTGCCCCAGCCGGCCGCCTGGATCCGGAACCACGCGTCCAGGTCACCGACCCGCAGCGCGACCCAGCCGAGATAGGCGGGCACCCCGGCCAGGGCGACGAGGGCGGCGACGATCGGTTTCCACGTACCCCCGTCGCCTGATGCTCTGGACTCGCGGACCGCGAGGGCGGCAGCGACCGCGAGCGCGACGGCGGCCGCGGCTCCGGTCGGGCGGGTCAGCGACGCGGCCAGGCCGAGCAGCCCGGCGGCCCACCACACCCGGCGGTGGGCGGCCGCCAGCATGCCGGCCACCAGGGCCAGGAAGAGCCCTTCGGAGTACGCCATGCTGAGCACCACCGAGACCGGCGCAGAACAGCAGATCGCCACCAGCGCCCAGCCCGCCCGGCGACTGTGCAGCGTCGTGCCGAGCAGGTGCAGGGCGACCGCGGCGGCCAGCGAGGCGAGCCAGCTCACCGCGATCGCGGCGGTGCCCGGATCGGCGCCGAGGGCCGCGAAGAACCGGATCAGCATCGGGTAGAGCGGGAAGAACGCCAGCTCGTTGGCCTCGAGCGCGCCGGTCTCGACGCCGAACGTGTAACCGTGCGGGTAACCGTCGACCGCCACCCGCAGGAACCAGCCGCCGTCCCAGACCAGCAGCCGCTGACGCAGCGTGTCGCTCTCGCCGGACGCCGCGGACAGCCAGATCAGCATGACGAACTGACCGACCCGGGTGAGCACCAGCAGGCCCGCGGCGATGGTCAGCCCACGCCAGCCGCCCGCCTTGACGAAAAGCGACTCGCGCTCGTCCTCCACGCCTACGCCAGGTGGCCGCCACCGGCGACGGCCGGCGGGGGCGGGGCGGACTCGGCCCGGTCGGTGAGGGTGCGCCAGGCGGCCGCGGCGGCGCGCTGCTCGGCCTGCTTCTTGCTGCGGCCGTCCGAGCCGCCGTACCGCTCGCCGGCCACCACCACCCAGGCGGTGAAGGTCTTGGCGTGATCCGGCCCGGCGTCGTCGATCACGTAGTCCGGCACGCCCAGGCCAAGCGCGGCGGTCAGTTCCTGCAGGCTGGTCTTCCAGTCCAGGGCGGCGCCGCGGCCGGCCGACTCGGCCATCAGCGGGTCGAACAGCCGGTGGATCACCTCGCCGGCGATGTCCAGGCCGTGCTCCAGATAGATCGCGCCGAGCAGCGCCTCGAGCGTGTCGGCCAGGATGCTGGCCTTGTCGCGGCCGCCGGTGGTCTCCTCGCCCTTGCCCAGCAGCAGGTGCGGGCCCAGGCCGTCGGGGCCGAGCATGCGGGCCACGTCGGCGAGCGCGTGCATGTTCACCACGCTGGCCCGCAGCTTGGCGAGCTGGCCCTCGGGCAGGTCCGGGTGGTTGTGGAAGAGCGCCGAGGTGATCACCACGCCGAGCACCGAGTCGCCGAGGAACTCCAGCCGCTCGTTCGTCGGCAGACCGCCGTTCTCGTACGCGTAGGAGCGGTGGGTCAGCGCGCGCTGCAGCAGGTCGGGCTCGAGTGACACCCCGAAGGCCTCCTCCAGCGGCTCAGTCGACGGCCGGTGCCTCTTGTCACTGCTCATCAATCACCTCGGGTTCGCTCATGAGGGCGGCGATGGCGGGCACCGCGCCCCGGCGGTGCAGGTCGGCGGCCAGCGCGATGCCGGCCGCGAGGTCGATGCCGGAAGCCGCGCCGTGGCAGACGACGACCGTGCCTCCGACGCCCAGCAGCACGGCCGCGCGCGGCACGTGTTCGGTGTTCGGCGGGCCGATCAGGGCATATGCCGTCTCCAGGCCCTTGAGCAGCACGTTTCCGGTGAAGCCGTCGGTGATCACGACGTCCGCGGGGCCGCCCGTCACCACGTCGTTGCCCTCGACCAGGCCGACGTAGCGGGCATCCCCCGGCAGACGCGTCTCGTGCAGCAGAGCGGGCATCGCCCGCCGGAGGCGGTCGCCCTTTCCCCGCTCGGTGCCGATGGTGAGCAGGCCCACGCGGGGCGCGGGCAGGGCGTGCACGATCTTCGCGTACGCGGCGCCGAGCCGGGCGTGCACGGTCAGCGCATGCTCGTCGGCGTCCACGGTGGCGCCCACGTCGAGCAGCACCACCCGTCCCGCGGCGGTGGGCAGCACGGCGGCGAGCGCCGGTCGGCGCACGCCGGGCCAGCGCCCGAAACCGAGCGCCGCGGAGGTGACCGTGGCGCCGGTGGACCCGGCCGAGACGACGGCGTCCGCCTCGCCCTGGGCCACGGCCAGCACGGCGGAGCGGACACCGGATTCGATCCAGCCGGTGTTGGCCTTGCCCGCCGGCCGGAAGGAGCCCTGACTGCCGACCGCCCGCACGCGGGAGCGATCGGCCGGATCGAGGGCAGCGATGACCTCGCCGGCCGCTTCGATCGGGCCGACGAGAAGCAACTGGACGGCCGGGTCGGCCTGGCAGGCGCGCAGAGCGCCGTCAACCACGACGGCGGGAGCTTGGTCCCCGCCGAGGAGGTCGACGGCGATCCGCGCGGTGCCCGGCTCCGGGACAGTCGACTGTCCGGTCACCGGTGCACCGGCTTCACGCCGCTGCTCAGGCACGACCCGCCCGGTGATTGGGCGAGTCACTCCTGGGCGCTCAGACCTCGAGGACCTGACGCCCGTTGTAGGTGCCGCAGACCGAGCAGGCCGTGTGCGGCAGCTTCGGCGACTTGCACTGCGGGCACGCCTGGGTGACGACCGCTGTCGCTTTCCAGTTGGCCCGGCGCGAGCGGGTGTTGCTGCGCGACATCTTGCGCTTGGGGACGGCCACGGTACCTACTCCTCGTTGTTCGTCAGGTTTTGCAAAGCGGCCCACCTCGGGTCGACGGCCTCGTGGCTGTGGTCAGCCGGGAGATCGGCGAGATGTGCCCCACACTCGGCGCACAACCCCGGGCAGTCCGGGCGGCACACCGGGGTGGTCGGCAGCGTGAGCACCACCGCATCCCGGAGAGCCGGTTCCAGGTCGAGCAGGTCGCCCTGCATCCGGCCGACCTCGTCCTCGTCGGTGGTCTCCTCGGTGGTGCTGTCCGCATATGCGTAAAGCTCCCCCAGAGTCACCTCGAAGGACTCGGAGATCTCGTCGAGGCAGCGACCGCACTCGCCGGTGAGCGAGCCGCGGACGGCGCCGCTGACATAGACACCCTCGGACACCGACGTGAGCATCAGATCGAGCTCGAGGTCGGAACCCTCCGGCACCTTGATCAGCTCGAGACCGAGGTCCGCCGGCGCCTGAGCCACCCGTTTCAGGGCACGCGTCGCCCCGGGCTGGCGCGGGAGTTTCGTCGTGTCGACGACCAGCGGCTGCCTGGGATCGAGGTGTTTCTTGGGTGACTTGGCCATAAGAATATTTCCAGCATGGATCCTCAGCCTTGAGCAAGGCCGACAGGAAAGGTTACCTGAGCTGGCGCCGGAGCGTCGAATCGGGTGCGCGCGCTCAGCCGGCCGCTCAGAAGGGCAGCGGGCGCTCCTGGTCCTCGCCCTGGAAGGTGCCGATCTCGCGCAGCGCGTGCATCTTGTCGCGGCCACGCTCTATCGACGCCAAGGCCCTGGTCAGGAACTGCTCGAAGTTGGCCAGCGCGGTGTCCACGTAATCGTCGACCTCCTCGCGCAGGCGCTGGGCCTCGGCGCGGGCCTCGGCGACCACCCGGGCGCCCTCGTGCTCGGCGGAGACGGTGATCTCGTTCACCGACACCAGCCGGGCGTGCTCGGTCTCACCCTCGCTGATGATCCGGTCGGCCTCGCGCTTGCCGGCGCCGATGATCTTGTCGCGCTCCTCCAGCAGGGCGGCCGCCCGGCGCAGGTCGCCGGGCAGCTCGGCGCGCAGCTCGTCGAGGATGGCGACCATCTCGCCCCGGTCGAACATGAAGTTCGTGCGGGACATCGGCACCGACCGTGCCGACTCCACCATGGCGATGATCTCATCGATGCGGTCGAGCGGA
This sequence comes from Actinoplanes sp. NPDC051388, assembly GCF_055586225.1. Classification (NCBI taxonomy): domain Bacteria; kingdom Bacillati; phylum Actinomycetota; class Actinomycetes; order Micromonosporales; family Micromonosporaceae; genus Actinoplanes; species Actinoplanes sp. NPDC051388. Next base: position 371,717 of record NZ_JBVJIP010000001.1, on the reverse strand, counting down.
TCCACCGGCGTTCAACTCCTGTCGTCACGCGCCCCACGCAGCGTGGTGCGATCACGTTACTGCGTAATCGGCCACTGCCCATGATGGGGTGCGCCCGGCGAGTCGGCTGGGCTCAACCCTGCCGCAGGCGTGTCACCAGGCGGTCGTGCACCATGTCCGGCACGTAGGTCGAGATGTCGCCACCCCACTTGGCCACCTCTTTGACCAGGCTGGACGACAGAAACGAGTGCTGCGGGTTGGTCGGCATGAACAGCGTCTCCACGCCGGACAGCCCGATGTTCATCTGCGCCATCTGCAACTCGTAGTCGAAGTCGCTGACCGCGCGCAGGCCCTTGACCACGACCGCTGCCTCCTGCGTGCGGCAGAAATCGACCAGCAGGCCGCGGAACGACTCGACCCGCACGTTGCCGTACGGCTCGGTCACCTCGCGGAGCATCTCGATGCGCTCGTCGATGGTGAAGAGGCCGGTCTTGTGCTGGTTGATCAGCACCCCGATGATCACCTCGTCGAAGAGCCGCCCGGCCCGGCCCACGATGTCGAGGTGACCGTTGGTGACCGGGTCGAAGGAGCCGGGGCAGACCGCACGTCTCATGATCGGCGACCGTACCAAAGGGTGGTCTCGCCGTAGCGGCGACTGCGCTCGGCTGTGATGCCGTCCACCCAGGTCAGAGGTGATCCTTTGGGCACCGCGCGGGTGGCCGCCTCGAGCGCCACCACCGCGTCCGGCGCGAGCCAGCCGTTGTCGATCAAGCCCCGTTGCAGGTTGAGCAGCTCGTCCTCGCCCAGGGCGTACGGCGGATCGGCGAAGACCACATCGAACGGACCGCCCTCCGGCGGCATCGCGACCACCTGGGCGACCTTGCCGATGACGAGCCGGGCGGACGCGCCGACCCGGAGCACGCCGATGTTCTCCCGGATCGCCCGGGACGCCTTGGCGTCGGCCTCCACCAGCAGGGCGAAGCTCGCTCCGCGTGACAACGCCTCCAGACCGACCGCGCCGGAACCGGCATAGAGGTCCGCGAATCGGGCGCCGTCCAGGTTTATCAGCGACTCAAGTGAGCTGAACAGCGCTTCTCGCACGCGATCGGAGGTGGGCCGGGTCTGTGAACCGGTTGGGGCGGACAGCCGCCGCCCACCGTGCGCACCGGCGATGATCCTGGTCATGGGGCTTCCCGTAGCACGCCACGACGCTACTTCACCACCCCCGGACGCCTTCCGTTGAGGTGAATTCCGTGGATGCGAAAAGCACCGAGGGAATCGAAGAAACGCCTCTCGGTATAACGAAGATCTCGGATCGGCAACGACACTCTTAAGCCGGCAACAGCGGTTTCCCAAATTCAGCGCAGTCAGTATGGTCACTGCCTGTTGCAGGTGACCGCGGTCTCCTGCCGACGACGTGGGGAGGCGTCGTCGCAAGGCTTCTCGTTCCCGCCGGCGATCGTTGGTCCTCCTTGCGCCGTACCCCTAAGTCCCCCTTTCAGGAGTACGCGTGAACCTGCTCACCACCAAGCTGCGCCGCACCACGGCAGTCCTCGCCGGTGCGTTCATCGGTCTGGCCGGAGCTGTGGCGATCGCCGCGCCCGCCAGCGCGCACGCCCCCACCGTCACCGGCACCGCGAGCTGCATCAAGGACGGCAAGTGGACCATCGACTGGTCCATCGGCAACGACTACGAGACGCCGGCCACGGTCAAGAAGATCACGGTGGCTCCCGAGGGCCTGACGCTCGAGGGTGACATCACCACCCCGGGCAAGGAGATCCCCGCCTTCTCCGACAAGAGCCCGGACGCACAGATCCACGGCTCCACCACCGTGACCGACCTGTCGCTCGAGTGGGTCAACATCCGGGTCCGGCTGCAGTGGCCCGACGGGCACGTGACCAAGCCCGAGGACGCCGCGACCTACCGGGTGAAGAAGCCCGACCTGTGCAAGCCGGACGACAACCCGTCGAATCCGCCGTCCAACCCGCCGTCGAACCCGCCGGCCGAGCCGGGCGCGCCGACTCCGATCGAGGAGCACGACTGCACCACGATCACGCTCGGCCTGGACAACCCGGAGGACGGCGAGGACATCACGCTGACCTTCAAGACCAGCAAGGGCGAGAGCCGCGAGCTCGAGATCAAGGCCGGCGAGAAGAAGACCACCAAGTTCTCGGCCTCCGAGGGCTTCACTGTCGAGATCGGCGCCAAGGGCCTCGAGGGCAGCACCACCGTCGAGTACCAGAAGCCCGAGGACTGTGCCTCCGGCGGCGGTGCCGGCAGCGGTGACCTGCCGCTGACCGGTGCGGCCGCGGGCAGCATCGCCGGTGGCGCCGCGGTGCTGCTGGTCGCGGGCGCCGTGCTCTTCATGGTGGCGCGCCGCCGCCGGGTGAAGTTCACCGCCTGATCGCACTGAACCCAGGGAGGGCGCGTCGGCCATCGGCCGGCGCGCCCTCCCCGTTTAGGTTGTGGGCGTGCAGTGGAGCAGTTTCAGCGGCGACGAGGTGGCGGCGCTCAGCCAGGGCGCGAGTTTCGCGGCCGAGCCCGGCGAGCGGGACTGCCCGTCCTGCGGCAATCGCCGGGTGCGGGCCTATCTGACCACTCCGCCGAAGGCGCGCCGGCCCACCCTGGTCAGCTACGTGTGGTGCTCGGCCTGCCGCAAGTTCGTCGGCACCCGGGCCGCGCATCCGGCCGGGCTGGTCTTCTCGGACCCCCTGGCGACGCTGTCACCGGCCGAGCGGCGGACGCTGGAGGGCAGCCTCACCGGCTTCCTCGCGCACCTGGACGCGCTCTGGGACACCGGCGTGCTGCCGCAGACGTTCGCGGCGGATCAGCCGCCGTGGGCGGCGGCGAACTCGTAGAGCCAGTGCCGCTGCGCCTCGGTGTCCGGCACCGGCAGGCCGCGGGCATCGCCGACCATGGCCAGCGCCTCCTCCGGGCCGACGCCGAGCATGACCAGCGTCACCGCGGCGAGCAGAGTGGACCGTCCGATGCCCGCGAAGCACTGGGTCACCACGAACCGCCCGGCGCGGACGTGCGCGGCCAGCCGGATGCCCAGCGCCACCGCGGCAGTGTCCTCGCGGATGTCGCGGGCGGCGGGCACGCCGCGGTCGGCGATCGGGAAGGAGTAATAGGTGATGCCCGCATCTGACGCGGCCCGGGCCACCTCGGTCAGGCCGAGCCGCTGATCCTCCGGCTCGGTCAGAGCGGACACGAAGACGTCCACCCCGGCACGGGCCAGCCCGGCCATCTCACCGGCCAGCAGATGCCCGCCGCGCGGATGCGCCATCGTCGCCAGCCGGCCCGGGCCGGGCCAGGCGATTACGTGCAGTGCCGGTCCCATGTACTCAGTGTCCTCTTTGCCTCGCCATCAGCTGTTCCGGCGGCCTCTGCCCCTCGCCTATTGCCTACGCAGAGTAGGGTCACCCCCGCACACCAACAGGCAGCGTAGCCATACACGAGAGGCCAATCCAGGTGTCGACCCCTCGAAAGATCCGCGTCGCCGTCATCTTCGGCGGTCGCAGCACCGAGCACGCCATCTCCTGCGTCAGCGCCGGGAGCATCCTGAACGCGCTCGACCCGGACCTCTACGACGTGGTTCCGGTCGGCATCACCCGCGACGGCGCCTGGGTGCTGGCCGGCGGCGACCCGAAGCGGCTGGCCATCGACGGCAAGCGGCTGCCCGAGATCACCACCGCCTCGGGTGAGGCGCTGGTGCTCGCCGCCGATCCCACCTCGGCCGACCTGATCATGCTGGGGGCGGGCGAGGGCGTGCGCTCGCTGGCCGGAGTGGACGTGGCGTTCCCCGCGCTGCACGGGGCATACGGCGAGGACGGCACCATCCAGGGCCTGCTCGAGATGGCCGAGATCCCCTACGTGGGGGCGAACGTGTTCGCGTCGGCGGCGGCGATGGACAAGGAGTTCACCAAGAAGCTGGCCGCGGCCGAGGGCATCCCGGTGGGGGCCTATGCGGTGCTGCGGGCCGGCGCCTCACTGTCCGACGCGGACAAGGAGCGGCTCGGGCTGCCGGTGTTCGTGAAGCCGGCGCGGGCCGGGTCCTCGTACGGGATCACCAAGGTCTCCGACTGGGACGACCTGGACGCGGCCGTCGCCACGGCCCGGGAGATCGACCCCAAGGTGCTGGTCGAGGCCGCGATCGTGGGCAGCGAGATCGAGTGCGGGGTGCTGGAGGGCGAGGCGGGTGGCGCGCCCGAGGCGTCGCTGCTGGCCGAGATCCACGTGGAGGAGCACGAGTTCTACGACTTCGAGGCGAAATATCTCGAAGGCTCGACGTTCGACATCCCGGCCAAGCTGGCGCACGACGTCACCGCGAAGGTGCAGGAATATGCCCGGCGCACCTTCACCGCGCTGGACTGCGCCGGGCTGGCCCGGGTCGACTTCTTCGTGACCGCGGACAACGAGATCTTCCTCAACGAGATCAACACGATGCCGGGCTTCACGCCGACCTCGATGTTCCCGCAGATGTGGGCGGCCACCGGCCTGGAATATCCCAAGGTGGTCGACCGGCTGATCCGCACCGCGCTGCGCCGCGGATCAGGCCTGCACTAGCCGCTGCAGCCGGTCGGCACGCCGGTGGTGCGGGACTTGACCGTCTCCACCACCGTGTCGGAGAACTCGTTCGCCCACTGCGCCGGGTTCTCCAGCCCGGCCGGCACGGTGACCTGCACGGCCACCTCGCGGTCCATGGTGGTGAAGACGGCGCCGGTGGGCTCCTGTTTGCCATACCAGCAGACCCTGTTCATGATCAGCAGGTCGGCGTCCAGCGGCACGCAGCCCGGCCCCGGTGTCACCGTCTCGCACATCTTCGGCAGCGCCACGCCGCAGGCCACGGTCAGCGCCGGCTCGCCGTAGGCCGCGTTCTGCTCCGGGCCCGCGGACACCTTGCGGGCCGGCCGGTCGCGGACCGTGGTGGGCAGCTGCGAGGTCACCGCGAGGCAGACCTGCGCGTCGCGCTCGGAGAGCTTGGGCGCGGCCATCTCGACCGGCGCCGACGGGATCACGGCGGGGGTGGTGGGTGTCGGCGCCGCGGCCGGCTCCGGCCGCCCGGACATGAAGAAGACCAGACCGACGACAACCGCGATGGGTACGGCCACCAGCGTCGCCCAGATCGCGGCCTTGCGCGTGACGTCGTCGGGCGGCGAAGGCTGACGGGTTTCCAGGTCGACCATGCTCAGAGATTTACCACGGAGCAGGTGAGTGTCCTCGTGATGCCCGGCACGTACTGGACTTTGCTCACAATCAACCGGCCGAGTTCGTCGACCGTGTGCGCCTCGGTCAGCACCACCACGTCATAGGGTCCGGTCACCGCGTCGACCCGGACGACTCCGGCGATTTTGTCGATCTGCGCGGCCACGTCACGGGCCTTTCCGACCTCCGTCTGGATGAGGATGTATGCCTGGACCACGACTGACTCCTATCCGACGGCGCGGGGTTTGCCCCGAACGTGAAAACTACCGTACGGATCGGCTCGGCAGCGGCACGCCATCGCAGAGGGAGAGAATCCGACGTGAGCATCGCCGAAACGGGCGAGTTCGGGCTGATCGGGCGGATCGTCGCGCGTCTCGGTGCCGGCCCCGCCGCCCTGCTCGGACCGGGTGACGACGCCGCCGTGGTGGCCGCCCCGGACGGGCGCGTGGTGGCGAGCACCGACGTGCTGGTCGAGGGCCGGCACTTCCGCCGGGACTGGTCGACCGCGACCGACGTGGGCCATCGGGCCGCCGCCGCCAACCTCGCCGACATCGCCGCGATGGGCGCCGCCCCGACCGCGCTCTTGGTGGCGCTGGTGGCGCCGACCGACCTGGACGCGGGCTGGGCCGAGGACCTGGCCGGCGGGCTGTCCGCGGAGGCCGCGCTGGTCGGCGCGAGCGTGGTCGGCGGCGACGTGTCCGCCGGGCCCACGCTGACCATCTCGGTCACCGCGCTGGGCGACCTGGGTGGCCACTCGCCCGTGGTGCGGGGCGGCGCCCAGCCGGGTGACGTGCTCGCGCTGGCCGGGCGCACCGGCTGGGCGGCGGCGGGGTACGCGATCCTGTCCCGGGGCTTCCGCACGCCGAAGGTGTTCGTCGAGGCGTACCGGAGGCCCGAGGTGCCCTATCCGGCCGGGGTGGCGGCGGCCGCGGCGGGCGCCACCTCGATGATCGACGTGTCGGACGGGCTGCTGCAGGATGTCGGGCACATCGCCGAGGGCAGCGTGGTGGGCATCGACGTGCGCAAGGAGACCTTCGTCATCCCGGATCAGATGCGGGATGCGGCCAGTGCGCTCGGGGTGGACCCGTACCTCTGGATCCTGGCCGGTGGGGACGACCACGCCCTGGCCGCGACCTTCCCGCCGGACACCGCGCTCCCGGAGGGCTTCTCGGTGATCGGCAGCGTGCACGAGGGCACCGGCGTGACCGTCGACCGCATGCCCTGGCAGGGCGGGACCGGCTGGGATCACTTCAGATAGGTTCGTCCGCGTGGAGATTCGAGAGATTCAGTTCGACACCCCGGAGGTGCGCAAGCTGGTCGCCGAGGCGCTCGGCGACCTCTCCGTGCGGTACGGCGGGACCGGCGACGACACCCCGGTGGCCGCGACCGACTTCGACCCGCCGGACGGCCGGTTCTTCGCGGCGGTGGACGGCGACGAGCTGATCGCCTGCGCGGGATGGCGCCGCCACGGCTCGGACGCCGAGCTCAAGCGCATGTTCACCACCCCGGCGGCGCGCGGGCGCGGGGTGGCGCGACGGCTGCTGGCGACGATCGAGGAGTCCGCGCGGGCGGCCGGGCTGAGCCGGGTCATCCTGGAGACCGGGGACCGGCAGCCCGAGGCGATCGGGCTCTATGAGTCCGCCGGATATGTCCGCATCCCCGACTTCGGCTACTACAAGGACGAAGAGGGCGTGCTGTCCTTCGCGAAGGACCTCTAGAAACGCACATAGCCCCTGAGCCCAGCTGGGCTCAGGGGCTGAGGTGACGCTGAATCAGGCGCGGACGACCTTGCCGGCCTTGATGCAGGAGGTGCAGACCTGCAGCTTCTTGGTCGTGCCACCACCGGCCGGGGTGCGGACCGACTGGATGTTCGGGTTCCAGCGGCGCTTGGTCCGCCGGTGGGAGTGGGACACGTTGTTGCCGAAGCCAGGCCCCTTGCCACAGACGTCGCACACGCTAGCCACGGGAATACTCCTGAGATTGAGAAACCGAGATCGCCGCGGCAGGTGGCCGCAGGCAACCGCACCAGATTACCCGATGCCCCGGGCGACCAGCTAATCGCCCCGGACCGGGCGTCGGCAGGCGCGGAATTGTCGGAGTCCCTTAGTAAGGTCGAGGCGTGCTGGAAACGCTGGACGACGCCGCTGTGCACCGCTGGTGCGGCAGCAGCCTGGCCGCGCTCCGGGCGCACCAGCACGAGATCGACGAGCTCAATGTCTATCCGGTGCCCGACGGCGACACCGGCACCAACCTGGTGCTCACGCTGACCTCGGCGGCCGAGGCCCTTCAGGAGATGTCCACCGCCCCGTCCGAGGACGGCACGCCGCTGGGGCGGGCGATGCGCCGGATGGCCCGTGGTGCGCTGCTCGGCGCCCGGGGCAACTCCGGCGTGATCGTGTCGCAGATCCTGCGCGGCATGGCCGACTCGTTCGCCACCGCGGTCGCGGTGCGCGGCGGCGAGCTGGCCCGGGCGCTGCGCACGGCGAGCGAGGCGGCCTATGCGGCGGTGGCCCGCCCGGTCGAGGGCACGGTGCTCTCGGTGGTGGCGGCCGCGGCCGAGGCGGCCGGCCGGATCAAGTCCGACGACCTGCTGGCGGTCGCCAAGGCCGCGGCCCGGGCGGCCGCCGAGGCGCTGGCCAAGACCCCGCAGCAGCTGCCGGTGCTGGCCCGCGCCGGGGTGGTCGACGCCGGCGGGCGCGGCCTGTGCCTGGTGCTCGACGCGCTGGTCGACGCGCTCAGCAGCAGCACGCCGCCCGCGGCGATCGCCGCGGGCGAGGTGATGCCGATCGAGCGCGCGGTGGAGAAGACGCAGTTCGGTTATGAGGTGCAATACCTGCTCGACGCCTCTCCGCCGGCGGTCGAGACACTGCGCGCCCGGCTCGACGAGCTGGGCGACTCGCTGGTCGTGGTGGGCACCGGCGACGGCACGCCCCCGACGTGGAACGTGCACGTGCACGTCGACGACATCGGCGCGGCGATCGAGGCCGGCATCGAGGCCGGCCGGCCGCACCGGATCGCGGTCACCCGTCTGGAGGACCGCCTCCACGACCACGACCACCATCGCCGGGTGACCGACCCGCCGCTGATCAACCCCGACGGCCGCGGCGCGGTCGTGGTCGCGGCCGGCGAGGGACTGGCCGCGCTGTTCAGCGCCGAGGGCGCGACCGTGGTCGACCGCAACCCGTCGATCGCCGAGATGATCGCCGCGATCACCGCGACCGCGGCGGGCAGCGTGGTGCTGCTGCCCAACGACGCGAACACGCACGCGGTGGCGCGCAACGCGGCCCGTGAGGCGAGCGAGAGCGGCGTCCGGGTCAGCGTGGTGCCGACCAGTTCGCCGGTGCAGGCGCTGGCCGCGCTGGCGGTGCGCGACGACGGCCGCACCTTCGCCGACGACGTGATCGCGATGGCCGAGGCGGCCGGCGCGTGCCGTTACGGCGAGGTGTGCACCGCCCAGCGCGAGGCGCTCACGGTGGCCGGGCGCTGCCGCCCGGGCGACCTGCTCGGGCTGGTCGAGGGCGAGGTGCACATCATCGGCGCGGACGTCATCGAGGTCGCCCGGCGACTGGTCGACCGGATGCTCGGCGGCGGCGGTGAGCTGGTCACGCTGGTGCTCGGCGCGGACGCACCGGCCACGCTGGAGCCGGCGTTGAGCGAGCACGTCGCCCAGTCCTGGCCGTTCGCCGAGCTGCAGGTCTACACCGGCGGGCAGCCGCGTTACCACCTCCTGGTAGGGGTCGAGTGAGCGAGACGCAGACGGCCACGACCACCACGACGCCGCTGAGCCAGGTGCTCGGCGAGCGGATGGCGAAGTCCTTCGCCGACCATCTCGATCTGCACACCGCGGGCGACCTGATCTATCACTTCCCCCGGCGTTACGACGAGCGCGGCGAGCACACCGACCTGCGCGACCTGCAGATCGGCGAGCAGGTCACGCTGCTGGCCCAGGTCAAGTCCACGACGGTGCGGCCGATGCGGGCGCGCAAGGGCTCGATGCTCGAGATCACCATCGGCGACGGGTCTGGCGCCACGCTCACCTGCACGTTCTTCAACCAGGCGTGGCGGGAGCGCGAGTTGCGCACCGGTCGGTGGGGGCTCTTCGCCGGCAAGGTGACCGATTTCCGGGGCAAGCGCCAGCTCAACGGCCCGGCCTACCAGTTGTTGCGGGCGGACGCGACGCAGGACGAGGCGGCCGAGGAGATCGAGGAGTTCGCCGGCAAAATGATCCCGGTCTATCCGGCGGCGCAGGCGGTGCCCACCTGGGTGATCGCCAAGCAGGTGGGCAAGCTGCTGGAGACGTTCCAGCCGCCGGACGATCCGCTGCCCGCCGCGACCCGGGCCAACCGCAACCTGATCGGCATCGGCACCGCGCTGCGCGAGATCCACCGGCCCAGCTCGGAGCCCGATCTGTTCCGGGCGAAATACCGGCTGAAGTGGGACGAGGCGTTCGCCGTCCAGCTCACCCTGGTGCAGCGCAAGGCCCGCGCGGCCGAGTCGCCCGGGCGCGCCCGGCCGCGCGCCGACGGCGGCCTGCTCGCGAGATTCGACGCTTCGCTGCCCTATCAGCTCACCGACGGTCAGCGCACGGTGGGCGAGGAGATCGCGGCCGATCTCGCCCGGCCCCACCCCATGCATCGGTTGCTGCAGGGTGAGGTCGGTTCCGGCAAGACCCTGGTTTCGGTACGCGCCATGCTGCAGGTCGTCGACGCCGGTGGGCAGGCGGCCCTGCTCGCCCCCACCGAGGTGCTCGCCATCCAGCACTTCCGGGGCATCAGCGCCCAGCTCGGCGCGCTCGGCCGGGCCGGCGAGCTCGACGGCGACCCGGCCGGCACCCAGCTCACCCTGGTCACCGGTTCGCTCGGGGCGGCCGCCCGGCGCGCGGCCCTGGCCAAGGTGGCGGACGGCACCGCTGGCATCGTGATCGGCACCCACGCGCTGCTCTATGAGGGCGTGGACTTCCACGATCTCGGCCTGGTCGTGGTCGACGAGCAGCACCGCTTCGGCGTCGAGCAGCGCGACGCGTTGCGCGCCAAGGCCGCCCAGCCGCCGCACGTGCTGGTGATGACCGCGACGCCGATCCCGCGCACGGTCGCCATGACCGTCTATGGCGACCTGGAGACGTCGACGCTGTCCGAGTTGCCGCGCGGCCGGTCGCCGATCGCGTCGCACGTGGTGCCGGCGCTGGAGAAGCCGGCCTTCCTCGACCGGGCCTGGCGCCGGGTGCGCGAGGAGGTGCAGGCCGGCCATCAGGCCTATGTGGTGTGTCCCCGGATCGGCGACTCCGGCGCGACCGATGAGGACGAGGAGCCGCCCGGAGGCTCTGCCTTCAGTCCGGACAGGGGCGGCGGTGGGGCTGCGGACGGCGACCCCGCTCGCCGCCCTCCTCTGGCGGTGACCGAGGTGGCGCCGATCCTGGCCGAGGGGCCGTTGCACGGGCTGCGCCTCGGGGTGCTGCACGGCAAGCTGCCCACCGACGAGAAGGACGCGGTGATGCGGTCGTTCGCGGCCGGCAAGCTCGACGTGCTGGTCGCCACCACGGTGATCGAGGTCGGCGTGGACGTGCCGAACGCCACTATCATGATCATCATGGACGCCGACCGCTTCGGGGTGTCCCAGCTGCACCAGCTGCGCGGCCGGGTCGGCCGGGGTTCGGCGCCCGGCATCTGCCTGCTGGTCAGCGAGGCGGTCGAGGGTTCGGCGGCGCGCGACCGGCTGGAGGCGGTGGCGTCCACGACGGACGGTTTCAAGCTCTCCGAGATCGACCTGGAGCAGCGCCGCGAGGGCGACGTGCTGGGCGCGTCCCAGTCCGGGAAGCACTCCCACCTGAGGTTGCTGTCACTGCTGCGCGACGCCAAGCTGATCACAGACGCCCGCGCCGAAGCCACCGAACTGGTCGGCGACGACCCGACCCTGGCCCGACATCCGGCACTGGCGGCATCGGTGGCCGCGCTGGTCGACGAGGAACGCGCCGAGTTCTTGGAAAAAGGATGATCTACCACTTCTGCCCGCGAGCCGACTGGACCGCGACGGGCGACACGTATACGGCGGAAAGCCTGCAGACGCAGGGCTTCATCCACTGCTCGTCCCGCGATTGGGTCCATCGGTCGGCGAGCCTGCGGGCCCGCGGCCGGGACGATCTGGTGGTCCTGGAGATCGACGAGTCCCGGGTCCCGGCCCGAACGGTCTGGGAAGACGGCGATCCCCCGCAGCCGGACGGCCGCCAGTTCCCCCATGTTTACGGTCCGATCCCGGTCACCGCGGTGGTTGCGGTCCTCGACCTCCCGCCGACCGAGGACGGCACCTTCGCCCCTCTCCCCGATGACGGCTGAGGGGCTGGTCGCCGTTGCGGCAGGACGGTCCTGAGGCGAGAGACCAGGAGGTGAGCGGCGCCGGGATGAGCGGCGCGGAAAGCGAGACGGCGGGAGCGAACTCAAGCGGCGCGGGCGGTGCGAACCCGAGCGGCGCGGCGGGCGCGAACGCGAGCGGCGTCGCTCGCCCGAACATCGCAGCGAGCACGGACGACACAATCTTCACTGCCGCAGCCACCGCGGACGACACGAACAACGCGAGCCCGAGCGGCGTGGGTGGGCTGGCCGGGAGCGGTCTGGATGTCAGTGGCGGGGCGCGCGTGGTGCTGATCACCGGGATGTCCGGGGTGGGGAAGTCGACCGTGCTGGCCGAGTTGGGGCGCCGCGGGCATCGGGTGGTGGACACCGACTACGGCGACCTGGCGGTGGAGACCGACGGCGGGCAGGTGTGGCGTGAGGACCGCATCGGTGCGCTGCTGGACGGGCACGTGAGCGGGACGTTGTTCCTGGCCGGACGGTCCCCAACCAGGGCCGGTTCTATCCGCGCTTCCACGCGGTGGTGCTGCTCACCGCACCCCTCGACGTGATGCTGGCGCGGGTGCGGGCGCGCACGACCAATCCGTTCGGCTCGACCGCGGAGCAACGCGAACGAATCACCCGCGACACCACAGAGGTCGAACCGCTCCTCCGCGCGACCGCCACCACCGAGATCGACACCCGCCGCCCACCGTCCGAGGTGGCCGACCAGCTCGAAGCTCTCGCCGCTCAGAACTGACCGCAACAGACGAGACCGACCGACCAGCCGCCGGCGCGCGACGTCCCGCCGAGATCAACTTGCGCCGCCACCGGTCCAAGCTGCCGGACGCCCTCGCACCCCAACTCACCGCACCCGACGAAGCCGACCGCCTCGTCGCCGACGCTCCATCGGATCCTCATGCCGCCCGAGCATCAGTGCGGACCTTGGCAATGGTCCGCTGATGGCGGCGCGGCGCGAGCGGCCCGACGGACCCGATTCGGCGCGGCTGGGAAACACCGCGAAGTCACCCGCGGCACCGTCGAGTTCGGTCCTCCGCGCGACCGCCGCCGCTCAGATCGGCGACGCTCGCCGGTCCGGGCTGGCCGACGAACTCGAAAACCTTGCCACCTGACCGTCATCGGCGCGATCTTGGCCGTCGTCTCTGATGTCGGCGGCAGTCCGAGTACCCTCCGAAATCCATTCGGCCGACCCTTCGAGACAAACAGACGCATCAACCCCAGCAAGATCTCATCGGATGCCAGCGTGATGGGCGTGCCACCGCAGCTCGGTGGGTGACCCTGCCCGCCGACCGGGCGCCCGAGACCGCGAGCGGAAAGCCCGGCGCGATCCGCCCGGGCACGGCCAGATCCGCTGCGCCAACAGCCACTACTCCAGAGCCGGACCGAGGCGATCAGTGCAGAGTGGCCGGCCGGGGGTCGCGGTGGTGGCGGGCAACCGTCACGATGCGTCTGTGCTCAATCGACAGAACGCTAGGCGGCTTCTTGTCGCGGGGGTGGCGCTGGTCGCGGTCGGAGCCCTGCTCGACAGTCGGCCCTGGGGTTGGCCCTGGGCTGCCATCGGCGGGTGGCTCGGCGATCATCTTGCGCTGGTCGCGGTGGGAGTGCCGGGGCTCGCGGCGGTTGTCGTGGCGCTGCGGAGCCGGCGGCGGCGGGCGCCGGCGCGGCGGCCCTGGTTGTTGTCCTATGCGGGCATCACGCTGGCGGCCGCTCTCGTTGCGGTGGTCGGTGTGGTCGCGTTGATCGCGATGTTGCGGCTTGCCGGGGCGGCCACCGAGCAGGCCAAGCTGCAGATCGACGCGATCAAGTGGGGCATCGGGCTCTTCGCCGCCGGCGGGGCGGTCGCCGCGCTGCTGCTCAACATCCGGCGGCAGCAGCACGCCGAGGATGCGCAGGAGCACACCGAACGCGACGCCGCCGAGCGGCGGGTCACCGACATCTATACCAAGGCGGTCGAGCAGCTGGGGCACGAGAAGGCCGCAGTGCGGCTCGGAGGGCTGCGCGCGCTGGAACGGGTCGGCCAGGACAACGTCAAGCAGCGGCAGATCATCGTCGACGTCATCTGCGCCTATCTCCGGATGCCCTTCGACGCGCCGCCCGAACCGACCGAGCTGACCGAGCCCGTCGAGCCGGCCGAGCCGACGACCCCGCCGATGCCGGACGCCCGGCAGGAGCTCGAGGTCCGGCTGACCGCGCAGGAGATTCTCGTCGCTCATCTGCGATCTCCGGCCGAACCGCCGATCGGGCCGGATCCCGAGTCCGCGTTCTGGCCGGGCCTCTCCATCAACCTGGTCGGCGCACTGCTGTTGAACGTCGACTTCCGGGACTGCGCCTTCACCGAGGCCGACTTCCGGAAGGCGAAGTTCGACGGCTACGCCCGTTTCGACGGTGCGGCCTTCGCCGAACTGGTGCGATTCACCGGCGCCACCTTCACCCGCCAGGCGTTCTTCGAGGGGGTCTCGTTCTGGGGTGGCGCCGACTTCCACTCGGCCGAGTTCGCGCACGGCGCCTTCTTCGGCGGCGGCGCCTTCCACGAACGCACCGGCTTCGGGTCGGCGAACTTCGCCATGAAAGCCGACTTCAAGGCGGCCACCTTCGAGTGGGAGGCGATCTTCGACCAGGCCACCTTCGGCGGGTTCGCGCAGTTCAGCGAGGCCATCTTTGTTCGGGGCGCGCGCTTTCGCGAGGCGGCCTTTCGCGGCGACGCGGGGTTCACCAAGGCGCGCTTCGACGGGGACACGATGTTCGACCGGGTCACGTTCGACAGCAGCGCGCGGTTCGGCGACACCGCGTTCGCCGGTGCGGCACTGTTCGGCCGGACCACGTTCGCCGGGGGCGCCGACTTCGTCGAGGCCGAATTCGCGGCCGGAGCGCACTTTCTCGAGGCGGACTTCCTCGACGACGCCTGGTTCGACGACGTGGACGTGCAGGACGAGACGAGCTTCGAGCGGGCCACCTTCCACCGCCGGATGACGTTTCGGGGCTGGCCCGCCGACGCCCCCGCACACTTCGACGGCGCGCGCCTGGTGCTGCCGCGCCCGGACGACGACGTGCTGCCCGGCGGCTGGAAGGTGGTGCCGTCGACCGACGGACGGAGCGTGCTGCGCCCGGTCGGGACCTAGGCCTGGTCCAGCGCGGCGGTGAGGTCGGCGATCAGGTCCTCCGGATCCTCCAGGCCGCAGGACATGCGCAGGAAACCCTCGGCGGTGTCGTCGCCCCACTGGGCCCGGCGGTCGGCCGTGGTGTGCACGCCGCCGAAGGAGGTGGCGGCGAAGACCAGGGCCGACGCGGTCAGGAAACGGGCCACCCGCTCGGCGCTGCCCAGGTCGAAGGACACGATGCCGGGGATGCGGCGCATCTGGGCGGTCGCGATCGGATATGCCGGATCGTCCGCCAGGCCCGGCCAGCGCACGCCGTGCACGTCCGGGCGGGACTTGAGGAAGGCCGCGACGGCGGCCGCGTTCGAGGTCTGGCGGGCCAGCCGCACGTCGAGGGTGGCGATCGAGCGGTGTGCCAGCCAGCAGTCGAAGGCCCCGGGAATCCCGCCGGTCTGCGAGCGCCACTTGGTGAGGCGGTCCAGGAGCGCGGCGTCGTTCGTGGCCACGTACCCCAGAAGCACGTCGGAGTGGCCCGTCAGGGCCTTGGTGCCGGACGCCACCGTGACGTCCGCGCCCAGCTCGAGCGGACGCTGGCCGAGTGGGGTCGCGGCGGTGTTGTCCAGGGCGACCAGCGCACCCGCGGCGTGGGCGGTGACCGACAGTGCCCGCACGTCGCACACCTCGAGTCCCGGATTGGCCGGCGTCTCCAGAAGGACCAGGCGAACACCGTCAAAAGACGGGTACGGCCCCGCGGTCGGCACCAGCACCGTGCCGACGCCCAGGTCCCGCAACGTCCCCTCGGCGAACGACCGCACCGTGTAGTAACCGTCCGCGGGCAGCGCCACCGTGTCGCCGGGCCGTAGCACCGCCAGCAGCAGGCCGGTGATGGCCGCCATGCCGGACGCGAACGCCCGCACCGGACCGCCCTCGAGCTCGCCGATCGCGCGTTCCAGCGCCCGCCGGGTCGGGTTGTCCGGGCGGCCGTAGCCGTTCTCCCCCGGCCCGGTGAACGGGTCCAGATGATAGGGCGCCGCCAGCACCGGACCGGGCAGGAAGGGCTGCCCCGGCACCGGATCGGGCAGGCCCGCATGCACCGCCCGGGTGCCGTCCCCCGAAGAGCCGCTCACTCCGGCTTCATCTCCCGTCCCATCAGCAGTTTCACCGCGACCCGCGGGTCCACGCCCTCGTGGCAGACCCGCTCGACCTGCTCGGTGATCGGCATCTCGACGCCGGCCGCGCGGGCCAGGTCGCGGATCGCCAGACAGCTCTTCACGCCCTCGGCGGTCTGCCGGGTCGACGCCTGCGCCGACTCCAGCGACTCGCCGCGGCCCAGGTGCTCGCCGAACGTGCGATTGCGCGACAGCGGCGACGAGCAGGTCGCGACCAGGTCGCCCAGCCCGGCCAGCCCGGCGAAGGTCATCGGGTCGGCGCCCAGCGCCACGCCCAGCCGCGCGGTCTCGGCCAGCCCGCGGGTGATCAGGGACGCCTTGGTGTTGTCGCCCATGCCCATCGCGGTGGCCATGCCATAGGCCAGCGCGATCACATTCTTCACCGCGCCGCCCATCTCGCAGCCGACCACGTCCTCGCTCGTGTACGGCCGCAGATAAGGCAACGCGATGGCGTGCTGCACAGCCCGCGCCCGATCGAGGTCGAGACCGGCCACCACCGTGGCGGCGGGCTGCTCAGCGGCGATCTCGGGAGCCAGGTTGGGCCCGGAGACGACCACCACCCGCGTCGCGTCGACCCGGGCGGTCTCCACGATCACCTGGCTCATCCGCTTGGTGGTGCCGAGCTCGATGCCCTTCATCAGCGAGATCAGCGTGGCGTCGGGGGCGAACGCGCCGGCCCACTCGGCCAGGTTGCCGCGCAGAGTCTGGGAGGGCACGGCCAGCGCCACCATCTCGGCGCCGGCCACCGCCTCGGCCAGGTCGCCGGTGGCCCGCACCCGCTCGGGCAGCTTGATGCCGGGCAGCGAGCCGTCGTTGGCGCCGTTGTTGATGGCCTCGGCCACCGCCGGTCGCCGGGCCCACACCGTCACGTCCGCGCCGGCCTCGGCGAGCACCTTGGCGAACGCCGTTCCCCAGGCGCCGGCACCGACCACGGCCGCGCGGCGGCTCATTCGGACACCGCCGGCGGCTTATTGCTGCGGCGGGGCGTTTCATAGAGCGGTGGCGGCTCGCCCTCACGGATCTCGGTGAGCAGGTCACGGACGGCGAGCATGATCGCGTCGGTCATCTGGTCCAGCACCTGCCGGGTCGGGGCCTCGCCCTGCCACTTGCTCAGGTCGACCGGTGGGCCGGCGAGGACGCTCACCGGCGTACGCAACTTGAATTTGAACTTGCTCGTGCGCGGATCGAAGACCCGTTCCGCGCCCCAGTTCGCCACCGGGATGACCGGCGCGCCGGTGAGCAGGGCCAGGCGGGCGGCGCCGGTCTTGCCCTTCATCGGCCACAGATCGGGCTCGCGGGTGGTCGTGCCCTCCGGATAGATGATCACCGTGCCGCCCTGGTCGATCGCGTCGACCAGCACGTCCAGGCTCTTCACCGCCTCCACACTGCCGCGTTCCACCGGGATCTGCCGCAGCTTCCGCAGGAACGGGCCCATCACCGGCACCTTCCACAGGCTGGCCTTGGCGAGGAACTGCGGCCAGCGACCCGAGTTGTAGACGTAATGCGAGATCACCAGCGGGTCGAAGTGGGAGACGTGGTTGGGCACCAGGATCATGCCGGTCGCCGGGAGATGCTCCTGACCGCGCCAGGTCCGCTTGGTCCAGACGGTCAAGGCGGGCAGCACCAGGCCGACCGCCAGCCGTCGCCAGAACCCGAGCCTGCGGTGTGCCACGACCCCTCCTCGCCCGGTGTGCGGCGCCGCCACTCGCCGCGTCCCCCGTCATCTGGGACGAAATCATGCCTGTTCGCGGCGGCCGAAACCAGGCAGGGGGTGGCCGGGCGCCGGACGCTGGCAGGATGGGTGGGTGCGGATGGGGTGGGTGGCGGTGATTCCGGTCAAGCGGCTGGGCGCGGCGAAGAGCCGGCTGCGCGGCGCTGTCCCGGCGGCCCGGCACCAGGAGTTGGCGCTCGCGCTGCTGGCCGACACGGCGGCCGCGGTGCTGGCCTGCGCCGAGGTCGACGAGCTGCTGGTGGTCACCGACGATCCGGCGGCGGCCGCGGTGGCCCGGCAGGCCGGCGCGCGCCCGGTGCGGGACGAGCCCGATGCGGGGCTCAATGCCGCGGTCCGGTTCGGCGCGGACGTGGTGGCCGGGCTCGGGCGGCGGCGGGTGGCGCTGGCCGGTGACCTGCCCGCGCTGCGGCCGGCCGAGTTGTCCGAGGCGTTGACGGCGGCGGTCGGCCGGTCGTTCGTGGCCGATGCGGCGGGGAGCGGGACGGTGCTGCTCAGCGTACCGGAGGGGGAAGGTCTTGATCCGTTCTTCGGGGACGGGTCGGCGGCCGCGCACGCTCGGTCCGGGGCCACGCCACTCGACGGGGACTGGCCGGGGCTGCGGCAGGACGTGGACACCGCCGCGGATCTGCGGGCCGTCGCGGAGATCGGGCCGGGCGAGCGCACCTGCGCGCTGCTTCGTGATCTCGGACTCATCGCCGACTGCGGCACTTCCCGCCGCCCGGCCGCCTGAGGAGCGGTAGCGTCGAGGCATGCAGGGCACCATCGCGACCTTCGATCCCGACGCACATACCGGGACATTGCTGCTCGATGACGGCACTGAGCTGGCGTTTCCGGCGGAGGCCTTCGAGCGGTCCGGATTGCGGCTGCTGCGGCTCGGCCAGCGGGTCGTGATCGACTCGACCCCGGCCGGCGCGATCCAGCAGCTCAGCCTGCCTGGCATCGAACCCGGTTGATCTTGAATTTGTTCATTCCCCGTTAACCCCGATCGGGCGATGATGGAGCGATGCAAAATCCCCCGCCCCGGACTCCCGGCCCGACCCCCCGGCGCGGGCCCGACGGCCGTTTCCTCCCCAGAGGCGCCGTCTTCGCCGAAGTGCTGGAAGCAATCGAGGAGCCGCCACCCGTGCTTGAGGAAGAGCTGACCGTCGACGTCCCGCCCGAGGTTTCGGAGGAACCTCCCAGCCTCCCGGACGACCGCTTCCTCAACCGCGAGCTGTCCTGGCTCGACTTCAACGCCCGCGTGCTGGCGCTCGCCGAGGACCCGGAGACGCCGCTGCTCGAGCGGGCCAAGTTCCTGGCCATCTTCGCCAGCAACCTGGACGAGTTCTACATGGTGCGGGTCGCCGGGCTGAAGCGGCGCCTGAACGCCGGCCTGCCGATGCGCGGCGGCGACCGCGTCTCGCTGCGCAACCAGCTCGAGATGATCACCGAGCGGGCGGCCGATCTGGTCTCCCGGCACGCCGCCTGCTTCGCCGACGAGGTGCGGCCCAAGCTGTCCGCCGAGGGCATCCAACTGGTCAGCTGGAGCGAGCTGGACGCACCCGAGCGCGAGCGGCTGCGCACGTACTTCCGCGAGCAGGTGTTCCCGGTGCTCACCCCGCTGGCGGTGGACCCGGCGCACCCGTTCCCCTACATCTCCTCGCGGTCGCTCAACCTCGCCGTCGCGCTGCGCGACCCGGCCGGCGGCAGCGCCGAGCTCTTCGCCCGGGTCAAGGTGCCCAACAACGTGCCGCGCTTCGTGACCGTGCAGAACGACAGCCGCGGCGCCCGCTTCCTGCCCGTCGAGGAGCTCATCGCGGTCCACCTCGACCAGCTCTTCTCCGGCATGCGGGTGCTCGAGTGGCACCTGTTCCGGGTCACCCGCAACGCCGAGCTCGAGGTCGACGAGGACCGCGACGAGGACCTGCTGCAGGCGCTCGAGCGCGAGCTGGCGCAGCGCCGCTTCGGCCCGCCGGTGCGGCTCGAGGTGGCCGCCTCGATCAGCGACCACGTGCTCGACCTGCTGGCTCGCGAGCTCGACATGGACAGCAACGACGTGCTGCGGGTGCCGGGCCTGCTCGACCTCTCCGGGCTGTGGCAGGTGTTCGGCGAGTGCGACCGCGACGACCTGAAGGACCGCCCGTTCGTGCCGGCCACGCACCCGCAACTGGCCGACGGCGAGGTGCCGCGCAGCGTCTTCAACCGGCTGCGCGAGTGCGACATCCTGGTGCATCACCCCTACCACTCGTTCTCCACCAGCGTGCAGCGCTTCATCGAGCAGGCCGCCGCCGACCCCAACGTGCTGGCCATCAAGCAGACGCTCTACCGCACCAGCGGCGACTCCCCGATCGTGGACGCGCTGGTCGACGCGGCCGCCGCGGGCAAGCAGGTGGTGGTGCTGGTCGAGGTGAAGGCGCGCTTCGACGAGGTGGCCAACATCGCCTGGGCGCGCACCCTGGAGCGGGCCGGCTGCCACGTGGTCTACGGCCTGGTCGGGCTCAAGACGCACTGCAAGACCTCGCTGGTGGTGCGCCAGGAGGGCAACCAGATCAAGCGCTACTGCCACATCGGCACCGGCAACTACCACCCCAAGACCGCCCGGCTGTACGAGGACTTCGGCATGCTCACCGCCGACCCCGAGGTGGGCGCGGACGTCACCGATCTCTTCAACGTGCTGACCGGCTACAGCCGGCAGACCGCGTTCCGCCGCCTGCTGGTCGCGCCGCACGGGGTGCGCAAGGGGCTGATCGAGCGGATCGAGGAGCAGGCCCGCATCGTCCGCGCGGGCGGCGAGGGGCTGGTGCAGTTCAAGGTGAACTCGTTGGTGGACGAGGAGACCTGCGACGCGCTCTACCGCGCCTCCAACGACGGGGTGAAGGTGGACCTGGTCATCCGCGGCATGTGCTCGCTGCGGCCGGGTGTGCCGGGCCTGTCGGAGAACATCCGGGTGCGCTCGATCGTCGGCCGCTTCCTCGAGCACTCCCGGGTCTTCCGGTTCGGCGCCGGCGACGACGCGGAATACTGGATCGGCTCGGCCGACCTGATGCACCGCAACCTGGACCGCCGGGTCGAGGCGCTGGTCCGGGTCACCCTGCCGTCCGCCCAGGACGACCTGCGCAACGTGCTGGAGCTGTCCATGGCGGAGCAGAGCGAGGGCTGGGACCTGTCCGGCGACGGCACCTGGCTGCGGCGCTCGGCCGATCCCACCAAGTCGCACATGCACCTGCAGGAGTCGCTGCTGCGCCGGGTCATCGGCAAGGCCGGCTGATCGTGGCGGATCCGGTCCTCGCGGCGGGCGCGGTGCTGCTGCGCGCCACCGGCGAGGTGTGCGTCGTGCACCGCCCGGCCTACGACGACTGGAGCCTGCCCAAAGGCAAGCTCGAGACCGGGGAGCATCCGCTCACGGCGGCGGTGCGCGAGGTGATGGAGGAGACCGGGGTACGCGGTGAGCCGCTGCACCGCCTGCCCGACGTGTCCTACGTGCTCCCCGACGGCCGCCCGAAGACCGTGCGGTTCTGGCTGATGCGGGCCACCGCCGAGCCGCCCACCGCCGTCGCCGACCCGCACGAGGTGGACCAGGTCGCCTGGCTCCCGCCCCGCGAGGCGATGGCCCGGCTCAGCTATCCGGCCGATCGTGACCTGGTCGCACACGCCGCCGGGCTGCCGCCGGTGACCGCGGTGACGCCGATCGTGCGGCACGCGCACGCGGGCGAGCGAAAGAAGTGGCACGGCATCGACGCGCTGCGCCCGATCGACTCACAGGGCCAGACCGAGGCCGCGGCTCTGAGCGAGGTGCTCGTGCACTTCGCGCCGAAGCGGCTCTATGCGGCCACCCCGCTGCGCTGCAAGCAGACCCTGGAGCCGCTGGCCGAGCGGCTCGGCCTGTCGATCGTCACCGACGCCGCGTTCGCCGAGCCGGCCGACCCGGCCGAGACGCCGGACCGGGTGCGCGTCGCGCTGGCCCGCCTGGCCGACGTGCGGTCCGGTCCGGCGGCGGCGGCGTGCAGCCAGGGCAAGCTGATGCCGCACCTGCTCGCCGCCCTCGTCCCGGCCGGCGACCCGGACGGCTACAAAACGCCGAAGGGCGGCGGCTGGGTGATCTCCTGGTCCGGCGAGACCGCGATCGGCGTCAGCCGGCTCTAGCTTTCGTGCGGCGCCTCTCGAGCGGCGCCGGGTCGGAACGCCAGTAACCCACCAGATCTCCGGTCAGCCAGCGGGCCCGCCACAACTCGTCGGCGCGCGGCTCCCAGTCCCGATAGGGCAGCAGCGCCACCCGCCAGGCCATCACGGCCAGCACGTACCACCCGAGCAGCGGCACCAGTCCTAGCCACACGTCGCGCCGCCGATAGGACGTGTGCGGCGCGAGCAGGGCCACCGCGGCCGCCGCCCAGGCACAGGTGATCAGCCAGTCCAGCAGTCCGTTGCCGGTCCAGCGCTCGGTCAGGTCGCCGAGTGTCCACCCGGGCACCACCGCGGCGGCGAACACCGTCACGGCGACGACCGAGCGGCCGGTCAGCCCGCGCGGCGGGCCACTTCTGGGGTCCATGCCCGGACGGTAGGCTCAGCCGCCCGTACGGCGCCGGAACACGCGAAAGGCGTCCACCTTTAGGGTGGACGCCTTTCGTTTGCTCAGCGGACCGCTCAGACCCCTTACTTGGTCTTGCGAGCGGCAGTGGTGCGGGCGGTCGTGGCACGGGCCGCCGGAGTGGTCCGGGCCGTGGCCGCCGTGGTCTTGCGGGCAGTCGTCTTCTTGGCGGCCGTCGTCGTCTTGGTCGCCGCCGCCTTCTTGGCCGGCGCCGACTTTGCCGCCGTTGCCTTGGTCGCGGTGGTGGTCTTCTTCGCCGGCGTCGTCTTGGTGGCGGCCTTGGCCGGGGTGGCCTTGGCCGTCGTCTTCTTCGCCGCGGCCGTCTTGGTCGCGGTCGCCTTGGCCGGGGAGGCCTTGGTCGCCGCGGCCGTCTTGGTGGCCGTGGTCTTCTTCGCCGGCGTCGTCTTGGTGGCGGCCTTGGCCGGGGTGGCCTTGGCCGTCGTCTTCTTCGCCGCGGCTGTCTTGGCCGCGGTGGACTTCGCCGGAGCCGCCTTGGCAGCGGTCTTCGCCGGCGCGGCCTTGGCCGTCGTCTTCTTTGCGGCGGCGGTCTTCGTCGCCGCCGCGGCGCGGGTCGTCGTCTTCGCCGGAGCCGCCTTGGCGGCCGTGGTCGTCTTCTTGGCGGCGGCCACCTTGGCCACCTTTCCGCTGGCGACCATCTCGCGGAATGCCGTGCCCGGCTTGAAGGCCGGCACCGACGTCTTCTTCACCTTCACCGGTTCACCGGTGCGGGGATTGCGCGCGGTCCGCGCATTGCGCGCCCGCTTCTCGAAGACACCGAAACCGGTGATGGCGACCCGATCGCCCTTTGTTACGGCGTTCTCCACCTCGCTGATGACCGCATCCAGCGCCGCTGTCGCTGTTTTCCGGTCCCCCAGTCGGGCGGCGAGCGCCTCGATGAGCTCGGCCTTGTTCATGGTTTTCCTCCCGAACGTGAGAACTGGCCCAATGCGAGCCATTCTGGCGCGACCGTATGCCCTCTGACCAGCAGACACAAACATCTGCACAAAAAAAAGCGTTGTGTCACAAGGAAATCGCCCCCTCCGGCGGGGCCGGAGAGGGCGAAAAGTGGTCTCTGACTAGGGTTTTCGGCCTTAGACGGTGACCGGCTTGAAAGCAGGACGAGTTTTCTCGTACGTGGTGATGTCTTCCTCGTGTCGGAGGGTCAGTCCGATGTCGTCGAGGCCCTCCATGAGTCGCCAGCGACTGAAATCGTCGATCGGGAAGGTCCAGACGGCATCGTCCACGCGCACCTCGCGGGCGCCGAGGTCGACGGTGATCTGCTTGTCCGGCTCGCTGTCGGCCATCTCCCAAAGGGCTTCCACGGCCTTCAGCTCCAGCTGCACCGGCAGCAGACCCTCCTTGAGCGAGTTGCCGCGGAAGATGTCGCCGAAGCGCGGGGCGATGATCGCCTTGAAACCCCAGTCGCGCAGCGCCCAGACGGCGTGCTGGCGGGACGACCCGGTGCCGAAGTTGGGCCCGGCCACCAGGATCGTGGCGCCCGCGTGGGCCGGATTGTTGAGCACGAAGGCCGGGTCGTCACGCCAGGCGTTGAACAGCCCGTCCTCGAAGCCGGTCCGGGTCACCCGCTTCAGATAGACCGCCGGGATGATCTGGTCCGTGTCCACATCGGAACGGCGCAGCGGCATCACGGTGCCCGCATGGGTGGTGAATTTGTCCATGACTCGTCCTCAGCTTTCCAGGTCCGCGGGCGCGGCCAGCTTGCCGATCACGGCGGTCGCGGCCGCCACCTGGGGAGAGACCAGGTGGGTGCGGCCACCGCGCCCCTGCCGGCCCTCGAAGTTGCGGTTCGACGTGGAGGCGGCGCGCTCCCCCGGGCTCAGCGTGTCCGGGTTCATGCCCAGACACATCGAGCACCCGGCGAACCGCCACTCGGCGCCGGCCTCGGTGAAGACCTTGTCCAGCCCCTCGGCCTCGGCCTGCTCGCGCACCTGGAAAGACCCGGGCACGATCATCATCCGTACGTCGTCGTGCACCCGATGCCCGCGCAGCACGTCGGCCGCCGCCCGCAGGTCCTCCAGACGCCCGTTGGTGCAGGAGCCCACGAACACCACGTCCACCGGCACCTCGCGCAGCGGCGTGCCGGCCTCGAGTCCCATGTATTCCAGCGCGCGCCGGGCGGCGTTGCGCTCGACCTCGTCGACGAACTCCTCCGGGTCCGGCACCGCGCTGTCCAGTGCCGCGCCCTGCCCCGGGTTGGTGCCCCAGGTGACGAACGGGCTGATCGCCGACGCGTCCAGGATCACCTCGGTGTCGTACTCCGCGTCCGGGTCGGTGACCAGCGAACGCCAGTAATCCACCGCGGCGTCCCACTGCTCGCCCCGCGGCGCGTGCTGCTTGCCCTCGAGATAGGCGAAGGTCGTCTCGTCCGGCGCGATCATGCCGGCCTTGGCGCCCCACTCGATGGACATGTTGCAGATGGTCATCCGGCCCTCCATGGAGAGCTTGCGGATGGCCTCGCCGCGGTATTCCACGATGTGCCCGTTGCCGCCGCCGGTGCCGACCTGGGTGATCAGCGCGAGGATCAGATCCTTTGCCGTCACGCCCGGGCGCAGCTCGCCGGTGACCGTGACGGCCATCGTCTTCGGCTTCGACTGCGGCAGCGTCTGGGTGGCGAGCACGTGCTCGACCTCACTGGTGCCGATGCCGAAGGCGAGCGCTCCGAACGCGCCGTGCGTCGCGGTGTGCGAGTCGCCGCAGACGATCGTCATGCCGGGCTGCGTCAGGCCGAGTTGAGGTCCGATCACGTGCACGATGCCCTGCTGCTCGTCGCCGAGCGAGCGGATCTGCACACCGAACTCGGCGCAGTTCTTCCGCAACGTCTCGATCTGGGTGCGCGACGTCGTGTCGGCGATAGTCAGGAGATCACCGCGCCGGGTGTTGAACGACGGGTCCGCATATCCCGTAGGAGTGTTGTGATCCTCGGTCGCGAGCGTGAGATCGACCCGGCGCACCGGGCGGCCGGCCATCCGGAGGCCGTCGAAGGCCTGCGGGCTGGTCACCTCGTGCAGCAGGTGCAGGTCGATGTAGAGCACATCTGGCTCGCCCTCGGCGGACCGCACCACGTGGTCGTCCCAGACCTTCTCGGCCAGGGTCCGGGGCTTGGGATTCGGCGTGACTCCCACCATCTGGACATCCTAAATTCTGGGAGGTATGTTTCGGCTTGTGGGACACAGTATGAGCGGTGTCGGCGTTCTCGACAAGGCGGTGGTCATCCTGGCCGCCTGTGTCGACGGCGCCAGCCTGGCCGAATTGGTCGACCGGACGAAGCTGCCGCGAGCGACCGCACATCGCCTGGCCCAGGCCCTGGAGATCCACCGGATGCTGGTGCGCGACACCCAGGGACGCTGGCGCCCCGGCCCCCGTCTGGGCGAGCTGGCGAACGCCGCGCCGGACGTGCTGCTGACCGCCGCCGAGCCGTTGCTGTCCGCCCTGCGGGACGCGACCGGCGAGAGTGGCCAACTCTACTTGCGCCGCGCCGACGAGCGCATCTGCGTGGCCGCCGCCGAGCGCGCGAGCGGCCTGCGGGACACCGTGCCGGTCGGCTCGGTGCTGCCGATGACCGCCGGTTCCGCGGCCCAGATCCTGCTCGCCTGGGAGCCACCGGAAGCGGTGATGCCGTTGCTGCCCCGCTGCAAGTTCACCGGCCGCACCCTGGCCGAGGTGCGCCGCCGCGGCTGGGCGCAGAGCGTGGCCGAGCGAGAGCCCGGGGTGGCCAGCGTCTCGGCCCCGATCCGCGACCGCACCGGCCGGGTGATCGCCGCCATCTCGATAAGCGGTCCGATCGAGCGACTGGGCCGCCGCCCCGGCGAACGCCACGCCATGGCGGTCGTGCGAGCCGGCCAGCGCCTTTCCGGCCTGTGACCACTCTCGAGAACCGGCCGCACAGCGCGGTCCTGATCGTCGACACCCAGACAGCGGTCATGGCCGGCACCCACGATCGCGACACCGTGGTGGCGAACATCGCCCTGCTGGTGAACCGCGCCCGCCAGGCGCCGGTCCCGGTGATCTGGGTGCAGCAGAACCTCCCCGAGGACGACGGGATCGTGCCCGAGCTGAGCCCGCAAGCCGATGAGCCGCGGCTGCGAAAGGACTACCCCGACTCGTTCGAAGGCACATCGCTGGAGGCACTGCTCGCCGACCTGGGCGTCGGCCGGCTGGTGCTGGCCGGAGCCCAGACGGACGAGTGCATCCGGGCAACCCTGCACGGCGCGATCACCCGAGGCTACGACGCCACCCTGGTGAGCGACGCACACACCACCGAGGACCTGTGCGCGTGGGGCGCGCCGCCACCGCCCGAGGTGATCGCCCACACCAACATCTACTGGTCCAACCACCGAGCGCCCGGCCGCACCGCAAACACAGCCACAGCAGAAGAAGTCCCCCTGTAGCCGATCCTCACGGGCATCGTCACTGGGACGGCGCGGGTCGCCGAGTGGCCGCACGCGTGGTCGGAAGACGCGGTCGAGCCGGCCTGCTGACCGGGGGGAATCGGTCCGGCAGACGGCTCGAGGCGACGAAGTGCCCGGGCCAACGAGGACGCCGACCGCTGCGATAACGGCCTGCCCTGCGACGAGCAATCGGCGCAGTCGCAGCGGCGGCGGCTGAGGACCGAGAACGAGTCCCTGAATTCGCGGCGTAGGAACGCCGTCCAAATCACCACCGAGCCGTCGCCGAAGTGGCGTTGCCGATGTCGACGCCGGGGACGGTGCGGGTAACCAGACGAGTGATGGTGGCGGCCCGGCGCCGGTGACGGTGGCCAGGTGAGGTGAAGCGGCTAGCGGCATTCGCAGTGCCGAAGCGGCGGCGTTGGCGGCCGGGCAACGGGATCGGTGGCAGTGGCCAGCAGCGGCGTGGCAAGGCGCCGGTGAGGGCGGCGCACAGGCCGGGTGGCCGGGCAACTGCGACGGTGGGGCGCAGTGGCATTGGCGGCGGCCAAGCGCCGCTAACGGCGGCGTGGGAGTGGCCGAGTAGCGATAACAGCAGCCGGTGCCCGTTGCGGGGTCGGTGGAGGCTGGCGGGCGTTGTGGCGGTGGCGGGTAGAGGTGTCGGTGACGTTGGCCCGATGACGGAGGCCGCGGCTGGCTTTGGTTCCAGGACCGTCTTGTTGCGAGGCTGGTGGATGTTGGCTTCCGAGCGCGGTGTGGGTGTGGTGGCGCTCCCATCGCGTTCAACCCAACCTGGCGCCATCACCGTGGTTGATCTTGCTACTCCTCGATGGGGCCGCTTCGGAGTGCATGCGACCCTTGCACTGTGGTGGAAGTGTCGATGTCGCCGGACGGGGATGATCCCGATCTCATGGCGGTAACCGTGCAGGGACCCTCGTGGATCCTGCAGTTCAGAGCGTCGCTCGACGAGTTGGCCACCCTGCGTTCTATTCGCGAGGCCGATTGGACCGCTCGACGCGCGCTACGCGTCGGAGCCGTTTTCGATGTATCGGTCTACTGGTGCATCAACGATGAGACGGTCACGGCGTTGGCCGGGGACGACGCCGAGACGTGGCAGATCGCTGTATCCATGCCGGTGGAAGCGACGGACCGTCTTGCTGCGATGGCAGCGGACCTCGTGCCAGAGCCGGCGCCTCTGGCTCCTATCCCCGGTCAGTTGGAGATCTTCTGACGCCGGGGCGCTTGAGCTGGCTTCCTCGCAGGGTGAGTCTCCCGTGAATCAGGTCTACAGCGCCTGCGCACGCAAGAAGCCCTTGCGGAGCAGGCCGAAGCCGGCACCACCCTTCCCTCCGCCGGTCGGTCATCTTGATGCGATTGAAGGTGCCCTCCGGCCGCCAGAAGCGAAGGCCAGACTCGGCCCCGCGGTGACCGCGGCAAGGTCAGCGGTCAGGCCGCCGACGATGCGGCTGATGCCCGTCAGCGCTGAATGCTCGTCTGCGGCGAGCCACGCGTTGAGACTTTCTCCGTGCGGGTGAGTCATCGTGTCGGCGAATGAGTAGACCAGTTCGAGAGGAGATCGAAGTATGGACAGCGATCCAAGATCTTCCCGATCTGCTCGCTGTCACGGCCGACGAGGATTCCGGGTCGGCACATTCATCCGGTCACCTGCGGCACGGACATCGGGCGCCGCACCTTCGTCCGGCCGGTTTGCCGGGCACTGCTCGACGAACTTGAGGACGATCGGGTAGCCGCCGTTGAAACCCGGGCCATGTTCTCGCGTCACTACGTGCCGGCTTTGGGGCAGCCTTCGCCGATGCCCCACTCCATGTAGTCCTTGACCGGGTCGACCAGACTCGGCCGACGTTTCTGGCCACCAGAGGTTCCTGCCACGTGGTGGCGTTCGCCTACCTCAAGAATGGGAGCCAGGTGTTCGTCGCTGCCCGGCACCATCTCGTTGGCCGGGCCCGCGTGAACGTTGCACCGCTCGCAGCGTTGGCGTGACTGGTGATCCGATCAGCATCGAGCCATTCAGCGACTCCCGCTGAGGTCCACCGCGACACGACGCCGGGCGGATGCGCGCTCGCGTCTATGAAGCACGTGCTCAGTCCTGGTCAGTCTCGATGCTCGCCCAGAACCTTGCTGAAGATCGCCAGGAAGCTGGGGTGAGCCAGCGACAGCCCGGCAGTTCCCCAGGCTCCACATGCCCACCGGGCAGATCCCAGACATCGGGGTACCAACGACGCCGAGGCGACCGGTGACACAGCAGAACCCGATCACCATCCCGCAGCAACGCCACAACGATGCGAGCCCGAGAAGAAACCTTCCGCCGAGATCGCCACAGCCGAGTTCTGCCACCCGCCACAACCAACACCGTTCCCACCAAACAGCAGCCAACGACCAATACCAGCAGCGAAACGGTCCCCGCATCCAACAGCGACAAGGCGTCACGCGTGCCGGCAGCAGGAGAAGGGCGCATCGCCTGTCCCCACCCGTCCGACACGGCTGACATCAAAACGACGAAGTCGGCCACGTTGCGCAGAGATCCCGTCGACTGACCCCGGCCGCAGACCAGCTGGAATGGTCGTCGACCGCAGAGCCAGGAGCGAGGCCGGCGACAAGGCAAGGCAACGGCGACCCGCTCACGCAGACCGGTCACGCAGACCGGTCACGCAGGCCGGTCACGCACGCCGGCGGCCCAGTCCACGCAGCGAAGGTCAGACAAGGGTGGCCAAGGCCGGTGCCGGTGGGCCCAGAAGCGGTGGCCGGAGGCGGTGCCGAGTGGCGAAGGCCGTGGCGGTGCTGCCACCGATGACAGAGGCGGGTGCCGGAGGAAGGGGAAGCCTCCAATGCGAGAGGCCGAGTCAGTGCCGATACCGGCGCCGACAACGAACGCCACGCCCCATCCCTGAAGCCGACCACCGATGGCGTGGCAACGGAAGTCAGACCCCGACGGGGAGAGACCAGATCGCCCAATCGCGGCTGCCGCGCAGCGGCGCCGCTAAAACACCCACCGCAAGCAACCAAACCAACCGCCCCACCGCACCGTGGGGGTCCGGGGGCTCGGCCCCCGGGAAGAAATGCGAAGTGCCCCCGGCCCGCGCTTTCCGCGGACAGGAGGCACCCCGAAACGTAGCCCCGAAGGGATTCGAACCCTCGCTACCGCCTTGAGAGGGCGGCGTCCTAGGCCGCTAGACGACGGGGCCAGGACTGCCGTTCTCGCTTCGAACGACGGTGCAGAACTTACCAGAAGTCCAGCACTGCCGCCCTCGCGGGATCGGCTGCGCTGGGGTACCAGGACTCGAACCTAGACTAACTGAACCAGAATCAGTCGGGCTGCCAATTACCCCATACCCCAAATCAACGCGTCTCCGCGCCGGGTCAGAACTCTACCCGAGCCCATGGTGCCCGCCAAATCGGGCTACCGCACGGCGTTTTCGCGGGGCTGGAACTCCGCCGCGTGTTTGCGGGCCCACTCGACCATGGTCATCGCCGGGCGTCCGAGCAGGTCGGCGACCACGGTGTTGGCCTGCTGCGGGTAGTCGGCCAAGGTGGCCTGGCCGTCCACATACCAGGTCGCGTATTCGCCCATGACCTGCGACAACTGGGCGATCGCCTGGTCTCGTGGCAGGTCGGTGAAGGTCAGTTCGCGGCCCAGTGCGGTGCCGATGGCGGCCACCTTCGATCGGCGCGAGAGTGCCTCCGGGCCGGTCATGGGGTACGACCGCCCGACGTGCCCGCCCTCCACCAGGATCTTGGCCGCGACCGCCGCCACATCCTCGATCGCGACGGGGGCGTTGACCACGTCGCCGAGGGTGTCCCGGACGACGTCGCCGGCCGCTATCTGTGCTGCCCAGATGCCCGCGTTGTTCATGAACTCGCCGGGTTCGAGGTGGGTGTACGGCACCCCGCACGCCTCCACCGCCTCCTCGATCACCGTCCAGTTGCCGCCTTTCTCGCCGGCCAGGTCCACGATGTGCGAAACCCCGGCGTCGGCGGCCATCCGGCACACCTCGAAGCAGGTCGGCGGGTAGGGCGCCAGGTACATCCGGTCGACGCCGGCCAGTGCCGCCGGCATCGTCGGTAGCCGCCCGAGGAAGCCCTCGATCACGTCGACTTCGGCGGGCAGGGCGGCCCTGTCCGGATGGTTGGTCAGCGCCCTGACATCATCGGCGCCGAGTGCCAGCAGTTCGTCCACCACCAGCCGCCCGATGTTTCCGGTCGCTCCGGTGACCAGGATCTTCACGACGCAGCACCTCTTTCCGTACGCGATACGAAAACTCAGGATACAACGAAACCATGACCGAATTCAGTGGGCGACCGGACCCGGATCGGATCCTGCCGCTGCTCTGGCGGCGGAGTCCGGAGAAACAGCGGACCGGCCGCCCGGCCAAGCTCACGATCGACACCGTGATCGACAAGGGCGTCGAGCGCGCCGACCGGGACGGCCTGGACGCCGTCACGATGGCCCGTCTGGCCAAGGACCTGGGCGTCGGCACGATGACGCTCTACAGCTACGTCCCGTCCCGCGACGACCTGGTCGACCTGATGATCGACGAGGTGTCCGCCCGGCGCGCGCTGCCCGGCCCCGGCGACGACCGCCCGGCGTCCTGGCGCGACCAGGTGCTGCTCTATGCCGAGCGCACGATGGCCATGTACGCCGAGCACCCCTGGCTGGCCCAGGTCTCCCAGGTCCGCCCGCCGCCCGGCCCGGGCATGCTGGCCGAGCGGGAGTTCGTGCTGTCCACGGTGTCCGGTCTGGGCCTGCCGCCGGCCCGAGTGAACACCACCGCGATCACGATCCAGACCTATGTGATCGCGGCGGCCCGGGGTACGGCCGAGAGCGAGTTGCTCCGCCGGGCTTCCGGGCAGACCACCGACCAGTGGTGGCAGGACCACGCCCGCCTCTGGGAGGACTACTTCGACGTCGACCGGCACCCGACCATGAACGAGTTGTGGCTGACCGGCGGGTTCGAGGACGGGCCGGACGAGGCGTACCGATATGGGTTGGGTCTGATCCTGGACGGGATCACTCCAGGGTGACCACCGGGTTGCTGATCGTGCCGATCCCCTGCACCGTCACCGACACCGTCTCGCCGGCCTCGATCGGACCGACCCCGGCCGGCGTGCCGGTCAGGATCACGTCGCCGGGCAGCAGCGTCATGACGTGTGAGACATAGGACACCAGGGTCGGCACGTCGAAGATCATGTCCTTGGTGCGGCCGAGCTGGCGCACCTCCATCGAGTCCGGGTTGCGGCCCACCTCGCAGCGCACCTCGAGGTCGCTGACGTCGAGATCGGTCACGATCCACGGGCCGAGCGGGCAGAACGAGTCGAAGCCCTTGGCCCGGGTCCACTGCGGGTCGGAGCGCTGCAGATCGCGGGCGGTCACGTCGTTGCCGCAGGTGTATCCGAAAATGGCACGTTCGGCGCCGGCCCGGTCGACGCGGCGGGCGCCGGTCGCGCCGATCACCACGCCCAGCTCGGCCTCGTGCTCGACCCGCTTGGACTGCGGGGGCAGCCGGATCGCGTCGTTCGGGCCGATCACCGAGGTGGACGGCTTGATGAAGATCAGCGGCTCCTTGGGCACCTCGTTGCCCAGCTCAGCGGCGTGTTCCGCATAGTTGCGGCCGACGCCGATGACCTTGCTGGAGAAGATCGGGGCGAGCAGTCGCACGTCGGCGAGCGCCCAGCGCTGGCCGGTGAACCGCACGGTCTCGAATGGCAAGCTGCCGATCTCGGCCACGGTCAATCCATCGGCGCTGCCCTCGACCACCCCGAAGGAGACGCCTCCCGCGTGCACAAAACGAGCAAATCGCACCGATTACCCCATCCCTCGAAAGCCTGTACGCCATCTCAACCTACGCGCCCGCGGTGGATACGCTGGGCGGGTGCTCACCACCACGCTGCCGCCGGCGACGTGGGTGCCCCTTGCCCGGTCACACGCGGAGCGCGCCGACGAGATGACCGCCGGGCACCGGGCCCGCAAGGCCCGCGGCGAGAAGCACGCGATCGAGGATTTCCTCTACGACTATCACGGCACCCGGCCCGCGCAATTGCGCCGCTGGCATCCCGGCGTCGGCACCGGCCTGTCCCCCGGCCTCGACGAGGAACCGGATCACCAGCGCTGGAAGTTCTACCGGACCTTTCCCGACGGCGTGGTCACGCTCGATGTGGCGCAATTCCTCCAGGCCCGCGGCGAAAGCGTGCGTTACATCCACGGCCTGCTGACCGCGACCGCTTCCCGGCCGGTCTTCACCGGCTGCTTCGGACTGCACGAGTGGGCGATGGTCTACCGCCGCCCGGAACACCGCCATCCCCTGCCCTTGCGCCTCGGTCAGCAGGGCACCGACGAGGTCGTGGAAAAGCATCCGATCCGCTGCACGCACTTCGACGCCTTCCGGTTCTTCACCCCCGAGGCCGTCGGATTGAATCGTCTGCAACCCACCCGGGCGACCCAGGTCGATCTGGATCAGCCGGGCTGTCTGCACGCGGCGATGGACTGCCACAAGTGGGCGTCCAAGCTGGGTCCGGCCGTGCCGGGCGCATTGGCGCTGGACTGTTTCGCACTGGCCGCGGACATCCGGCTGCTCGACATGCAGGCGTCGCCCTATGACCTGACCTCCTATGGCCACCCGGCGGTGAAGATCGAGACCCCGGAGGGCAAGGCCGAATACATCACCCGGCAGCGCGAGTTCGCCCGGCGTGCGGCGGCTCTGCGAGCCCGCCTGATCCGCGTCTGCGACGAGCTGCTGGGCCCGGCCGAGGCCTCCGCGAACCGCGAGGCCGTCGCACCCCACAACCAATAAACCCCTTCGGGTACGCCGAACACACAGTCCACATTGCCGCCGCGACCCAGGACTCCGGTCCCGGCCATCGCGCCACCGTCCGGCCCGGCGGCAACTTGCGGTCAAGGCTCTTGCGCCCCGGCTCCCCAAGAGACCGAAGATGGTGAATGGATTCCGCACGGGCGGCCGAGATCATGCAGCGCATGTGGCAGAAGCGGCAGCGCGACGGGCTGGGCGCGGTGACGATGCCGGAGGCGCCGGACCGGATGCACTTCGTCGGCGACGGTCTGCTGCGCTGCGGGGCGTGCGACGGCCCGGTCGCCGGCCGGCACAGCGAGCGGTCGCGGGCGCCGGATCCGTTGCTGGCGGCATATCGGTGTGCGGACGCCGATTGCGCGGCCGCCCGAGCGCCGGTCCGGGTCATCGATCGGGAGCTGCGCGACTTCACCGTTCGGCGGTGGGCCGAGCCCGGTTTCGTGGACCGCTGGCACCGCTCGCGGGTGGCCGAGCTCGACGCGGAGATCGCCGATGCGATCGCCGCGCACGACCACTGCCAGGATCCACGGCGCCGGGCCGAAGTCAGCCGCGTGCTCGGCGACCGGACCGGCCTGCTCCGGCGCGATGACCTGAAGGCCCGGTGGCGCATCGCGGGATTCACCGCGCAGACGGTGAAGTCGGTCCACGAACGCGCCGGGCACGCGGCGGCCCTGGGCCACCTGCCGGGCCCGGGCGCGGCCCGGTTCGAGGAGCTCGAGAGCCTGGCCGATGCCTACTTCGTGCTCGGCCCGCCGGTGCCGTTCGACAAGCGGCACGAGGATCAGCTGACGCGCCTCCATGGCAGCCGGAAGCACCAGGCCGCCGCGCTCGCCGCGCTGACCGAGCGGATCTGGGTCGCGGTGCGGGAGACGGACTGGGCCGGCGCGTCCGCCCTGCCCTCACCCATCGAGAACGCCGCACTGACCGCGGATTGGAGCAGGTCGCCGAACGCCATGATCAGGAGCCGGCGCGCGCTGCTCGAACCGGCCGCCGCCGGACACCGCCTCACCCTCGATCCGCGGGAGGGCGCCGCCGCGGCGCTGCGGATCACGCCGACCGGCTGAGCGCTCAGTCGTGGTCGGGGCGGCGGTTTCGCTTGGTCTGGCTGCGGCGCTTCTTGTCGGCGATGCGGCGCTCCACCGCGCCGCGGGACGGGCGGGTCGCCCGGCGGGAGCGCGCGGGCGGGGCGATCGCGCCCGCGACCACGCCGGCCAGCCGGGCCGCGGCGGCCTCGCGGTTGCGCAGCTGGGAGCGATGCTCGGAGGCGGTCACCGTCAGGATGCCGTTGACCAGGCGGGCGCCCAGGCGGTCGGTGGCGCGCTCCTTGAGGGCCGGCGGCAGCAGGTCGGAGCCGCACAGGTCCCAGGAGAGCTCGACCCGCGAATCGGTGGTGTTGACCCCCTGGCCACCGGGCCCGCTGGACCGCGAGAACCGCCAGGACAATTCCGCGGCGGGAATCGTCAGGCGGTCGCTCACATGGACGTCGTCGGGCACGCGCCCAAGCATCGCACCGATGCCCGCACACCCGCCACGCAGTTGTCGATCATGCGAACCCGAGTGGTAGCCCAGCCGTGCATCCGAGCGCCACATGCACGGCTGGGCTACCACTCGGTTGGTGTCAGGCGAGTGGCCACGGGCTGGTCGCCGGGGGCGGGGAGTCGTCGGTGCGGTCGATGGCGGGCAGCCAGATCACGAAGGTGCTGCCGGCGCCCAGGGTGGAATAGGCGGCGACCTGGCCGCCGTGCGACTCCACGATCTGGCGGACGATGGCCAGGCCCAGGCCGGTGCGGCGCTCGCGGTTGCGCGGCGGGGCCGGCTTCAGCACAACGGCCTCGCCGGCCGCCACCGGCACCGGGGCCGGCGGGTTCGCGGCCCGCCAGAAGCGGTCGAAGACCCGGGGCAGGTCGTCGGGGGCGATGCCGGGGCCCTGGTCGATCACCGCGAGCCACAGCCAGGAGTCGGTGCGGCCGGTGGCGATGGTGACGACGCTGGCTTCCGGGGCCAGGCGCACGGCGTTGGAGAGCAGGTTGCCGGCCGCCCGGCGGAGCGCGTCGTGGTCGCCGATGAGGTGCCGGCCGGGGCTGAGGTCGTACCGGAATCGCACTCTGGTGGAGCCGAACTCCTCGCCCGCCTCGCGGGCGACGACGGCCAGATCCACGTCGGCGTCCGGCACCGCCTGCGCGTCCCGGCGAGCGGTGGCCAGCAGATCCTCGACCAGGCGGGACATCCGGTCGGTGGCGCGGTCGACGACGGCCACCGCACGCTCGCGTTCGGCCTCGGTGGCGCCCGGCGCGGTCAGCGAGGCGTCCAGGTTGGTGCGGATGATCGCGAGCGGGCTGCGCAGCTCGTGCGACGCGTCGTCGATCAGCTGGCGCTGCGCCTGGAACGCGTCGTCCAGGCGGTCCAGCATCGAGTCGATCGTGTCGGCCAGGTCGCGCAGCTCGTCCTGCGGGCCGTCCAGGTGGATCCGGCGGGACAGGTCGGTGGCCTGGATGTCGCGGGCGGTGCGGGTGATCGCCCCGACCGGGCGCAGCGCCCGGCCGGAGAGCACCCACCCGATGCCCAGGCTGGCGATGAAGAGGCCGCCCAGCGCGATCAGCGAATAGTTCCGGAGGTTCTGCAGCGTGTTGAAGTTCACGGCAGCTTCAATTTCGCTGATCTCGGCGACCGTGGCGGTGCGGACGAACTGCCGGTTCTGATAGACCTTCGCGACCTGCTCGGTGACCGGCCGCGGCTGGGTGGTCTGCGCCACCGCGAAATAGGTGATCGCGAGCGCCGCGCCGGCCAGCGCGAACAGCAGGGTGGAATAGAGCACGGTCAGCCGGAAGCGGATGGACCGGAAGATCCGCGGGCGCAGCATCACGCCTCCCGCAACCGGTACCCACGCCCGACGACGGTCTCGATCCAGCCGTCGCCGAGCTTGCGGCGCAACGTGCCGACGGTGACCCGCACGGTCTGCGTGAACGGGTCGGCGTTCGCGTCCCACACGTGCTCGAGCAGTTCCTCGCTGGACACCACGTGACCGGGCCGGGTCATCAGGTATTCCAGCACCCCGAACTCCTTGGGCGTCAGGGCCAGCACGGCGCCGTCCAGCGTCGCCGCGTGTTTCGCCGAGTCGAGTCGCAGCGGGCCGACGACCAGCACCGCGGACGTGCCGGCCGTGTCGCGGCGCAGCAGGGCACGCACCCGGGCCAGCAACTCGGCCAGTGCGAACGGCTTCACCAGGTAGTCGTCCGCGCCCTCGTCCAGCCCGCGGACCCGGTCGTCGAGGCCGCCGCGGGCGGTGAGCATGAGCACCCGGAGGTCACCGTCGCCGGGCGTCGCCACCTCGCCGTTGCGCAGCGACCGGCACAGCGTGAAGCCGTCGCCGTCCGGCAGGTTGACGTCCAGCAGCATCAGGTCGTACTCGTTGACCGTCAGCCGGTCGAACGCCTCCGCCGCGTCGGCCGCGACATCCACCGCGTACCCGGTCCTGGCCAAGCCGACCCGCAGGCCCTCGGCCAGGTCCTCCTCGTCCTCCACCACCAGCAACCTCATCCGTCGACTATCCACGGCTGATGAGGTTGGTGGCCACCTGCTGGGCCCGCTCGATCGGCACGGCGAAGCCGATGCCGATGTTTCCGCCGCCCTCCAGGGTCGCGATGGCCGTATTGACCCCGACCACCTCGCCTCGGGCGTTCACCAGCGGTCCGCCCGAATTGCCGGGGTTGATCGCGGCGTCGGTCTGCACCGCGGTCTGCCGGGTGCTGCCGCCGAGCCGCACCTCGCGGTCGAGCGCGCTGATGATCCCGGCGGTCACCGAGCCGCTGAGGCCGAGCGGCGAGCCGACCGCCAGCACCGGCTCGCCGACCCGGGTCCCGTTCGGGGCGGCGAGCTCGAGCGGGCGCAGCGCCGCGGTCGGCTCGACCCGCAGCACCGCGATGTCGCTGCCCGGATCGGTGCCGACCACGGTGGCGGTGAGCCGGCGGCCGTCGCTGCCGACCACGGAGATCCGGCCGCTGCCACCGGCCGCGTCGACCACGTGGTTGTTGGTGACGATGTGGCCGAGGCTGTCGAAGACGAAGCCCGACCCCGATCCGCCGCCGGAGCCGGACCGCACCTGCACGGAGACCACGCCGGGGAGGGCGCGGGCGGCCGCGCCGACAAGATCGGACGGTACGCCCGCGGGAAGTGGCGCGGGCGCTCCGGCCTGCGGCTCGGCGGCCGGATCGGCGGCCGGGTCGGGAGCGGCGTAATAGCCCGCCACGCCACCGGATCCGGCGCCCACCACCAGCACCGCGGCGCCCGCGGCCAGGAAGAGCGGCCACCGCCGGCCGGACTCGGCGGCATGCGCCGGGACCCGGTCCTGCGGGGATGAGATGTCGGGTGAGAGGAACGAAGGTCCGCGCGGCTCTCCGCCCAAGCCAGTGGTCATGGTCATGTCGAAACCTCCTAGGGGAGCCGGGCGAACCAGAACATGGAGGCGATCGCGGCCAGCGCGGCGAGCGCCAGCCCGATGCCGATGAAGCGGGCCGAGACGTCCTGCCGCTCGGTCTCGTAGCCGACCGAGCTGCCGATGTCGGCGTACGCCGCGCGCAACTCGTCCGCGCTGCCCGCCTCGAAGTAGTTGCCGCCCGACGTCTGGGCGACCGCCTGCAACGTCTCGCCGTCCACCGGCACCGGCTGCGAGCCGGCGATCGTGCCCGACTCGGTGCCGAACGAGATCGCGTCCACCGGCACACCGATCTCCGATGCCAGTTGCGCGGCCGTGTCCGGGTCCTGGCCGGCGGTGTTGGCGCCGTCCGACAGCACCACCACCCGGGCCGGCGGGGTGTCCTCGCCGGCCTGCGCGTCCAGCGTGCGGATCTGGTCGAGCGAGGTGGCGATGGCGTCCCCGATGGCCGTGCCGGCTCGACCGGCGGCGCCCTCGGAGAGCCGGTCCACGCCCGCGATCACCGCGTCCCGGTCCTGCACCGGCGGCACGAACACCGAGGCGCTGCCGGCGAATCCGACCAGCCCGACGTTGAACTGCTCGGGCAGGTTGGTGATGAATTCACTCGCGGCGGCCTTCGCGGCGGAGAGCCGGTCCGGCGCCACGTCGTCGGCCAGCATGGACCGCGAGACGTCGACCGCGACCAGCACGGTGGCGCGTTCCCGGGGCACCTGCACCTCGGCGGTGGGCCGGGCGAAGCCGACCACGAGCAGGCCGAGCATGGCCAGGAACAGGCTCGCCGGGACGTGCCGGCGCCACTCGGGACGCTTGGGCGCGACGCGGTCGAGCAGTTTGAGGTTGGTGAAGCGGACGGCGTACTTGCTGCGGCGGCGCTGCATCACGATGTATCCGATGGTCAGCGCGACCACCGCGGCCAGCAGCCAGAGCCGCTGGGGAGATTCCCAGGTCATGCCGATCCTTTCGAGGCCGGCCGGCGGGCCGCGCGGCTCAGCCGGCGTTGGGCGTGCACGTGCCGGACGATGTCGGCGACCCAGTCGCCGTCCGTCCGAAGGGGAAGGTGGGTGGCGCCGGCCCGCCGGATCGCGCCGGTGATGGCGTCCTGCTGCTGCCGGGCCGCGGCCGCATAGCGTTCGCGCAACCGGCGCCCGGCCGTCGAGACCTCGCGCAGCCGGCCGGTCTCGGGGTCCACCAGGGTGAGCAGCCCGACGTCCGGCAGGTCGCGTTCGCGCGGATCGGTGACCTGCACGGCGAGCACCTGGTGGCGGGCGGCGAGCCGGCGCATCGGCAGTTCCCACTGCGGCGGCGCGCTGCCCAGCCCGTCCTCGTCCAGCCCGTCCAGGAAGTCGCTGACCAGCACGACCAGGCCGCGCCGCCGGACCGCCCGGTGCATGCCTTCGACGGCTTCGGCCAGGCTCACCGGATCGATCACCGGCGCGCCGCGCGGGACGGCAAGCAGACTGCGCAAGACCCCCAACAGATGCGTACGCCCGGTGCGTGCCGGGAAACGGCGTACCCCGAAAGGGCCGAGCAGGTGCGCGCCCAGCCGGTTGCCGACGCCGTTGGTGAGGAAGCCGACCGCGGCGACCGCCGCGACGGCGAGCTCACGCTTCTCCAGCTCGGCGGTGCCGAAGTCCATGCTCGGCGAACCGTCCACCAGCACCCAGGTGGCCAGCTCCCGGTCGGCGTCCACGGTCCGCACGTGCGGCACGGTGGTGCGCGCGGTGACCGACCAGTCCATCCGCCGCACCTCGTCCTCGCCGGCGTGATATTCGCGGCTGCCGGCCGGCTCGCTGCCGACGCCGGGCAGCAGGCCGAGGTGCTGACCGTGCAGCATCCCGTCGAGCCGCCGGGTGACCGCGAGCTCGAGCCGCCGCAGCCGGCGCTCCGGCGCGAGCTCGTTGATCGACGCGCCCTCGTTCATGCGGCTACGCCGAGACCGAGGCCCGGACCTAGCTGCTCCTGCGCGGGCGCGATGGTCGGGAGCGGGACGGATTCGATGATCCGGTGCACCAGCGCCTCGGCCGGCACGCCGTCGGCCACCGCGTCGAAGGAGAGCACCAGCCGGTGGGCCAGCACGTCGGGCGCGATGTCCAGGATGTCGTTGGGCAGCACGTAATCGCGGCCTCGCAACAGGGCCAGCGCCCGGCCGGCCGCGACCAGTCCGAGGGTGGCGCGCGGGCTGGCGCCGTAGGCGAGTTGCCCGGCCAGCTCCGGCAGCCCGAAGCGCGCCGGGTCACGGGTGGCGAGCACCAGCCGGACCACGTACTCGGCG
Source organism: Actinoplanes sp. NPDC051388 (assembly GCF_055586225.1). Classification (NCBI taxonomy): domain Bacteria; kingdom Bacillati; phylum Actinomycetota; class Actinomycetes; order Micromonosporales; family Micromonosporaceae; genus Actinoplanes; species Actinoplanes sp. NPDC051388. Next base: position 331,698 of record NZ_JBVJIP010000001.1, on the reverse strand, counting down.
AGCGCGTGGTGCACGAAGACCCGCCGGGCGCGCGCCTGCAGGGCCAGCAAGCGCGTGGTGTCCAGCACCGGGTGCGCGACCGGGCGGCCCTGGCCCATCCGATAGAGGATGCCGAGCTCGTCCTGATCGGTCGGGTAGTCCACGACCACCCGCATCAGGAACCGGTCCCGCTGCGCCTCGGGCAGCTGGTAGACGCCCTCGCTCTCGATCGGGTTCTGGGTGGCCAGCACCAGGAACGGCTGGGGCACCGGGTGGGTGCGCCCGCCGATCGAGACGTGCCCCTCGGCCATCACCTCGAGCAGCGCGGACTGTACCTTGGCCGGCGCCCGGTTGATCTCGTCGGCCAGCACCAGATTCGCCATCACCGGGCCGAGCTCGACGTCGAAGGTCTCCTTCGAGGCGCGGTAGATGCGGGTGCCCAGGATGTCCGAGGGCACCAGGTCGGGGGTGAACTGGATGCGGTGGAAGGAGCCGCCCACCGCCACCGCGAGAGTCTCCGCGGCCAGCGTCTTGGCCACCCCGGGAACGCCCTCGAGCAGGCAGTGCCCGCCCGCCAGCAGAGCCGTCATGAGTCGCTCGATCAGCCGGTCCTGGCCGACGATCACCTTCTTGACCTCGAACAGGGTCTGCTCGAGAAGCCTGGTTTCCGAGTTCTCTTCCATGTCACCAGGACACCAACGAGGACCGAAAGCGAGCCGAAGGAGGCAATACTGGTCCGGTGACGTCGGAAACCCTGCCGGTCGAGACCGGTTATCCGTGGCCCATCGAAACCACCCGCCTCGCGAACGGCCTCCGCGTCGTGGTCAGCGAGGACCGCAGCGCCCCGGTGGTCTGCGTCAATCTCTGGTACGACGTCGGCTCCCGCCATGAGCCCACCGGCCAGACCGGCTTCGCGCATCTCTTCGAGCATCTGATGTTCGAGGGCTCGCTGCATGTGGCGAAGACCGAGCACATGCGCCTGGTGCAGGGCAACGGGGGCTCGCTCAACGCGACCACGAACCCGGACCGCACCAACTACTTCGAGACCATGCCGTCCGAGCACCTCGAGCTGGCCCTGTGGCTGGAGGCCGACCGGATGGGCGGGCTGGTGCCCGCGCTCACCCAGGAGACGCTGGACAACCAGCGCGAGGTGGTCAAGAACGAGCGGCGCCAGCGCTATGAGAACGTGCCCTACGGCGACGCGTGGCTGCGGCTGCTGCCGCTGCTCTATCCGCCCGGCCACCCCTATCACCACGCCACGATCGGGTCGATGGAGGACCTGAACGCGGCCGGGCTGGACACCTTCAAGGCGTTCCACCAGCAGTACTACGCGCCCAACAACGCGGTGCTCACGGTGGTCGGCGACACCTCGCCGGAGGAGGTGTTCAAGCTGGCCGACCGCTACTTCGGCATGCTCGAGCCGGTCTCCGGCATTCCGCCGGCGCCCGGCGGGCACATCGCCGGGCAGGCCACCGAGCCGGTGCGCGAGACGGTGACCGCGAAGGTGCCGGCTCCGCGGATCTACCTCTCCCATCGGACCCACCCCTTCGGTACGGCCGGGTACGACGCGATCACGGTGCTCTCCGCGGTCCTCGGCAGCGGCCGTGGCAGCCGGCTCTACCAGCGCCTCGCCGACGGCAAGCGGATCGCCCAGCCGGACTACGTGGGCGCCTACGGCGTCGATCTCGCGCACGCCCCGGCCCCGCTGATCGTCACCGCGACCGCGAAGGACGGCGTCGACGCGGAGACGTTGGAGCAGGGCGTGGTCGAGGTGCTCGACGGGGTCGCCACCGAGCCGGTCACCGAGGCCGAGCTCGAGCGAGCGAAGGCGCTTCTGACCACTTCGTGGTGGCGGCAGATGTCCACAGTCGGCGGTCGCGCGGACACCCTGGGCCGCTATGCGACGCAGTTCGGCGACGCGGGCACGGCGGCCTACCGTCTGCCGGCCTGGCAGTCGGTGACGTCGGACGACATCAACGACGCGCTGCACACCCTGCGACCCGCGTCCCGGGTCACCCTCACCTACCTGCCTGGAGAAGAGTCGTGACAGAGCCGACCCGCAGCGGAAAACCCCAGACAAGTTCGGTGTTGGTCGCCAACCGTCCCGAGTCCGGCACAGCACGGCCATACTCGTTCCCGGACGTGGTCCGCACGCCGGTGGCCGGCGGCCTGGTGGTCGCCGCGCACCTGCCCGGCCAGCGGCTGGCCAGCGCGTCGTTGCTGCTCGACGCCGGCGCCGCACGCGAGACGCTGGGCCGCGAGGGCACCGCCACGATCCTGGCCAAGAGCTTGGAGGAGGGCACCCAGCGGCTCGACTCGGCCGGCTTCGCGCTGGCCCTCGAGCGGCTCGGCGCCGAGCTGTCCACCTCGGTCGACTGGGACTCGTTCCGGGTCGGCGTCTCGGTGCCGGTGTCCCTGCTGCCCGGGGCGGTGGATCTGCTCGCCGCCGCGGCGCGCACGCCCAAGCTCGACCCGGCCGACGTGGCCCGGGTCCGCGACGACGAGGTGACCGCGCTGCGGATGGACTGGGCGCAGCCCGGCCCGCGGGCGGACACCGCGTTGCGCGCCGACCTGTTCGGCGCCCAGGAGCGATACGGCCGCCCGCTGCACGGCGACCCCTCGTCGGTGGCCGCCGTGACCGTCGAAGACGTGCTCGCGTTCCACCGCGAGTGGCTGGGCCGTCCGGGCGTGCTGCTGGTGGCCGGCGACCTCGACAAGCTCGACCTGGAGGCGCTGGGCGCCGCGGCGTTCGCCGGCGCGTCCGGTGCACCGCTGCCGGCGGACGGCCCGCTGGAGGTGCCGATCCCGGCCGGCCGCAAGGTGATCCTGGTGGACCGGCCCGGCTCGGTGCAGTCCACGCTGCGCCTCGGCCACCGGGCGCCGCACCGGGCGCACCCGGACTACGTGACCATGTCGCTGGCCGCCACGGTGCTCGGCGGCGCGTTCACGTCCCGCCTCAACCACCTGATCCGCGAGGTGAAGGGCTACACCTACGGCATCCGCGGCGATTTCGGGCTGTCCCGCCGGTTCGGCCGGTTCGGGGTTAGCTCGGCGGTGCAGACCGCGGTGACCACGCCGGCGCTGGTCGACACGGTCGGCGAGATCAGCCGCACCCGCGCCGAGGGCGTGACCGAGGACGAGCTGGCAGTCGCCCGCTCCTGGCGAGCCGGCCAGCTCTCGGTGGACATGCAGACCCCGGGCTCGATCCTGGGCGCGCTGGTCACCCTGGTCATCCACGGCCTCCCCGACGACTACCACGTCCAGCTCCGCCAACAACTCCTCGACGCCACAGTCGAGCAGGTCTCCGCCGCCGCAGCCACCCACCTACACCCCGACGGCCTCACCCTGGTGGTGGAGGGCGACGCCGCAGTCATCCGAGACGACCTCACTGCAGCCAACCTGGGTGAGATCGTAGACGCACAGATCTAAGCCCAACCCGCTCGCGAATCGCCGCCGGTGACTTGCGGTGCGAAAAGTCCGAGGCGAAGCCAAGGGGCTTTTCGTGCCGCAAGTCGCCGGGTACAAGGCGATTCGCCGGAGGAGCGAAGCGACGACCAGCAAGCTCAGCAGCTCAGCTTTTCCTGCCGCAAGTCACCGGGTATGAGGCGATTCGCCGGAGGAGCGAAGCGACGACCAGCAATTCAGGGATTGCCATCGCGTGACGGAGACGTTTCAATACGTCAGCGCTCGTGAGAGCGCTCTCACCACGTTGGAGTCCCACATGCCTGCCACCTTCTCGGTCACGTCCGTGCCCGTTTCCCGGCGAAGCCTGCTGGCCCTGCCCGCCGCGGCCGCCGCCGGAGTCGCCGCCGCCGCTCTGCCCGGTGGCGATCCCGCCTCGGCCAGTTCGGACCGCCCCCGCCACCTCGTCGACCCGTCGCTCGGCGGCCCGGTCGCACGCGCCTACCGCTACCTCGACGTGGTGCAGGACGCCTATCTGAAGGGCGCCGAGCCGCGGCTGCTGCAGTCGTACAACAACGAGAGCGGGCTGATGACCGCCGCTTTCGTCTATGACAACGCGCTGGCGACGCTGGCCTATCTGGCGAACCCGAGCGTCGCGAACGTGCGCCGGGCCCGGCTGATCGGCGACGCGCTGCTCTGGATCCAGGCCAACGACGAGGCGTTCAGCGACGGCCGGGTGCGGCAGGCCTATGCGGCCGGCCCGATGCTGTTCTACGGCGGCGGACCGTATTTCCCCGGCCTCAAGCGGGAGGACGGCAAGGCGGCGTTCCTGTGGCCGTTCGGTTTCGGCGGCTCGTCCACCGGCGACATGGCCTGGGCCGGTCTGGCGCTGGCCCAGCTCTATGCCGACACCCGGATCAAGAAGTATCTGGACGGCGCGATCGCGCTGGGCGAGTGGATCGCCGACAAGCGGTCGCCGTACGCGTTCGGCGGCTATCACGGCGGCCTGCAGGCGGATGGCGTCACCCCGCAGAAGTGGTCGTCCACCGAGCACAACATCGACGTGTTCGCGCTGTGCACGCTGCTCGCCAAGCTGACCCGGGACCGCCGATGGATCGCCCGGGCGAATGAGGCGGCGGCCTTCGTGCGCGGCATGTGGAACCCGTCCGAGCGCTATCTGTGGACCGGCACGCTGGGCGGCAACCCCGGCGAGGACCCGAACCTGATCAACACCGGGAACATCCCGGAGGACGTGCAGACCTGGTCGGTGCTGGCGATGGGCGACCGGCGCTACGACCCGTCGCTGGACTGGGTCACCGCGAACCTGTGGAACAACGACGGTGGCGCCGGCTCCCAGCTGCCCGCCGGGGTGCGCGTCTCCGGGGTCACGTTCAGCTCGCAGGCGAAGCTCCTCACCGGCCCGATCTCCGGCAGCGACCTGCCGAACAACCGCAACGCCGTCTGGCTGGAGGGCAACGGGCACGCCGCGCTGGCGCTGCTCACCCGCAAGGCGACCGGCGACCGCGGCCTCGCGAAGCGGCTGCTCGCCGAGACCGTGGTGGCGCAGCGCAAGGTGGGCGCCGGGCAGACCGTGGGCCTGACCGCGGACCCGCAGGGCGGCAGGCTCTCCGACCCGGGCGCCGGCGGCAGCTGGACCGGGACCGCGCTGCCGGACCGCTCCGGCATCGTGGCGGCGACCAGCGCCTTCGACACCGGCTTCGCGTTCGGCTACTTCCAGCGCCAGCACGTCGGCGCGACCGCCTGGTTCCTGATGGCCGCCCAGAACTTCAACCCCTACCGCTGACCAAGATCAAAACCGTTCATCGGATACGCGTCCGGTGGCCCACAGGCGCAACCGCCGAGTTCCGTGGTTTCACCGCGACCCAAGCGGCACCCAAGGCCGTGGACGCGCGTCTCGCGCGCTGAAAGTGGTAGGCCAGCCGGCGATTGCCGGCCCGGATGGCCTCGTGGGCTACCACTTTCCTTGCGCGAGACTCGCGTCTACGGCCTTGACCCACCGCGCGGTCGCGGTGAGACAACGGGACCCGGGCACTGCGGTTGTGGGGCCCCGGACGCGTATCCATCAAGCTTTGATCTTGCGGCCCGGCGGCGGAAAGTTTCGGTGAGCTGGGGCATCGATCGCGCCAGATCCCGCGCCGGGCGCTCGTCACGTCGCGTGACTGATCGCGCTACCGTCGCCGCATGACGATCACCTCGGCGCCGCCTGCCACCGCGCGCCGGCATCGCAAGCGGGTCGGCGTCACCGTGCTGATCTGGCTGTTCATGCTGCCGGTGGCGGGCTGGTCGGTGGTGCGCTTCGGTGGCTGGGAGTCCGGTCCGCTGGTGCAGTTGTTCGCCTTCACGCCCTATGTGGCGGCCTGGGCCTGGATTCCGGCCCTGATCGCGCTCGCCGGCCGGCGCTGGCTGGGCGCGGCGATCGCGATCGTGGCGGCCGCCCTGCTGGCCGTCTCGGTGCTGCCGCGGATGATGGCCGACCGCGACCGCGGCCCCTCGACCGGTGTCGAGCTGCATGTGCAGACCGCGAACGTGCTGGCCGGACGCGCGGATCCGGACACCCTGGTCGGGCTGGTCCGGGCGAACGACGTGTCGATCCTGGCGCTGCAGGAGTTCACCCCGGACATCCGGTCCCGCCTGACCACGGCCGGGCTGGACCAGCTGCTGCCCTATTCGTCGCTCGCCGCCGAGTTCGGCACCACCGGGTCCGCGGTCTACTCGCGCTTCCCGATCACCGGTGGCGGGTCGCGGCGCAACGGCGGCGGCTTCATGCAGGCGTACGGGACGGTGCAGCCACCCGGCGCCGGCCCGCTGACAGTCGAGTCCGCGCATCCGGTCGCGCCCTACGACCTGAAGGTGCTCCCCGACTGGCGCGCCGACCTGGCCGACGAGCCGTGCGCCGAGACGAGCGGCACCCCGCGCATCCTGCTCGGCGACTTCAACGCGACGCTGGACCACCAGGCGCTGCGCCGGCTGGTCTCCGGCGGCAACTACCGGGACGCGGCCGCCACGGACGGCACCGGCCTGGTCGGCACCTGGGGGCCCTACGACGGCGACCCGATCCCCGCGGTGACCATCGACCACGTGCTGGTCGACCAGCGGATCGGGGTGCGCGACGTGCGCGTCCACGGCATCCCGCGCAGCGACCACCGGTCACTGATCGCGGCGCTCACCGTTCCGGCGGCGGGCTGATCCCACCGCCGGAGCGGCCGCGGGCTGATCCCACCGCCGGAACGGCCGCCCTACGCCGCCGCGGCCGAGCGGGCCAGGCCGAAGGTGAGCGCGTCCACCAGGGCCTGCCAGGAGGCCTCGACGACGTTCTCGTGCACGCCGACCGTGGTCCAGTCGCGCTTGCCGTCGGTGGTCTCGACCAGCACGCGCGTGATCGCGCCGGTGCCGTGCGAGCCCTCCAGGATGCGCACCTTGTAGTCGGCCAGCTCGAACGTCTTGAGCTCGTCGTAGTGCGCCGACAGCGCCTTGCGCAGGGCCTCGTCCAGGGCGTTGACCGGGCCGTTGCCCTCCGCCGTGGTGATCACCCGCTCGCCGCGCACGCGGACCTTGACGGTGGCCTCGGAGACCACCGTGCCGTCCTCGCGGTGCTCGGTCTGCACCCGGTACGACTCCAGCGTGAACGGGCGGGCGTACGCCTCGCCCGGCAGCTGGTCGCGGACCAGGAGTTCGAAGGACGCGTCCGCGGCCTCGAAGGACCAGCCCCCGGCCTCGAGATCCTTGACCCTGCGGGTCACCGTGGTCAGGGTGTCCGGGTGGCCGGCCAGGTCGAGCCCGAGCTCACGGCTCTTGAGCTCGATGCTCGCCCGGCCGGCCATCTCCGTCACCAGGATCCGCATGTCATTGCCCACCACCGACGGGTCGACGTGGTTGTAGAGCAGCGGATCCACCTTGATCGCGCTCGCGTGCAGCCCCGCCTTGTGAGCGAATGCCGCGGCCCCGACGTAGGCCTGGTGGGTGTCGGGGGCGATGTTGGCGATCTCGGCGAGCGCGGTGGAGACCCGCGTCGCCTTCTCGAGGCATCCGTCCGGTAGGACCTTCAGCCCGAGCTTGAGTTGCAGGTTGCTGACGACGGCGAACAGGTCGGCGTTGCCGGGCCGCTCGCCGTAGCCGTTGGCCGTGCACTGGAAATGCTCGACGCCCGCCTCGACGGCGGCGATGGTGTTGGCGACCGCGCAGGCGGTGTCGTTCTGGCAGTGGATGCCGAGCTGGTCGGGGTTCACCCCGGTGCGCGCGACGACGTCGTTGATCGCCGCGGTGATCATCGATGGGAGCATGCCACCGTTGGTGTCGCACATGACGACGCGCTCGGCCCCGGCCTCGAACGCGGCGGTGACCACGGAGGCGGTGTAGTCGGGGTCGTAGCGGAAGCCGTCGAAGAAGTGCTCGCAGTCGACGAACGCGCGCCGGCCGTTCGCCACCAGGTGCCGCACGGTGTCCCGGACCATCGCCAGGTTCTCCTCGCCGGTGGTGCGCAGCGCCCGCTCGACGTGCCGGATGTCGGACTTGGCGACCACGCAGACGACCGGCGTCTCGGCGTCGAGCAGCGCCTGCACCTGCTTGTCGCCGGCCACGTCCACGCCGGCCTTGCGGGTGGCGCCGAAGGCCACGAGCAGCGCGTGCTGCAGCTTGAGCTCGGTCTTCGCGCGCCGGAAGAACTCGGTGTCCTTGGGCATCGCGCCCGGCCAGCCGCCCTCGATGAAGCCCACGCCGAACTCGTCCAGCAGCCGCGCGACGGCGAGCTTGTCGACGACCGAGTAGCTGATGCCCTCGCGTTGCCCGCCGTCGCGGAGCGTGGTGTCGAAGACCTGGTACTTCATGGCACGGTTCCCTTCGAGGATTTGTTGTGGCCCAACAAAAAGACCCCCCGCGGATGCGGGAGGTCTGCGCGTCGGCGAGGAAGGTCAGCCGGCGCGCGAGGTGCCAATAATGAGCACGAGGTGGGTCACGCCATGAAGTGTGCCACCGTTCGCCTCCGTGGGAAGCGATGTTCCACCTTTCGGGACTAAGTTGGGCTGGTGGCCGACACCCCCCTGACCCGGAACGTGTCCTTCTCCTCGACCTACAACTTCCGCGACGTCGGCGGTTATCCGGGCCTCGACGGGCGCCCGGTGCGGTGGCGGCGGCTCTTCCGCGCGGACGCGCTGCATCGCCTGGACGGCGCGGATTGGGAGACCTTCGCGGCGCTCGGCATCCGCACGGTGATCGACCTGCGGCGCGGTTTCGAGATCGAGAAGTACGGCCGGGTCCGGCACTACGAGGGCCTGGACTACCGCAACCTGGCGCTCGAGCACGTCGACTGGGAAGAGGTCGAGCATCCCGAGACCGTGGTGCACGAGCGCTGGCTGGCCGACCGCTACCTGAACTTCGCCGAGGACGGCCACCAGGCGCTGCACGACGCGCTCAGCGTGATCGCCGACCCGGCCGCCGCGCCGGTGGTGGTGCACTGCATGGCCGGCAAGGACCGCACCGGCGTGACCCTCGCGCTGACGCTGTCCCTGCTCGGGGTGTCGGACGAGGACATCGCCGAGGATTACGCGCTGACCACCGCGTCGATGCAGGGGCTGGTCGACTATCTGCGCGTGCACAACCCGGTCGCCGTGGAGGGCCACGAGCACATGTTCGACTCGCCCGCCGACGCGATGCGGCTCTTCCTGCACGACCTGCGGGCGCTGCACGGCTCCGTCGAGGCGTATGTCAGCTCGATCGGGGTTACCGAGAAGCAGGTGGCCGCGATGCGGGATCATCTGCTCGATCTGGACTGAGCCCCACCGCCAGGTCGGTCACGGCGTCGACGAGCAGGCCGAGATCCATGGCCGGCACGTTGCCCGCGATCCGCACCGTCAGGACGTCATCCTGGAGATCGGCGAAATCCCCGAGGCCGTAACCCATGTCGGACAGCCTGAGCAGGGCCGCTCGCACCGGGGCGGTCAGCAGGGCGGCGCCGGCCGTCCCGGTCTCCCGGCCGATCCGCCACTGCCGGTGGAATTTCTGGTCACCGGCGGACGGGTCGGGCGCGGGCGGATTCTGGGCCTGCCAGAGCGTGGCGACGATATAGCGCTGCCGCAGTCGGAGCACCGGCAGGCCGGCCGGCATCCGCACCGCCACCGTGGCATGGGCCGGGACGCCGTCCTCGAGTTCGTCCCGGCCGAGCACCAGCACGGCGGGCCGGTCGGCGATCCGGCCCGTGGCGGCCGCGAGCAGCTCGAAACTCGGGCCGGGGCGTGGCGCCAGCTCCGGATCGGGCTTCTGCACCGGCGTCCAGCCACGGCGGGCGCACCACCGGCGCACCTCATCGAGGACAGCCTCGCGCCACTGCGCCTCGTGCTCGCCGTCGTGCCGGGACATGAGCCACAGCACCAGCAACAGCAGGCCCCCACCGATCGCGCCGACCAGAATGACGAAGACCAGGTTGACGTCCACCGCTGACCTACTTTCCGAGGCCGTCAGGGACGTCCAGCATCGCATTCACCGTCCACATTCGCCCGTCCGCAGGAGGTGCCAAAGCGGACACCTCCTGCGAGTCCGGAGCGGCACGACCTAGAGAACCCTGTGCACCCAGCCGTAACGGTCCTCGGCGCGGCCGCGCTGGATGTCCACGAGTTCCTGGCGCAGGCCCATGGTGATCTCGCCGGGGCCACCGTCGGCCACCTTGAACTCACCCTCGGGGAAGCGGACCGTGCCGATCGGCGTGATCACCGCGGCCGTGCCACAGGCGAAGACCTCGCGGACCCGGCCGGACGCGGCGCCCTCGCGCCACTCGTCGAAGCTCACCGCCCGCTCCTCGACGCGGCGGCCGGCCCGCTGGGCCAGCGTGATCACCGAGTCGCGGGTGATGCCGGGCAGGATCGTGCCGCCCAGCGGCGGGGTGACCAGGCTGCCGTCGTCGAGCACGAAGAAGATGTTCATGCCGCCGAGCTCGTCGACGTTGCGCCGCTCCACCGCGTCGAGATAGACGACCTGGTCGCAGCCGTTCTCGATGGCCTCGGCCTGGGCGGAGAGCCCGGCCGCGTAGTTGCCGCCGCACTTGGCCGCGCCGGTGCCGCCGGGCGCCGCCCGGGTGTAGTCCGGCGTGATCCACACGGTGACGGGCTTGACCCCGCCGGGGAAGTACGGCCCGACCGGCGACGCGATCACCAGATAGAGGTATTCCATCGCCGGCCGCACCCCGAGGAACACCTCGCTGGCATAGGCGAACGGGCGCAGGTAGAGGCTGCCGTCCTCGGTCTGCGGGATCCACTGCCGGTCGATGGTGATGATCTGCCGCAGCGACTCGAGGAACGTCGCCTGCGGGAGCTGGGGCATCGCCATGCGCTGGGCGGACTGGGAGAACCGCGCCGCGTTCGCGTCCGGCCGGAACATCGCCACGCCGCCGTCCGGCATCGTGTACGCCTTCAGGCCCTCGAAGATCTCCTGGGCGTAGTGCAGCACCGCGGTCGCCGGGTCCATCGGGATCGGCGCGCGGGCCTCCACCCGGGGCTCGTACCAGCCCTTGCCCTCGGCATATCGGATCGTGACCATGTGGTCCGAGAAGATCCGGCCGAACCCGGGGTTGGCCAGAAGCGCGTTGCGCTCAGCGGCGTCTACCGGCGCAGCATGCGGACGGACATCGAAATCGAGGTTGTTGTCACCACCACTCATGGCACGTGACCTGCTTTCTAGGAAGATTTAGTGAGCACGAACCTACCCGAACGCTCGTTAAAAGCCGATCGGGTGATCAGAACAGGGACAGACTCAGGCCGCGGAGGCGACCCGGTCACCGACCTCGGCGGTGCGCAGCGACGCGCCCGCGGTGCGGGACGCGACCTCGGCCGCGACCGCCCCGGTTACTCGGCGGGCCGCGTCGTCGTGCCCGAGGTGCTCGAGCAGCAGGGACGCGGAGAGGATGGCGGCCGCCGGGTCGGCGATGCCCTGGCCGGCGATGTCCGGCGCGGAGCCGTGCACCGGCTCGAACGTCGACGGGAACTTGCGCTCCGGGTTGACGGAGCCGCTCGCGGCCATGCCGATGCCACCGGTGACGGCAGCGGCGATGTCGGTGAGGATGTCACCGAAGAGGTTGTCGGTCACCACCACGTCGTAACGCTGCGGGTTGCTCACCATGAACATGCTCGCCGCGTCGATGTGCTGGTATTCCGTGGTGACCTCGGGGAACTCGGCGGCCACCGCCTGGAAGGCGCGCGACCACAGGCTGCCCGCCTTGGTCAGCACGTTGGTCTTGTGCACGAGGGTGAGGTGCCGGCGCTCGCGGCGCCGGGCCCGGGCGAAGGCGTCCCGGATGACGCGCTCGACGCCGAACCGCGTGTTCAGGCTTTCCTCGGTGGCGATCTCGGCGGGGGTGTCCTTGTGCAGGACGCCGCCGGCGCCGACATAGAGCCCCTCGACGCCCTCGCGGACCACGACCATGTCGATCTCGCCGGGCTTGAGGCCGGCCAGCGGGCTGGTGGTGCCCGGCCAGAGCTTGCTCGGGCGCAGGTTCACATATTGATCGAAGTCGAAGCGGAGCTTGAGCAGCAGGCCGCGCTCGAGCACGCCGGGCGGCACGCTGGGGTCGCCGATCGCGCCGAGCAGGATCGCGTCGTGGCCGGCCATCTCGTCCTGGACCGTCTGCGGGAGGACCTCGCCGGTGCGGTTGTAGAAGCGGGCGCCGAGGTCGTAATCCGACCACTCCACGCCCGGGAGCACGGCGTCGATCACCTTGCGCGCCTGCGCGGTCACCTCGGTCCCGATGCCGTCGCCGGCCACCACCGCGATCCGCGCCACGCTCACAACGTCTCCCAAACGCTCGACTCCAACCCGCGCAAGAGTAGTCGGGCGTCTCGATCTTCGGTCAGCTGGTCCCACTTAATGGACGTTCAACGCGCTCGGGAACGCGAACAGCCCCCTTCGATCGCGGCAAACGACCGAAGGGGGCTGTAGCGACGAAAACGCGTGGCTCGCGCCCGCCGGGGGTGCTGACCGTGGGCACAACGATGAACACGTCACCCGAAGACGAGTCACCGGCGCGCCGCGCGGCGGGATCAACGCTAGCTATGCGGACTAATAACGCGCAAGACGCATCCACCGCGTGTCGGCCCAAGGATCAACGATAGCGACGGACCGTGTGGCACCATGCGCCGGTGAGTTTCGACCTCGTGGTGTGGGCCATGGACCAGACGGAAACGCCGGAAGCGGTGCGGGCGGCCAATGTCCGCTGCGTGCGCGGCGAGCATCCGCAGCGCCCCGCCGACCCCCGCGTCGTCGCCTTCTATGACGCGCTGACCGGCGAATACCCGGACCGCGGCCCGCACGCCAAGGCGCCCGGCTCACCATGGGCCAGCGCGCCACTGCACGCCGCCGCCGACCACATCAAGATGCGGCTGGACGAGAACTGCCCGGACGCCGTCCTGGAGCGCATCGAGCGGCTGGCCGGAGAGCTCAACCTGGATCTGCTCGACCTCCAGGACGGCACGGTCTATCCGCCGCCGGTCCGCAACCGCTAGCAGCTACTCCACCCGCAGGTCCGCCAGGCTGGCCCGGGACGCCCCGATCGCGTCCGCGGCGGTGTTCAGCAGGTCGGCGTCGACCGAGGAGTCGACGGTCAGCGTCATCAGCGCCTCGCCACCCGCTTCCCGGCGCGCCACCTGCATGGCCGCGATGTTCACGCCGTGCCGGCCGAGCGCGGTGCCGATCGCGCCGACCACGCCCGGGCGGTCCGCGTACCGGAAGAAGAGCAGGACCCCCTCGGCGCCGAGCTCGAGATCGAAGCCGTCCACCTCGGTGAGCCGGCGGATCTCCCGCGAACCGGTCACGGTCACCGTGCCGGCCACGCTGACCCGGCGGCCGTCCGGCAGCGCGCCGCGGATCGTCACCAGGTTCTCGTGGTCGCCCGGCTCGTCCACGGTGACCAGCTGGACCTCGACGCCACGCTCGGCGGCCAGCTGCGGCGCGTTCACATAGGTCACCCGATCTTCGACCACCGCGGCGAACAGGCCCTTGGTCGCGGCCAGCCGCAGCACCCGCACGTCGTGCGAGGCCACCTCGCCGCGCACCTCGACGGTCACTTCGGCGGCGACCTGCCCGGCCACCGCGGTGAACACCTTGCCGAGCTTCTCGGCCAGCGGCAGCAGCGGCCGCACCTGCTCGTCCACCACGCCACCGGTCTGCACGTTCACCGCGTCCGGCACGAACTCGCCCTGCAGCGCGAGCTGCACGCTGCGGGCCACCGACAGGCCGGCCTTGTCCTGCGCCTCCGCGGTGGACGCGCCCAGGTGCGGGGTGACCACAACGTTGTCCAGCTCGAACAGCGGCGAGGAGGTGGACGGCTCCTTCACGAACACGTCCAGGCCGGCGCCCGCCACGCGTCCCTCGGCGAGCGCGTCGGCCAGCGCCTGCTCGTCGATCAGGCCGCCGCGGGCGGCATTGACGATGCGCACGCTGGGCTTGACGGTGGCGAGCTCACGCTCGCCGATCAAACCCAGGGTCTCCGGGGTACGCGGCAGGTGCACCGAGATGAAGTCGCTCTCCCGCAACAGCTCGTCGAGCCCGACCAGGCGCACGCCGAGCTGGGCCGCACGGGCCGGCTGCACATAGGGGTCGTAGGCGATCAGCGTGGTGCCGAACGCGGCCATGCGCTGGGCGAACAGCACACCGATGCGGCCCAGCCCGACCACGCCGACGATCTTGCCCTGCACCTCCACGCCGGTGTACTTGGACCGCTTCCACTCGCCCTTCTTCAGCGCCGAGCTGGCGCTGGCGGTGTGCCGGGCCACCGCCAGCAGCAGGGCGATCGCCTGCTCGGCGGCGGAGACGATGTTCGAGGTCGGCGCGTTCACGACGAGCACACCGCGGGCGGTGGCGGCGGGCACGTCCACGTTGTCCAGCCCGACGCCGGCCCGGGCCACCACCTTGAGGCGGGTGGCCGCGGCGAGCGCCTCGGCGTCGATGTTGGTGGCGCTGCGCACGATCACCGCGTCGGCCTCGGGGAGGGCCGCGAGCAGGGTCGGGCGGTCGGCGCCGTCCACGTGCCGCACGTCGAAATCTTGTGCCAGGACATCGAGGGCGGCCGGGGCCAGCTCCTCCGCGATCAGCACGACGGGCTTCATACGTCTCCATCCGCTGGGGGGAATTCGGATGGTAGTACGTGACAGCGGTCACTCCGGGATGTCTGTCCAGAGTGACCGCTGTCACACGTGAGAAACCTGGCCGTTACACCGGGATCTGGTCCCGGTCGATCGGCGGGTTGGCCGGCAGCCCCGCGGAGGCGAGACCATCCAGCTGACGGAAGCTCTGCGCCTCGGCGTCCAGAGCGTCGTAGAGCAGGTCGAGGGCCAGGGTGCCGACCGGCGGATAGGTGCGCTCGCGGGGCGGCTCCTGCCCGACCTCCAGCGCGCCCTGCGACACCATGAAATCGAGGATCGCCTGGCGCACCGAGGGCAGCGTGATCTCCGAGTGGTAAAGCACGTTCAACGCCTGCATCCGCATGCCCTGGACGTGTTCCTCGCCCTTGTTGTCGTGGAAGTGCGGGTTGCGGGTCTCGATCTGCAGCACCGGCACGGAACCCGCCATCACCTCCGGATGCGGGCTCTCCAGCACGCCGCCGAACTGCTCGAACAGGTCCACGTACTCGTACGGCTCGACGGCGAAGCCACCGGCCAGCCGCAGTTTCATGCCGAGCGCGAGGCTCATCGCGTGCTCGCCGGCGTTGCCGGTGGCGATCACCTCGGTGCCGAAGTTCGAGTACTCCGCGACGAACCTGTTCAACCACTCGTTGGTGACCTCGGAACTGCGCCCGCGGCGGCTGAAGAACAACCGGCCCTCGCGCAGTTTGGGCTTGGAGTGCCAGGAGATCCGGACCATCGAGTACGCGGACTCGGCCAGGTGCAGCCCCGCCGCGTACGCCTTGCAGTATTCGTGCACGGCGCCCGGCACGTAATTGTCCGCGTCCACATAGCCGATGTACTGCCGGCCGGTCATCGCGGCCAGCGCCATGCCGACCAGCATCGCCTCGCCCTTGCCGGCCCGCACCAGCCCGGCGTCGTCGATCAGTTCGTCCATGCCGGCCGCCTTGAACGCGGCCGCCACCCCGGGATCGCGCTGATGCACGGTGATCGCCGACCGGCCGGCCAGACGGCAGAACTGCTCGACCGTCTGCGCCTCGATCTCGTACCGGTCCACCGGTCCGCGATCACTGTTCGACACCAGCACGATCAGACAATCGTGCGGGATCCCGGAGAGCACGCCCTCGATGACGCTCCGCGTCTCATTCATGCACGGAACGACGATGACCAATTGCGTCTCGATGGCGCGTAACGCCTCCGGCCCGACAATACGACTGCCGGCCGAAATCCCGGGCCGGCCGGCATCAGCCACGGCGCCCGAGTCCAGCTCAATCACCCGTTGCAGCTCATGAATCCGGACCGCGCCGAAGCGCTCACTCCGGAAAGAATCAGCCAGTCGCATGCGGCGAGGCTAGCTGACGATTGCTACTCGGAAGAGCCTGATCAGTCCACAATTTGGCAACGGCGCTGACCAGGTAAGCAGCACGTAACGCCCACGTTTCAAGTAATCGTTCGATCACGCAAAGCGCCCGGCTGTGCCGCTACCGACGCCTGGTCCTCCGGACGGCGCGGAGGACCAGGCGCCATTAAAACCAGCGTATTAAGCGGTTTCGGTGATCGGCCGGTCAACCCACGACATCATGTCGCGCAGTTTCTTTCCGGTCACCTCGATCGGGTGCTTGGCGCCCTCTTCGCGGTACTTGGTCATCGCCGGGCGGCCGGCGTCGTCGTCCGCGATCAGGGCCCGGGTGAACTCGCCGGACTGGATCTCGGCGAGGATCTTCTTCATCTCCGCCTTGGTGTTGGCGTTGATCACCCGCGGGCCGCTGACGTAGTCACCGAACTCGGCGGTGTCCGACACGCTGTAGCGCATCCGGGAGATGCCGCCCTCGTACATCAGGTCGACGATGAGCTTGAGCTCGTGCAGGCACTCGAAGTATGCGATCTCCGGGGCGTACCCGGCTTCGGTGAGCACCTCGAAGCCGGTCTGCACCAGCGCCGCCGTGCCGCCGCAGAGCACCGCCTGCTCACCGAACAGGTCGGTCTCGGTCTCCTCCTTGAAGGTGGTCTTGATGACGCCCGCGCGGGCGCCGCCGATCGCCTTCGCATAGGACAGCGCGAGCGCCAGGCCGTCGCCGGTCGGGTCCTGCTCCACCGCGACCAGGCAGGGCACGCCCTTGCCGTCCACGTATTGGCGGCGGACCAGGTGGCCGGGGCCCTTCGGGGCGACCATCGCGACGGTGACGTTCGCCGGCGGCTTGATCAGCTCGAAGCGGATGTTCAGGCCGTGGCCGAAGAACAGCGCCTTGCCCTCGGTCAGGTTCGGCGCGATCGACTCGGCGTAGATCTTGCGCTGCGCGGTGTCCGGCGCGAGCACCATGATCACGTCGGCCCAGGCCGAGGCCTCGGCCGGAGTCTGCACGGTGAGGCCCTGCTCCTCGGCCTTGGCCCGGCTCTTCGAGCCCTCCTGCAGGCCGACCACCACGTCGACGCCCGAGTCACGCAGCGACAGCGAGTGCGCGTGGCCCTGGCTGCCGTAACCGATCACGGCGACCTTGCGTCCCTGGATGATGGACAGGTCGGCGTCGTCGTCGTAGAAAACTTCCGCTGACATGACTTTCCTTTTCTGATTTCAGGCGGCGCGGAGCGCCGGGCCGGTCGTGATGGAGCGGGAACCGCGGCCGATGGCCACGAGGCCGGACTGCACCATCTCCTTGATGCCGTACGGCTCCAGGTCGCGCAGCAACGCGTCGAGCTTCTCAGGGTTGCCGGTCGCCTCGATGGTGAGGGTGTCCGGCGCGACGTCGATCACCTTCGCGCGGAAGAGCTCGACCGTCTCCAGCACCTGGGCCCGCTGCGCGCGATCGGCGCGCACCTTGACCAGCAGGAGCTCCCGCTGGACCGACTGCTGCGGGTCCAGCTCGACGATCTTCAGGACGTTCACCAGCTTGTTGAGCTGCTTGGTCACCTGCTCCAGGGGTGAGGAGTCGGCGTTGACCACGATCGTGATGCGGCTGACGTCCGGGTTCTCCGTCTCGCCGACCGCCAGGGAGTCGATGTTGAAGCCGCGCCGGGAGAACAGCCCCGACACCCGGGCCAGCACGCTGGGCTTGTTCTCCACCAGCACCGACAAAGTGTGCTTGTTCATCAGAGGTCGTCTTCCTCGAACGTGGGACGCACGTCCCGGGCGAACAGGATCTCGTCGTTGCTGGTGCCGGCCGCGACCATCGGCCACACCATCGCGTCCTTGCCGACGGTGAAGTCGATGACCACCGGGGCGTCGTTGATCGCCATCGCCGCCTCGATGGTCTGGTCCACGTCGGCCGCCGACTCGCAGCGCAGGCCGATGCAGCCCAGCGCCTCGGCGAGCTTCACGAAGTCGGGGATGCGGTGCTTGTGGGTGCCCAGGTCGGTGTTCGAGTAGCGGCCCTCGTAGAACAGGGTCTGCCACTGCCGGACCATGCCCAGGTTGCCGTTGTTGATCACCGCGACCTTGATCGGGATGCCCTCCAGCGCGCACGTGGCGAGCTCCTGGTTGGTCATCTGGAAGCAGCCGTCGCCGTCGATCGCCCAGACCGCGGTGCCCGGCTTGCCGACCTTGGCGCCCATCGCGGCGGGCACTGCGTAGCCCATCGTCCCGGCGCCGCCGGAGTTGAGCCAGCTGCCCGGCTTCTCGTATCCGATGAACTGCGAGGCCCACATCTGGTGCTGCCCGACGCCGGCCACATAGATCGCGTCCGGGCCGACCAACTTGCCGATCCGCTCGATCACGTACTGCGGGGACAGCGTGCCATCGGTCGGCTCGTCGTAGCCCAGCGGGTAGCGCTCGCGCAGGTCGTTCAGCGTCTTCCACCAGGCCGGATAGGAACCCGCGCCGGTGGCGGCGCCGGTCACCGCGGCGATCAGCTCGTCGATCACGTGCCGCGCGTCGCCCACGATCGGCACGTCGGCGTGCCGGTTCTTGCCGATCTCGGCCGGGTCGATGTCGGCGTGCACGACCTTGGCGTCCGGCGCGAACGAGTCGAGCTTGCCGGTGACCCGGTCGTCGAAGCGGGCGCCCAGCACGACCAGCAGGTCGGACTTCTGCAGCGCGTAGACCGCCGGGACGGTGCCGTGCATGCCGGGCATGCCCAGGTGCTGCTGGTGCGAGTCGGGGAACGCGCCGAGCGCCATCAGGGTGGTGACCACCGGCATGCCGGTCAGCTCGGCCAGCTTGCGCAGCCCGTCGGTGGCACCGGCCTTGAGCACGCCGCCGCCCACATAGAGCACCGGGCGCTTGGCCTGGGCGATCAGCCGGGCCGCCTCGCGGATCTGCTTGCCGTGCGGGTGCAGCGTCGGGCGGTAGCCCGGCAGGTCCAGCGTGGGCGGCCAGGAGAACGTGGTCTGCGCCTGCTGCACGTCCTTGGGGATGTCCACCAGCACCGGGCCGGGCCGGCCGGTGCTCGCCAGGTGGAACGCCTCGGCCATGATGCGCGGGATGTCCTCGGGCGACTGGATCAGGAAGTTGTGCTTGGTGATCGGCAGCGTGATGCCCTGGATGTCGGCCTCTTGGAAGGCGTCCGTGCCGATCGCCGGCCGGGACACCTGCCCGGTGATCGCAACGATCGGCACCGAGTCCATGTATGCGTCCGCGATCGGCGTGACCAGGTTGGTCGCGCCCGGCCCGGAGGTGGCGATGCAGACGCCGACCTTGCCGGTGGCCTGCGCGTAACCCGTGGCCGCGTGGCCCGCGCCCTGCTCGTGCCGCACCAGGATGTGCCGCACCTTGGAGTCGTAGAGCGGGTCGTAGGCCGGCAGGATGGTGCCGCCCGGGATGCCGAACGCCACCTCGACGCCGAGGGCCTCGAGGGACTTCACGAGCGAGCCGGCGCCGGTGGTCGGCGTCGGGCCCGCGGCTACCGCGTGGTTGCCCGCGGCGGCGGCCACGGTGGCGGGGCTGGCTCGGTGGGCGAGGGTCTCGGGTGTCGGTGGTCTCGTCATCGCTGATGCCTTTGGGGTAGACGTGATCCGGGCAACAAAAAAGGCCCTCGTGCCTGAATGACACGGGACCTTGCGCGCTGTCACCTACGGAGAGGGAAGCAGCGCGCTCACATAAGTACTCGGGACGACAAGCACATGCGGCTAACCTTGCCCGATCTCACGCGATGAGTCAACAGATCCCACATTCTGATCACGGGTCGTTCCCTCTTGCGGGGTCTCGGCGCTCTGCTCGGCCGGCAACAGGGCCCTGAGCTGCCGCATTCCGGGTCCGAGCATGACCACCTGGCTGCGCGCGGTGGCCCCCGGCGGCACCACCGGACGCGGGATCGGGGTGGGCTTCGGGGCGATCGCCGGGCGCAATGATCGAAGCTGGGCGGCCAGGTGCTCGGGCGGCACGCCCCAGCCGAAGAGCGAGCCCTGGCCGAGCCGGCAACCTGCCTCCTCCACGACCGCGCGCTGTGCGGGTGTCTGGATGCCCTCGGCGAGCACCTCGAGGCCAAGCCGGTGTCCGAGCCGGACCACCACGTCGACCAGCGGCGCGGCGGTGCCGGTGCGCGACTCCGGCTCGGCCACCAGCCGCTGGTCGATCTTCAGGATGTCCACCGGAAGCGTGCGCAGCTGACCCAGCGACGAGTAGCCGGCGCCGAAGTCGTCCAGCGCGATCCGCACCCCGGTGGCGCGCAGCTCGCCGAGCCGCCGCACCAGTTCCTCGACGTCGGTCGCCACCGCGTGCTCGGTCACCTCGAGCACCAGCCGCTGGGCCGGCACGCCGAACTCGAGCAGCACGTCGGCGACCTGCCCCGGGTAGTCCGCCGCGTGCAGCTCCTTGGGCGACAGGTTGACCGACACCCAGACGTCGTGGCCATCGGCCAGCCAGGCGGCCAGCTGGCGGCAGGCCTGCCGCAGCACCCAGAGCCCGAGGCGGTTGATCAGCCCGGACTCCTCGGCCACCGGGATGAACTCGTCCGGCCGCACGTTGCCCAGCGTCGGGTGGTGCCAGCGCAGCAGCGCCTCGGCGCCCACCGGCCGCATCGACGGCAGCGCCACCACCGGCTGGAACACCAGCCGCAGCTCGTCCCGGTCGATCGCGTGCCGCAGCTCGTTCTCCAGCGTGCTGCGGCGGCGGAGCAGCTCGTCGTAGCGGACGTCGTACCGCTCGACCCGGTTCTTCCCGCGCTGCTTCGCATAGCGCAGCGCGAGGTCGGCGTCGCGCATCAGCTCGCCGGTGTCGCCCGGGGCCGGGCGGCCGGCCACGCCGACGCTGGCCGACAGGAAGACCGACGCGCCGTCCACCTCGTAGGGCTCCCCGAGCACCGCGAGCAGCCGCTTGGCGGCCAGCATGGCCTCGTCGGGCGTGGCGTGCATGAGCACCGCGAACTCGTCGCCGCCGAGCCGGGCCGGCACGTCGCCGGAGAGCAGGTTGCGCCGCAGCCGCGCGCCCACCTCGGCGAGCACCGCGTCACCCACGTCGTGCCCGCGGACGTCGTTCACGTTCTTGAAGTGGTCGAGATCGATGCTCACCAGACTGAGCGGCCCGGAATCGGGCTGCCGGCCCTGCGGATCGGGCTCGCGCAGCGCCCGGATCAGGCCCCGGCGGTTGGCCAGGCCGGTCAGCGGGTCGGTGTGGGCGAGCTCGCGGAAGTGCTTCTCGCTCTGCGAGAGCTGCAGCGTGTAGCGCTTGACGTCGGTCAGCGCCAGGTATTGCCGGCTGACCAGCAGCAGGCCCTCGACGCTGGACGCGGCGATGCCGGCCGCCTCGATCGAGCCGCCCTGGGAGATGCGGTAGACGGCGAATCCGATGGTGGCCAGCACCGGCACGAACGCGAACGCGTTGCCCCGCTGGATCATCTCACCGCTGTCCTCCACCGGCCGGTCCACGATCCGCACCGCCCGGGCCACCAGGAAGAGGCCGCCCGGCAGCAGCAGCGAGCCGGCCAGCACGGCGCCGTGCCAACCGTGGCAGATGCCACCGGAGAGCAGCATCGAGGCGACCGCGACCAGCGTCACGCCGAGCGAGACCCGCACGGTGCCGTGCCGCGGCCGGTGCGCGTGCAGGGCCAGCACCACGGTCAGGCCGATGGTCAGCGCCGACACCGCGGCCGGCAGCACCACCGGCAGACAGAACTCCGGTGGCGGCGGCGGAAGGACACTGGTCGGGCCGGTGACCAGCACCCAGACGACGAACCACAGCGCCGCGGCGACGATCCCGCCGTCGCACAGATTGCGCAGTGCCGTGCCGCGGTGCTGACCCGAGCCGGGCAGCATGATCGTGCCGGCGAGCAACGCGGCCGTGCCGAGCGTCATCGCGAGGGCCACCCCGCTGGCGAGCATCAGGCGATGGCCGCCGAGCGGCACGTCCTCCGGCCGCAGGACGGCGGTGAGCAGGCCGGCCAGCGCGGCGGCGGCAACCACCGCACCACCCGCGGCCAGCGATTGATGAGCCCGGCGTGCGTCGCCGGTGTGCTTTCGCCCTGATTTGGCCAGGAGGGCCACCGCCGGGACCGCGACCAGGAGGCTCGCCAGCCCGGCCGCCTCCCAGCCGGACGGTGTGTGCACGCCAACACTGTGCCCGATCTTCGGGGTAAAAAGTAAGTCCGTGTTTGCCCCGGCGCCTGGACCTCCGGTCGGCGCGGAAAGCCCGAACCCTTCGGGCCCAATTGTGCCCGGCCGTCCCGTGCTGTGGACCACAGAGCGGCCTGAGCAGTCACGGTGGCAGACTGTGGGGATGCCTGAACTGCGCTCCCGGACCTCGACCCACGGTCGGACGATGGCCGGCGCGCGTGCCCTGTGGCGCGCCACCGGCATGACGGACGACGACTTCGGCAAGCCGATCGTGGCCATTGCCAACAGCTACACCCAGTTCGTGCCGGGTCACGTGCACCTCAAGGACATGGGTGGCCTGGTCGCCGACTCGGTCTTCGAGGCCGGCGGGATCGGGCGCGAGTTCAACACGATCGCGGTGGACGACGGCATCGCGATGGGCCACGGCGGCATGCTCTATTCGCTGCCCAGCCGCGAGCTGATCGCCGACGCGGTGGAATACATGGTGAACGCGCACTGCGCCGACGCCCTGGTCTGCATCTCGAACTGCGACAAGATCACCCCGGGCATGCTGATCGCCGCGCTGCGGCTGAACATCCCGACGGTGTTCGTCTCCGGCGGCCCGATGGAGGCCGGCAAGACGGTCGCGGTCGACGGCGTGGTGCACGACAAGCTCGACCTGATCGACGCGATGAGCGCCGCCGCCGACGACAACGTCAGCGACGAGCAGCTCGGCGCGATCGAGCGGGCCGCCTGCCCGACCTGCGGCTCCTGCTCCGGCATGTTCACGGCCAACTCGATGAACTGCCTGACCGAGGCGATCGGCCTGGCGCTGCCGGGCAACGGCTCGACGCTGGCCACGCACGCCGCCCGCAAGGCGCTGTTCGAGCGGGCCGGCTCGCTGATCGTGGACATCGCGAAGCTGCACTACGAGAACGACGACGACTCGGTGCTGCCGCGGGCGATCGCCTCCCGCGACGCCTTCGAGAACGCGGTGGCGCTGGACGTGGCGATGGGCGGCTCGACCAACACGGTGCTGCACCTGCTGGCCGCCGCCCGTGAGGCGGAGCTCGACTTCAGCGTGGCCGAGATCGACGCGGTCTCGCGCCGGGTGCCCTGCCTGTCCAAGGTCGCGCCGAACAGCCAGAAGTTCCACATGGAGGACGTGCACCGGGCCGGCGGCATCCCGGCGCTGCTGGGCGAGCTGCACCGCGGCGGCGCGCTGAAGACCGGCGTGCGGTCGGTGCACTCCCCCGACCTGGAGAGCTGGCTGGCCGACTGGGACATCCGCGGCGGGTCGCCGACGCCGGTGGCGCTCGAGTTGTTCCACGCGGCGCCCGGCGGGGTGCGCACCACCCAGCCGTTCTCCACCGACAACCGGTGGGCCAAGCTGGACACCGATGCCGTCGAGGGCTGCATCCGGTCGTTCGATCACGCTTACACGGCGGACGGCGGGCTGGCGATCCTGTTCGGCAACCTGGCTCCGGACGGCTGCGTGGTGAAGACCGCCGGGGTGGCCGAGGAGCTGTGGAAGTTCAGCGGGCCGGCGCGGGTCTTCGAGAGCCAGGACGCGGCGGTGGACGGCATCCTCGGCAAGCAGGTGGTCGAGGGCGACGTCGTGGTGATCCGTTACGAGGGCCCGCGCGGCGGTCCCGGCATGCAGGAGATGCTCTACCCGACGTCCTTCCTCAAGGGTCGCGGCCTGGGCAAGGCGTGCGCGCTGATCACCGACGGCCGCTTCTCCGGCGGCACCTCCGGGCTGTCCATCGGGCACGTCTCGCCCGAGGCGGCGTCCGGTGGGCTGATCGCGCTGGTCGAGACCGGCGACGACATCACCATCGACATTCCCGGCCGCAGCATCACGCTGAACGTCTCCGACGAGGAGCTGGCCCAGCGGCGGCACGTCCAGGAGCAGCGGCCCAAGCCCTACACACCGGTCGATCGGCAGCGCCCGGTCTCGGCGGCGCTGCGCGCCTATGCCTCGATGGCGACCAGCGCGAGCGACGGCGCCTACCGCAAGGTTCCTGAATAGGTACGTGGACACGCTGACCGTCAACGACGTCCGGCCGTGGCCACCGCGGATCTCCGCGAGTAGTCCCGGCCGCCGGCGGCCGCCGGGCCGGAAGGGTGGGTCGTGCCCGTAGTTTTCCTGCTCGTCGGGCTGACCGGCGCGGGCAAGACGACCTACTCGAAGCGTGTGCTCGAGCCGGCCGGCGCCGTCCGGCTGTCGGTCGACGAGATCATCTACGAGCGCCACGGTCAGTACGACGTGGACTACCCGCCGAGCATCTACTTCGAACTCTACGAGCCTGCCCTGCAGGAGGTGCGCGAGCGCATGGTCCGCGAACTCGCGCTGGGCCACGACGTCTCGCTCGACCTGGGCATCTGGGCGCGCGCCGACCGCGACGAATGGAAGCACCTGGTGGAGGCGGCCGGCGGCAGCTGGCGGCTGCTCTATTTCCCGGTCTCGCACGCCGAGCTGCGCGACCGGCTGGCCCAGCGAAACCGGCTAGCCGGCGCCGATGCGCTGCCGGTGCGCGAGTCCGACCTGGACGACTTCTACGCCCGCTTCGAGGAGCCGGAGAACGAGGACGAAGAGGTCATCCAGCCGGGCTCGTACTGAAAAAGATTTGGACCGTCGCCGGCGCCCCCCGCGGGCGCGCCCCCCAGCTCGCCCGACCCCCTCAAGGTCGGGGCGCCCCGGCGACGGACTTCCTCCGGTCGGCTGAAGTCGGCCACTGAACCGGATAAGTAGGAGCGACCGTACGACGAGTGTTGAAAGCTGTCAATCCCCTTGGACGTGCCATTAGAATGTGAAACTGTGTCACTTAACCGGTTGAGTGATCACTGCCTGCCGCGGGGTTCCTACCGGAAGGTAACGTGAGAGCGCTCCATAGACCACAGTCAGGGCGGAGGGTGCATGAAGCGGCCGACCATCGCGGACATCGCGGAGCGGGCCGGAGTGTCCAAAGGTGCCGTTTCCTATGCCCTGAACGGGCAACCCGGCGTCTCCGAGGCCACGCGTCAGCGCATCGTCGCGATCGCCCGGGAGATCGGCTTCAACCCGAACAGGGCCGCCCGGGCCCTCTCCGGCGCCCGTGCCGACGCGGTCGGCCTGACCCTCTGCCGGCCGGCCCGCATCCTCGGCATCGAGCCGTTCTTCATGGGCCTGATCAGCGGCTTCGAGACCGAGCTGGCGACCCGGTCGAACGCGTTCACGCTGCAGCTCACCGACTCACCCGAGCAGGAGGTCGAGGTGCTCCGCCGGTGGTGGGGCGAGCGCCGGGTGGACGGGGTGTTCGTGACCGACCTGCGGGACCACGACCTGCGCATCCCGGTGCTGCAGGAGCTGGGGTTGCCCGCGGTGGTGATCGGCGGCCCGGGTGACACCGGCTCGATCCCGCAGGTCTGGTCGGACGACGCCGGCGCGGTCGGCGAGGCGGTGCGCTATCTGATCGCGCTCGGACACCGGCGGATCGCCCGCGTCGGCGGCCTGCCCGACCTGTTGCACACGCAGGTGCGCACGCGGGCGTTCGACGCGGTGTGCGCGTCGCTGGGCCTGCGCGGCGCGGTGACGCTGCCGGCCGACTACACCGGCGAAGAGGGCGGCCGGGCCACCCGGCAGCTGCTGATGGGCGCCGACCGGCCGACCGCG
Organism: Actinoplanes sp. NPDC051388; assembly: GCF_055586225.1. Classification (NCBI taxonomy): domain Bacteria; kingdom Bacillati; phylum Actinomycetota; class Actinomycetes; order Micromonosporales; family Micromonosporaceae; genus Actinoplanes; species Actinoplanes sp. NPDC051388. The sequence continues at coordinate 306,081 of NZ_JBVJIP010000001.1, read as the reverse complement.
GTGATCTTCGACAACGACGTGATGGCGGTGGCCGGGCTGGCCGTGGCGCAGGAGATGGGCCTGCGGGTGCCGGCCGACCTGTCCATCGTGGCCTGGGACGACTCGCCGCTGTGCCGGCTCGTGCACCCGCCGCTGACCGCCCTGAGCCGGGACATCTCGGAATACGGCGCGCACGCGGCCCGGCAACTGCTGGCCGCCATCGAGGGCCGGCAGGTCGCCGACGTCGAAGCCGTCCCGGCCCGCCTGACACCGCGCGGAAGCACGGCGCCACCACCGGCGATCTAATTCTGCGCGGCTCGGTGTGAGTCCAGGTAGGCCTCGATGCGCTCGGCCGGGGCCGGGTGGCCCAGGGCGAAACCCTGGCCGTAGAGGCAGCCGGCGTCGCGGGCGCGGCTGATCTCCTCGGCGGTCTCCAGGCCCTTCGCCACGATCTCCAGCCCGAGGCGCCGGCCGAGGCTCACCACCACCTCGATCACCGCCGGGCTGTTCGACTCGGTCGGCGTGTTCACCAGCACCCGGTCGAGTTTCAGCATGTCGACCGGCAACCGGCGGAGATGCGAGAGGGAGGCCTGGCCGGCCCCGAAGTCGTCGAGCGCCGCGCGTACCCCGAGCTTGCGAAGCCCGGCCAGAGACGCCACGATCGCCGGCACGTCCTCGGCGATCCACGTCTCCGCCACCTCGACCACCAGCCGTTCCGGCGCCAGGGTGTGCCGGCGCAGGACGGCCTCGACACGCTCCGGGAAGCGTGCGGTGAGCAGCTCGCGCGGCGCGACGTTGACCGACAGCCAGAAGTCCTCGCCCGCGGTGTTCCAGGTCGCCAGCTGGCGGCAGGCGGTGTCCAGCACCCACTCGTCCAGGTCGGCGGAGATGCCCACGGCCCGGGCGATCGGCAGCAGCTCGGCCGGCAGGATCGTGCCCAGCTTGGGGTGCCGCCAGCGCAGCAGCGCCTCGACGCCGACCGGCTGCTCATCGCGCAGGCTGACCACGGGCTGATAGACGACGTCGAGCTCGCCGTTGTCGGCCGCGGCCAGCAACTGCTGCTCGAGGTCCATCCGCCGGTGCAGCTGGATCTCGACGTCGGTGTCGAACCACTCGACCCGGTCGCGGCCGAGCTGGCGGGCCCGGCTGCGGGCCAGGTCGGCGTGCCGCAGCACCTCGTCCGAGTCGGCGCCGCCGGCCAGCTCGGCCAGGCCGACGCTGGTGTGCAGCTCGACGATCGTGCCGGGCAGCTGATAGGGCTCCATCAGCGCGGTGACCAGGCGGGTGGCCAGCGCGTATGCCAGCACCGCGCCGTCCGCGGTCAGCACCGCGAACTCGTCGCCGCCCAGCCGGGCCGGCACGTCCTCGTCGCCCATCAGGCTGCGGATCCGGCGGCCCACCTCGATCAGCACCGCGTCGCCGAACTCCCGGCCCTTGTCGTCGTTGATCTCGGCCAGGCCGTGCAGGTCGATCACCAGCAGGGTGCCCTGCTGACCCGGCCGGCGGCGGTGTTCCAGCAGGTCACGCATCAGCGCCCGGCGGTTGGCCAGCCCGGTGAGCTGGTCCGTGTACGACATCCGGTGCAAAGTCCGCTCGAGATGCCGCCGCTCGCTGACGTCGCGCACGTGCACGACCAGCGCGGCCACCTCGGGCACCGACCGCTGATCGGACACCGTGGACTCGGTGTCGCGCCACATCTGGTGGCCGTCCCGGATCCGGGCGTTGATCAGCGCGGGCGGGCCGTCCGGATGCTCGCCCTCGAGCACCGCGCGGATCACCGCCTGCGCCTGCGCCACGTCGTCCGGGTGGATCAGCTCGCGGAACGTGTGCCCGACCACCTCCTTGTCCTCCAGCCCGAAGAGGCGGGCGGCGGCGGGCGACTGCCAGGTGATCACCTGCTCGTCGTCCAGCACCAGGGTGAGGTCGGTGGCGCCGGCGACCAGCGAGCGGAAGTGCGCCTCTTTGGTCTTGAGCTGGCTCGCGTACCGGCGGATGTCGCTGACCACGAGCAGTTCGCGCAGGGTCAGGATGGCCACCATGGACAGGCCGAGGGCGATCGCGATCCGGTCGAACTTGCCGACCGTGACGAGGTGCACCGTGGCGGCCACCACGCCGATCGCGGCCGGGATGGCGAGCAGCGGGTAACCGGCCAGATATTGGTCCGGCGTGCGCGTGCGGCGGCGGGGCGAGGACAGGTGGTGCCGGCTGCCGCCGTAGGCCGAGAGCGCGAGCCCGGCCAGCACCAGCAGGCCGGAGAGCGGGATCGCCGGGCCGATCTTGCCGACCGTGGTCAGGTTGACCGCGGTGCACAGGCCGAACAGGACGGCCAGGCTGCCGAGTCCGCACAGGGTGGCCGCCTGCCGCCGCTGCTGCGCCCGCAGCACGGTGACCAGCACGATGGCGACCCCGACGGCGGTGCACAGCATCGCCACCAGGATGGGTGGCTGCGAGCGCTGCATCGGCATCGTCAGCCAGGCCGCGAAGCCCAGGCTGATGCCCAGGCCGAGCCCGTCGAAGGCGCGCCGCAGCCGGACCGGCATCGACCGCCCGGAGCCGGGCATCAGCATCGCGCCCAGCACCCAGAACAGCGCGCACAACCCGACGCCCGCGGTGGCGACCCAGTCGCTGCCGTGGTCGAGGACCAGCGGCGCCGCCGTGCTCAGACCGGCCAGCAGGGAAGCGATCCCGATCGGGCCGGCACCGCGGCAGGCGGTGAACGACCGCGCCGCCCGCTGGATCGCCAGTGCCTCGCGGAACAGCACCACGGCCGCCCAGAGCGCGGTCACGCCGACCGCGATCGCCAACGCCGGAACCGGTTCAAGCCGACCCAGCGCACCGGCGATCAACACGACCGACGCGGCGCCGGGCACGAAGAGGTAGCTGACCCAGGCCGGGCCCGCGTTGCCGGGACGAACGGTGAGCGGCAATGCCACGTCGGTGGTTCTCCTGCGCTTCCGGTCCGAGAGGGATGGCGTTACGAGTAACGCGCCTCCCCCGATCAGGTTACGGGGCGGCGTTCACCCCTCGTACGTTCGGATCGTCGGGTATGGACCGGCGGCGGTCAAACGGGGAGCGGCGAGTCGCCCCGTCCGGGGGCGAAACCTGACCGACCGGGCCAGGTGAGACCATGGCGGGTGTGAGCCGCAAGCCTGTGTTGCGCGTACGGAAATCCGGCGCCTTGCTGGTCGCCGCCTTGATCGCGTTCGTCGGCACCGTGCCGCTCGCGGGCGCGCGCTGGCAGCTGTCGATCCTGCTGCTGATCCCGCTGGCCATCGTGATCTGGGCCTGGCGGGCCGGCACCGACGTCTTCACCGACCGGCTCCGGGTGCGCGCGCTGCTCGGCTCCACCACCGTGCCGTGGGACCGCATCACCGAACTGGCGCCGGACCAGCGCGGCCGGGTCTCCGCGCTGCTCACCGACGGTGGCGTCATCGAGCTCACCGGGGTGACCACGGCCAACCTGAAGACCGTGCTGGCCGCGGCGGATCAGCCGGTCAGTAGCCCCCCACCACCTGATTGATCAGCTCCTCGCCCGCCGCATAGCGGCGCAACTGGTCGCCGGCCAGCTGATAGGCCCGCGGCAGCAGGCCGACCACGCCGCCGCCGATGTGCGGGGTGATGAAGACGTTCGGCAGCCGCCACAGCGGGTGCTCGGCGGGAAGCGGTTCCGGGTCGGTGACGTCCAGCGCGGCCGCCAGCCGGCCGGACGCGGTCTCGGTGAGCAGCGCGGCGGTGTCCACCACCTGGCCCCGGGCGGCGTTCACCAGCAGCGCGCCGTCCGGCATCGCGGCCAGGAAGGCGGCGTCCACCAGGCCGCGGGTCTGCTCGGTGAGCGGCACCACCAGCACCACCACGTCGGCGTCCGGGAGCAGGCGGGGCAGGTCGTCGACGGCGTGCACGTCCTGGCCGGGGCGGGCGGTGCGGGCGACGCGGGTGACCGACACGCCGAACGGCGCCAGGTGCCGCTCGATGGCCTGCCCGATCGAACCGGCGCCGACGATCAGCACGCGCGCCCCGGTGAGCTCTCTGGTCGGGGTGAACGTGGTCTGCTCCCAGGTGCCGCTCTGCTGAGCGCGCGCATATGCCGGGAACTGCCGCAACACGCCCACTGCCGCGCCCACCACCCACTCGGCGACCGGCGAGTCGTGCACGCCACGGGCGTCGCAGAGCAGCACGTCGGACGGCACCCGGCCGACCCAGTTGTCCACTCCGGCGGACAGCAACTGCACCACGCGCAGCCCGCTGAGCTGCGACAACAGGTCGACGGCGGGGAACGGCGGCACCCAGAACTCCACGCTCGCCGGGTCGGAGGGCAGCTCCGCGGCGTCCGCACAGACCTCGAGGTCGACCCCGTCCGGGATCTTGCCGAGCAGCTCGCGCCCCGCTTCGTGGGCGATCCAGACCTTCACCATCCCACCGTACGGTCGGCTCGGCCGCGACGCGATCGCCGGTGATCGAGGTGTGCCGGACGTCCCAGACTTCATGGCTACCCTGGTCTGGTGAATTCGCTTCCGTCCCGACGGGTCCGCGGTGTCGCGGCGGTGCTCGCCGCCACGCTGGCCGTGAGCACCGCGTGCGCGTTCGGCCCGCCGGACCCGGACGTGGCCGGCGAGCCGCCCAACCTGCCGACGCCGTCGTCGCCGGCCGGGGCGAGCGGCGCGCCCGGTGGCGCCGAGGAGCAGGAGGTCGCGATCACCGTGCTCGCCAAGGGCCTGGACGTGCCGTGGGGCATGGCCTTTCTGCCCAAGGGCGGCGCGCTGGTCACCGAGCGCGACACCGGCCGGATCCTGCAGCTCGGGCCGCAGACGGACGCGAACGGCCTGAAGACCACCGAGGTCCGGCGGCTGGGCGAGGCGATCAGCGGGGGCGACGGCGGCCTGCTCGGCATCGCCGTCTCACCGGACTACACCACCGACGAGACGGTGTACGTCTTCTACAGCACCGCCAAGGACAACCGGATCGCCAAGCTCGAGCTGGCCTCCGCGGACCCGCCGGCGCCGATCGTCACCGGCATCCCCAAGTCGGACGAGGGCAACGGCGGCCAGCTCGCCTTCGGACCGGACGGCTTCCTCTACGCGACCACCGGCGACGGCACCGAGCAGAACAACCTGGCGCAGAACCCGAAGAGCCTCGGCGGCAAGATCCTGCGGATGACCACGGCCGGCAAGCCCGCCCCCGGCAACCCGACCGCCAACTCGCTGGTCTGGTCCTCGGGTCACCGCAACGTGCAGGGCATCGCGTGGGACGCCGGCAAGCGGATGTACGCCAGCGAGGCCGGCCAGAACATCAAGGGCGAGCTCAACGTGATCGTCAAGGGCAAGAACTACGGCTGGCCCGCGGCGGACGGCGACTCGGCCGACACGAAGTTCACGAACCCGCTGATCAGCTGGCCGATCGCGGACTCGTCCTGCGCCGGGGTGGCCGTGCTGGAACGGATGATCGCCAGCGCCTGCCTGCTCGGGCAGCGGATCTGGTTGGTCAGCACGACCGGCAACGGCACGCTGATCGGGCAGCCACAGGCGGTGCTCACCGGTGAATACGGCCGGCTGCGCGCACTGGCGGCCGCGCCGGACGGCTCGCTCTGGCTCAGCACGTCCAACCAGGAGCGCGGGGGCGAGCCGAAACCCGACGACGACCGCATCATCCGGCTGGTCTTCTCCGATGGCGGAGCCGGGCGCAGTTGATGCGTGGATTGTTTTGATAGTGGATCAAAGGGGCAGGTGAGCGCTCGATGCGCTCTTTCTTACGTCGAATTCCCGGTTACGTCCGTTCCGCACTGACCGGTCGCTGGGCCGCACGGGTCCGGCTGGCCGCGATGATCACCCTGGTCGGCGTGGCCGGCACCGTCGTCGGCACGTTGCTGTTCGCGCACACCGAGACGGCGGTGGGCCCGTTCCGCGCCGAGATGTCGGTCAGCCCGTCCTTCCACGGCGGCACCGAGGTGGACATCCCGCCGCTCGGCTCGCTGCACCTGGACAGCCACCGGGGCCCGATCCACCTCAAGGTCAATCTGGGCTCGCTCGACCAGGACCGCACCGAGGCGCTGATCGACGACCCGACCGCGATCAGCGCGGCCGGGCAGAGCGCGGTCGACGACGTGACCAACGGCGTGGTCCGGCTGGCGCTGCGCGCGCTCGGCGCGGCGGTGGTCACCAGCCTGCTGCTGGCCGCCCTGGTCTTCCGCAGCAGCCGCCGGATGGCCTGGTCCGGGCTGCTCTCGCTGGCGCTCACGGCGGGCAGCATGGGCCTGGCGGCGGCGACCGCGCGGCCCGATTCGATCAGCGAGCCGCGCTACGAGGGGCTGCTGGTGAACGCCCCCGCAGTGGTCGGTGACGCGCGCCGGATCGCGGACAACTACGGCCGGTACGCGGACCAGCTGTCCCAACTGGTCAGCAACGTGAGCCGGATCTACACCACGGTGTCCAGCCTGCCGGTCTACGAGCCGGCCGCGAACACCACCCGCATCCTGCACGTGTCCGACCTGCACCTGAACCCGTCGTCGTGGGACCTGATCCGCACGGTGGTGCAGCAGTTCGAGATCGACGCGGTGGTGGACACCGGCGACATCGTGGACTGGGGCAGCAGCGCGGAGGACACATATGTGTCGGAGATCGCCGGGATCGACGCGCCGTACATCTATGTGCGCGGCAACCACGACTCGCCGGCCACCGAGGCGGCGGTGAAGCGCCAGCCGAACGCGCGGGTGCTGGACAACACGGTGACCGAGATCGAGGGGTTGACCATCGCCGGGATCGGCGACCCGGAGTTCACCCCCGACAAGAGCACCGACGAGCCGGCGCCGATGGTCGGCAACGCGGACTCGGAGCCGTCGTCGCCGCTGCTGCGGGCCGGCGAGCAGCTGGCCACCACGATCCGCACGCAGAAGACCAAGGTGGACGTGGCGCTGGTGCACGACCCGGCGATGGCGCCGCCGCTGTCCGGCTCGGTGCCGCTGGTGCTGAGCGGCCACCTGCACCGGCGTCAGGTGAGCATCATGCCGGCGCCGGTGGTGGACCCCTCGCCGGCGCCCGCTCCCGCGGCCGACGGGGCCAGGATCGCCACCCGGCTGATGGTGGAGGGGTCGACCGGGGCGGCGGGGTTGCGTGGCCTGGAGAAGGAGGAGCCGACGCCGATCTCGATGTCGGTGTTGTACTTCGACGAGCGGCACGAGCTGAAGGCGTACGACGACATCCAGCTGGGCGGCACCGGCCGCTCGCAGGTCACGCTGGAGCGCAAGGTGATCGGCCAGGAGCCCGCCCCGACCACCGACCCGAACGTGAACAGCGGCGTCACCCCGAATCAGCCGCTCCCGAGCTCAGGACCCTAGCGGGCTTCCGCGAGCAGTTTGACCATCGCGGTGTTCTCGTCGGTCTGCTCGTTGATGACGTGCTTCGCCAGGCTGTGCGTGTAGACGTTCTGGCCGCCGGCATCCAGCAGCGAGCGGGCCATCGTGATCGCACCCTTGTGGTGCTCGATCATCAGCGTCAGGAACAGCGTCCCGGCCGGTGCCTTGTCCAGCTCAGCCAGCTGCGCCTCGGTCAGCATGCCGTGCCCGTCGCCGTGCTCGTGCGTGCCCTCGACGCCCCACGCGGACAGCCACGCGTTCGTCTCGTCGATCTCGCGCTGCTGGTCGTGGGCCACGAACTCGGCGATCGCCAGGACCCGCTCCGGCACGCCGCCGGGCTCGGCGATCAGCGCCTTGCTCATCCGCACGGCCTGTTCGTGGTGGGCCACCATCATCTGCGCGAACGCGACGTCGGTCGCGTTGGGCGCGACGACGACCGGCTCGGCCGATGCCGCGGCCGCGGGTTTCGGGTCCGGGCGGTGCAGCAGACCGACCCCGCCCAGGGATGCCGCCAGCACGAGGCCGGCGAGCAGGTAGCGACGCATGTTCTCCCCCAGCGGCCCGGCCCCGGTGACGGGGCCGGGCCGAAAGAAACCTCAGTTGCCCTGACCGTTGACGCCGGACAGCTCCGGCGGGGTCAGCGGGTTCTGCGCCGTGAAGTCCCGCGGCGCCAGGTCGAAGCCCTGCCAGTGCAGCGGCATCGGGCTCTGGTCCTCGTCCCGCGGCACGTGGTGGAAGCCGACCCGGACCCACATGATCGGGTCGTTCATCGTCTCGTTGTTGCCGGCGAAGTCCAGGATGGTGTGCCGGCGCGGGCACTCCGGGTCGGCGTTGCCGGTGGCGAACATCTCGCACCCATGGTTCTGCGTGAACGTCACGTCCGGCGTGGTCTCCGGGTGCGCCTCGTACTTGTCGTCCGCGCCGGTCACCAGCTCGTACGAACGCACGTGCTTGTCGTCGTTCTTGCTGTTCTTGCTGGCCACCCGCCACCAGCGCTGGTTCACCTTGGAGAAGCTGCCCTCGGTGGCGATCGTCTCGCGGGTGGTGGTCAGCCGCGCGGCCACCGAGCCCTGGCCGTCGGTCTTGGTGTCGAACTGCTCGACCGTCTCGCGGCCCTTGCCGTCGATGTTGAAGTCGACCCGCCAGAATGCGCTGTGGTAGTGCATCGCCGCGAAGTCGCGCTGCGCCTTGCCGATCGGCCAGCCGCGGTCGGCGTCCACATAGTCGCCCGGCGACAGGTCACCGGTGGCGCCCAGGCGGGCCGAGATGGTGCCGTCGTCGGCCAGGCGGAACTCGGTCACGTACTCGTACCAGCCGACCTTGCTGATCGAGCGCAGCACCAGATCGTGGCCCTGCTTGGAGTAGACCGTCTCGCCCTCTTCGGTGTAGCCGTGCAGCCGGTACGCCGCGCCGGACCGCTCGGCGCTGACACACAGCACCTTGCGCACCCGCGGCTCGGCGCCGCCGTCCGACCCGGTGCGAGCCGAACCGCCCTTGCAGTCCTCGCCCTTCAGCGTCTCCAGGTCCCAGCCGCCGAAGCCGTAGTCGGTGAGGTCGTTGTACTCGGTGTCACCCGAGTCGTAGGGCACGTTGAGCTGGGCCAGCCGGATCGACTGCAGGATCTGGGTCTGCGCCGGGTATTTCGCGTAGCCCACGGACACGTTCTCCAGCACCAGGCCGGCCCGCTCGTCCATGTGCCAGCACAGGTCCCAGACGGTGCCGTTGGGCAACGTCTCGTGCACCGTGGACTCCGGGGCACAGGGCGCGGGCTCGGCCGGCGCGGCCTGCGCGGGTGACGTCGGCACGAAGGCCACCAACGCAAGCGTCAGCAGCCCGATGGTGAGTCTTTTCAAGACAGGTCCCCGTTCAGCGGAGTCGGGCGACGCTGCGCCCGGAGAGGTCGACGATGATCTGGTTGACGTCGATGAAGAGCCCGTCCGGGGTCTCCACGACCAGCTGCAGGCAGCGGTGCTTGCCGCAGTCGCGGGCGCCGGAGTCGGCGGCCCGCGCCTTGTAGACGTGGGCGTTGAGCACCAGCCCGTCCTTGCCCGCGAACTCCTTACCGGTCGCCTTCTTGTAGGCGTCCTCGAGCTCGGACGCCAGCGGATCGGCGAGCAGCATGTCGAACGCCGTCGCCACCTCCTGCTTGGAGGCCGGCATCTGCAGCTCCGCCGCGGAATACGAACCGGTGAGCTTGCCGGCGCCCAGGTCGACGACCTGCTTCACCAACTTGTCGGTCTTGTAGTCGTAGAAGTACACGTCGGCGCGCCGCGTGCCGCCCTCGGTGGCGATCTGCGCGGTCAGGTATTCCGGCCCCGCCTTGCCGGTCACGTCCTGCGCCTGCGCCTTGAGCTCGGCGGTCAGCGCGATCTCCCGCGCCTTGCCGACCTCGTCGGCGGTCAGCGCGTCACCGCCCACACCGGACGCCCGCTCGGGACCCGGCTGCGGATCGGAAACCGTTGCCTGGTCGGCCGCAACGCCGGTCGTCGCACCGGGATCGGGTGCGGCGTTCGCCTGCCACGACGCCACCCCGAAGGCACTGACCGCGGTGACCGAGGCGATCCCCAGCCCCCAGCCCCATCTTTTGAACCGGCTCACGCCGTTCCTCCCCGTCGATGTCTATCGACAGGGGAGAATGCCCTAGATCATGTGTGGCGCGCGTGAAGTCAGGAAAGTTTAGAGAGGATCAGCTCGCGCACCGTCTTGGCGTCCGCCTGACCGCGCGTGGTCTTCATGACCGCACCCACCAGGGCGCCCGCCGCCGCGACCTTGCCCTCACGGATCTTCGCCGCGATGTCGGGGTTGGCGGCGATCGCCTCGTCGACCGCGGCCTCCAGCGCGCCGGTGTCGGAGACCACGCCGAGGTTGCGCGCGGCCATCACCGCCGCCGGGTCGCCCTCGCCGGCCACGACGCCCTCGAGCACCGCCCGGGCCAGCTTGTCGTTGAGCCTGCCGGAGTCCACAAGCGACTGCAGCTCGGCCACCTGGGCCGGGGTGGCGCCGATCGCGGACAGCTCGACACCGGTCTCGTTGGCCCGGCGGGCGAGCTCGCCCATCCACCACTTGCGGGCGCCGGCCGGCGAGGCGCCGGCCGCGATGGTCTCCTCGATCAGCTCGACCGCGCCGGCGTTGGCCACCGACTGCATGTCGACCTCGCTGATCCCCCACGCCTCGCGCAGCCGGGCGCGCTTGACGCTGGGCCGCTCCGGCAGGGTCGCGCGCAGCTCCTCGACCCAGGCCGGGTCGGGCGCGATCGGCACCAGGTCGGGCTCGGGGAAGTAGCGGTAGTCGGTCGCGGTCTCCTTGGACCGGCCGTCGCGGGTGTCGCCGGTGTCCTCCTGGAAGTGCCGGGTCTCCTGGATGATCCGCTGACCCGCGTCGAGCAGCCCGGCCTGCCGGATGATCTCGGAACGGACCGCGCGCTCGACCGAGCGCAGCGAGTTCACGTTCTTCGTCTCGGTGCGGGTGCCCCACTCCGCGCCGGGCAGGTTGAGCGACGTGTTCACGTCGCAGCGCAGCGAGCCCTGCTCCATCCGCACGTCCGAGACGCCCAGCGAGCGGATGATGTCGCGCAGCTCGGTCACATAGGCCCGGGCCACCTCGGGCGCCCGCGCGCCGATCCCCGGCACCGGCTTGGTCACGATCTCCACCAGCGGGATGCCGGCCCGGTTGTAGTCGACCAGCGACTCGGTGGCGCCGTGGATGCGCCCGGTGGCGCCGCCGACGTGCAGCGTCTTGCCGGTGTCCTCCTCGAGGTGCACCCGCTCGATGCCGATCCGCACGGTCTCGCCGTCGATCTCGACGTCCACATAACCCTCGGTGCAGAGCGGCTCGTCGTATTGCGAGGTCTGAAAGTTCTTCGGCATGTCCGGATAGAAGTAGTTCTTCCGGGCCATCCGGCACCAGGCCGCGATGTCACAGTTCAGCGCCAGGCCGATCCGGATGGTGGCCTCGATGCCGAGCCGGTTGGCCACCGGCAGCGCGCCGGGCAGGGCCAGACAGACCGGGCACACCTGGGTGTTCGGCTCCGCGCCGAAGACGGTCGAGCAGCCACAGAACATCTTGGTGTTCGTGCCCAGCTCGACATGCGTCTCGAGGCCGATCACCGGCTCGTAGCGGCTGATCGCGTCGTCGTAGGAAGGCAGCGTGGCGATGCTCATGGACACAAATCCTAGTCGGCCCGTTTTCAGGTGCCCCCACAGGTCAACCCCCTTTGGGTACGTTCTCCGCCATGCGCCGCACCGCCCCCTCGATCGTCCTGGTCACCGCCGTGCTCCTGACCGGCTGCACGGCCGAGGACACCCCGCCGACCCCATCGGCCTCCGCCGCACCTCCAGCCGTCGATTACGCCACCTGGCGGGCCGGCAAGTCCGAGCCGGTGGCCGACAAGCTCTACCCCGAGCGCGGCAACCCGGGCCTGGACGTGCTGCACTACGGCCTCGAGCTGGCCTGGGAGCCCGAGGACAAGCAGCTGAAGGGCACCGCCACGCTGCGCATCCGGCCGACGAGGAACGCGCCCGAGATCTCCCTCGACTTCACCGGCATGACCGTCGACAGGGTGACCGTCGACGACGTCGCCGCCCGGGGCACGGTGGCCGAGGAGAAGCTCACCGTCCCGGTCCCGGTCACCGCGGACAAGCCGGTGACGTTGGTGGTCGACTACCACGGCACGCCCAAGCCGGTGCCGATGCCGTCCCGCCGCGGCGACGCCGACGAGGGCATCGGGATGCGGGTGACCAAGGACGGCTCGCTGTGGACCATGCAGGAGCCGTGGGGCGCGCTGACCTGGTACCCGGCCAACGAGCACCCGTCCGACGAGGCGCTCTACGACATCGCCGCGACCGTGCCGGAGGGCTGGTCCGCGGTCGCGGGCGGCGTGCCGAAGGAGGTCGAGGGCAGCACGTTCCACTACCAGAGCCAGGACCCGGTGGCGGCGTACCTGGTCACGCTCGCGGTGTCGAAGTACAAGAAGACCACCGCCGAGGGGCCGCACGGGTTGCCGCTCTATTACTGGACCCGCCCGAGCATCGACGACAACGTGCTCGGGGTGCTGAAGAAGTCGCCCGCGGCGATCTCGTTCCTGGAGAAGCGGTTCGGGCCGATCCCGTTCCCGAGCGCCGGCGCCGTGGTGGTCGACAGCGTGTCCGCGATGGAGACACAGCAGATGCTCACCATGGGCGGCGCTGACGGCACGAAGTGGACCAGGCAGGTGGCGCTGGAGTTCGAAAGCACGCTGGTCCACGAATTCGCACACCAGTGGTTCGGCGACTCGGTCACCCCGAAGACCTGGACCGACCTGTGGCTCAACGAGGGCTTCGCGATGTATGCCCAGGTGCTCTGGGACCAGGAGAAGTTGAAGCTGACCGACGCGCAGCTGGAGAGGTACCTCCGGGACAGCGACGCCAAGCTGCGCAAGCGCAGTGGCCCGCCCGGCAAGCCCGACCCGGCCTACTTCGCGGAGAGCAACGTCTATCTGTGCCCGGCCGCGATGCTCAAGGAGCTGAACGACGCGCTGGGCGACAAGAAGTTCTTCGCGCTGACCACGGCCTGGGTCCAGGAGCAGCGCAACACCCACCAGGATCGAGCGTCGTTCATCGCCTTCGTCAACGCCAGGACCGGCAAGGACTTCAGCAAACTGATCAACACCTGGCTCGACTCGAAGACGACCCCGCGTTAGGGCCGGGCGCCGGCCCGCTCCGGGAGCGGGCCGACGCTCAGAGCGACGGCGGGGTCAGCGTGCCGACCGCGGATTCCAGTGCGGCCGCCACCCGGTACATCCGGTCGTCGGCCATCGTCGGCGCCATCACCTGGAAGCCGACCGGCAGGCCCTCGGACAGGCCGCACGGCACCGAGATGGCCGGGCCGCCATAGAGGTTGGTCGGAATGGTGAAGAGGTCGGCGAGGTACATCTGGTAGGGGTCCGAGGTGCGCGACCCGAACGGGAACGCCACGAACGGCGTGGTCGGCGACACCAGCACGTCGACCTGCTCGAACGCCGCGTCGAAGTCCCGCGTGATCAGCGTGCGCACCTTCTGCGCCTGCCCGTAGTAGGCGTCGTAGTAACCGCTGGACAGCGCATACGTTCCCAGGATGATCCGGCGCTTGACCTCGGGGCCGAAGCCGGCCTCGCGGGTCAGCGACATGACCTCCTCGAGCGAGCGGTTGCCGTCGTCGCCGACGCGCAGGCCGTAACGCACGCCGTCGAACCGGGCCAGGTTGGACGAGCACTCGCTGGGGGCGATCAGGTAGTAGGCCGGGAGTGCGTATTGGAAGTGCGGGCAGGACACCTCGACGACCTCGGCGCCCAGCTTGACCAGGGCGTCCAGCGACTCGCGGAAGGCGGCGAGCACGCCCGGCTCGGAGCCGTCCCCGGCGAACTCCTTGACCAGGCCCAGCTTGACGCCGGTCAGGTCGCCCTCGGCGCCCCGCTTGGCGGCCGCGACGACGTCCGGCACCGGCTGCGGGATCGAGGTGGAGTCGCGCGGGTCGTGGCCGGCGATGACCGAGTGCAGCAGGGCCGCGTCGGCCACGTTGCGCGCGCAGGGGCCGGGCGTGTCCAGCGAGGACGAGAAGGCGATCAGGCCGTACCGGGAAGTGCCGCCGTAGGTCGGTTTGGCGCCGACCGTGCCGGTGACCGCGCCCGGCTGCCGGATCGAGCCGCCGGTGTCGGTGCCGATCGCGAGCGGCGCCTCATAGGCCGCCAGCGACGCCGCGCTGCCACCGCCCGAGCCGCCCGGGATGCGACCGAGGTCCCACGGGTTGTTCGTCGGGCCGTAGGCGGAGTATTCGGTCGACGAGCCCATCGCGAACTCGTCCATGTTCGTCTTGCCGAGCATCACGGTGCCGGCCGCACGCAGCCGCTCGACGATGGTCGCGTCGTAGGGCGGACGCCACCCCTCGAGAATCTTGGAGGCGGCGGTGGTCGGCACGCCCTTGGTGGCGATCACGTCCTTGACCGCGATCGGCACGCCCGCGAGCGGGGAGGATTTGTCTCCCGCGTCGACCGCGGCGGCGGCGGCGAGCGCGCCCTCGCGATCCACGTGCAGGAACGCGTGCACCTGCGGGTCGACGGCCTCGATCCGGTCGAGGTGCGCGGTGGCCACCTCGACGGCGGACACCTCCCCGGCCTTGATCAGCCCGGCGATCTCGGTCGCGGTCATCCGCGTCACGTCACTCACGCTCAGGCCTCCTCGTCCAGAATCCGGGGCACCCGGAACCGGCCCTCGGCCTGGTCCGGCGCACCCGACAACGCGTCGGCCTGCGGAAGGCTGGGCTGCACCACGTCGTCGCGGTAGACGTTCGTCAGCGGAACGGAGTGCGACGTCGGCGGAATGTCATCGGCAGCGACCTCACCCACCCGAGCGACGGACTGCAGGATGACGTCGAGCTGCCCGGCGAACCGGTCAAGCTCCTCGTCGGTCACCGCAAGCCGCGACAGGCGCGCAAGATGCGCAACCTCCTCCCGCGAGATGGCAGCCATACCTCAGCACTTCCCTCCATGGGACCCGAAAGACTGCCCGAGTCTATTTCGCCGCGCCGCCGGCGCCTGCGCCGGGCTCTTTCAAGATCAAACCCTTTCCGGATACGAGCCATCAAAAGTCCCGTGGTCCCAGCGGACCACCGTCGTGGTCCAGGCCGCACGCCGCCCCCGGCCCCCCGCTCCCAGACCTTCTCGCCGGCGTCCGTTCGACCGACCGGCCGGCCGCGCCCGAAGAACACAGATGCGCCTTCGCGCCGCCCGCCGCCCAGCGGCGAGTCCCCCGCGCCACCGCGGGCACCGTCTCCGACGCATCCCGCCGACGCGAGACCCTCGCCGAGCGCGCCGGCAGCCGCAGACGCGAAACCCCACGCCCAGCACGCCGCCAGTCACAGACGCCAAACCCCACGCCCAGCACGCCGCCAGTCACAGACGCCACGCAGAGTACGCCGCCAGTCGCAGACACGAAACCGCACGCAGAGCACGCCGCCAGCGGCAGACACGAAACCCCTCGCACAGCGCGCCGCCAGTCGCAGACGCTCGCACAGCGCGGTGGCAGTCGCGGACGCCACATAGAGCGCGCCGCCAGTCGCAGACGCGAAACCCCACGCCGAGCACGTTGCCAGTCGCAGACGCGGAACCCTCGCAGCGCATGCCACAAGCCGCGAACGCAAGACCCTCGCCGAGCGCGCCGGCAGTTACGGATCGGACGGCGAGGTCCGCGCAGATCGAAGGTGACCCACCACGCAAATAGAAAGCCGGATGCCGCGGAGATCGAGCCCCGCCACTAGATCCTTCGCCGCGGCAACAGGTGAGCGCCGCGCTGGTCGACATCCCCCGTGGCGCTGGTCGGCGGAGTGCAAAGCCTGCAGAGCATGCCGTCGGACCGAGCCGGCCGCCTGAGCGACCGGTGCTAAGCCTTACGGAGCAAGAGGTAGCCCTGCGGGCAGGTCTCCGGCTCCTCGGGTGGGCGGCTGCCCTGGAACACCAGGTCGAGGCCGGCACCGGCGGCCAGGTCCAGCATTTCCCGGGCGGGCAACCAGTAGGCGTCGAACTCCACGCCGAGATTCGCGGACCGCCCGGCGCGCCGGTGCTGACCGTCGCCGTCCTTGAAGGCGGTCACCAGGTGGCCGCCCGGCCGGAGCACGCGCGCGAGCTCGGCGAAGGCGACGGTGCGGGCCGGCGGGGGCAGAAAGATCAGCGAGTACCAGCACACCACGCCGGCCAGCGAAGAGTCCGGGAACGGCAGGGCACGCAGGTCGGCCACCTCGAACGGGAACGCCGGGTGGTCACGGCGGGCGACCTCGACCATGCCGGGAGCAAGGTCGACGCCGCGCGGCGAAAGACCGCGCGAGGCCAGATAGGGCA
Source organism: Actinoplanes sp. NPDC051388 (assembly GCF_055586225.1). Taxonomy (NCBI): domain Bacteria; kingdom Bacillati; phylum Actinomycetota; class Actinomycetes; order Micromonosporales; family Micromonosporaceae; genus Actinoplanes; species Actinoplanes sp. NPDC051388. The sequence continues at coordinate 289,912 of NZ_JBVJIP010000001.1, read as the reverse complement.
TGAGCCGGCCGGTGCCACACCCGACGTCCGCCACCTCGGCGCCCAGGCCCGCGCCCCGCGTCAGCTCACTGAACAGGTCAAGCACCGCCCGCTCGATCGGCATCGATTCCAGAACCCCACCCAGACGTTCCGCATACCAACCGGCCAGCACATCATGCGCGTGGCGCAGTTCCTCGGTTTGAGCATCCACGGCTCGCGACCATATCGCTCAAGCCCCGACCAACCCTCAGCGCCAACCTCTCCCCGCGACAAGCCGGGGGCCGGCGTGCAACCCCGACTTCTCCCCGACGAGCCGGGGGCCGCACGCAGCCCTTGACCTCTCCCGGCGGCAAGCCGCGGCCACACGCAGCCCTTGACCTATCCCCGCGGCAAGCCAGGAGCCGCACACAGCCCTTGACCTCTCTCCGCGGCAAGCCAGGAGCCGCACACAGCCCCCGACCTCCCCCGCGACAAGCCGGAAACGACCAACAGCCCCGGCCTCTCCCGCGACAAGCCGGCGGCGGCGCGCAGCCCCGACCTCCCGCGACGAGCGAGGAGCGGCACGCAGCCCCGCCTTCATCCCGCTGCGAGCCGGAGGAAGCGCATAGCCACGACCACTCCCCGCACAAGCCGCGGGGCGACCCACAACCCCAACCTCCCCGCAGCAAACCGGGCACGGCGCGCAGCCCCGACCTCGCCCCGCAAGCAAGCCGGGAACGACAGGCAGCCCTGACCTCACCGCGCGGCATGCCGGAAACGGCCCACAGCCCTGACCGTCCGCGGCAAGCCGGGCACGGCGCGCGGCCCAGATCTCTTCCGCGACGAGCCGGTGGCGGCGCGCAACCCTGCCTTCCCCCCGCGATGGGCCGGGCAGCCCGAAGCCCTGACCTCTTCGCGCGGCAAGCCGGAACGGCCCACGCCCCTGATCTTTCCCGCGACAAGCCGGCGGCTACGCACGCCCCGAACCTCTCCCCGTGACGAGCCGGGGGCTGCGCGGCCCGGCCTCTCCAGGCGGCAGCCGGAAACAGCGCGCAGCCCCGGACTCTCACCACCACGAGCCGAAGACGGCGCGCAACCCCGACCTCCCCGCGACGAGCCGGAATCGGCCCACAAGCCCTGCCTCTCCCCGCGGCAAGTCGGGGGCGACCCGCAACCCCGACCACTCCCCCCGCGGTGGGCCGGGGGCGGCGTGCGGCCTTGCGCACGACGGTGGTCCGCTGGAGGGGCGGGACTTGAGCTGTGCGCGTATCCGAAAGGTTTTGATCTAGAGGTTTGCCGGGTGGATGGGGCGGTAGCGGGTCAGCCAGGTGACCAGGTCGTCGGCGGGCATCGGGCGGGCGTGGAACCAGCCCTGGGCCGCGTGGCAGCCTGATGCGGCGAGCAGGCGCCAGGTGCGGTCGTCCTCGACGCCCTCGGCGACTACTCGCAGGCCGAGCGCTTCGGCCAGGGTGATCACCGAGGTGACGATGGCGGCGTCGTCCTGGTTGGTGGACATGCCCAGGACGAAGGAGCGGTCGATCTTCACCTCGGAGAGGGGGAGGCGGCGCAGGTGCTGCAGGCTCGAATAGCCGGTGCCGAAGTCGTCCAGGCTGATCGCGATGCCCATGCGGTCGAGCTTGGTGATCGTGTTGAGGATTCGGTGCGGGTCGGCCATCAGCGCGCTCTCGGTGATCTCCAGCTGAAGCAGGTCGGGGGCGACGCCGTAGGTTTGCAGCAACTCCTGGATGCGGTCGGCGATGTCGCCCGCGTGCAGGTCGCGGACGCTCACGTTGACCGCGGCGCGGATCTGCCGGCCCATCGTCTGCCAGGCGCCTACCTGGGCGATCACCTCGCGCAGCACCCGTGACGTGAGCAGGCGCATCACCGGGGTCTGCTCGGCTACCCGGATCAGCTCCTCCGGACCGACCAGGCCGCGCACCGGGTGCTGCCAGCGCAGCAACGCCTCCACGCCGACCACCTCGCCGGTCGCCACCGCGATCTGCGGCTGATAGAAGAGGGTGATGCCGTCGTCGCCGGTGTCCGCGCGCAGCGCGTGGCGCAGGTCGGCCAGCAGCGAGAGCCGGTCGGGCGAGTGGTGCGCGGCGTCCGGGCCGTAGACGGCGACCTGGTCGCCGCGCTGCTTGGCGTCGTACATCGCGACCTCGGCCTGACGCAGCAGCGCGGCGCCGTCGCTGCCGCGGTCACTCTGCACCGCGATGCCGATCGACGCGCTCACGTCGACCGCTGTGCCGTCCAGCGTGAACGGCCGGCCCAGCGCCTCGGCCAGGTGCCCGGCGATCCGGCGGGCCGCGGCGGCGCCGTCCACCCTGGTCGCCAGCACCGCGAACTCGTCGCCGCCCAGCCGCACCACCAGGTCGTGCGAGGGCACCACGGTGGCCAGCCGGCGCGCCACCTCGACCAGCAGGCGGTCGCCGAGCGCGTGCCCGAGGGCGTCGTTCACCGTGCGGAAGCGGTCGATGTCGAGCAGCAGCAGGGCCAGCTGACGCTCCGGGCGGTGCAATCCGCGGCCCAGCCCACGTTCGGCCACCGAGGCCTGCAGCGCGCGGCGGTTGGGCAGGCCGGTCAGCTCGTCGACACGGTTGGCGCGTTCGTGCTCCCCTGCCGACTTCACCATCCGGTGCACGGCATGCAAGGCCAACAACACCAGGGGTACGAGCGCCGGCCCGCCCTCAGCGGCAGCCAGCACCACCGGCCCGAGCAGCAGCAACGCCGCAGTGGCGAAGATCTCCAGGCGGCGCCGCCGAGGCCGGGGCGGCCGCCCGTCCGAGCGCCAGTGCGCGACCAGCGCCGCCAGCCCGTAACGGGCGGCCATCCAGGCGACCGCGGCCGCGACGATGAAGAGCGCGTCCGCCCAGCCGGGGTCGGGCCGCGAGCCGAGGCCGGCGACCGCGGCGACCACCGCGGCGGCGCCGAGCGCGACGGCGTGCTGAGCCATCAGGTGCACCGTGCGGCTGACCGGCCGGCGCATCCGCGCGCCGGCCACCGTGATCGCGGCGAACTGCACCGCCAGCGCCGGGAACAGTCCCCACGCCAGCACGATCGCGAACGTGAAGCAGATCGACGGCAGGATGATCGAACTGGCCCGGCGGCCGGCCACGACGTAGGGCCGCGAGTCCACCAGCAGCGCCAGCCCCGCCATGATCCAGCACGCGGCGGGCAGCGCGGCGAAGTCGTCGCTCGCGATCGCCCACAGCAGCGCGTCGGCGGCGGCCGCGATGGCGGCGGTGACCACCACCGACCGGACACGCGGCGGAATCGGCCGGCGCAGCGCCCGCCACACCGGGCCGGACCGCCGCACCGGCCCGGACGGGCCGGTCGCCTCGGGCGAGCTGGGCGGCTCGGAGAAGGTGGGCGGGCGTGATGGTGTCGGCGGCCGGGGGACGGCGGGACCGACCGGCACGGGCATGGCGCTGCGCGGATGTGCGGCGTCCATGCGACCTCCACGATGGCGTCGACCGAGCGATGAACCTCACGATAGGCGCGCGGGAACATATCTACGCGAAACAGACTCGTCAGATATCAAATCGGGAGCCGCCGTCGAACGCGCTATGCCCGCGAATTCACTCTTCCGTGGCCATCTCGGCGACCTCTCGGGCGGCGTCCGGGCCGTCGGCGAGCAGCACCGCGAACCCCTCCTCGTTGAGGACCGGCACCTTGAGTTGCAGCGCCTTGTCGTATTTGCTGCCCGGGTTGTCTCCGGCCACCACGAACGACGTCTTCTTCGAGACCGAGCCGCTCACCTTGCCGCCGCGCGACACCACCGCCTCGGTGGCCTGGTCGCGGGAGTGGGTGGCGAGCGTGCCGGTCACCACGACGGTCAGCCCGAGCAGCGGGCGCGGGGCGTCGGCGGCGCGCTCGTCGGCCATCCGCACGCCGGCCTCGCGCCACTTGCGGATGATGTCGCGGTGCCAGTCGACGGCGAACCACTCGCGCAGCGACGCGGCGATCGTCGGGCCCACGCCGTCGACCGCGGACAGCTCCTCGGCCCGCGACTCGGTGGTGGCCGCCACCTCGACCTCGTCGATGGTGCCGAACTCGTGCGCCAGCGCCCGTGCCGCCTTCGGCCCGACGTGCCGGATGGACAGCGCCACCAGCACCCGCCAGAGCGGCCTGGTCTTGACCTCCTCCAGGTTTTCCAGCAGCTTGACCGCGTTGCTGCCCAGGCTGCCGTCCTGGTTGACGAAGAACGGCGACTGCTTCAGCTGGTCGGCGGTCAGCCCGAACAGGTCTCCCTCGTTGGTGATCACGCCGGAGTCGAGCAGCGCCTGGCCGGCCTTGTAACCCAGCACCTCGATGTCGAACGCGCCACGCCCGGCCAGGTGGAACACCCGCTCCCGGATCTGCGCCGGGCAGCCGCGCGTGTTCGGGCACCGGATGTCGATGTCGCTCTCCTTGGCCGGCGCGAGCGCCGTGCCGCAGGACGGGCAGTGCGTCGGCATCACGAACGGATGCGCGTCATCCGGCCGCAGGTCGATGACCGGGCCGAGCACCTCGGGGATCACGTCGCCCGCCTTGCGCAACACCACCGTGTCGCCGATCCACACGCCCTTGCGCTCGACCTCGCGCGCGTTGTGCAGCGTCGCCAGTCCGACCGTGGAGCCGGCCACCTTCACCGGCTCGAGCACCGCGAACGGGGTGACCCGCCCGGTGCGACCGACATTCACCTCGATGTTCTTCAGCTTGGTGGTGACCTCCTCCGGCGGGTATTTGAAGGCGATCGCCCAGCGCGGCGCCCGGCTGGTCGAGCCGAGCCGGCCCTGGAGGGACACCGCGTCGACCTTGATCACCACGCCGTCGATCTCGTGCTCGACGTCGTGCCGGTGCTCGCGGTAGTGCTCGATGTAGTCCAGCACCCCGGCCATGTCGTCGACCCGGCGCCACCGCTTGCTGGTCGGCAGCCCCCAGGCCTCGAGCGCCTCATAGGCGTGCGACTGCGAGTCGGGCGTGAAACCGACCCGGGCGCCGATGCCGTGCACCACCATGCGCAGCCCGCGTGACGCGGTGATCCGCGGATCCTTCTGCCGCAGGCTGCCGGCCGCCGCGTTGCGCGGGTTGGCGAACGGGGCCTTGCCCGCCTCGACCAGCGACGCGTTGAGGTCGGCGAAGGCGGACGCCGGGAAATAGATCTCGCCGCGCACCTCGAGCAGGTCGGGCGGGTCGTCGCCGGCCAGCCGCTCGGGGATCTCGCGGATGGTGCGCACGTTGGGCGTCACGTCCTCGCCGGTGCGCCCGTCACCACGGGTGGCGCCGCGGACCAGCCGGCCCTTTTCATAGGTCAGGTTGATCGCCAGCCCGTCGACCTTGAGCTCGCAGATGAACGTGACCGGGCCGCCGGCGTCGCGCACCGTGCGGTCGGCCCACTGCTGCAGCTCGCCGAGATCGAAGACGTTGTCCAGCGACATCATCCGCTCGGCGTGCTCGACCGCGGTGAACTGCGTGGAGAACGAGCCGCCCACCCGCTGCGTCGGCGACTCGGGCGTGCGCAACGACGGATAACGCTCCTCCATCGCCTCGAGCTCGCGCAGTTTCCGGTCGAACTCCGCGTCGGCGATGGTCGGCGAATCGAGCACGTAATAACGGTATTGATGCCCCAGCAGCTCCTCGGCGAGCTCGGCGTGCGCCGCGCTCGCCTCGGGCGGCGGGTCCTCGCCGGCGTCGATCTCGGGTGCGTCAGGGGACATCGGTAACCTCCGTGCCGGTGCGTGATTCCCCGGCAACGTTAGTACCCACCCCTGACAAAAACCGGCTAGCGCAGCAGGCAGAAGGGGTGACCGGCCGGGTCGGCGTACACCCGGAAGTCCTTGCCCTCGCCGGGCAGGCGGCGCGCTCCCGCGGCCAGCACCCGCTCCTCGGCCGCGTCGAAGTCGTCGACCCGCACGTCCAGGTGGAACTGCTGCGGCCGGGCCGGGTCCGGCCACTGTGGCGCCCGGAACTCGGGAGCGCGCTGGAAGCAGAGGCTGGGCGCGCCGGGCGAGTCGGTCCGCAACGTGATGAGGTCGCCGTCGTCGTTGACCAGGTACATGCCGAGCAACTCGATGTAGAAACCGGCCAGCGCGCGCGGATCGGGGCAGTCGATGACCACGCCGTCGAGACGTCCAATCATGCGGACATGATGCCCGGCGATCGGGCCGCGGATCGGACGTTCCGTCAGACTTCAGCCATCCGGCGACCCGCCTCGCGGGCGGCTTTGAGGACAGTTCGGACATAGCGCTCGGAGGCGCCGGCCAGCCCGCAGGCCGGGGTGACCACCACCTGCTGCGGCAGCCGGGCGACCGGGAAGCCGAGCCGCTTCCACAGCCGGCTGACCCGCTCGGCGGTCTGCTTGCCGGTGACGCGCTCGGCCGGCGGCGTGGCCGGGATCGCGCCGGCGAACAGGCCGAGGCCGGCCTCGATGGCCTCGCCCAGCGGGTCCAGATCCTTGAGCAGCGACAGGTCCATCGAGACGGCCGTCGCACCGGCGTCCCGGAAGACCTGGATCGGCACCTCCGGCGCGCAGCAGTGCAGCACCACGGGCACGCCGGCCGCGTCGATCACCGCACGCAGGGCGGTGGCCGCGTCCGCCGCATCCACCGGCCGGTACGCACTGAGCCCGCTCTCCGTCGGCACCCGCCCGTGCAGCACCGTGGGCAGCGAAGGCTCGTCGAGCTGGAGGATCACCCGGGCCCGCGGCAGCCGCTTGCGCACGTCGTCGACGTGGCGCCGGAGCCCCTCGGCCAGCGAGTCGGTCAGGTCGCGAACGGCGCCCGGATCGCGCAGCAGCCGGCCACCGATCGGCAGGTCGACGCTCGCCGCCAGGGTCCACGGCCCGGCCGCCTGCACCTTGATCGTGCCCGCGTAACGGTCGCCCTGTTCGGCGAGCTGGTCGAGGTCGCGCTCCAGCAGGTCGGCCGTGCGGCGCAGATCGAGGCCCGGCCGCGGCGCCACCTGCCACTGCCCGGCATAGATCTGCACCGGTATGTCCACCAGGAAGCCGGTGCTGCGGCCGATCATGTCCGAGCCCGGTCCGCGGCCGGGCAGCTCGGCGAGGTGCGCCAAGTCGGGCAGCTCGCCGAAGACGAGCCGCTGGGCCTCCGCGATGTCGATGCCGGGCAGCGAGCCGACCCCGGTGGCCGAACCGACCGCCCAGGGGAAGTCAGGCACGAGAGGCCCCGGTGATGGTCGCCGAACCCAGGACGACGTCGCCGGCCGGGTCGGGGCGGTAGGCCACCAGCGCCTGGCCGGCCGCGATCCCCCGGGCCGGGGTGCGCAGCCGTGCGGTCAGCTCGTCGCCGGACAGCGTCACGACCCCGGCCACCACCTCGCCGTGCGCGCGCATCTGGATGTCGCACTCCACCGGGGTGTGGCCGTCGTGCCAGATCGGCCGGTGGGCGGTCACCGTGTCGACCTCGAGCGCCTCGCGCGGGCCGACCGTGACGGTGTTGGTCTTCGGGGTGATCGACAGCACATAGCGCGGCCGCCCGTCCGCGGCCGGCACCCGCAGGTCGAGGCCCTTGCGCTGACCGATCGTGTACGCGTATGCCCCCTCGTGCCGCCCGACGGTGGCGCCGGTGCGCGCGTCCACCACGTCGCCCGGCGCCTCGCCCAGCCGGTCCCGCAGGAAGCCCCGCGTGTCACCGTCGGCGATGAAGCAGATGTCGTGCGAGTCCGGCTTCTCCGCCACCGCCAGCCCGCGCGCGGCCGCCTCCTCGCGCACCACGGTCTTGGTCGAGTCGCCGAGCGGGAAGATCGCCCGGTCGAGCTGGGCGCGGGTGAGCACGGCCAGCACATATGACTGGTCCTTGGCCAGGTCGACGCTGCGCCGGAGCAGCCCGTCGGCGCCCAGCCGGGCGTGATGCCCGGTGACCACGGCGTCGAAGCCGAGTGCCACGGCCCGGTCCAGCACCGCGGCGAACTTGATCTTCTCGTTGCAGCGCAGGCACGGGTTCGGGGTGCGGCCGGCGGCGTATTCCGCGACGAAGTCGTCCACCACGTCCTCGTGGAACTGCTCGGCCATGTCCCAGATGTAGAACGGGATGCCGATCACGTCGGCCGCCCGCCGCGCATCTCGGGAGTCCTCCAGCGTGCAGCAGCCGCGGGCGCCGGTGCGGAAGGTCTGCGGGTTGCGCGACAGCGCCAGGTGCACCCCGGTGACGTCGTGCCCGGCCTCCGCGGCGCGCGCGGCAGCCACCGCGGAGTCGACCCCGCCGGACATCGCCGCAAGAACACGCATGCCTGAAGCCTAGCTACTCAGCGCGTGAGCGTCCCCCGCAGGAGACTGTCGCCACTGTGCGCGCTGTTTCCGTCGTGCGCCTCGGCGGAGACGTCGACCAGCCGGTAGGTGTTCAGGTCGGTGCCCGGCGGGATCGGCAGCACCACGTCGGGGCGGCCGGTGAGCGTGCCCAGCGCCTGCATTTTGCCGGGTTCGTCCGGGTTCAGCAGCCACACCTCGTAATAGCCCGCGGTCAGCGGCAGGTTCGCCACGTCGATCCGCAGCTCGTCGTTGTCCAGCACCTCGGCGTCGCCGCGGGCATTCGGCGGGGCGCCGTCGAGCGGCGCGAGCGCGGCCCGGGCGGTGATCGGCTGTTCCGGGGTGCGCGTGACCCACACCGTCCCGGCGACCGCGATGGCCGCGGCGACGGCGGCGGCCAGCACCGGCGTCAACCAGCGGCGGCGCGGACGGCGTACCGGGGAAATGGTCCTGGTCTCGGCCGGCGCAGCCGTGGCCGCGGCGATCGCGGCCCAGACCCGCTCCGGAGGCTTGGGCAGATCGACCAGGTCCTGCGACTCCGAACCGAGCTCGGCGACGTGCTGCAGGGCGTCGATCTCGGCCCGGCAGCCGGCGCACACCGCGAGGTGGGCGGTCTCGGTGTCGTCCGCGACGTCCTCAGAGAGCGCGAGAAGAACCAGCCGATCGGGATCCAGGTGCGGCACCGTCCACCTCCCATCTGCGTCGCAGGCTTGCCATGCCCCGCCGGATGTGACTCTTCACGGTGCCGAGCGGGAGGCCGGTGACCGCGGAGATCTGCGGATGGGTCAAGTCGTCGAAGAACGCCAGTTCCAGCGTGCGCCGCTGCTCGGCCGGCAGGCTGGCCAGCTCGTCGGCGACCACCAGACGGTCGAGCACGCGTTCCGGCGCGTCGTCCGGCGGCGGCGTCGGCAGCGCACGCACCGTCTCGGCCGCCCGGCCGTCGCGCTGAGCGGCGCGCAGCCGGTCGATCGCCTTACGCCGGGCGATGCCCAGCAGCCAGCCCAGCATGCCGCCGCGCTCGGGATCGAACGTGCCCCGGCCCTGCCACGCCGCCACGAAGGTCAGCTGGGTCACGTCCTCGGCGTCGGACCGGTTTGCCAGCAGGCGGGTGGCCAGGTGGAACACAGCGCCACCGTAGCGCTCGTAGGCGATCCGGAGCGCGTGCTCGTCGCCGGCACGGAAGTGCTCGGCGAGCTCGTGTTCGGCGCTCATCGACCTCCCTCCGCCGGTTCCCCCGCCTTGTACTTCGCCGGTCGCCCCGGCGGCGGATGCACATTTCTGCCGCCGATCGCATCCATCGGCCCGCTCGCCGGCGAAACACCCGGTTGTCATCGAAGACAAGGGAGAACACATCATGCGCTCAATTCGTCTCGCCGTCGCGGCGACCGCCGGGATAGCCGCCATGGCGGTGCTCGCGACGCCCGCCTACGCGGCCACTTCGCAGGTCTCGGTCGTGCACGGCATCCCCGGCGTGCCGGTCGACGTGTACGTGAACGGCGACAAGGCTCTCAGCGACTTCCAGCCGGGCAAGGTGGCCGGCCCGCTGAAGCTCGAGGAGGGCGACTACGACATCGTGCTGACCAAGCCGGGCGACCCCGTGACCAGCCCGATCCTCGAGGTCGACAACGCCGCGGTGCCGGGCGGCGCGAACATCAGCCTGGTCGCGCACCTGAGCGCCGACGGCGACCCGACGCTGACCCCGTTCGCCAACGACGTCAGCAAGCTCGACCCGGGCCAGACCCGGCTGATCGTGCGGCACACCGCCGCGGCGCCCGCGGTCGACGTGCGCGCCGGCGGCGACCCGGTCTTCGAGAACCTGACCAACCCCAAGGAGGCCAAGGCGGACCTGCCGGCCGGCGCGGTGGAGGCCGACGTGGTGCTGGCCGGCACGGACACCGTGGCGATCGGCCCGGCAAACCTCGACCTCGGCGAGGGCGTGGCGACCATCGTCTACGCCGTCGGCTCGGCCGACGACAAGTCCCTCGAGCTGGTCACCCAGACGATCGAGGGCCTGCACTCGGCGCCGGGCGGCGTGCCCAGCGGCTCCGGCGGACGGGCCGACCACGGCATGGCGGGTCCCTGGTACGCGGCCGGAATCCTCGGCGCCTTCCTGGTGGCGTTCGGCATCCGGCGGCTCGCTCGGTGAGACGAGCCGTCCTCTGCATCGCCGCGGGAGTGGCGCTGCTGACCTCCTTCGGCGTGGTGGCGTGCCGCAGCGCGCCCCCGCCGTCGGTGGGTTCCGAAAACGTGACCGCCCTCGCCTCGCCGTCATCGTCGCCGTCGGTCTCCCGGAAGAGCCCGACACCGGCGCCGGCGAGGGCGGTCACCCCGACCGGGCTGCGCATCCCCGAGCTCGACCTGGACGCGACGGTGCTGCCGGCCGGCGTGGACGACGACGGTCTGTTCGCCGTGCCGCCGAGCGTCGACGAGGTCGGCTGGTACCGCTACGGCCCGGGCCTGAACGCCGACCAGGGCTCGATCGTCATCACCGGCCACGTGGACAGCGCCGAGCAGGGCAAGGGCGCGTTCTTCAGGCTCGGCTCGCTGTCCCCCGGCGACGAGGTCGTGCTCTCCGCCAAGGACGGCACGACGCGTGAGTTCAAGGTGGTGGGCCGGGAACGCTACGAGAAGACGGCGATCCCGCTGGACAAGTATTTCGCCCGCGACGGGAAGCCGCGCCTGACCCTGATCACCTGCGGCGGCCCGTTCAACAAGAAGACCGGCCACTACCGGGACAACGTGGTGGTGACCGCCTCACCCGCCTAGGACTGCGGCGGGCGGCAGGCGGGCGGCCCGGATCGCCGGGTACAGCCCGGCCAGACCGCCGACCAGCACCGTGGCCGCCAACCCGCCACCGGCCACCCACAGCGGGATCGTGGGTGGCCAGTGGCGCCCGGCCGCATGGACCATCGTCACCGCGGCGCCCAGGCCCACCCCGACAGCGCCGCCCGCGGTGGCCAGCAGCAGCGACTCGGTGAGGAACGGGCGCGGATCTGGCGGGTCTCCGCCGCGCGCAGATAGATCCGGTCCGGGAAGCGGTCCACCCCCGAGATGACGCCGCGCGGCGGGCCGGCCGATCAGCGCCGCGTTGTCGAGCTCCGGCGCCAGCGGCGTGGGCCGCAGCACGCCGATCACCGTGAAGTTCCGCCCGCCGAGGTGCACCAGCAGGCCGGGCCGCACGCCGAGCCGCTCGGCGGCGGACGCGCCCAGCACCACCGTGGGAAAGGACGCCGTGGCCGGGTCGAGCCAGGCGCCGGCGTCCATCGTCACGCCCAGCACGGACGGCAGGTCCAGGTCCACCGCACAGGTGGCGATCGCGCCGGTGCGCAGGGCGGATGGCCGGTCGGTGCGGAACACTCTCGCGTCCACTGTGGTCAGGCCGGCGGCGGCGCGTACCGGGGCGATCCGCCGGATCATCGTGACCGCGGTCGGCGGCAGGTCGGCCGGCCCGCCGTCCGGGCCGGTGCCCGCCGCGACGGTGAGCAGGTCGGTGCCGAGCGAGTCCAGGGTGCGGCGCAGGTCGGCCTGGCCGGAGGCGGAGATGCCGAGCACGGCGACCATGGCGGCGATCCCGATCGCCACGCCCAGCGCGGAGCTCCGCTGGCAGCCGGTGCCCGGCCTCTTCGCGGTCGCGCAGTTCTGGGGCGACGACCGGGCGGCGGTGCTGGCCGTTCCGGCGGCGATCCGGCTGGACCGGTCCCAGCGCTGCGTCACGCCACTGCGGCTCGCGGCTCTGCCGGACGGCTTCCGGCAGACCGCCTGCCGCACCTCGATCCGCACCGGCGCGTCCGGCGGGTGGGTGCATTCGCAGATCGAGGGCCCGGGCGGCTTCTCGGTGTGGGCCGAGGACGCCCAGCCGGCCTCGTTCCAGCCGAACACCACGGTCGGCGGCGCGCCGGCGCAGTGGCGCACCGAGGATCCGCCCGGGTTGTGGATCGCGGACCGCGGCGGCGCCCAGCTGATGATCGAGGGTCTGCCCGAGACCGAGGCCCGCCGGGTGGCCGTCGGCCTGACCCTGGCACCCGACCTGACCAGGCCGTCCACCTGGCACGACTGATCGGCATAGTGACCCCGGTGACGCGCCCGGGCGGTGGGGGCTCGGGGAGGCATAAGCTGTCGTGTTGATGGCTTACCTGGATCACGCGGCGACCACACCGATGCTGCCCGAGGCGCTGGACGCATATGTCGCGGCGGCCCGGCAGGTCGGCAATGCGTCGTCCCTGCACGCCGCCGGCCGCGGCGCCCGCCGGCTGGTCGAGGAGTCGCGCGAGCGCATCGCCGCGGTGCTCGGCGCCCGCCCGTCCGAGGTGATCTTCACCAGCGGCGGCACCGAAAGCGACAACCTGGCCACCAAGGGCGTCTACTGGGCGCGGCGCGACGCCGAGCCGGGGCGCAATCGGGTGGTCGCCTCCGCCGTCGAGCACCACGCGGTGATGGATTCGATCGACTGGCTGGGCGCGCACGAGGGCGCCGCGGTCACCTGGCTGCGGGTGGACGCCGCCGGCCGGGTCGATCCGGCCGCGCTCACCGACACGCTCGGCGACGACGTCGCCGTGGTCAGCGTGCAGTGGGCGAACAACGAGGTCGGCACGATCCAGCCGATCACCGAGCTGGCGGCGATCGCGGCCGCCGCCGGGGTGCCGTTCCACACCGACGCGGTGCAGGCGGTCGGCCAGGTGCCGGTGGACTTCGCCGCCAGCGGCGCGGCCGCGCTCACGCTGACCGGCCACAAGCTGGGCGGCCCGGTCGGGGTCGGCGCGCTGCTGCTGGGCCGCGAGGTGCCGTGCACGCCGCTGTTGCACGGCGGCGGCCAGGAGCGCGACGTGCGCTCCGGCACCCTGGACACGGCCGGGGTGGTGGCCTTCGCGGTGGCGGTCGAGGCCGCGATCAAGACCCAGGAGGAGAGCGCGGCCCGCATCGGCGCCCTGCGCGACGACCTGGTGGCCCGGGTCCGCGAGGCGGTGCCCGACGCGCTCTACAACGGCGACCCGGTGGCCCGCCTGGCCGGCAACGCCCACTTCAGCTTCCCCGGCTGCGAGGGCGACGCCCTGCTGCTGCTCCTCGACGCCCAGGGCATCGCCTGCTCCACCGGTTCGGCCTGCTCGGCGGGCGTGGCCCAGCCGTCCCACGTGCTGCTCGCGATGGGCGCCGACGACGACCGCGCGCGCTCGTCCCTGCGCTTCACCCTCGGCCACACGTCCACGGCCGCCGACATAGACACCCTGCTGTCAGCCCTTCCGGGCGCCGTCGAGCGAGCCCGCCGAGCCACCGCCTGGAAAACCCGATAGCCGACCAAGCATGGCCGGAAACGGGTGAAGCTCGGCCATGCAGCGCAATCGCCGCCGGTGACTTGCGGTGCGAAAAGTCCGAGGCGAAGCCAAGGGGCTTTTCGTGCCGCAAGTCACCGGTTACAAGGCGATTGCCGCGGAGCGAAGCGGAGCCAGCCAGCTGAGCAATCGCCGCCGGTGACTTGTGGTGCGAAAAGTCCGAGGCGAAGCCAAGGGGCTTTTCGTGCCGCAAGTCACCGGTTACAAGGCGATTGCCGCGGAGCGAAGCGGAGCCAGCCAGCTGAGCAATCGCCGCCGGTGACTTGTGGTGCGAAAAGTCCGAGGCGAAGCCAAGGGGCTTTTCGTGCCGCAAGTCACCGGTTACAAGGCGATTGCCGCGGAGCGAAGCGGAGCCAGCTAGCCCAGCCGCTTGCGGATCTCCTCGTCGGCCTGCGGGACGACCTTGAAGAGGTCGCCGACGACGCCGAAGTCGGCGAGCTCGAAGATCGGGGCCTCGGCGTCCTTGTTGACCGCGACGATCGTCTTCGAGGTCTGCATGCCGGCCCGGTGCTGGATCGCGCCGGAGATGCCGAGTGCCACATAGAGCTGGGGCGACACCGTCTTGCCGGTCTGGCCCACCTGGAACTGGTGCGGGTAGTAGCCCGAGTCGACCGCCGCGCGGGAGGCGCCGACGGCGCCGCCGAGCAGGTCGGCCATCTCCTCGACCAGCTTGAAGTTGTCCGCGTTGCCGACTCCCCGGCCGCCGGAGACCACGATGGAGGCCTCGGTGAGCTCGGGGCGGGAGCCCTTCTGCTCGGCCACCCGCTCGACCACCTTGGTCAGCTTGTCGGTGTCGGACACCGACACGGTGAGCTGCTCGACCGACGGTGACGCGGCGGCCGGTGCGGGGGTCACCGAGTTGGGCCGGACGGTGACGATCGGCAGGCCCTTCTTGACCTTGGCCTGGACGATCGTGGAGCCGGCGAAGACCACCTGGGTGGCGGTACCGTCCGCGGCCACCTCGACCGCGTCGGTGAGCAGGCCGTTGTCCAGCTTGACGGCGAGCCGGCCGGCGATCTCCTTGCCCTCCTGGGTGGAGCCGAGCAGCACGGCGGCGGGCGAGACCCGCCGCACCAGCTCGGCCAGCACGGTGGCCTTGGGCGCCACCAGATAACCGTCGATGTCGTCGCCCTCGGCGGCGTAGATCTTCGAAGCCCCGTATTCGCCGAGCTTGGCGGCGAACGAGTCGGCGGCGCCCGTGCCGCCGAACACGACCGCCGACACGTCGCCGAGCGACCGGGCGATGGTGAGCATCTCGAGCGTGACCTTCTTGACGCCGGCAGCCTGGGAGGCCTCGACGACGACCAGTACTTCAGCCATGACTGTCTACTCCCCGCTCAGACGAACTTCTCGGTGGCCAGGTACGCGACGAGCTGCTCGCCACCCGTACCCTCGTCAATGATCTTGGTGCCCGCGGACCTGGGCGGGCGCTTCGCGGCGGAGACCACCTCGGAGGTCGCCCCGGCGAAGCCGACCTCATCGGCGGAAACGCCGAGGTCGGCCAGCGACAGGGTCTGCACCGGCTTCTTCTTGGCCGCCATGATGCCCTTGAAGGACGGGTAGCGCGGCTCGTTGATCGTGTCCCAGACGCTCACCACGGCGGGCGTGGCGGCCGAGACGACCTCGTAGCCCTCGTCGGTCTGCCGCTCGGCGGTCAGCTGGGAGCCGTCCACGGTGAGCTTGCGGGCGCCGGTCAGCGCGGCCACCCCGAGACGCTCGGCCAGCATGTGCGGCATCACCTGCACCCGGCCGTCGGTGGACTCGGCGCCGCAGATGATCAGATCGGCGTTCAGGGTGCCCAGGGCGGCGGCCAGGACCTTCGAGGTCGCGACGGCGCACGAGCCGTGCAACGCCTCGTCCTCGACGTGGACCGCCTTGTCCGGCCCCATCGACAGCGCCTTACGGATCGACTCCGCCGCGCGCGACGGACCCATCGTCAGGATGGTCACCTCGCCACCGTGCGCCTCCTTGATCTTCAGCGCCTCCTCGATGGCGTACTCGTCCATCTCGTTGATCACGTTGTTCGCCGAGCCGCGCTCGACCGTGTTGTCAGTCGCGCTCAGCGCGCGCTCGGCGCCGGAGTCGGGCACCTGCTTGACCAGTACGACGATGTTCATCGCGCTACGACGACCCTCCTGTATGTGAACTACGAGAACGTTACCCGCCAGTAGCTACGGCGGAGAGTGACACACCTCACGAACCGGCCGCGACCGCTCCACCCCATCGTCTACCACGTCGATCCGGCGGCCACGACGCCCGGTCCGGATAATGTGGCGTCCTCCTTCCTCACCCCGACGGTCGATAATCACCCGGTGATCAGTGATCTGCGGCAGTGGTTCGATCCCGAGCAGGGCGAGCGGGTGGGCGAGCCGCCCGATTACCGCTTCTCGCTGGCCAACGAGCGCACCTTCCTGGCCTGGATCCGCACCGGCCTGGCGCTGATCGCCGGCGGGCTGGCGTGCGCCCAGTTCCTGCCGCCGCTGCCGATCGCGCACCTGCGCGAGGGCATCGCGGTGCTGCTGCTGGTGCTCGGCGCCCTGGTCGCGCTGCGGGCGGTGGACCACTGGGCGCGCACCGAACGGGCCATGCGCCTCAAACAGGACCTGCCGGCGTCGAGGTTCCCGGCGATCCTGGCCATCGTGGTCGCCCTGGGCGCGGTGCTGCTGGTGATCGCGGTGCTGATCCAGGCCTTCGAATGACCGCCGACCCCGGCGCCTCGGCGGAACGGACCCGGCTGGCCTGGCGCCGGACCGGGCTCACCGCCACGGTGGTCGCGCTGCTCGCGGCGCGGCCCGCGTTCGCCGACGCCGAGCCCGCATCGGTGCTGCTGGCGGCGGGGGCGATGGCCGGCTGGGTGGCGCTGGTGGTCATCGCGTACCGCCGCGGCCGCGGCCTCGACGCCCGCCCGCCGCACCCCGGACGCCGGACCGTGGTGGTCTATGCGGCCGTCACGGTGAGTTTTGCCGTCATCGGTGGCCTGGTTGTCACCCTCTGACCCATGCCGTTCCCAGGTAAGCGCGTCATCATTGCCTCATGGTCCGGTTGTTCGTCTTCCTCGCCGCCGCCCAGCTGGTGCTGGTGGTGCTCGCGTTGATCAGCTGCCTGTCGGCTGATCGGGTCCGCAACATGCCGCGTGCGCTCTGGGTCCTGGTGATCCTGCTGCTGCCGCTGATCGGTCCGCTGGCCTACTTCGCCTTCGGCCGCCCGGTGCCGCCGCCTCGTGAGGGCAGCCCGGTTCGTCGCACCAAGCCGTCCGCCCCCGACGACGACCCCGACTTCCTGCGCTCGGTGGACACCGAGCAGTCCCGGCGCGACCGCGAGCTGCTGGCGCAGTGGGAACAGGATCTGCACAAGCGCGACGGCGAGGAGCCCAGGCCGCCGGCGACCGGAGTGTGACCAGCCCGGCCGGCGTCGGCAACAGGCGTCAGGCCAGGTTGGACGACCGCGGATAGGCGTCCGCCGGGTCGGTCAGCACGTTGACCAGATAGGGAACTCCGGCGGCGAACGCGCGCTCCAGGGCCGGGCCGATCTCGCCGGGCTTCTCGACGGTCTCGCCGGCCCCGCCGAGCGCGGTCACCACGTCGTCGTAACGCAGACCGGGCTGCAGGTCGGCGGCCACGTCGTAGCCGTACATCGCCTGCATCGGGTGCTTCTCGAGGCCCCAGATGCCGTTGTTGCCGACCACGATCACCACCGGCAGCCGCTGGCGGGCCAGCGACTCGACGTCCATCAGCGAGAAGCCGGCCGCGCCGTCGCCCATCAGCACGCAGATCTGCCGGTCGGGGTAGGTCACCCGGGCGCCCATCGCGTAGCCCATGCCGGTGCCGAGGCAGCCGTATGGGCCCGGGTCGAGCCAGGTGCCCGGGCGGGCGGGCTCGAGGTAGCGGCCGGCGTAGGAGACGAAGTCGCCGCCGTCGCCGATGGTCACCGCGTCCTCGGCCAGCACCTTGCGCAGCTCGCCATAGATCCGGGCGGGCTTGATCGGGTCGGTCTCGGCGGCCATCGCCTCGGCGTCGCGGGCCTTGCCGGCGTCCTCGGCGGTGCGCAGGCCCGCGATCCACTCGGCGTGGTCGCGGCGGTCGCCACCGGCGTCGGCCAGGGCGGTCAGGATCAGCCGCAGGTCGCCGGCCGGCGAAACGGCGGTCTCCACATGTGACGCGCGCTGGGTCGGCGCGTCCACGATGTGCACGACCGCGGCGGCGTCGAATTCGCCGAAGCCGAGCCGGAAGTCGAGCGGCGTGCCGATCACCACCACCACGTCGGCCTCGTTCAGCGCCGGGCGGCGGGCCTTGGCGAAGGCCAGCGGGTGCCCGGGTGGCAGCGCACCGCGGCCCATGCCGTTGGTGAACACCGGCACCTGCAGCGCCTCGGCGGCCGCACGCAGGGCGTCGATCGCGTCGCCGGCCCAGACGTCCGAGCCGGCGATGATCACCGGACGCTCGGCGCCCGCGATCAGGGCGGCCGCCTTGCTGACGTCCTGCGGGTCCGGCTCGAGCACCGGGATCTGCGGCGCGGCCGGCGCCGGCGCGTCGTCGCTGGAGAAGAAGACCTCGAGCGGCACGTCCAGGAAGGCCGGGCCGCGGTGCGGGGTGAGCGCGGCGGTCAGCGCGGCGGCCACCTCGGACGGGATCGAGGCGGTGGCGGCGGCGGTGGCGGCGTATTTGGTCACCGGAGTGACCAGCGGGACGTGGTCGATCTCCTGAAGGCTGCCCGAGCCCCAGCGGAAGGCGGGCGCCCGGCCGCCCATCACGAGCACCGGCGACGCGTTGAAGAAGGCGCTGGTCAGGCCCGAGATGCCGTTGGTGACGCCGGGTCCGGCGGTGAGCACGGCCAGGCCCGGACGGCGCTGCAGCTTGGCCACCGCCTCGGCGGCGAACACCGCGGACTGCTCGTGCCGCACGTCGAAGATCGGGAAGCCGGCCTTGTGCGCGGCGTCGTAGAGCGGGAATACGTGACCGCCGGAGAGGGTGAACATCTCGGTGATTCCGAACGCCCGCAGCGTCGCCAGCGCCAGGTCGCCGCCGTGCCCCTCGATCGTCTCGGCCATGTTCCGCACTCCCGTCGTTGGTGAATCTCGCTCACCTTAGGTGATGCCGAGGAACCTGGCGATGTCGGAGAGGACCTGCAGCAAGTCCTGATCGATCGACTCGCCGTTGCCGTAGCCATAGGCCAGCGTCATGGCCAGCAGCGGCACCGCGATCAGCACGATGAGGCTGAACAGCACCTGCAGGAAGCGCAGGAACCGCCCGCGACGCCGCTTCTTCGGCCGTTTCGCGGGCCGGGACACCGGCCGCGGACGGGCCTTCTGCACGGGGGCGGGCGCGGGCGGCGCCATCGGCCGGGTCGCGAACGGCCGCGGCGTCTGCGTCGGCCGCGGGGCCGGATCCGGCATCTGCCGGGTGGAGAACGGCGGCGGTGTCGGCGTGATCGTCTCCCGGATCTGGGTGGCCGACGGGTCCGGCTGATAGGGCTCCGGCGGCACGTGCGCCCACGGGTCCACCGGCGGCCGCATGCTCACGCTGATCTCGTCCTCGGGCTCCGGCCGCACCCCGTAGTCCACGGTCTGCACCGGCACCGAGTAGCGCGGCATCTCCGCGGTCGGCCCGGGCGCGGCCGGCGCGCTGCCCAGCAGCGCCGCGTCGGCCTGCAGGCTGCCCTCGGCCACCACCAGCTCGGGCTGCTCGATCGCCACCGGCGCCTCGCCCAGCTCGCGGTGCAGCAGCGTGGCCACCAGCGGAATCCGGCTCGCCCCGCCGACCAGGAACACCCCGGCCAGCCGACCCTCCGGCAGGTCCGCCCAGTCCAGCAGGCGCTTGGTCACCTGCACGGTCTGGTCGAGCAGCGGCCGGGCCAACTTTTCCAGCTCGTCCCGGGTGATGTGCACCTCGTGGTTGAGCAGCGGCACCACCAGGTCGGCCGCCTGCGCCCGGGACAGCCGCTCCTTGGCCACCCGCACGTCGTCCCACAGCTGTCGTTGCGCACGCCGCTCGGCCAGCGTCTCCGGGTGCAGCAGCGGCCGCCAGCCGTCGTCGCCCGCGGCCAGATGGTCGACCAGCGCGGCATCGACGTCGAGTCCACCGATGTCGTCGCGACCGTCAACCGCCAAGACCTCGAAGCCTTCAGCGGTGCGCGCCACCACGCTCGCGTCGAACGTGCCCGCGCCGAAGTCGTGCACCACCACGACCGACCCGATCGGCACGTCGCGCCCGAGCACGGTGGCGAAATAGGTCGCCGCCGCCACCGGCTCCGCGACCAGCCGCACGTCGTCGAACCCGGCCTGCGCGGCGGCCTCGGCGAGCAGCGTGCGCCGAGTGGCGCCCCAGGTGGCCGGGCAGGTGAGCGTGACGTCGGGGCGGACGTTGCCGACCGCGTGCCGCCACTCCTCCGCGACCCGGGTGAGCACCGCGCCGACCATCTCGACGACCCGCACCTCACGGTCGCCGAGCAGCACCCGGCCGTCGTCGATCCGGCGCTTGGGATTGGGCTCGAATCGGGACGGATCGATCCGGGCGCTGTAGACCGCGTCCCGGCCCACCGCCAGCCCGCCCTCGGCCTCGGCATAGACCGCGGACGGCAGCAGCGGCGAGCCGTCGATCAGGATCGGCCGGGCGCGGCCGTCCGGCCAGCGGGCCACCGCGACCGTGTTGGAGGTGCCGAAGTCCACGCCGAGGGCGTGCCGGCCGGGCCGGCCCTGGACGAGGGACATGAATGGCAGTGTAGGCGTTGCTCGCCTTTACACCGTTTGCCAGCGCAATTCGCCGTCGGCGTTCTTCAGGCAGCGCAGCGGGTCGTCGTCATCGGTCAGCCCCCTGGCGCCCTCGGGCTCGCACACGTCGCCCTCGGTGACCGGGCCCTGCACGCCGCCCGGATTCGGTGTCGCGGTGGTGACCACGTTGTTCGGCGGCTTCGGATTCGCCTGCCCGGTGGGGCCGGCCGGGGTAGGGTCCCCGGGCGGCGGCGCGATCTTCTCGTCCGGCTTCAGGACCGTGCGGCCCTTCGACTCGGCGGGCGGGGTCGACCGGCGCGTCGTGGCCGGCGCCGACGTGTGCCGGGGCGGCGTGGTCGCGGGCGACGAGGAGGATCCGGGCGGCGGGAGCGGCATCGGCGCGGCGGGCTGGCCGATGCTCGCGGTCGGCATCACCGCGTGCGGCGCGGCGGCCGCCCGATCGGTGGCCCGGCCGACCTGCGAGGCGCCCGGACCGGGTCCGAAGGTGAGCCAGCCGATGACGAGACAGAGGGCGGCCTGGCCGGCCACGAGGGCGATCGCCACGCGTACGGCGCGCCTCGGCGACGCCGCACCCGAAACCGGTCCCGTCACAACGGCGAACTTTATGTCAAACGATCGATATCCGCGAGCACCTACTGCCCAGTGAACTTGGGTTTCCGCTTTTCCACGAAGGCGGTCGTGCCCTCGACCCGGTCCTCAGTGGCGAACAGGCCGGCGAACAACTGGCTCTCCCAGGCCAGCCCGGAGGCGAGATCCATGTCCAGGCCGCCGTCGATGGCGAGCTTCGCGGCACGCAACGCGAGGGCTGGGCCGGTGGTGTAGTGCTTCAGCATCTCGGCCGCGGTCGCGTAGACCTCGGCGGCCGGCGCCACCCGGTCGGCGAGGCCGATCCGCAGCGCCTCCTCGGCGTCCACCATGCGACCGGAGAACACCAGGTCCTTGGCGCGCGCCGGGCCGATCAGCCGGGCCAGCCGCTGGGTGCCGCCCGCGCCCGGGATGATGCCCAGCCGGATCTCCGGCTGGCCGAGCTTGGCATCGTCGGCCACCACCCGCCAGTCACAGGCCAGGGCGAGCTCGCAGCCACCACCCAGGGCATATCCCGTGACGGCCGCGACGGTGGGCTTCGGGATCTTGGCGATCGCATCGAAGGCGCTGCTCAGCCGGCTCGCGCGTACGGTCATGTCCTGGAAGGTCTTGGAGACGAACTCGGTGATGTCGGCGCCGGCCGCGAAGACCTTCGCACCACCCCAGACGATCACCGCGCGGATCTCGGGATCGGTCGCCGCCTGCTGTGCCGCGGCCCGGAGCTCCTCCTGGACCTGGGTGTTCAGCGGGTTCATCGGTGGCCGATCCAGCCGGATCGTGCCGATGCCGTCCGCCACCTGCAGGGTCACAAAATCGGGCACGGGCCTCTCCTCGTCGATCGGTTCCGGTCAGCCTACAAACGGTAGATTCGGGGTGGGGCCGGGGAGGCGCGATGATCACGTACTACAAGGACCAGGAAGTGCGGATCACCTCGACCGGCGTGCGGATCGCGGACCGGGCCTGGGCGCTCGACGACTTCGCGCAGATCTGGCACCGGCGCGGGCGGCGCTCCTGGGGCGCGGTGGCCGGGCGCGGCGCGCTGGGCATCGCGATGCTGATCCCGCTCGCGATCGGCGCGCTCGGCATCCTGGTCGCGATCGCCCTGGACACCTCCACCGGCACCACGGTCGGGCTGGTCGGCGGCGGCATCCTGGTCGGGTTGATCGCGGTGCCGGTCGCCGACCTGGTGCTCGAGCGGGTCGACCGGTCCTACGACAAGGGCAGCCGCAGCCTGGAGATCTGGGGCCGGGTGCGCGGCGCCGACATTCTGCTGCTGCGCACGGACAACCGGCAGCGTTTCGGCCAGATCTATCGAGCCCTGCAGCGGGCGCTCGAAGGCGGCCCGACGGGTCGTTGAGCGATTCCGCCGAATCGCCGTCTTGAATCGGACCGAACAGGGACGATCAGGAAACCATGAGAGCGACGCAGGTTCGACCCACGGGCACCGAGCGGACGTTCGGCGAGGACGAGATCATCGTCACCAAGACCGATCTCCGCGGCGTGCTGACCTATGCCAACGACGTGTTCCTGCGGATCTCCGCGCTGCGCGAGGACGAGGCGATCGGCCAGCCGCACAGCGTGATCCGGCATCCCGACATGCCCCGCGCCGTCTTCAAGCTGCTGTGGGACACGGTCAAGGAGCGCAAGGAGCTTTTCGCGTACGTGGTCAACCTGGCCGCGGACGGGGCCCACTACTGGGTGCTCGCCCACGTGACACCGAGCTTCGACGCGCACGGCAAGGTCGTCGGATACCACTCCAACCGGCGCAAGCCCGAGCCCGCCGCCGTGGCCGCGGCCGGCGACCTCTACGCGAAGCTGCGCGCCGAGGAACGCCGGCACAGCGCCTCGCCGGCCGCCCTGGACGCGGGTTGGAAGATGATGCAGCAGGTGCTCGCCGAGCGGGGCCAGAACTACGAACAGTTCGTGTGGGAGCTGACCAACGGAGGGCGCTCGTGATCCGCCGGAACGCCACCACGACGGTCAACACCGTAGACAACGACCGGGTTCTCACGCTGATCGCCGAGGTGTGCCGCGAGGCCGCGGCCGGTGACCTCGAGGCGCGGATGCCGTCGCTGGGCGAGTCGGAGAAGGCGGTCATCGCGCGTACCGCCCTGAACGGTCTGCTGGACAACACCGACGCGTTCGTGCGCGAGGCGGGCGCGGCGTGCGAGGCGGCCGCCGAGAAACGCTTCCACCGGCGGTTCCTGACCCGGGGCATGCAGGGCGCGTTCCGCAACGCGGCCAAGCAGATCGCCGAGTCGAGCGCGCAGGTGGCGGTCACCGCGGACCGGGTCAACGAGGCCGCGCAGTCCCGGCTGGCGCTGGCCGACGAGCTCGAATCGGCCGTGCTGACCGTCTCCGAGCAGGTCGCCACCGCGGCCACCGAGATGGGCGCGTCCGCGAACGGGCTGGCCGACTTCGCGCAGAACGCGGTCGCCGACGCCGAGCGCGGCCTGGACACGGTGACCTCGCTGCGCACCGCCTCGGACCAGATCCGGCACGCGGTCGACCTGATCAACCAGGTCGCCTCGCAGACCCGGCTGCTGGCGCTGAACGCGACCATCGAGGCGGCGCGGGCCGGCGAGGCGGGCCGGGGCTTCAGCGTGGTGGCCGGCGAGGTCAAGACGCTGGCGAACGAGACCAGCAGCTCCAGCGAGGAGATCATGGGCCAGGTCAACACGGTCCAGCAGGCGGCGGCCGACGCGGTGAACGTGCTGGAGGCGGTGACCGGCAGCATCCGCGAGATGAGCGGGCTGGTCAACGGCATCGCGACCGCGGTGGACGGCGGTCACGACAGCGGCACCGCCGGGCTCTCGCAGCTCGCCGAGGTGCTGCGCTCCGAGGTGCACCGCTTCGTGTCGACCGCCCGTCAGGCCTGAGCGGTCGCGTAGAGAAGTTCGATGTCGGCCCGGGTGGGCAGGGACGGATAGGCGCCCACCTTGCGTACGCAGACCGCACCGGCCGCCGAGGCCCAGCGCACCGCGTCGACCATCTCCCGGCCCTCGCCCCAGGCGACCGCCAGCGCGCCGCAGAACGCGTCGCCCGCGGCCGTGGTGTCGACCACCTCGACCGGGAACGACGGCACCTTGGCGGTGACGCCCTCGCGATCCGCATACCAGGCGCCGGCGCCGCCCATGGTCAGCACCACCCGGGGCACGACCGCGACCAGCGCGTCGATGTTCAGCTCGCCGGGCCCGGTGATCGCCCGCGCCTCCACCTCGTTGACCACCAGCAGGTCGACCGCGTGCAGCAGCTCGGGCGGCAGCTCGCGGGCGGGCGCCGCGTTGAGCACCACCCGGGTGCTGCCGGCCTGCGCCGCGCGGGCCGCCTCGGTCACCGTGGCCACCGGGATCTCCTGCTGGCAGACCAGCACGTCGGCGCCGGCGATCAGCGACTTCTCGGCGTCCGACAGGTTGACGAACGTGCGGTTGGCGCCCGGGCTGACCAGGATCGAGTTCTCCCCGGCGCGGTCCACCATGATCACCGCGACGCCGGACGAGCCGTAACTCGTGCGCACCGAGGCCACGTCCACCCCGGCCGCGGCCAGCCGAGCGTTGATCGTCACCCCGAACGAGTCGGAGCCGATCGCGCCGAGGAACGTGCAGTCGCCACCCGCGCGGGCCGCGGCGATGGCCTGGTTGGCGCCCTTGCCGCCGGGGGTCATCACGAAGTCGTCGCCGAGCACGGTCTCGCCCGGTCCGGGCAGTGTCGCCGCCAGCCCGACGAGGTCCATGTTGGCGCTGCCGACCACGACGATCCGGGGCGCGGTCATCACGCCCCCCGGGCGGTGAAGCGGTCGCCGCTGCGTTGCACGATCAAGGGCACCCCGAAGGTCTTGGAGAGATTGTCCGCGGTCAGCGTCGCACCCAGCAGCCCGGCCGCCACCACCTCGCCCTCGCGCAGCAGCATGGCGTGCGTGAAACCGGGCGGGATCTCCTCGACGTGATGCGTCACCAGCACCATCGCCGGGGCGTCCGGATCCTCGGCCAGCTCGGTGAGCCGGCTCAGCAGATCCTCGCGGCCGCCCAGGTCGAGACCGGCGGTGGGCTCGTCGAGCAGCATCAGCTCTGGGTCGGTCATCAGGGCGCGGGCGATCTGGGTCCGCTTGCGCTCCCCCTCGGACAAGGTCCCGAACGTACGCTCCACGAGCGCGCTCATCCCCAGCTGGCCGAGCAGCGCCCGGGCCCGGGCCTCGTCCTGCGGGTCATAGCTCTCCCGCCACCGGCCGACCACCGACCAGGCCGCGGTGACCACCACGTCGAGCACCCGCTCGTCCGGCGGCACCCGGTCGGCGAGCTGCCCGGTGGTGATGCCGATCCGGGTGCGCAGCTCGTTGATGTCCGTGCGGCCCAGGCGCTCGCCCAGCACATAGGCCTTGCCGCGGGACGGGTGCATCCGGCCGGACGCCAGATTGAGCAGCGTGGTCTTGCCCGCGCCGTTCGGGCCGAGCACCACCCAGCGCTCGTCCAGCTCCACCTGCCAGGACAGGCCGCGCAGCAGATGATTGCCGCTGCGCACCACGCTGACCTGGTCGAACGCGATCACGGTGTCTTCGTCGGGCGGTGTGACAACAGCAGCCTCAGGCACGCGTCCATCCAACCACGCAGGACACGTGCGGCTGGGGAAGGGGTTAACCCGTTGTCGAGCCGAAGACCTCGTCGCGGACCGCGTCCAGCGCCATCCGCAGCGCGCCGTGCAGCACCGGCTCCACGGCGACCTGGCCGGGCACCACGCGGGGAGAGACCAGCGTGATCGCGGCCACCTCGCGGGCCACCCGGTCGGCCAGCTCGGTGCCGCCGGCCTGGCCGATCTCGCCGGCCAGCACGACCAGCGGCGGGTCCAGCACCACGCAGGTGGAGGCCACGCCGAGCGCCAGCCGACCGGCCAGCTCGTCCAGCACCGGTTCGCCGGCCTCGCCCGCGGCCACCGCGGCGCGCACCACGTCGGCCGCCTCGGCGCCCCGGAAGCCGTGCTTGCGACCGATCGCCTTGGCCGCGTCGTTGCCGACCAGGGCCTGGAACGCGCCCCGCACGCCACGCCGGGCGACATCCCGCGGCACCTCGGCGCCCGGGACCGGCAGCCAGCCGATCTCGCCGGCCGCGCCGGTCGCGCCCTGGTGCAGCTTGCCGTCGATCATCGTGGCCAGGCCGACACCGCGGTCCACCCAGATCAGCACGAAGTCGCTCTCGCCCACTGCGGCACCGCTGTGCGCCTCGGCGACGGCGGCCAGGTTCACGTCGTTGCCGAACGCGACCGGGACGCTCAGGTCCCGGCGCAGGTCGTCGAGCAGGCCCTTGTGCCACCGCGGCAGGTCGTACGCGTACGAGATCTCGCCGGTCTTGGGGTCGACCAGGCCGGGCGTGCCGAGCACCACGCGGCGTACCGAACTGGTGTCGGCGCCGGCCCGGGCGGCGGCCTGGACCACCGCGCTGTGCACCACGCCGACCGGGTCGTCGGTGTCCTTGGTCGACTGCTCGACCCGTCCGATGATCGCGCCGGTGATGTCCGCGCAGGCGGCGATCACCAGGTCCGGGCCGACCTCGACGCCGACCACGTGGGCGCTGCCGGGCGTGACGGCATAGAGCTGGGCGTTCGGCCCGCGTCCGCCGGCCTGCTCGCCGACGCGCCGGACCAGCCCGCGCTCCTCCAGCCGCTCGACCAGCTGCGAGGCGGTCACCTTGCTGAGCCCGGTCATCTCGCCGAGCTGCGCCCTGGTCAGCGGGCCGCGGCTCAGCAGCAGCTCGAGCGCTGCTCGGTCGTTCAGCGCGCGCAGCAGCCGGGGCGTGCCCGGGAGACGGGTGGCGGCCATTCTTGAGTCCCCTACCATTAGGTTTGTTTCCTATTTGATTGTCCGGCGACCAATCTCGTAGCCGCAGCGTAACGGTCGTCACAGCTGAGAATATTGCAGCGCGCGTGTCGAAAGACATGCCGTGATCGCTGGAAATCCTGGCGCGACAACCGGAGTCGCAGGTCGACGCCCCCCGAGCCGTCCGACCCAAGATAGCCGAACCGGTTCAGCAAGCAACCCTCCCGATCTCAAACCGATCGATTCGTCCTGGAGTGTCACCCCACGCCCACCCGTGACGCCGGCGTGATCGGAAGCACACTTGAACACGTTCAATATTGCCTCTATCTTCAGGGGGACAACATTTGAACGTGTTCAAGAAGGGTGCCGATCGTGGACCACAAGGTCTGGATGTACCTGGCCTACCTGGCGATCAGCGTCGGGCTGACGGTCTGGGTGGCGACCACGCTGTCCCGCAACGGGCTGGTCTTCCTGGAGGACGTCTTCGACGACAGCAAGCTCGCCCGAGCCGTCAACCAGCTCCTGGTGATGGGCTTCTACCTGCTCAATCTCGGATACGTGGCGGTCGCGATGCGCTCCACCGCCGAGGTGCCGAGCGCGGCCGGGGCGCTCGAGACGCTCTCCCTGAAGATCGGCCTGGTGCTGCTCGTGCTGGGCGTCCTGCACTTCTTCAACGTCTTCTTCCTCAACCGCTACCGCCGGGGACGCCTCCGCCAGCAGCAGGGCCACCCGCCGCTGCCGCCGGCCGGCCGCCTCCCGCAGCCGCCGCCGCAACAAATGCCGCCCGGCGGGAACTGGCCGAGCCACCCCGCCGTCCCAAATAGGCCGCAGCCGCGCCCGGGGACGACACCGCCCCCGGCCCCGGCATGACGGAGACCACCGATCCGGCCGGTCACGGGGCCGGCCGGATCGGATCGTTCACCGTCCTCTTCGACGAGGGCTGCCCGATCTGCCGGGCGGCACGCCACTGGCTGACGGGGCGTGCGCAGCTCGTACCGCTGGAATTCGTCGCGGCCGGATCGGCCGAGGCCCGCGGCCGATTCCCGGGCCTCGACCACGACGCCACGCTGCGGGATCTGACGGTCATCGCCGACACCGGAGCGGTGTACGTGCACGACGGCGCCTGGCTGGCCTGCCTGTGGGCGCTGGCCGACTACCGCGGGATGGCCGACCGCCTGAGCCGGCCACATCTGCTCCCGGCGGCGCGCAGGTTCATCGCCGCGGCGGCTGCCGTCCGCCGCTCCACCAGGGAGGCGGACTACGGTGACGTCTGTGACGACGGCTGCCGATGACGCGACCGAGCCGATGCCTCGGCGGGCCAAACCGCGCGGCGAGCAGACCCGGCAGCTGATCCTGGAGACCGCGCTGCGGCTGTTCCGCGAGCGGGGTTACGCGGAGACGACCATGCGGGCGATCGCATCGGAGGCGGGCGTCGCGGTCGGCAACGCGTATTACTACTTCGACTCCAAGGAACACCTGATCCAGGGGTTCTACGACAGCAACCAGACCGCGCACCGGGTGGCGTCCGAGGCGGTGCTGAGCGCCGAGCGTGACTTCGCCGACCGGCTGCGCGGGGTGCTGCACGCCGGCATCGACGTGAACGAGCCCTACCACTCGTTCGCCGCCACCTTCTTCAAGACCGCGGCCGAGCCGACGTCGCCGCTGAGCCCGTTCTCCCGGGAGTCCTCGCCGTCCCGGGAGGCGGCGATCGCGATCTTCCGGGACGTGGTCGAGGGATCGTCGGCCAAGCTCGACCCGGAGCTGCGGCGCGAGTTGCCGGAGCTGCTCTGGCTCGGCTGGATGGGCGTGATCCTCTTCTGGGTCTACGACAAGTCGCCCGAGGCGAGGCGCACGAGGCAGCTGATCGACGGCGTGGTGCCGCTCATCGACCGCCTGGTCGCGCTCTCCCGGCTGCGCGTGTTCCGCCCCGCGCTGCGCCAGATCCTGGCCCTGATCGAAACGATCAGACGAGACAACTAATCACTCTCTGCAACGCCCACGTAATTACTCTCCGACGTTCACATGGGGGATTCCCCCTGACCGAACGGATAGTTCGCACACCCAGGGCTTCCGCCGCGTAGTTACCACCACGTAGCGTCATGTCTGCAGGTGGATCTGGGGAAGTCATCGGGCATTCGAACTTCGGGACCAGTTCGAAAACCCGATGACATCGGGTGAGCCGGGCACGCGATCGATCTCGGGAGCGATCGGCAGCGAGCCCGGCTCACCGCTTTCCAGACCCACCCCCAGACCCCGGCCGCGGGCCGCGCCTTTGGTTCTCCTCTTTCGGCGCGCCCGCGGCCGGCCAACCACCACGCCACCCTCCGGTCGCGCACGGCCTCCCGCAGGGACGTCCCTCCCCAGCCTCCCGGCACGGCCCTACCTTCCGGCCCGCCCGCGCGACCATCCCAGCGCAACCCATCAGGCACCCCACTCGGGCG
The DNA here is from genome assembly GCF_055586225.1 of Actinoplanes sp. NPDC051388. NCBI lineage: Bacteria > Bacillati > Actinomycetota > Actinomycetes > Micromonosporales > Micromonosporaceae > Actinoplanes > Actinoplanes sp. NPDC051388. Next base: position 260,820 of record NZ_JBVJIP010000001.1, on the reverse strand, counting down.
CGACGTCGCAGCGCGACCCATCGGGCACCCACTCGGCCCGCCGCCGATCACGCCGGCTCTCGGGGCGCGTGGGTGTTGCGTATATGTCTGCAGAGCAAAGGGCGTGCGGCGGTCAGGATGCGGCGGGCTGGAAGCCGCGCAGGCGGAGGCTGTTGAGGACTACGAAGACTGAGCTCAGGGCCATCGCACCGCCGGCGATCATGGGGTTGAGCAGGCCCAACGCGGCCAGTGGCAGGGCTGCCACGTTGTAGGCGAAGGCCCAGAAGAGGTTCCCCCGGATGATGCCCAGGGTGCGTCGGGAGAGCCGCACAGCGTCAGCCGCCGCGCTCAGGTCGCCACGGATCAGCGTCAGATCGGACGCCTCGATCGCCACATCGGAGCCCGCCCCCATCGACAAACCCAGATCAGCCTGAGCCAGAGCCGCGGCATCGTTCACACCATCACCAACCATCGCCACCACCCGGCCACGCCGCTGAAGACCACGGACCACCTCGACCTTGCCGACCGGCGAGACACCAGCAACCACCTCAGTGATGCCAACCTCAGCCGCCACAGCCCGGGCAACAGGCTCCGCGTCACCGGTGAGCAGCACCGGATCCAACCCCAGCTCCCGCAAGTCACGCACAGCGCCGGCACTGGACGCACGCACCGGATCAGAGAGCCCGATCTGCCCACGAACCACCCCGTCGACAACCACCTCAACCCACGTCTGCACGCCCTTTGCTCTGCTTCCTCCAAGGAAGCGCTCCCCCTCAGGAAGCAGAGCCCCTCTGCTTCCTCCTGGGAAGCGCTCCCCCTCAGGAAGCAGAGCCCCTCTGCTTCCTGCCAGGAAGCGCTCCCTCTCGGGAAGCAGAGCAAAGGCGTCCGGAGGGGTCGTGGCGCGGCGGACCTCGACCTCCCGACCCTCGACCGATCCGCGCACGCCCACCCCGGCCGTCGCTTGGAAGTCGGTCACCGCGGGAAGCGAACCACGCGCCTGGGCGGCGGCCGCGATCGCCCGTCCGAGCGGGTGCTCCGACGGGCTCTCCACAGCGCCGGCCAACCGCAGCATCTCGTCGACGGCCGCAAGCACCGCCGCGCCATCCACAGACGCCGAGGCCGGCGCATCCGCATCAACAGGCGTCGGACCCGCAGACGCGTCCGCACTCAGAGACGAAAGCCCGGCCGCATCCGCGGGGGCCGGATTTGGGGCGCTTTGTTCAGAGCGCGCAGGCGTGTGCTGGGCGGGGAGAGCTCGGAGTTCGGTCACCGTCATCGCGCCGGTGGTTACCGTGCCGGTCTTGTCGATCAGGATCGTGTTCACCCGGCGGGTGGATTCCAAAGCTGTCACGCCTCGGATGAGGATGCCCAGTTGGGCGCCTCGGCCGGTGCCTACCAGCAGGGCCGTGGGGGTGGCCAGGCCGAGAGCGCACGGGCAGGCGATGATCAGCACGGCCACGGCGGCGGTGAAGGCCGTTGTCGTGTCCTGGCCGGTGCCGAGCCAATAGCCCAGCGTGCCGGCGGCCAAGGCCAGCACGATCGGCACGAAGACCGCGGCGATCCGGTCGGCCAGCCGCTGCACCGCCGCCTTGCCGTCCTGGGCCGCTTCCACCAGGCGGGCCATCTGGGCCAGTTGGGTGTCCGCGCCGACCCGGGTGGCGCGCACCAGCAGGCGGCCGCCGGCGTTCACCGTCGCGCCGGTCACCTCGTCTCCCGGGCGCACCTCGACGGGAGCCGACTCGCCGGTGATCAGGCTGCGGTCGATTGCCGAGGCGCCGTCCACGACGATGCCGTCGGTGGCCACCTTTTCGCCCGGCCGCACCTCGAACTCGTCGCCGACCAGCAACTGGTCGGCGGGGATGGTGACCGGCGCGCCGGCGCGGATCACCGTCACGGTCTTGGCGCCCAGCGCCAGCAGTGAGCGCAGCGCGTCGCCGGCCGTTCGCTTGGCGCGGGCCTCCAGATATCGCCCGGCCAGCAGGAACGTCGTCACACCGGCGGCCGCCTCCAGATAGATCGCGTCGCCGCCGCGGGCGGTCAGCGAGAACGGGTGGGTCATGCCGGGCATGCCCGCGTCACCGAGGAACAGCGCCCACACCGACCAGCCGAAGGCAGCCAGCGTGCCGATCGAGACCAGCGTGTCCATGGTCGCGGCGGCGTGCCGCAGGTTGATCGCCATGGCTCGGTGGAACGGCCAGCCGCCATAGGCCACGACCGGCGCGGCCAGCGTCAGCGACAGCCATTGCCAGTAGTCGAACTGCCAGGCCGGAACCATCGCCAGCACGATGACGGGCGCGCTGAGCAGCGCGCTCACGATCAGACGGGTACGCAGCGGGTCCCCCGCCGCCGCCTGAGGTGCGGGGGCGGACGGCAGTGCCGCCTGATAACCCGTCTTCTCCACCACGGCGATCAGGTCTTCCGCGGACACCTCGGCCGGCACCCGGGCGCGCGCCTTCTCGGTGGCGTAGTTCACCGTCGCGCTCACGCCGTCCAGGCGATTGAGCTTCTTCTCGATGCGGTTGGCGCACGCGGCGCACGTCATCCCGCCGATCTCCAGCTCGATCAACCGCTCCATGACTCGACTATATACCCCTCGGGGGTACCTAGCCCGACGACGAGGTCTTGACCAGGGTGCGGATCTGGCGCAGCAGCACCGACAGAGCGGCCAGGTCCGCCGGTGAGTCGTCGACGCTGCCCATGGCGTTGCCGGCGCGGGCGATCGAGGCGGCGTTCACCTGCTCCCACTCCGACACCCGGTCCTCCGGGGAGTTCTCCGCGGGAGTGGACTGCAACACCTCGGCGGTCAGCCCGGCCAGCGCGGCGTACAGGTCGTAGCGCAGTGCCATCCGGGCCAGCGTCTGCCAGCGGTCGTTGCGCGGCAGCTTGGAGATGTGCGAGAGCAGCGTGTCGATCTGGAAGCGCTCGGAGAGCACGAAATAGACCTGTGCCACCTCGGTCAGCTCGCGCTGCGTGACCTTGGCCGTCTCCAGGATGTCGAAGAAGCCGAAGCCGTAGACCGTGCGGGCCACCGACTCCGCCAGCTCGTCCGGGATGCCCAGGTCGGCGAGGAACGCGACGTGGTTGTCCAGCGACTCGTGCTCGGCGCCGACCAGCACGTCGGGCAGTTGCGGCAGGAGCGCGGCGACGCCGGGTCCGAGCCGCTCGGTCTCGCCGGCCACGTCGATCGGCGAGCGCCGGTTGCTGACCAGCCAGCGCACCGCCCGGTCGAGCAGCCGCCGGGTCTCCAGGCAGACCTTGATCTGCGCCTTGGTGGGTCCGACCGAGTCCAGCGCCTCGGCCGCATTCCACAGGTCGTTCAGCCGGTAGACGTCGCGGACCACCACGTAGGCCCGCACGATGTCCGCCGCGGACGCGCCGCTCTCCTCCATCGCGCGGAACACGAACGACGTGCCGCCGCGGTTGACCACCTCGTTGACCAGCACCGTCGCGATGATCTCGCGGCGCAGCCGGTGCCCGGCCATCCGGGCGGCGAAGCGCTCGCGCAGCGGCGTCGGGAAGTAACGCGCCAGCACGTCCGTGGTCCACGGCTCGTCGACCAGGCTGGACGCCAGCACGGCGCGTTCCAGGCCGATCTTCACATAGGCCAGCAGCACGGCGAACTCCGGCGCGGTGAGCCCGTCGCCGGCCTCGTAGCGGGCGGCCAGCTCCTCGTCGGTGGGCAGCGCCTCCAGCTCGCGGTTGAGCCGGCCGTCGCGTTCCATCTCGATCAGCATGCGGCGGTGCACCGGCAGCAGCGAGTGGGCCTGCGCGCAGGCGTTGCCCAGCGCGGTGGCCTGCTCGTAGTTGTCCCGCAGCACCAGCGCGGCGACCTCGTCGGTCATCGCGGCCAGCAACTCGTCGCGGTCCGGGGTGCTCAGCTCGCCGTCGGCGACCGCGCCGCCCAGCAGGATCTTGATGTTCACCTCGTGGTCGGAGCAGTCCACGCCGGCGGTGTTGTCGATGAAGTCGGTGAAGATGCGACCGCCGGACCGGGCGAACTCGATCCGGCCGCGCTGGGTCAGGCCCAGGTTGCCGCCCTCGCCGACGACCTTGGCGCGCAGGTCGCGGCCGTTCACCCGGATCGGGTCGTTGGCCTTGTCGCCGACCTCGGCGTGGGTCTCGGAGACCGCCTTCACATAGGTGCCGATGCCGCCGTTCCACAGCAGGTCGACCGGCGCGCCGAGGATGGCCTTCATCAGTTCGGGCGGCGACAGTGCGGACACGTCGCCCAGGTCGAGCGCCGTGCGCACCTCCGGCGAGATCGGGATCGACTTCGCCGAGCGCGGGAACACCCCGCCGCCCGCACTGATCTTGGTGGCGTCGTAGTCCGCCCAGGACGACCGCGGCAGGTCGAACAGCCGCCGCCGCTCGGCGAACGAAGTGGCCGCGTCCGGGGTGGGATCGAGGAAGATGTGCCGGTGGTCGAAGGCGGCCACCAGCCGGATGTGCTCGGACAGCAGCATGCCGTTGCCGAACACGTCGCCGGACATGTCGCCGACGCCGACCACGGTGAAGTCCTGCGACTGGGTGTCCACGCCCATGTCCCGGAAGTGCTTCTTGACCGACTCCCAGGCGCCACGGGCGGTGATGCCCATCTTCTTGTGGTCGTAGCCCGCCGAGCCGCCGGAGGCGAACGCGTCGCCCATCCAGAAGTCCTTGGCCACGGAGATCTCGTTGGCGATGTCGGAGAACGTGGCGGTGCCCTTGTCCGCCGCCACCACCAGGTAGGGGTCGTCGCCGTCGTGCCGGACCACGTCGCGCGGCGCCACGATCTTGCCGCTCAGGATGTTGTCGGTCACGTCCAGCAGCGCGGTGATGAACTGGCGATAGCAGACCACCGCCTCGTCGCGGTCGCCCGGCTTCTGCTTCAACACGAAGCCGCCCTTGGCGCCCACCGGCACGATCACCGCGTTTTTCACCATCTGCGCCTTGACCAGGCCGAGGATCTCGGTGCGGAAGTCCTCGCGACGGTCCGACCAGCGCAGACCGCCCCGGGCCACCGCGCCGAAGCGCAGATGCACGCCCTCGAAGCGCGGCGAATAGACGAAGATCTCGTACTTCGGGCGTGGCTGCGGAAGATCCGGGATGGCCTGCGGGTCGAGCTTGAACGCCACGTAGGACTTCGGCCGCTGGTCCGGGCCCTTCTGGAAGAAGCTGGTCCGCAGGGTGGCCTGGATCAGCGTCAGATAGGACCGCAGGATCCGGTCCTGGTCGAGGCTCTCCACCCCGTCGAGCAGCACGGTGATCTGCTCGGCCAGGTCGGCGGAACGCTTGACCCGCTCCTGCTCACCGATGGTCAGCCGGGGCGCGAAGCGCATCTCGAAGAGCTGCACCAGCAGGCGCGCGATCTCCGGGTAGGCCACGAAGGTGGACTCCACGTAACGCTGCGAGAAGACGTTCCCGGTCTGGCGCTGATATTTCGCGTACGCCCGCAGCACGACCGCCTGCCGCCAGGTCAGCCCGGCGCGCAGCACGAGCTCGTTGAACCCGTCCACCTCGGCCTCGCCCCGCCAGGCGGCCGCGAACGCGTTCTCCACCTGGGGCCGCACCTCGGACAGCTCCCGATGCTCGGTCGGCGGCTGCAGCCCGAAATCGTAGAGATAGACCGTGCCGTCGGGGCGACGCACCTCGTAGGGCCGCTCGTCCACCACCTCGACGCCCAGCGAGTGCAGCACCGGCAGCACCGCGGACAGCATCATCGGCTCGCCGTAGCGATAGACCTTGAAGCGGATGTCGTGGTCGTCCACCTCGACGTCCCCGGACTTGCTCACGTGCCGCTTGCGATAGAGGTGCATCTCGAGCTGGCCCGGCTCCTCGAGCAGCTCCAGCTTGGCGAGGTCCTGCACCGCCTCGTAGGGCGTGTGCCCGTCCTTGTAACTGTCCGGGAACGCGGTCGCGTACCGCGAGAAAAGGTCTTTTGCCGGCTCCTCGCCCAGTTTGCGTTCCAGTACCAGGTCGAAGTCGTCGTCCCACATGCGGGTGGCGTCGGCCAGCATCTCGGCCAGCTCGTTCGGATCCACGCCGCTCGGCGGGTCGGCCGGGTCGGTGCGCACCACGAAGTGCACCCGGGCCAGCATCCGCTCGGTCACCCGGGTGGTGTAGTCGACCCCGATGCCGTTGAGCTCACGCAGCAGGATCTCCTGCATGCACAGCCGGTTGGCCGTGGTGAAGCGGTCCCGCGGGAGGTAGATCAGGCAGGAGATGAAGCGGCCGTAGCCGTCCCGGCGCAGGAAGAGGCGCAGCTGGCGGCGGCCGGCCATGCGCAGCACGCCGATCACCGCTTCGTACAGGTCATCGGTCTTGATCTGGAAGAGCTCGTCCCTCGGATAGGTCTCCAGGATCTGCAGCAGGTCCTTGCCGGAGTGACCGCGCGGGGAGAGGCCGGAGCGGTCCAGCACCTCCATCACCTTGCGCCGGACCACCGGCAGCTCACGCACGCTGGTGCGGTATGCCGAGCTGGAGAACAGCCCGAGGAAACGGCGCTCGCCGACCACCTGGCCGTGGTCGTCGAAGACCTTGACGCCGATGTAGTCGAGGTAGGCCGACCGATGCACGGTGGCCCGCGAGTTGGCCTTGGTGATCACCAGCAGCCGCTTTTCCAGCGCCCTCTGATATGCCTCCGGGGTCATCGACGACAGCGCCCGCGGCGTGCTCTCCCCGCGCAGGATGCCCAGCCCCGTGCCGTCCACCGTGTGCAGGACGTCGTCGCGGAGCTCGTACTCCCGGTAGCCCAGGAACGTGAAATGGTCGGCGGCGAGCCACTTGAGCAGCTCGATCGAGTCGGTGACGTCCTTGTCCGGCACCGGCAGCCTGGTGTCCGAGCCGCGCGCGGCGGCCAGCTCGTCGGCGATCACCACGGCCCGCTGGCGCATGCGCGGCCAGTCCTCCACCGCGTCACGCACGTCGGTGAGCACCCGGCGCACCTCGTTGTGCAGCTGCTCGCGGGCGGCCGGGTCGCGCACCGGGTCGATCTCGATCCGGATCCAGCTCTCCACCAGGTCGCCGTCGATCGCGTCGTCCGGCTCGACGTCGGCCTCGAGCTGGGCGAGCCGGCCGAGCGGTTCGCGGCGCACCACGATCAGCGGGTGCACCAGCAGGTGCACCTCGAGCTGATGGGCGGTGAGCAGCGCGGTCACCGAGTCGACCAGGAACGGCATGTCGTCGGTGACGATCGACACCACCGTGTGCGGTTCCTCACGATCGGGCGCGCTGATGTCCAGCCGCAGCTGGCCCGGCAGCCGCTCGGCGGCGAGCTCGCGGTGCGCCAGGGCGGCCGCGAACATCTCCTCCGGCGTGAACCCGACCAGCTCCTCGTCGGGCGCGAACCGCCAGAAGCGGTCCACCAGCGCGGCCGTCACGTGATCTTGACCGGCCCGCGCCACCGCCTCGCCGACCAGGCGCTCAGCGTTGGGCAACGGCTCATCGAGCTCGCTGTCCTCGGACGCTCCCAGCCGGCCGGTCAGGGCCAGCCCCGGGCCCGGCACGAAGTCGATCTCTGGTCCGGAATCGGTTGCTGCCTCGTCGGCGACAGCCATGCCTGGCACTCCCCTCAGCCCACGACTCTGTGGGCTAAACGCGTCCAGCACAGCCTACGGCGTGGCCGCTCGCGGAATCCGGGGCCTCGGTCACGCGGAGGTCGCGAACGTGCCGATCCGAACCCGAATTTGATACAGATCACCCAGCGGCGGACATCATCTCGGCCGAAGAGCGTTTACCGTTCGGTAGGTTTTCGCGAGTCATCTTCGACCAGCCGTCTCCAGGAGAGTGAACATGCGCCGCACACCGCCACCCACGCGAGGCCGCGTTTCCGCGGTCCGGCGTGCCGCCGCGGCGATGGCGACGACGACGCTGCTGCTCAGCGGCGTCGCAGCGTGCGGCTCGGACGGCCCGGCCGACACGCTGGGCGCCTTCCTGACCGGCTGGAAGACCGGCGACCTCAGCAAGGTCGGCTTCGTCAACGCGGACGGCTCGGCGATCAAGGCCGCCGACGTCTACACCGGCATCACCGGGCTCGTCGGTGACATGCCGGCCGAGACGCTGCTGGTCAGCCGGGTCGGCGAGGCCAAGGAGACCGGCGAGATCGCGACCAGCACGATCAAGCTCGACTGGACGCTGCCGAACGGCTCGCCGTGGTCCTACGAGAGCACCGTGCGGATGACCAAGCGCAACAGCAAGGGCTGGCGGGTGATCTGGGAGCCGGCCATCGTGCACCGCGAGCTCGCCGAGGGCGACCGGCTCGAGCTGCGCACGGTGGCCGCCAAGCGGGCGACCATCCTGGACGCCGCCGGCAAGCCGATCGTGACGCCCCGGCCGGTGGTCACCGTCGCGCTCGACCCGGCCCGGGTGACCGATGTGAAAGCGCTCACCACCGCGCTGACCGCGGCGTTCAAGAAGATCTCCGTGACGGTGAACCTGAAGGACCTGCAGTCCCGTCTCGACAAGGCCACGGAGGGCAGCCGCGTCGACCTGATCACCCTGCGTCGCGAGGACTACCTCAAGATCAGAGATCAGGTACGCCCCCTCGCCGGCACCACGTTCCCCGAGGAGAGTCGCGACCTCGCCCCGACCCGGACGTTCGCGCGGGCCCTGCTCGGCACGGTCGACCTGGCTACCCGCGAGGACATCGACGCCGGCCAGGACACCATCCGCCAGGGCGACCGGGTGGGACACGGGGGCTTGCAGCAGCGTTACGACACCAAGCTGCGCGGCGCCTCCGGGCAGTCCGTGGTGATCGCCCGCCAGGCGCCGGACGACACCGTGACCGACGCCCAGATCTACAGCACCAAGGCGGTCGACGGGACTCCGGTCAAAACCACGATCGACGTACGCACGCAGACCGCCGCGGACGCCGCCACCGCCGCCGAGAAGCGGCCCAGCGCCCTGGTCGCGATCAAGATCAGTGACTCGTCGGTGCTGGCCGTGTCGAACGGCCCGGACGGCGGCACGGACAACGTGGCGCTGACCGGTCAGGTGCCGCCCGGCTCCACCTTCAAGATGGTGTCCACGCTGGGCCTGCTGCAAAAGAAGGCGGTCGCCGCGGACACGGTCGTGGACTGCCCGAAGACGCAGAACGTGGCCGGCCGCGAGTTCAAGAACTCGCACGACATGGCGCTCGGCCGGGTGCCCTTCAAGACCGACTTCGCCAAGTCCTGCAACACCGCGTTCGTCAACCTGGCGCCCAAGCTCGGTGCGGACGGGCTCAAGGCGGCCGGCGACGCGCTCGGCATGGGCGGCGAGTGGGACCTGGGCACGGAGGCGTTCAGCGGCTCGGTGTCGCCCGGTGACAGCCCGACCGAGCTGGCCGCGGCGAGCTTCGGCCAGGGCAAGACGGTGGTCAGCCCGGTGGCGATGGCGAGTGCGACGGCGGCCGTGGCGCGCGGGAAGTTCCAGCAGCCCAAGCTGGTGCTCGACCCGGCGCCGGCCAAGCCGTTGCCGGACGGTCAGCCGATCGATGCCGCGACCGTGGCGCCGCTGCGCGACATGATGCGCGCGGTGATCACCTCGGGCACCGGCACCGACCTGGAGGACGTGCCGGGCAAGCCGGTCTTCGGCAAGACCGGCACGGCGGAGTTCGAGTCGGGTTCGCCGGAGACGCACGCGTGGTTCGTCGGCTGGCAGGGTGACATGGCATTCGCGGTGATGGTGCAGAACGGCGGCGCCGGGGCCGACACGGCCGTGCCGATCGTCGAGCGCTTCCTGACCGCGCTCAACAAGTAGCCATGGGGACCGGCTCAATCAGCTGTGGAGACCGGCTCAATCAGCTGTGGGGACCCGGCTCAATTAGGTGTGGGGACCCACCCGGCTCAGTCGGCTGTGGGGACCGACTCAGTTAGCTGTGGGGACCCATCCGGCTCGGTCGGCTATGGGGAACCGACTCAGTTGGCTATGGGGTTCCGGCGATGTCGGCCGGGGCCTCCGGGCCCAGGTCGAACGCCGGACGCTGGCTCGGCAGGGAGAAGCGGTCGTCGGAGGCGCGTGGGCGCAGCATGCCGGGGCGGGTGGCCGGCAGCGGGTCGGAGTCGAGCTCGGGTGACGAACCCAGGGGGCGCGGCACGATGGGGCGGCCCAGTGCGTTGACCGGGGGCACACCCGCGGTTTCGGCCGCGGCGCCCAGCACCGGGCTGTCCTGCTTCGGGGCTTCCTGACTCTCGTCCTGGTCCTGGTCCTGGTCGGCGGGCAGCGGGTCGAGCTCAGCGTCGGCCCAGTGATCGACCGGCTCGCTTTCGCCGTCGCCGGCGGCCTCGTCGTCCTCGACCTCGGAGTCCCGGGCCTCAGCGTCGCGGACCTCTCCGATTTCGACCGTGCCGTCCCGGACCTCACCGTTCCGGACCTCGGCGTCCTGGGCCTCACCGACCCGGACCTCACCGTCCCCGGCCTCACCGTCCCGGACCTCACCGTCCCCGGCCTCACCGACCCGGACCTCAGCATCCCGGACCTCGAAGTCCTCGACCTTGCCGCCCCCGGCCTCAGCGTCCCCGGCCTCACCGACCCGGACCTCAGCATCCCGGACCTCGAAGTCCTCGACCTTGCCGCCCTCGACCTCACCGTCCCGGGCCTCACCGTCCCGGACCTTGGCGTCCCTGGCCTCGGCGTCCTCGACCTCGTAGCTTTCGCGGTCGTCATTATCCGATTTGTCCTCGATGACCTGCTCGGCCAACTCGGTCTCGCTGGGTACTACCGCCGTCTCCAACGTCGCCGGGTCGAACTCGTCGGGGAAACCGTCCACCGCGTCGGCTTCCTCGACCGCGTGCAGCGTCACGGCCGGGAGGTCGACCTCCCCCACCGCCGCGGCGGCGAGCGGCACGCTCTCCGCGGCGGCCAAGGCCCGGCGCTCCTCGATCGACCGTGGCTCCGGCTCTTCCCACGCGGCCGCCGGCTCGGCGGCGACCGGCCCGGCGGCGACCGGCTCGATCGCGACCGGCTCGGCAGCCACCGGCTCGATCGCGGGCGACGCGACCGCGGCCGGCTCGATTGCGACCGGCTCGATTGCGACCGGCTCGATTGCGACCGGCTCGATCGCGGCGGGCGCGAGCCGGGCGACGGCCGCGGGCGACGTGCCCGCGAGATCATGCCGCGCGGCAACGAGGTCGGGCCGCGCCGCCACCGTGCGCACCGGGCTCAGCCCGGCGACCAGCGCCGCCGTGATCTCCTCGGCATAGGAGCCGTCGCTGTCGTAGTCCGGGTCGAAGACGGTGATCTCCACGCCGAGGCAGTGCGGCGTGTCGACCAGCCCGGCGAGCAGCAGCTCGAGCTCGGGAAAGGCGATGCCGCCGGGCGACGGCGCGTCCACTGCCGGCATCACCGCCGGGTCGAGCACGTCCAGGTCGAGGTGCACCCAGTAACCCGCACAGTCGACCAGCTGATCGCGGGCCCACTGCGCGCTGCGGGCCGCGCCCTCGGCGCGCAGGGTTGGCACCGGCCGCGTCACGATGCCGGCCGCCTGCAGGTCGAGGCGGTATTCGTCCTGCGCGCGGATGCCCATCACCACGACGTCGACGTCGCGGAAATAGGGTCGCCGGCCCTCGATCGCGGCCAGGTCGGCCTGCCCGCGACCGGTGACCAGCGCCAGGTCCTCACCGGCGGCGGCCCCCACATATGACGCGTTGCCCGGGTGCCGGAAATCCGAGTGGCCGTCCACGAACACCAGCCCGATGCGGCCGCCGATGTCCTGGCCCAGGCGGTGCATGGCGATGCCGGAACCGAGCACGATCGAGCAGTCGCCGCCCAGGATCACCGGGAACTCGCCGTCGTCCAGTATTCCGGCGATGCGGTCGGCCAGCCGGCGCGAGTACATGCCGATCTGTTCGGCGTGACACACGCCGTCGCCCGGCCGCCAGTCGCCCGGGTCGTATCGTGGCGGGGTCAGGCAGCCGGCGTCGCGGGCGTGCAGCCGCTCGAGCAGACCGTGGTCACGCAGGGCTCCGGGCGCCTTGGCGCACCCCGGCACCGACGTCACGGTCGGCGGGCGCAGACCGAGATTGGACGGCGCGTCCAGGATGGCGATGCGGCGCATGCGAGCCCTCCGGACCTAGAAGAGTGCGCGGGCGAGCGCGCGTCGGGCGTCGGCCACCGCCGGATCGTCCGGGCCGGCCACCTGGAAGAGCGAGAGCAGGTGCTTGCGCACCTCGTCGCGCTCGTCGCCGCTGGTGCGCCGGACCAGATCGACCAACCTCTGGTACGCCTCCGGCGCCTGCCCGCTGAGCACCTCGATGTCGGCGGCGAGCTGCTGCGCCGCCACGTCGGACGGGTCGGCGGCCGCCTTGGCCAGCGCCCCGGCCGCGTCCACCCCGGTCACCCGGCGGTAGAGCTCGACCTGGGCCAGCCCGGACTCGGCCGCGTGGTCCTGCGGCGACTCGGCCAGGATCTTCCGGTATGCCGCCTCGGCCTCGTCGAGGTCGCCGGTCATCAGCGCGTCGTCCGCCGCGTCGAGCCGCGGGTCCTCGGCCGGCCCGACGGCCACCCCGCCCGCCTTGAGCACCGCGTCGATGTACTGCTTTACCTGAGCCTCCGGAAGCACGCCGGTGAAGCCCTCGACGAGCTGGCCGCCGACCACCGCGACGACCATCGGGATGCCCTGCACCCGCAGCGCCTGGGCGAGCCGCGGGTTGGCGTCCACGTCGACCTTGCCGAGCACCCAGCTGCCGCCGCCGGCCGCGGCCAGCTTTTCCAGCACCGGGGACAGCTGCTTGCAGGGCTCGCACCACTCCGCCCAGAAGTCCAGGATCACCGGGGTGGCCATCGAGCGCTCCAGCACCTCGGTCTGGAAGTTCGTCTCGGTGACCTCGATGACGCCGGCGCCCAAGGCGGCCGGCGGGCCTCCCGCGGGAGTCGTGGGCGCACCGGCCGGAGGCGCGCCATCGGCGGGCGGGCCGGCGGCGGGTCGTGCCGGAGCGGGACGCAGCGCGCTGAGATCGACCGCGCCGCGGGTGAAGATCGACGGTGTGCTCCGTGGGTCGCTCATGGTTCCCTAGTCTGTCACGCGGCCGACCCCGTACGCCGCGCCGCCGGGCAGGTCATATCGGACGTCACACGGGCACACCGTCGAGGTACGCGACCCCGCTCAGCTCCTCGGCCGTCTGCCACAGCCGGGCGGCGAGCGCGGCGTCGTTCGCCAGCCCGCTCGGCGCGTCGAAGTGCACCCGGTGATCCCACTTCCGCAGCGACGGCCCGAGGAACACTCCGGTGGGCGCGTCCGGGCTCGTCGCCGCATAGAGGATCGGCCGGGTGCCGGACTCCGCGGTGCGCGCGACGAGGGCGCTGACGAGCGGCACCAGCGCCCGGGCCCGGCTGCCGACGCTGTGCGTCATCATCGGCGTGCCGGACACGCCGGGGTGCGCGACCAGGCTGCGGATCGGCCGCCCGGACCGGCGCAGCCGCCGCTCCAGCTCCAGTCCGAACAGGAGGTTGGCGAGCTTGCTCTCGTTGTATGCCGCGGACGCCGAATAGCCCTCCCGGACGGCCGGATCGGCGAGCGGCAACCGCTTGGCGAACAGGGCGAGGCCGGACGAGACGTTGACCACGCGGGCGCCGCCGCGCAGGTGGGGCAGCAGCAGGCCGGTGAGCGCGAAGTGCCCGAGGAAGTTGGTGGCGAACGTCGACTCGATGCCCTGCGGGCTGAGGCGCCACGGGACGAGGCTGATTCCGGCGTTGTTGAGCAGCAGGTCGACCGGGCGGTCGCCCCAGGCGTCGGCGAAGGCGCGCACCGAGTCGAGGTCCTCGGTGTCGAGCCGGCGGATCTCCACGCCGGTGGGGAACAGCCCCTCGGCCTTGGCCACGTTGCGGACGGCCACCACCACGTCGGCGCCGCGGGCGGCCAGCTCGCGGGCGGCGACCAGCCCGAGCCCGCTGGTGGCGCCGGTCACGACCGCGGTGCGGCCGGTCTGGTCGGGGATGTCGTCGAAGGTCCAGGTCACCGGCATGGCAGCGCCTCCCGCTCGGAAGTCTGAACGGATTATCTATCCGCTCAGCGTCGACCGTAGCACTAAGCGGATGAGTTATCCTCTGAGACGTGCCTCTCCGTTCCGACTCCGCGCGCGTCCGCGACCAGATGCTGGCCGCGGCCCGGCGCCGGGTCGACGCGGGCGACCTCGACCTGCCGATGAACGCCGTGGCAAAGGACGCGGGCGTCGGCGTGGGCACGGTCTATCGGCACTTCCCGAGCCGGTTGGCGCTGCTCGAGGCGCTCGCCGAGGCCAGCCTGGCCGAGATGGCCGCCGCGGCCGACCGGGCCGCGGCCGACCCCGATCCGGCCACCGCTCTGGCGGACTACATCCGGTCCGCTCTGCGCTGCCTGCGCACCGATCCGGCCCTGGCGCTCGTGCTGGCCGCCTCCGACGCCGCCTGCCCGGCCACGCTGGAGCTGGGCGGCCGGTTGCTGGCCAGCCTCGACCGGCTCCTCGCCCACGCCAAGGCCGAGGGGCTGATCCGCGCCGACATCACCGGCGACGACGTGCGCGCCCTCGTCTGCGGCGTGCAGCACGCCGCGGACGTGGCCGGCGCGCAGCACTCCGACCGCTACCTGGCGATCCTGCTGCAGGGCCTCAAGCCCTAGAAACGGGCGGGCTCGCGATAGATGCCCCACTCGCCCTTGAGGGCGTCGCAGATCTCGCCGAGCGTGGCTTCGGCCCGGGCCGCCTCGAGCATCGGGGGGATCATGTTCTCGGCGGTGCGGCTCGCCTCGATCAGGCGGCGGAGCGCGGCTTTCACCCGTACCCCATCGCGGTTGGTCTTGCGAGCGATCAGCTCGCCGCGCTGCACCACCTCGACCTCGTGGGAGACGCGCAGGATCTCGAGCTCCTTGGCGACCGTGCCGGTGTGCGCGTTGACCCCGACTATCTTCTTGTCGCCCTTCTCCAGCGCCTGCTGATAGACGAACGCGGCCTCGGCGATGTTCGCGGTGAACCAGCCGTCCTCGATGCCGCGCAGGATGCCGGCCGTCATCGAGCCGTCGTCGCCGAGCTCGCGGATGCGGGTGAAGATCTCCTCCGCCTCGGCCTCGATGCGGTCGGTCAGCTCCTCCAGGTACCACGAACCGCCGAGCGGGTCGGCGACGTTGGTCACCCCGGTCTCCTCCAGCAGCACCTGCTGGGTGCGCAGGGCGATCTCGGCGGACTCGTCGGTGGGCAGCGCGAGCGTCTCGTCCAGGGCGTTGGTGTGCAGCGAGTTGGTGCCGCCGAGAATCGCGGCCAGCGCCTCGACCGCCGTGCGCACCACGTTGTTGACCGGCTGCTGCGCGGTCAGGCTGACCCCCGCGGTCTGCGTGTGGAACTTGAGCCAGAGCGCCTTTTCGCTGGTCGCGCCGTAGTCGTCACGCAGGTGCCGGGCCCAGATGCGGCGGGCCGCGCGGAACTTGGCGATCTCCTCGAAGAAGTCGATGTGCGCGTCGAAGAAGAAGGAGAGACCGGGGGCAAACGTGTTCACGTCGAGGCCGCGGCTCAGGCCCAGCTCGACATAGCCGAAGCCGTCGGCCAGCGTGTAGGCCAGCTCCTGCGCGGCGGTCGAGCCGGCCTCGCGGATGTGGTAGCCGCTCACCGACAGCGGCTTGTAGCGCGGGATCTCCCGGGCGCAATATTCCATCAGGTCGCCGATCAGGCGCAGGTGCGGCTCGGGCGGGAAGAGCCACTCCTTCTGCGCGATGTACTCCTTGAAGATGTCCGTCTGCAGCGTGCCGTCGAGGTCTCTGATCGAGGCGCCCTGCCGCTCGGCGGCCACCAGATACATCACGAAGACCGGCACCGCCGGGCCGGAGATGGTCATGCTGGTGGTCACGTCGGCCAGCCGGATGCCGTCGAAGAGCACGTCCATGTCGGCGGCCGAGTCGATCGCCACGCCGCAGTGGCCGACCTCACCGAGCGACTGCGGGTCGTCGGAGTCGCGGCCCATCAGCGTGGGCATGTCGAACGCCACGCTCAGCCCGCCGCCGCCGGCCGCGAGGATCATCTTGTAACGCTCATTGGTCTGCCTGGCGTTGCCGAACCCCGCGAACTGGCGGATGGTCCAGGTGCGTCCGCGATAACCGGTCGGATAGAG
This sequence comes from Actinoplanes sp. NPDC051388, assembly GCF_055586225.1. NCBI lineage: Bacteria > Bacillati > Actinomycetota > Actinomycetes > Micromonosporales > Micromonosporaceae > Actinoplanes > Actinoplanes sp. NPDC051388. The sequence goes on along the minus strand of NZ_JBVJIP010000001.1, from coordinate 244,812 downwards.
ACCCCTGGTGTACGGGAACTCGCCCGGCCAGCCGATCCGCTCGAAGTCCTCATGATCGCCTCGCGGCCCGTAGACCGGGTCGACCGGCATGCCGGACAGCGTGGTGAAGTCGGCGTCCCGGGTGCGCGCCGCGTCAAAGCGCTGCTGCCAGCGCTCGCGACCGGCGGCGATGTCGGCTGCGTCCATGCCGCCATCCTAGAGGCATTTCCTGAACGATTATTAAGCTGGTTGGATGCTGGGGTGACGTTTTCCCTGAAGGCACGTGGGCCGTTCGCGCTCGCGGAGGCCGCCCGCTTCCAGGAGACCTTCCCCGGCTTCCACGGCGACACCTCCGGAGAGCCGCATCTCGATCTTGCCTTTCCGGCGGACGGCTCGTGGCAGACCGTCGGCGTGCGGGTCACCGAGGACCTGACCGGGCACGTCGTCGCCAACCCCGGCCGGCTGCCCACGTCCTCGATCAAGCACGAGGTCGAGCGGATCCTGTCGCTCGACGTCGACGGCCGGGGGTTCTCGTCGATCGGCGACCGCGATCCGGTCGTCGGCGATCTGCAGCGGCAGTTCCCCGGGCTGCGGCCGGTGCTGTTCGGGAGCCCCTACGAGGCGGCGGCCTGGGCCCTGCTCACCCACCGGATCTCGATGGTCCAGGGCGGCACGCTGCGCCGGCGGCTCTGCGACGACCTGGGCGAGAAGGTGGACTTCGGCGACTACGTGCTGTCCGCCTTCCCGCCGCCGGAACGGCTGGCCGCACTCGACCCGATGCCCGGCATGACGATCCGCAAGGTGGAGAACCTGCGGGCGCTCGGCGAGGCGGCCGCGGCCGGCGAGCTGGACGTCGACCGGCTGCGCGAGATGTCGATCGAGGAGGCGCTGGCGCATCTGGAGAAGCTGCCCGGGATCGGCCCGTTCTCGGCCGAGCTGACCCTGATCCGCGGCGCCGGTCTGGTGGATCTCTTCCCGAGCCAGACGCCGCGGCTGCACCGGGCGATGGGCGAGCTCTACGATCTGGGCCCGGAGCCGCCGCTGGCCCGGCTGCGCGCGATCGGCGAGGGCTGGAAGCCATTCCGCGGCTGGGTGGCGTTTCTGCTCCGCAACGCCGTCTAGGCGCCGGGCGAACTGCTAGCCGCCGATCGGTGACCGCGCCGCGTCCCCGCGCAGTTGTGCGATCACGGCCGGGCCCGCGGCGGGGTCCTGCAGGAGTCGCATCGCGTCCACCTGACGCTGCAGCTCGGTCTGGATCGAAGAGGACTCCAGGAGCGCCTCACGGCCGGCGGCATCGAGCACCTCCAACTCCTGCTCACGAGCCTCGAACTCGTCCGCTCCCGCGTAGGCCCGCTGGGCCGTGTAGGCCGCGAGATCGACGTCGTCGTTCTCCAGCAGCTGCAACAGGTAGACCAGTGCCGCGATCGCGTCTTCCGCCTGCGGCGCCCACTCGTTCCAGTCTTCCTCTTCCGGCAGCAGCTCCTCCGCCGCCTCCGACGAAGGCAGCTCGCCGGCGACGACGCCCCGGTCGGGGCTTTCCAGCCCCGACCAGACGGCGTCGATCGCGGACCGGACGAGACCGGGTTCACCGGTCTCCTCCAGATCGCAGAACTTCACATACGCCGGCCACAGCACCTCGGCACAGCTGGCGGCGAACGCGATTCGCTGCCAGTGAGCAAGGGTGGCGAGCTGCTCCCGCAGCCGCTCCGGCTCGAAGTGCACTGTGGCCGGCATCTATTCCTCCTTGAAGGAGCGCATTACCGCACTCATCCCGTCCGACGTGACTGTATAGCCCTCTTCCTCGAGGTACTCCTGGCAGGCCGGGCAGATCGGATGCGGGAAGCTGGACAACGCCCGCGGCTTCAGTCCGAGGTCGATCGCCCGCAAGTTCGCGGTGACCTCGGCGTGCTGGCCGGGCAGCCGAGCCTCGAGCTCGGAGCCGCCCAGTTCGGCCCGCTGCGTCGGGTCGACGTCGCGCACTCCGGAGGCCACCAGGTCGGGCCCGTTCTCGGTGCTCATCACCACGGTGTCGCGGTTTTTGGCGGCGATCGGGTCGAGCGTCTGGTTGATGCGCTGCGCACTGCGTTCCAACCGGGGCAGATCGCAACTCCGTGCGGTCACCCCCGCGTCTTCGTTGTGGGTGAGCAGCGGCTGGTTCCCGGCCAGCACATAGAAGGTGTGAATGTTGCCGACGGTCAGGTTGTGGACCTGCTGACGCGGGCTGGTGCGGTGGGAGACAGCGGTGATCTGCGCCCAGGCACCGGCGCTCGTCCGGAGCCACTGGCCGGCTTCCAGGTCACCCGCGTCGACCCACTCACGCAGTTCGGGGACCCAGAAGGGGTGGTTGGCGGTCGCGGTCGTCTTGGTCACCCCGCCCTTGGCGGCCGGGTCGCCCTTGGCCTTGACCGAGATGGTGACCAGACGCTTCTCGCCGTCACCTCGAATCGCCGCCGTGACGGTCTCGGAGCTTTCGCGCCGGGTCTCCGGGTCGGTGACCCGGACCTTGTCCCCCGGTTTGACGTCCTCGATCCGCTTCGTTTTCCCATCGGCCATCAGAACCCGGGTGCCGGGAACGAAGCTGTTGCAGGAACCGCCGCCGCCACCGCCGCTCGCCCGACCGCTGTTGCCGCTGCCGCTGGCGCCGCCGTTGCCACGGGACGAAGCTCCGGCGTTGCCACCCGGTTTGTTGCCGCCGGCCTTCCCGCCGCCTCCGCCGGCGGCGGTGGAGCCCTTGGGGTTGGCCTTCCCCTGGGCGGCCTTCTGAGCCGGGTTGCCGGTCTTCTTCGCCTTGTTGACGGCGTCGTCGCTGGTTCTTCTCGCCTGCTCGGCGGCCTTCTTCGCGGCCGCTTGAGCGGCGCGTTTGGCCCGCTCGATGGCTGCTTTCTTGGCCGCCAGCGCCACCCGTTCCGCTGCTCGCGCCGCGGCTAGAACTGCCTCGGCCGCCTTGCGGGCCGTGCGCCACGCCATGATCGCGTTGATCGTGGCGTTGATCGCCTTGGCGATCTTCGGCAACTTGACGATCTTGCCCCATGGGATGGCGCCCAGGATCAACGAACCGCACGCCCACAGATCACCGGCGAAGCAGTTCATCGCGTCGTTGATGCCGAGGAGCTCGGACAGGATGCCCCAGGCCGCACCCAGGATCACCGACACCAGCGACGTGTTCATCGCCGATTCCGCCTGGGCGACCTGCGCTGCCGACAGGCCCGCACCGGCCAGCGCCGCCGCTCGCTCGGACGCGGTCAGCGAGATCGACAGGCCGGACGGGTCCGAGTGCGTGACCGGATTGTTGTGCCCATAGGTGAATCCGTTGTTCTGCGCCGGATCCGCCAGGTCCAGCACCGGGTCCGGGGAGAGGAACCGGCCGACCTTCGGGTCGTACCAGCGTGCGCCCAGCATCACGAAGCCGGAGGGGTCGTCCCGGTCCGCCCCGAGGAAGCCCTTCTGGGTCTGCATGGTCGAGCCGCGCCCGGCCAACTCGCCACGCTCATTGCCGAACGCGTCCTGCTTGCGGATCCGGACCGGCATTCCGTCGGTCAGTGAGACTTCGGCGTACGGCGTCCCTTGATGATCCGTGGTGACCGCGACAAGCGTGCCGCTCCCGCCGGCACCGGACTGGTACCGCGTGATCATGCCGCCCGGCGTCGGGTACGTCCGCTGGGTGCTGATCAGGGTGCCGTTGGGGCGGGTCACGACCTGAACCTCGCCGAGGTTCAGGGTGGCCTGTCCGGCCTGCAGCGAAAGAACGCGGCTGCCGTCGGGGGTGTAGATGTGCCGGGTGTCGGACTGCGAACGCCAAACCTGGCCGCCGCCGGTGGTCGTGTCACAGGTGGCCAGGACCAGCGGCGTCGCGTCCGTGGTCACGCTGCCCTGCACCGCCATGCAGAGCCCGGACGCCTTGTGCTTGAGATGGGCGTCGTTCGTCCGCACGAACTCCTGCGCGGCGGACCCGTCGCAGGATCGGACCTGGGCCGCCGATCCGGCGGTGTTCGCGGCCGGCTGGACACACCAGTTGCTGTGCACCGAGAGCGTGCCGACGTTCGCGTCGGCCTGACCGCCGGTGGCGGTGAACGCCCACTTCTGCGCCACGGTGTTGTTACAGGTGTACAGCTGGATCGGCTGGTTCGCCTGGGCCTGGCCGCTCTTCAGGTCGATGCACTTGTCGGCCAGGCCGATCCACGACGCCTTACCCTGTGCGCCCTGGCCCGCGATCCGGTCGACCTTGCCGTCGTACGTCCAGGAGATCGCCTGGCTGTCGCCGGTGCCCAGATCGGTGACCGACTTCGTCTCGCCGGTCAGCTCGTAGAGCCGCGCCGCCTCGGCCTTGATCCGCGCGCCGGACGGGGCGGTGTAGTTCTTCTCGGTCTTGGTGAGCGTCCGCGGCTGGGCGCCGTCGGCCTTGCCGTAGGTGTAGGTGGTGATGGCGTCCTTGGTGCTGTCGCCGCTCAGGTTCTTCTCGGTCAGCTTCTTGCGGTTGCCGAGCAGGTCGTACTCGTACTCCTGCCAGTAGCCGGACTTGTCCGCGCCGACCGCGACGTTGCCGGCCGGCCCGGATCCGCACGACGCCTGGTCGGCAGACGTGTACGCGGTCTTCAGCTGCCCGATCGGGTCGTAGCGGAAGCACTGCCGCTCGGCGATGCCGGTCGACTCCTCGCGGATGCTGGTGACATTGCCGGCGTCGTCGTAGCCGAGGCTGCGCTTGCTGACCTGGTTGCCGCCGACGATGGACTGGTCACCGGATTTCTCCCGGTAGACCTCCTGACCGTCGAGGGCGCCGCTGGCCGGGTCGTACTTGTTGTAACTCCACACCCGGTAGGGCTGCGAGCCGAGCGTGGATCGGATCACCTGCCCGTACGGCGAGTAGGTGGTCTCCGCGCCGTACCAGTCCTTGCCGGAGATGGAGACGGGCTTGCCGTCGGTCGTGTACCGGGCGATGAGCTGCTCGGACGGGAAGGCGCCGGCGGCCGGCACCGTCATCACGCTCGGCAGCCCGGTGTCCGTGTACGAGTACCGGTACGTGTAGCTGGTCTGCAGTCCCCACTGCTGCGCGATGGACGCCGGCAGCGTGAGGGTCGTGTTCGTCGGCTGATAGTCCTCGGTGTAACCGCCGATCGACTGCGTGTAAGGCAGGCCGTCGGTGTACCGGGTCGCGGTGGCGGGCAGCCCTTTGCCGCCGGCCACCGTGTCGTAGGTGTATTCGGCGAGCAGGGCGCCTGCCGAGTTGCCGAGCCGCTGAGCCGTGGGGCGGGACAGCTTGTCGTAGCCGTTCCACACCGTGACACCGCGCTGGTTGGTGACCTGCAACGGCCGGTCGCGATGGTCGTATGCGGTCGTGGTCGAACCGGTGTCCGGGTCGGTCGCGCTGATGACCCGGCCACGCTTGTCGTAGGACCAGGTCCACGGGTGCGTCCGGTCCGCCGAGTGGTCGGCCTGGTCCAGTCGGCCCACGCTGTCGTAGCGGTAGCGCATCGAGGTGAACGTGGACCGGTCGGCGCTGGTGAACGTGTCGACCCGGCTGCTGCGGCCGAGCGCGTCGGTGAACACCCGGTAGGACGAGGCGCCGTTCGGGTTGATCACGGTGGAGTGGTCGTTGGCGTAGCTGTAGTGGGTGGCGCGGGCGGCGAACTCGGTGCCACCGAGCACCGGCATCTCGATGAGCACCCGGCCCAGACCGTCGTACGTGTACCGGGTCGCGTTCGGCACGGCCAGGTCGGACAGCGGGGTGAACAACGTCGTGGACGCGCCACCACTGGCGAAGTAGGCGTTGTTCGTCTGGATGATCTCGCCGGACCGGTTGTAGAGGGTGTCGGTGATCAACCGGCCGCCGCCGGTCGCCGGCTCCTGGGTCTGCCGTTCCCGGCCTAGGCCGTCGAAGATCGTCACCGACGTCTGCAAGCGGCTCTCGTGCCCGCGGGCCTGCGTGGTGATCGTCGGCGGCTTCCCGGCCGGCGTCGAATAGGTGGCCTGGAAGTCCGGCGTCGAGGTGGTGGCCCGGCCGGGCGCCCATGCCTTCGTCATCCGCCCGAGCGGATCGAACTGGGCGTTGCTGACATGGAGGTTGGGGTCGCTGGTCGCGGTCGTCACGGCCCGGCCCGGGTCCAGGTCCTGGATCTGCTGGTGCCCGGCCGAATTCGTCTCCACCACTCGATATGCCTGGCCGGTGGACGGCAGGTAATCGATCGTGGAGGTGTTGTTGTCCGGGTCGGTGCGCGAAACGACGCGACCGATCCCGTCGAATCCGGTGGTGCCGTCGAGCTGCACTCCGCTGCCGTCCGCCTTCAGCGACCACGTCTGGGTGGCCAGGCCTCGGCTGGCGGCGATCAGCGGCGTTCCGTAAGGCTGGCTGTCGTAGCCCACCCGGGTGACCCGGGTCAGCGTGGCCAGGTTGTCGAACTGCGCGGCCAGACAGGTGGTCGGGCTCCCCCGGACCTGCTGGCTCATGCCGATCAGGTGCTTGTTGATGTGGTGCTGATAATCCATCTTGGTGCAGGACTCGTCACCGTCCACCCCGGTGTCACCGAGCACCTCGACCAGGGTCGGCAGACCGTAGGTGTCGTCGAAGGTGGTGCGGGTGTCGGTGACGCGCACCGGCCGCTTGTCGTCGCCGACCGTCGAGCCCTTCGTGTACGTGAGCTGCCGGACATCGGTGACCCGCCAGGCCTTCAGCGGGGAGAGTCCGTCCTCACGGTTGCGAGACGCGAGTTCCCGGGCGCTCGGCACGGTGACGCTGCGGGTCAGCCATCCGTCCTTGGTGTCGTCGCCCGCGTTCAGGTAGGTGAGCTCCTCGGCCACCCGCCCGGCGAACGCCTCCCGGTCCTTGGCGATCTCCTGGTCGTTGGAGTCCCGGACCGGGGTGGTCTCGCTCAGGCCCTGGAAGTAGCGGGTCACCGCCTTGGTGCGCCGGCTCCGGGTCGCCGACTCGTCCGCGCCGGTGTAGACCGCCACCTGGCTGAAACCGGCGAACTGCGAATAGGTCCGGGTGGACTTCTTCGTGAACTCCTGCTCGGCCAGCTTCCACCGCGGGTTGTCGTACGAGTACTCCGTGACCGTGCTGAAGACGCCGTCCACATTGGGCAGCTCCTCGACCGACTTCACCACGTACTTGTGGAACCAGTCGATGTCCTCGGCCGACGGGTCCGGATGCCAGAAGACCGGGTAGCACAGCCGGTTGTTGTCCCGGAGCGCGGCAGTGTCGCCCTTGCCCGGCAGGCTGCCCCGGCAGTTGGTCGACGGCTTCTGGTAGCGGATGACGGTCTCGCCGCCGTACTCGTTGACGACCCGCGACACCCGCAGCCGGGCGAAGCCGGGACGGTTGTCGTCGGCCACCCGGTTCGGCATGTTCTCCGGGTTGGCCTCGAACTTGACCGGGTTGAGCGACGCGGTCGTGGTGCCGTCGACGGCATAACCGGTGCGGCGGATCGACTCCAGCCACAGCGCGGTGTTGGGGCCGGTCTTCAGCGTCGGGAACGACTGCTTGAGCTGGTAGCTGTCGACCGGCGTGCGGGTGGCCGAGCCCTGCGTGCGCTGCGCCGAGGTGACGATCCGGTCCAGCCGCTTGCGCGAGAAGAACGCGGGCGCGGCGTTCCAGCACTTCTTGCCGGAGACGCAGTGCAGGTCGGCCGGCGTGTCGTACCAGGGGCGGAACTTGGCCGGATCGGTGCTGGCGAAGTTCGCGTCCGTGCAGGCGGCGCCGGCCTCGGCGTAGCACCGCTCGGCGACCTCGAACTTGACACTGGCCGGCGCCGTGGCCGAGAAGATGCTGTCGGCGCGCTGGCCGTAGTCGATGTGGTCGAGGTATCCGGCGCGGTGGTAGGGCACCGGCGCCTTGAAGTTGAAGTTGCGGGCGTAGTGGTTGGTCTCGCGGGCCCACCACAGGCTCATCGCGTTGCCGTGGATGTCCTGCACGTAGTCCAGGGACCAGCGCCAGGCCTGCTGGCAGAACGAGTTCTTCCACTCGGACTGGTAGCAGTCCTCGCCCGGGTGGTTGCCGTAGACCGGCACGGTCAGCACGCTGTTGGTGACGGCCTTGCCCTCGGTCCAGCCGGGCAGCCGGTGCTTGCCGAAGAAGTACTGGGTGCCGTCGCGGGTCGTGACGACCCAGTACTCGTTGTCGTTGTCGCCGTTGGCGAGGCCGGCGTCCTTCTTCAGCTCGACCTTGGAGCCGTCGCCGTTGGCGGTGGTCCAGGTGCTGCCGTTCCATACCAGCTCGGTGCTGGAACCGCCGAGGGACAGGGTGGCGTTCTCCGAGCCCCAGCACATGTCGCCGGTGCGGTGCGTCTTGTTGTTCGAGCCGGCCCGCGTGGAGTCCTGCCGGCAGTTCGCATAGGTCCTGGTGATCGAGCCGGCGCTGTAGTCCCAGCCGTCACCGATCCAGGAGGCCTGGTTGTTGGTGGCCGACGTGCGCCCGTCCACCGACTGCGAGGAGTACGACAGGCCCACCTTGGGGCTCAGGCCGCCGGCCGTCTCCGGCACGTTCACCTGGTACGAGTATGTGAAGGCGCCGGACGACGAGCCGGCCGCCCAGGAGCCGGACGACTGCAGCGGGGTCGCGGTGTAGTCACCGGCCGCGGAGGCGCCGGTGTCCAGGGCACCGACCACACCGGACTCACCGGCGAGGCGCGCGGACTTGGCGGACTTGCTGCCGGCGGTGCCGCCGTTCTCCGGACCGGACAGCAGCTGCCCGACCGAGAAGGCGCCGCTGACGATCCGGCGCAGCTCGGGCTGCTCGGGGTCCTCGGGATCGGGGTTCTCGCCATCGGGGTCGTCCGGGTCGCCGGAGTCGCCGGGCCCGCCGGTGTCCGGCGGGTCGGAGCCCTCCGGGTCGGGCGCCGGGCCGGGCTCGGGCTCGTCGGAGGGCTCCGGCTCCGGGCTCGGGCCGGTCGACGGGTCGGGGGCGGGCGGGTCGGGCTCGTCGGCCGCGGCCGCCTGCTTGCCGCTCGCGATCCGCTTCTCGTCCTCGGCACGCAGCGCGGAGACCTCGGCGGACCGCTTGCCCGCGACGGCGATCTCGGTCAGCGCCTCGTCGGCCGGGACCAGCGCCACTTCGCTGGGCACCGTGGAGAAGCCCTCGGCCGGCTGCTCCGGGTCGGCGACGCAGTCGCCGGTGTTCGGGCTGTCATAGACACAGTTGGGCAGCATGACCAGGCCGAACCGGTCGGCCGCCTCCGGGCCGTACAGGTCGCCGAAGGCCGTGTAGTCGACGCTCAGCGCGACCTCGGCGGTGGCGTCCGCGGTGTCCGGCGGGGTCACCTTCAGCACCAGGCCGGGCACCCCGGCGGTCTGCGACACCCCGGGCGCGGCCAGGGCGACCTGCCAGTCGCCGGCCAGCTTGGCGGGGTCGGCGCCGATCGGCACGCCGAGCGCGACCGGCAGGTTGCCGACCTGCTCGGTCTCGCCGGGCGCGAGGGTGCTCGGGTCGACCGTGCCGGTGCCGGGCGTCCACGCCTGCAGGTTGGCCGGCGCGTACTCCACCACCGGAACGTCGGGGGCGGTGGTGAGATCCGCCTCCGCGTCCGCGTCGAGCGCGACGGTCTTCTCCGGGGTGATCTTCGGAAGATCGACCGCGATCTTGTCCATATCGGAGCCCGGGATCGCCCACGCCGCCGGCGCGAACGTCACCGTCATCAACGCGCACGTCGCTGTCGCGACCGCGGCACGCATGCCCTGACGCCAGAAGAACGGACCTCTACCACGCATATGCGCCGACACCTGCCGAAGGAGAGAGCGGATTGCACGCCACGGACGAGCGCGTGCGCAGGAACTGTCCGACAGGAATCACCGCGCCGCCAAGGTAACGGAAAGTAACTTAAATGAAATATAAGGTGATCTGCGTCACTCATATATCGGTCTTAATGGCTTTCATCCACCGCGCAACATCGGTGATCGTCCGAAAGCCTGCGCAACCCCTGTGAGGCGGGTGATAAATCGACTCCACATCGGAGTGTCTTCACCGATCTTCGCTTGCGCTGGGTGTTGGTCACGGATAGATAACAGTCACGGGGTCGCCCCGACGCATCGAGCCGTGTGATCGTGTGCGCGCTCAGTTCGCCCTGGCTCACCGGGAGTCGACTACCGTGACAGTGCTTCGTTCATTCCGTCCCTTGGTGCGCACTCGCGCCCGTCTGGCCGCCACCCTGGCCGCACTGCTCGCGGTGACCTCGGGTGCCGCCGGAGTCCTTTGGTGGCAACACGATTCCGGGTCCGGCGCGCCCCCCGCCGCCACCGCACCGTCCGGCCCGCGCGACGAGGACGCCGCCTTCACCGAGGCGAAGAGCTCCGGCGCAGAGGTGCTTGTGGACACTGCGACGACCGAGACGAGCCAGACCTGGCTGCGCCCCGACGGACAGGCCCGCACGGTCATCCACGCGCTGCCCCAGCGGTCCCGCGTCGCCACCGGGCAGTGGGCGCCGATCGACGCCACGCTCGCCCGGGACGCCGAGGGGATCAAACCCAGAAACCCGGTCTTCCCCGTACGCTTCGCCGGCCGCGGCACCGGTGCGGCCCCGGCACCGTCCACATCGGGCAGTGGCGGCCAGGGCGGCGGCGCAGCCGGCGACTCGGTGCTCGCCGAGGCGACGATCAGCGGACACAAGATCAGCTACACCTGGCCCGGGCCGCTGCCCGAGCCGGTCCTGGACGGCGTCCGCGCGCTCTACCCCGAGGTGCTGCCCGGTGTCGACGTGCTGATGGTGGCCCGGGTCGAGGGCGGCTTCAGCCAGCTGCTGATCGTCAAGACCCCCGAGGCCGCCACGCAGGCCGCGGTCCGCACCCCGACCTACGGGCTCGAATCGGACACCGTGATCTTCCAGCACGACCCCGCCACCAAGGGCGTGCGTGTGCTGGACAAGTCCACCGGCGCGGAGATCACCACGATCTCGACGCCGTTCGGCTGGGACGCCGCCGGCCGTGACGTCGAGGCGCCGCCCGGCACCGCACCGCGCACCTCGGTCGCCACCCCGGCCGACGTCCTGCGGCTGTCCGGGCTCTCCGGCATGGAGCCGGGCGCCCACACCGCGGCGCTGCCCACCAGCCTGGCCGGCGACGGCACCGGCGACGTGCGGCTCAGCCTCGACGTGGCCACCACCGGGCTGCTCACCGACCCGGACACCCGCTACCCGGTGTTCCTCGACCCGACGCTGAACAGCGGCCGGCAGGCCTGGACCCTGGTGCAGAAGCTGCACCCGAACAGCAACTTCCTGAACGGCACCAACTACAACGGCGGCACCAGCGAGGCCCGCGTCGGGCACGAGGACGACGACAACGGCACGGCCCGCTCGTTCTGGCGGATGGGCTACGCCAACCTCAAGGGCGCGAAGATCAGCTCGGCGAAGTTCAAGGTGCTCAACGTCTGGTCGTGGAACTGCACGAACCGCCAGCACGAGCTGTGGATGACCGGCGCCATCGGCTCCGGCACGACCTGGAACAAGCAGCCGGCCTGGAGCCGGTTGCAGCAGAAGAAGTCCTTCGCCTACGGCTACAACGGGTCCTGCGACGACGACTACGTGGACTTCAACGTGGCCGACGCCGCGCAGAACGCCGCCAACAACAGCGCGACCAGCATCACGCTGGGCATGCGCGCGACGTCCGAGAGCGACACGCTGACCTGGCGCAAGTTCACCGCGTCGACCGCCGCGCTCGAGGTCACCTACAACCGCCCGCCGCGGGAGCCCACCGGCGGCACCCAGACGCCGGGTGGCAACTGCAGCACCGCCGGGATCACCGTGGCCAAGACCAACCTGGTCCTCGCCGCCAACTCGTCCGACCCGGACGGCAACCTCAGCAAGCTGCGGTTCAAGTTCTGGAAGTCCGGCACCACTCCCCCCGGCGGCACCGCGGCCACCACGAACAGCGCCGGCCGGGCCAGCCTCACCATCCTGTCCACGGCGCTGACGGACAAGGCCGTGTATTTCTGGGAAGTGCAGGCCGAGGACACCTCGGCCGCGGTCTCCACCTTCTTCCCGCCGGGCACCAGCCCCTGCAAGATCACGGTCGACGCCTCGGCGCCGCCCGCACCCGACATCGTCAGCGACGTGTTCCGCGAGACCACGCCCGACGGCGCGACGTGGGCGACGGTGAAGTTCGGCCAGACCGGCGCGGTCACCTTCATCGCGGAGGGCGCAACCAAGTTCGGCTACATGGTGGACAACAGCCCGCTGACCTATGTCAACGCGGTGAAGCCGGTGGCCGACCCGACCAAGCCGCTCGACGAGCAGGACCTGCGGCCGCGCGCCACCGTGCCGAACCTGGCGCCGATCCACGCCGGCCCGACCTGGATCCAGGCCTATGCCTACGACTCGGTCGGCAACCCCAGCGTGATCACGCAATACGTCACCTTCGTCCCGCCGAGGGACGAGCCCGACGGTCCCGGTGACGTCACCGGGGACAGCATCAACGACCTGATGCAGATCTCCTCGTCCGGCGCCCTCTACACCTATGCGGGTGGCAACAAGGGCGATCTGCACGGTGGGCTCATCTCGAGCTACAACACCGCCGGCACCCTCAATCCGGGCAGCTACTGGATGTCGAACGGAGTCGCGTCGCTGATCACCAAGCACACGGACGCCTATCCCGGTGACGGCAACACCGACCTGTTCTGCCGCCACCCGGACGGCTCGTTCTGGCTCTACCCGGGCGACGGTTACGGCAGCTTCAACGTGGACAAGCGGCTGCGCGTGCTGCTCACCTCGTCGATGCCCAGCCCGAGCACCTGGATCCAGGTCAAGGCGGTCGGTGACATCACCGGCGACAAGCTGTCCGAGCTCGTGGTGCGCTCCGGCACCCAGCTGGTCGTCCTCGGCGGCTGGTCCGGCGCCACGTTCACGCAGATCACCACGATGGACGGCAACTGGAGCCGGCTGGAGATCGTCAACCTGGCCGACGTCGACCTGGACGGCACTCCCGACCTGACCTTCCGCAACCTCGACACCGGCGCCCTGTCGCTGCGTTACGGCAAGCCGGGCACGGTCGCCGGCAGCGTCGACCTGAACTCGCTGAAGAACGCCGCGGCCTCCCGCACGGGCAGCGACTTCGCCTACGGAGTCAACTGGCACACCGGTCTCGACATGGTGATGGGCATCCCGGACGTCAACGGCGACCGCATCCCCGACATCCTGGCCCGCCTCTCGGCGACCGGCCAGGTCCGCCTCTACTACATGACCAAGACCCCGAGCTTCACCCACATCCTCGCCCTGAACGGCAACTACAGCACCATCAAGGGATTCGGCTGACGGATCCGGACCGATCGGCTCCGAGGCCGCGCTGCTGAATCCGAGCAGCGCGGCCTCCGCGTCGCCGGGTGGTGCGCGATGATGCCGGGGTGGAGTTCTTCGAGGCGGCCGACGACACGGTGGGATACACGTTCGGCGGGCGGGCGGCCATCGCCGAGGTCCGGCCCGGTGAGCCGTTCCGGCTCACCACGCTGGACTGTTACGGCGGACGGGTGCGCGGTGTCGGCGATCTGCCCAGCCGGGTCTGCGAGTTCCCCTATCTGAATCCGGTCACCGGCCCGTTCCACGTGACCGGCGCCGAGCCCGGCGACACGCTCGCCGTGCACGTCGTCGCACTCACCCCGAACGCGCCGCGCGGGATCTCCAGCACCTTCCCGCACTTCGGGGCGCTCACCTCGACGACCCGCACGGCCACCCTGCAGCCGCCGCTGGAGGAACGCGTCTGGGTCTACGACGTGGATCTCGCGGCCGGCACGGTCCGGTTCGCCGCCCGGAACTCCGACCACGTCCTGGACCTGCCGCTCGATCCGATGCTCGGCACGGTCGGGGTGGCGCCGGCCGGCGGCGAGGTGCGGGCCACGCTGGTGCCGGACGCGCACGGCGGCAACCTGGACACCCCGCTGCTGCGAGCGGGCACCACCCTCTATCTGGGCGTGAACGTGCCCGGCGCGCTGCTCGGGATCGGCGACGGACACGCCCGGCAGGGTGACGGCGAGGCGTGCGGGGTGGCGGTCGAGATCGCCATGGACGTGACCCTGGTGCTGGACGTGATCAAGGGCGCCGGCACGCCGTGGCCGCGACTGGAGGACGACGCGCGGCTGATGTCGGCGGGGGTGGCGCGGCCGTTGGAGGACGCATACCGAATGGGTCAGACCGACCTCCTGCACCAGGTCGCGGCGAGCACCGGGATGGACACGCTGGACGCCTATCAACTGGTGTCCCAGGCCGGGACCAGCCACATCGCCAACGTCTGCGACCCGGACTACGTGATCGTGGCAGCCATCGAGAAGCGACTGCTGGGCGCGCCACCATACGGCGGCACCCACGACCGGCTGCGGGCACTCGGGAGCTGACCGCGAACGCGCGGACCGCGAACGCACAGGACGGCAAGCGCAAGCGCGACCGCGAAGGCGCCGACCGCGAAGGCGCAGACCGCGAAGGCGCTGAGCGCAAAGGCGCAGGACCGCGAAGGCGCTGAGCGCAAAAGGCGCTGAGCGCGAGCGCAGGGCAGGGCAGAGTAATGAAGAAAGGAAATCAGGCGCTGATCGGCACCTGCGGCGTGGAGTTGGGCTTGCGCGGCCGCCGCGTCCCCAACAGGTGCAGCCGGATCACCGCCGCGAGGGCCGCCGCGGCCGGCACCGTGCCGGCCATCAGCCAGCCCGCGCCGACCGAGTCCGGCGGCGGTTCCCGGCCGCCGTGCCCAGCACGGCGGACAGCAGTATCGAGACGCCACCGGCCAGCCCGGCGCCGACCGCGAACCGCGGACGCCCCGACGCCACCGCAAAGAGCGGACGCCCCGACGCCACCGCGTGGAGTAGGCCCGCCCAGACGCCACCGCGTGGAGTAGGCCGCCCAGACCCACCGCCCCGGCCAACCCGAGCGGCACCGCGCCGACCGGCGCCAGCGGATCCGCCGGCGCCGACCCCAGCTGGAACATCTCGCCCAGGCACAGCGCCCCGCCGGCGACCGCCCCGCTCAGATAGAAGCCGGCGGATCGGCTCGCTCGGCTCGTCCCGGCGCAGGGTCAGCGCGAGCACGCCGCAGAGCAGGTGCATGACCGCGGTGATGAACCAGCAGATGACCAGTTGGGCGGCCGGCGCCGCGCGATCCAGCGCATAGCCCGTCACGGCCACGCCGGCTAGCAGGCCGACGCAGAGCAGCACGGGATCCAGGCGCGCCCTCCACCGATCCACAGCGCGCTGATCGGCGGCTGTGCGAAGAACTTTGAGTCAGACCCGGTGGTCGACGATCCAGGACTGCGGGTTTCCGTTCCGATAGAGCATCCGCATGATCAGCGGAGTCATCGCGTCCCGGATGGCCGCCCCGATCGGCCCGGCCGCCTTGCCGCTGCCATTGCGCCGCCCGGCCGCGACCACCTTCTCCACCCGCTTGCGGCGCTTCCGCTCATAGTCCGCCAGCGCCTCCGCCACTCCGGTCCCCGCGGAGAGGCGCTGCCCGGAAAGGGACTGCGCGGAAAGGGATTGTGCGGAAAGGGATTGTGCGGAAAGGGATTGTGCGGAGGAGGACTGCTCGGAGAGGGACTGCGCGGAGAGACACTGGCCCAGCGTCACCGCGTCCTCGATCGCCATCGATGCGCCCTGGCCGGAGGACGGCGAAGCGGCGTGCGCGGCGTCCCCGAGCAGCACGACGCGGTCCGTCCGCCAGGTGCGCACCCGCGGCAGGTCATAGGTGTTCCACGGGCCCAGCACCTCGGGCGTGGCCTGGATGATCGCCGCCGCCGGGATCCGGTCCTCGGCGACCAGGTCGATCAGCTGCTCGCGCCAGGCTTCCATCGTGGGGCCGGGACCGGTGTGCGGCGTCTTCGAGCCCGGGTTCGCGAACCACCAGACCGAGCCGTCCGGCGCCATGCTCCACCCGAAGAAGCACCGCCGCCCGAAGGTCATGTGCACCACCCCCGGCGTCGGGTCCAGCTCGGCGTCGATCGGCCCGGCGGTGAACCCGCCGGCATTCAAGAGCCCGAGATAGCGCGGCCCGGGTGCGTCCGGATCCAGGATCTTCCGGGTACGCGAGTGCAGCCCGTCCGCCCCCACCACCAGGTCGCCCCGAGCCGTGTCGCCGTCCGCGAACCGGGCGACCGCGCCGTCCAGGGCGACCAGCTTGTGCCCGTACCGGATGGGGATGCCGGCCTCGATCGCGGCCTTGCGCAGCGCCGCATAGAGATCCACCCGCCGGATCGTCGTGGTGGTGACACCGTCCTTGCCGGCGCCGCCCAGCGGCAGCTCGGCGAGCCGTCGCCCGGCGCCGTTGCCGAGTGTCATCCGCGGCGTCGGATAGCCGGCCGCCAGCACCGTGGCCGGGTCGAGCCCGAGCCGGCGCAGGGCGGCCAGTCCGTTCTCCGCCACGGTCAGGAAGGCGCCCCGCTCGTCGGCGCCCTCGGCGCGGGCCTCGTGGATCTCGGCCGTCCAGCCGGCGCGGTGCAGGGCGACCGCGGCCACGGTGCCCGCGATGCCTCCGCCGATCACAACTGCTGTCTTAGTCATAGAATGACTATGCATCCCATGACTATGCCGAGCAACCCTGAAAGAACCCCTAGTCTGCTGTCATGACCACTGCCGGGCCGCGTCGCTCACCGCTGTCGGTGGTGCTGCTGGCGCTGCTGGCCGAGGCGCCGATGCACCCCTATCGGATGCAGCACGTGATCAAGGAGCGCGGCCAGGATCAGCTGGTCAACGTGGCGCAGCGCAACAGCGTCTATCAGACGCTGGACAAGCTGGTGCGCGACGAACTGGCCCGGCCGACCGGCACCGAGCGTGACGGCGGGCGGCCGGAGCGCACGACCTATGAGATCACTCCGGCCGGGCTGGACACGCTGCGCCGCTGGGTGGGCGACATGCTGCCGGCGCCGGCTCGGGAGTTCCCCGAGTTCCCGGTCGGGCTGGCCTTCGTGGTGCTGCTCGAGCCGGCCGAGGTGCGCGCGGCCTTCGACAAGAGGATCGCCGAGCAGGAGGAACGGCTCGCGACCATGCTGGCGAGCGCGCCGCCGGACGTTCCGCGGCTGTTCCTGATCGAGGACGAGTATCGGGCCGCCCTGCTGCGCGCCGAGATCTCCTGGCTGCGCGCGATCGCCGCGGAACTGGACGACGGCAGCCTGCGCTGGGACCGCTACGAACGTTAGAGGCGTTTCAGCAGTTCGTCGGCGGCCGCATACGGGTCCAGCTCGCCCGCCGCCACCCGGGACGCGAGCGTGCTGAGATCCGTACCCTCGCGAAAGGAGCCCATCCGGGCACGCAGCGTGCCCAGCGCGATCGCCTCGACCTCGACGGCGGCCCGCCGCTCGCGCGCCACCGTCAGGTTGCCGGAGGTCTCCAGCCAGGCGCGGTGCTTGTCGATCGCGGCCACCACGTCGTCGATGCCCTCATTTTTGACCGCCACCGCCCGCACCACCTGCGGCCGCCACTCGCCCGCGGCCCGCTCGCCCAGCGCCAGCATGCCCTGGATGTCACGGTAGGTGTTGTCCGCGCCCGGCCGGTCCGCCTTGTTGACCACGAAGACGTCGGCGATCTCCAGGATGCCGGCCTTGACCGCCTGGATCGCGTCGCCCATGCCCGGCGCCAGCAGCACCAGCGTGGTGTCGGCCAGCGACGCCACCTCGACCTCGGCCTGCCCCACCCCGACCGTCTCGACCAGCACCACGTCGCAGCCCGCGCCCTCGAGCACCCGGACCGCCTGCGGCGTGGCCGCGGAGAGCCCGCCGAGCTGACCCCGGCTGGACATCGAGCGGATGTAGACGCCCGGATCGCCGGTGTGCTCCTGCATCCGGATCCGGTCGCCGAGGATGGCGCCGCCGGTGAACGGGCTGGACGGGTCCACGGCCAGCACCCCGACCCGGCGGCCGGTCTGCCGCAGGGCGCGGACCAGCTCGTTCGTGGTGGTCGACTTGCCCACGCCGGGCGCGCCGGTCAGGCCGATCACCTGAGCCGCGCCCGCGTGCGGCGCCAGAGCGGCGGCCACCGCCGGCAGCTCGGGCGCGCCGTCCTCGACCATGCTGATCAGCCGCGCGACCGCCCGGGCGTTTCCCTCCCGGGCGCGTGCGACCAGCGTGGGCACATCCCTCACGCGGCGGGCACCTCGATGATCAGCGCGTCGCCCTGACCGCCACCGCCGCACAGGCCGGCCGCGCCCAGGCCGCCGCCGCGCCGGCCCAGCTCCAGCGCCAGCGTCAGCACCAGCCGCGCGCCGGACATGCCGATCGGGTGGCCCAGTGCGATCGCGCCGCCGTTCACGTTCACGATGTTCTCGTCCACCTTGAGCTCGTGCATCGACTGCAGCACCACCTGGGCGAACGCCTCGTTGATCTCGATCAGGTCGAGGTCCTCGACGGTCTTGCCGGCCTTGCCCAGCGCGTGCTTGATCGCGTTCGCCGGCTGCGACTGCAGCGAGTTGTCCGGACCGGCCACGTTGCCGTGCGCGACGATCTCGGCGATCCAGGTCAGACCCAGCTCCTCGGCCTTGGCCCGGCTCATCACCACGACCGCGGCGGCGCCGTCCGAGATCGGCGACGCGCTGCCCGCGGTGATCGTGCCGTCTTTGGCGAACGCCGGGCGCAGCCTGCCGAGCGACTCGGCAGTCGCGTCCGGGCGCACCCCCTCGTCGGTGTCCACCAGCTGGTCGGCCTCCCGCTGGCCGGCCCGGATCGGCACGATCTCGGCGGCGAAGTGGCCGTTGCGCTGCGCCTCGGCGGCCCGCTGGTGGCTGAGCGCGGCGAACGCGTCCTGCTCGGCGCGGGTGATGCCCAGCTTGGCGCCGCTGCGCTCGGTGGACTCGCCCATCGAGACGCCGTCCCACGGGTCGGTCAGGCCGTCGAACGCGGTGTGGTCGCGGACCAGCACGTCGCCGAACTTGTTGCCCTGACGGTGGTTCATCAGCAGGTGCGGCGCGGACGTCATGGACTCCATCCCGCCGGCCACCACGATGTCGAACTCGCCGGCCCGGATCAGCTGGTCGGCCAGCGCGATCGCGTCGAGCCCGGAGAGGCACACCTTGTTCACCGTGACCGCGGGGGTGGTCATCGGGATGCCGGCCGCCACGGCGGCCTGGCGCGCGGTGATCTGCCCGGTGCCGGCCTGCAGCACCTGGCCCATGATCACGTATTGCACCTGCTCCGGCCGCACGCCGCCGCGCTCGAGGGCGCCGGCGATCGCGTGCCCGCCGAGCGCGGTGCCCGAGAGGTTCTTGAGGTTGCCGAGAAGACGACCCATGGGAGTGCGGGCGCCGCTGACGATCACCGAGGTGGCCACAGGTCCTCCACTGCCTGAACGATGGTTAGGGTGCCAGACTATCCGGCATGGCTGATCTTCCTGTCGTCGGATTGTTGCGCATCGACCACGTCGGCATCGCGGTGCCCGACCTGGACGACGCCGTGGCGTTCTATGCCGAGACGTTCGGCCTGCGGCTCGTGCATCAGGAGACGAACGAGGAACAGGGCGTCCGCGAGGCGATGCTGGCGGTCGGCGACGATCCGGACGGCCCGCGGCTGCAACTGCTCGCCCCGGCCCGGCCGGACTCGGCGATCGCGCGATTCCTCGATCGGTCCGGCCCGGGATTGCAGCAATTGGCATACACGGTGCGCAATGTCGAGGAGACGAGTGCCGCTTTACGCGCCCGCGGTTTGCGTCTGCTCTATGAAGTGCCGAAGCGGGGCACGGCCGGCTCGCGAATCAACTTCGTGCACCCCAAGGACGCCGGCGGAGTGCTGGTCGAATTGGTGGAACCAGCCTAGTTCGTACGCCTTACGGGTGAAACGTCCTGACGACGCCCGCGTGGCCTGGCAGGATCGTGACCATTGAGGAGCGCCGAACGGCCATCCTGATGGGACGATCATCGGCCAAACCCTGACAACGCAGGTGAAGCCGCAGCAAGGCCGTGCACGTGCGGCCGGAGGGCGACCGGCCGAACGGCCGAGCGTGACCTGCGACAGGTGGTCGAAGCTGATCTAGTTTGCGATTTCGACGCCGTTCTGCCCCTTGCGTGCCCCAGGGTGGTTCGCAAAGATGGCGCAATGCCCCAGCAGCAGGACCAGAATCTCGCGTTCTTCGAGCACGCCAATTCCCAGACCGATTTCACCGTCGTGCTGCGCGGATATGACCGCGGGCAGGTGGACGCGCACCTCGGCCGGGTGGTCGCCGCGCTGAACCAGTCCGAGCAGGCGCGCGCCGAGGCCGAGCAGCGGATGAACGACGCCCAGCGTCGGCTGCGGCAGGCGGAGCAGCGGCTCAACGCGCTCGAGCAGAAGCTGGCGGACAGCAACAAACAGCTCGAGGAGAACAACCGGCCGACGCTCTCCGGGCTGGGCACCCGGGTCGAGCAGATCCTGCGGCTGGCCGAGGAGCAGGCCAACGATCACCGGAGCGAGGCCAAGCGGGAGTCGGAGGGCATCCTTTCCGCGGCCCGCCTCGAGGCCCGGGAGATCACCGACAAGGCGCGGGCCGAGGCCGCCGCGATGAAGGCGACCGCCGAGCGCGAGGCCGGCCAGTTGCGCACGCACGCCGAGCGCGAGGCCGCCGAGGCGCGGGTGCAGGCCCGCCGCGAGGCGGACACGCTGCGCGGCGACGCCGACCGCGAGACCAAGCAGCTGCGCACGGTCACCGCGCACGAGGTCGCCGAGCTGAAGTCGACGGTCGAGCGCGAGGTCAACTCGCACCGCGCGACCGCCGAGCGTGAGATCACCCAGCAGCGGGCGAAGGCGGCCCGCGAGGCTGAGGAGAAGCGCGCCGAGGCGACCAAGATGCTGACCGACGCCCGCGACAAGCGCGACAAGGACCTGCAGGCTCTGGCGCTCGAGGTCGCCGAGCGGCGGGAGAAGTCGGAGCGCGAGGAGGCCCAGCGGCACGCCGCCCAGGTCAGCGCGACGCAGAAGATGGTGTCCGAGGCCGAGGAGCGCGCCCGGGCCGCCGAGGACCGGGCCAAGGAGATCGAGCAGCGCGCCGAGTCCCGCCGGGTCGAGGCCGAGCGCAGTGCCACCGAGACGGTGGAGAAGGCGCGGGCCCTCTCCGACAAGACGGTGACCGAGGCGCGGGCCGAGGCCAACCGCCTGCTGAGCGAGGCGCGCACCGAGGCCGAGCTCACCACCCAGGCCGCCCGCCGCGAGGTGGAGGACCTGACCCGTCAGAAGGACGCGGTCACCAACCAGCTCGGTCAGATGCTCTCCGGCCTTTCCGGCCTGGTGCCGTCGGTGGGCGCCGCGGCCAAGGCGGCGGTGGAAAATGCCACCAAGCCGGCCACCGCGGACAAGGCGGAGACCCCGGCGCAGCGCAACGGCGAGGACGCCGACTCGGACAAGTCGGTGGCGGCGAAGACGAATTCCTGAGTCCTTCCCCACGGCGCTCTGAGGTTGCACACCTGGGTCAGGTGCGCGAACGTTGAGCGGTGGTAGGCATCGATGCGGGCCGTATCGGAGAATCCTCCGGTGCGGCCCGATCGTTTGCCGACCCGAGACCCTGACAATCACGACCAGCGCAATGTCCGGTCAAGCTGGTGTGTATCGGTACATCAACGGACGATGCGTATGTGAGGATGGACAGCATGTCGCACGGCGGTGAAATCTTCGGTCTCGGTGGGGATGCGGCCTCCGAGCCCAGCTTCGAGACCGCCCTGCGGGGATACGAGAAGAAGCAGGTCGAGCGCTACGTCGCCCGGGCGGAGAACGAGATAGCCGCACTGGCGACCGAGCGGGAGCAGGCATACCAGCAGATCCAGGCGCTGGCCGGGCAGGTCGACCGGCTGCAGCAGGAGGTCACGCAGACCCGCCGGCAGGGTGGCGTCGGCACCGAGGTGTCCTTCCGCCATCTCGGGCCCAAGGTCGAGCAGATCCTGGCCACCGCGGAAGAGGTGGCGGCCGACATCAAGAACTCGGCGACCGACGACATCGCCGCCCGCCTGGCCGAGGCCGAGCGCATCCGGGCCGAGGCCGAGGCGCACGCGCACGACGGCATCCGTGACTTCGAGATCACGCTGGCCGCCCGTCGCGCCGAGGAGGAAAAGGCGGACGCCGCCCGCCGCCAGGCCGCCGAAAAAGCGGTCACGACGAGCCGGCAGGCCGCCGAGCAGATGCGCGCCGAGGCGGAGTCCACTTTGGCCCGTGCCCGCGCGGAGGCTCAGCAGCACACCGAAAAGACCGCGCAGGACGCCCAGCGGGTCCGCAGCGAGGCCGACGGTTATGCGAAATCCACCCGCGTTCAGGCCGACCAGGAGGTCAAGGCCCTGCGGGACAAGGCGCAGCAGGAGCTGACCGCCCAGCGCACCGCGGCCGAGCGCGAGCGCGGCGAGCTCAAGTCGACAGTCGAGCACGAGCTGGTCAAGCGTCGGCAGGAGGTCGTGCAGGAGCTCGGCCAGCTGCGGTCCGGCGTCGAGAAGCAGTGCGCCGACCTGCGCAGCGAGGCGGACAAATACGCGGAGGAGATCCTCCGCAAGTCCGACGAGCAGGCCACCGCGGTGCGCAAGGAGATCGAGGCGCAGCAGCAGAAGCTGGCGCAGGCCACCCGCGACCTCGAGGCGGCGCACGCCAAGGTCGAGGCGGCCGAGCGCAAGGCCGCCGAGGCCACCGAGCGGGCACAGCGCGCCGAGCGCGAGGCCGACCGGGTGCAGCAGCGGCTGTCCGACGTGCAAAAGGAGCTCGAGGCCGAGCTCGAGCACGTGGCCGACGCCAAGCGCGCGGGGCAGGCCGCCGAGCGGCACGCCACCGACGTGCGGCGCCAGGTGCAGAAGGAAGCAAAGCGAGTGGCCGAGCTGGCCGCTGCCGCGGTGCTGGCCGCGGCCGCGTCGCCCGGTGACGACGATGACGACGACGACGACGAGGCCCAGGTCCTCGAGCCGGCCGCGGTCGCACCCACGGCGGTCGCCGTCGCGGAGGCGCCGGCAAAAGTCGGTCAACACGCGGCCGACAAGGCGCAGACGCCACCTCCGGCCAAGGTCACGGCGTCGGCTAAGGTGACGGTCCCGCCGTCGGCGAGCCGCGTCGGGGCAGACGCCGACTGATCGTTCCCGCTGGGAGGCACCGGTGAAGGGCGACGCAAAGCCGCCGGGACCCGACGAGTCGGCGGCGGAGATCAAGCCGCCGCCGAAAGACGTCGAGGAGCCTCCGACTTCACGCTTCGGCGAACCCGGCCCGCCGCTCAACCGGCGCAACCCGTTCTACATCGGCTTTCTCGGCGGCATCGGCCTGTTGCTGGCCTATGCCGCCTTCACCGGCATCCGCAACGCCGGCTCGATCCTGGTGCTCATCTTCGTGGCGATGTTCCTGGCCATCGGGCTCAACCCGGGGGTCACCAGGATCCAGCGCTGGGGCGTGCCGCGGCCCGGCGCGGTCGCCATCGTCGCGCTGCTCGGGCTGGCCGTGCTGGTCGGCGCGGTCACCGCCCTGGTGCCGCCGCTGGTCACGCAGACCGGGGAGCTGATCCAGAACATCCCGGGTTACATCCAGAGCCTGCAGCGCAACGAGGCGATCAACGACCTGGTCCAGCAGTACGACGTGGTGAACAAGGTGCAGAGCGCGATCAGCGCGAGCACCGTGGGAAACACGCTGGGCGGGGTGCTGGGCGCGGCCGGGCTGATCTTCGGCACCATCTTCAACGTGCTGACCGTGCTGGTCCTCACCATCTATTTCATGGCCGCCTTCGAGCGGATCAAGCGCGGGACCTACCGCCTGGTGCCACAGTCACGGCGCGAGCGGGTGCAGCTGCTCACCGACGAGATCCTCACCAAGGTGGGCGCCTACATGGTGGGGGCGCTGGCGATCGCGCTGCTGGCCGGGGTGGCGACCTGGGTGCTGGTGCTGATCCTCGGGCTGGCCTATCCCTTCGCCCTGGCCGTGGTGGTCGCGGTGCTCGACCTGATCCCGCAGATCGGCGCGACGCTGGGCGCGGTCGTGGTGAGTCTGGTCGGGCTCGCCCACTCGCTGACCGCCGGGCTGGTCTGCGCCGGGTTCTTCATCCTCTATCAGCAGGTCGAGAACTACTTCATCTATCCGAACGTGATGCGCCGCTCGGTGAAGGTGAGTGACGTGGCCGCGGTGGTGGCGGCCCTGCTCGGCGCGGCGCTCTTCGGCGTGATCGGCGCGCTGGCCGCGATCCCGATGGTGGCCGCGATCCAGCTGATCGGCCGCGAGGTGTTGCTGCCGGCCGCCGAGCGCCGCTGACCCAGAGCAACAACGAGAGTGGTAGCCCACTCTGCTCTTAGTCCGCGAGCGGCTTCGGCACCGGGACGTTGCTGAACGACGCCACCGTGCGGTTGGCGTAGGCGTTCATGTCGCCGGTCTCCATCGGGCCGTCCCAGGTCGTCGGCAGCGGAAGGGGAACCTCGGGCGCGACCCGGCGGACGATCTCGTCCAGCGCCGTCTCGGCGTCGCCGACCCACAGATGCTTGGCGCCGTCGACGCCGATCACCTCGGCCTGCGGGATCGCCGCGAACCGCTCGACCGCCTCGGCCGGCCGCAGGTAGTCGTCCAGCTCCGGGACCAGCGCGATCACCGGCTTGCCGGCGGTCGCCCAGCGCTCGAGGTCGGCCGGCTGGGAGAAGCGCAGCGGCGGGGAGAGCAGGATCGCACCGGTGACCGCCGGGTCGAGCCCGTGCATCAGGGTCAGGTCGGTGCCGAACGACCAGCCGAGCAGCCAGACGTTCGGCAGGTCGTGGAACTCGGCGTATTCGATCGCGGCGGCCACGTCGAAGCGCTCGCCGACCGCGTTGTCGAAGGCGCCCTCGCTGGTGCCGCGGACGCTGCTGGTGCCGCGCGTGTTGAAGCGCAGCACCGCCACCCCGGCCAGCGCGGGCAGCCGCCAGGCCGCCTTGCGGAAGACGTGGCTGTCCATCATGCCGCCGTGGGTGGGCAGCGGATGCAGGCAGACCAGGGTGGCGACCGGCGGGCGGTCGAGCGGCACCGCCAGCTCGCCGACCAGGGTCAGGCCGTCGGCGGTCTCCAGCTCGATGTCCTCGCGCTCGGCGGGCAGCACACTGTTGGCGCGAATCGGGTTGCTCACCGACCTATCCTCGCCCATAGCGCGGGGCGTTGCGGGATCGCTCCACGCCGGGACCGCGCCGGTCCCGGGCCCGCCAGCAGCCGGTGTGCCAGTGCCGCCGGTCGCTCTCGTCGCCGCGGTCGTCCACCGGCCAGGCCACCACGTGCGCGATGCCGGGGCGGATGTCCTGCATGCAGCCGGGGCAACGGTAGGTCTTGGTGGCCGCGCCGCCGAAGATCGACCGGACCATCCACTCGCCGTCCTGATATTGCTGGACGCCCTCGACGCCTTTGCGCACGCGCTCGTCGCCCAGCGGGGACGACGTCGGGCGCCGCGGGCGATTTCGGCGAGGGCTCACAGCTGAAAAGAATACTTCTGCGAACTAGGCTCACGTTCATGACGTCGACGCGTACCCCAGGGCTTCCGGTGGTCGAGGACGGCCTGTTGATCTCGACGAACCCGGCGTCCGGCGCCGAGGCCGGCCGGGTGCCGGTGGCCGATGAGGCCGCCGTCGGCGCCGCGGTGGCCGACGCCCGCCGGGCGGCCGTGTGGTGGGCCGGGCTCGGCTTCGACGGCCGCAAGGACCGGTTGCTGCGCTGGCGCGCGCTGATCGTCGACCGCATCGAGGAGCTGGCCGAGCTGGCCCAGCTCGAGGGCGGCAAGCCGCCGGCCGACGCGATCGTCGAGGCGAGCGCCGCGATCGAGCACATCGACTGGGCCGCCCGCAACGCCAAGCGGGTGCTCGGGCCGCGCCGGGTCCGCAGCCGGCTGGTGCTGCTCGAGCACTCCGGGCACCTGGAATATCAGCCGGTCGGGGTGGTCGGCGTGATCGGGCCGTGGAACTACCCGATCCTCACCCCGATCGGGTCGATCTCCGGCGCGCTGGCGGCGGGCAACGCGGTGGTGTTCAAGCCGAGTGAGTACACGCCGATGGTCGCCCAGTGGCTGATCGACACGTTCGGCGAGGTGGTGCCCGAGCAGCCGGTGCTGCAGGTGGTGCACGGGCTGGGCGAGGTCGGCGGGGCGCTGTGCCGGGCCGGGGTCGGCAAGATCGCGTTCACCGGCTCGACCCCGACGGCCAAGAAGGTGATGGCCGCCTGCGCCGAGACGCTCACCCCGGTGGTGATCGAGGCCGGCGGCAAGGACGCGCTGATCGTGGACGCCGACGCGGACATCCCGGCCGCGGCCGAGGCGGCGGTCTGGGGCTCGATGACGAACGCCGGGCAGACCTGCATCGGCATCGAACGGGCCTACGTGGTGGCGCCGGTCTACGACGCGTTCGTCGCGGCGGTCACCGAGAAGGCCGGCAAGCTGCGGGTTGGCGAGGAGATCGGGCCGATCACCATGCCACGGCAGACGGAAATCATCCGGGCGCACATCGACGACGCGCTCGATCGGGGCGGCGAGGCGGTGCTCGGCGGGCGGGACTCGGTGCGGGAGCCGTACGTGTCACCGACCGTCCTGGTCGACGTGCCCGACGACGCCCTCGCCGTGCGCGAGGAGACCTTCGGGCCGACCCTGACCATCACCCGGGTGGCGAACGCCGACGAGGCCGTGGAAAAGGCGAACGCCGTCCCCTACGGCCTGGGCGGCGCCGTCTTCGGCAAGGCGAACGCGATCCGGATCGCCCGCCGGATGCGCAGCGGCATGGTCGCGGTCAACTCGACGCTGACCTTCGTGGGCATGGCCGGCCTGCCGTTCGGCGGCGTCGGCGACTCGGGCTTCGGCCGGATCCACGGCGACGACGGGCTGCGCGAGTTCGCCCGGTCCAAGGCGGTGGCGGTGCGCCGCGGGCCGTCGCTGCTGCCCTCGATGACCTTCGAGCGCACCCCGGCTCAGGTGCGGCGCATCGTCAAGACGCTCAAGATGCTGTACGGCCGAAAGAGCTGACCGCCGCTGCTAGCGTCGAACGGGTGGAGGATCACCCCGCGGTCGAGGTCGCCGGCCTGGTGGTCGGCTACGGTTCGACGCCCGTGCTGACCGGCGTGGACCTGGTCGTCCCGGCCGGCTCCGGCGTCTGCGTGACCGGCGAGAACGGCATCGGCAAGTCCACCCTGCTGCGCTGCGTGGCCGGGCTGCAGCAGCCGGACGAGGGCGAGATCCTGGTCTTCGGCGGCACCCCGGGGTCCACACCGGACTTCTGGCGCGCGGTGGTCACCACGGTCGAGCCGCCCACCTGGTACCCGGGCCTGACCACCCGCGAGCACGCCGAGCTGGTCTGCCGCGCGCACGGGCAGGACCCGCAGGCGGCCGGCATCAATGAGGCGCTGGACCGTTTCGGGCTCACCGGGCACCGCGACGCCATCCCGCCGTCGCTCTCCTCCGGACAGAAGCAGCGCCTCACCCTCGCGCTCACCATGCTGCGGCCCAGCTCGCTGCTGATCCTGGACGAGCCCGAGCAGCGCCTGGACCGGGACGGCCGGCTGCTGGTCGCCGAGCTGCTCGCGGAATACCTGAAGTCCGGCGGCTCGATCCTGATGGCCAGCCACGACGACGTGTTCGCGGGGAACTCCGGCGCCGAGATCACCACGATGGAGTCGCTGACGTGACCACGGTCGCGATCGCGCCGGTCCGCCGCTGGGTCCGGCGCACCCAGGCCGCGCACAAGGAGCGCGGCGAGCGCCTCGGCAACTTCTACTTCGCCGTCCTCTTCGTGCTGATCGTCGGCGGCATGGTCTACAAGCAGCTGCGCGCGATCTTCTGGCCGGTCGCGCCGGACGCGTCCGCCTTGACCGGCGCCTCGCTGGTGCTGGTCGCGCTGGGGGTCATCTATCTGGCGTTGCGCCGGCTCGGCCCGCTGGCGATCAGCCGGCCGGCCGCGTCCTGGCTGCTCACCGCGCCGGTCAGTCGTCGCCGCCTGCTGCTGCCGGCGCTGCGGCTGACCGCGATCGGGGCGGCCGCGGCCGGTGCGCTGGGCGGGGTGGCGGTGCTCGGGCACGCCGGTCCGCGGCCGGTGCCGGCGGTGCTGTTCGCGGCCGGGGCGCTGGCCGGGCTGGGTGCGGTGCTGGTCGCGCTGGCGGCGCAGGCCGGGCGGTGGTGGGGGACGGTGGCGGACAACGTCGCGTACCTGATCACCGCGGCCGGTCTGGCCGGCCTCGTCCTCGACTCGGCCACCGCGACGGCCCTCCCGCTGAGCGGGTGGCCCCATCTCGCGATGCTGGTCCCGCTGACCGGTGCGGTCACCGTCCTGGTCACCGCCTTCTTCCTGCTCCGGGTACGCGAAATCGGCCGCATCCCGAACGACCAGATCCTGGAGGCGTCCAAGACGGCGGGCACGCTCGCCGACTCGGCCTTCGGTGTGGAGCCGTCGTTCGTCGTGGACATGGTCGAGCGGCGCTACTGGGCCCGCCGCAGGCTGCGCTCGGCGCCGCTGTCGGGCCGGCTGCCGGTGCTCACCGCCCAGGACCTGCGACTCGCCCGGCGCCGCCCGCGCCGGCTGCTGTGGCTGGCCGGCGCGGCCGCTCTGCCCGCGTTGCTGGCCAACGCCCCGCACTGGCTGCTCGGGGCCGCGGTGCTGGTCGGCGCGTTCGAGGCGGCCGGCACCTCGACCGCCACGGTCCGCTCCGATGCGGCCAACCCGGTGCTGTTGCGCCTGCTCGGCATGAGCTCCCGCCGCGCGGTCGGCGAACGGCTGGTGGTGCCGGGCGTGCTGGCGGCGCTCTGGGGCGCGGTGGCGTTCGGGCTGCTCGCCTGGCTCGGCGCGGTGCCGGCCGGGCCGTGGTGGGCGCTCGGCCTGGCGCTGGGCCCGGTCGCGGCCGTGGCGGCGGTGCGGCGCGCCCGGGTCGGCTTCGTGGACAACTCGCTGCTGCCGCTGGACACCCCGATGGGCACGGTGTCCACCGGTCCGACGCTGGCCGCGATCGTCGGCTTCGACGCGCTGATCCTGGGGGTGCCCGCGGTGGTCGCGACCGCGCTGGGCGGACCGCTGTCCTGGACCACGGTGCTGGTGCAGGCGCTGGTGGCGGGGCTGGGCGCGCGCGCCTATCTGGTCGGCACCACGTCGCCCGACCGGGTGGACCTGGCCAAGCGTTAGCTTCGCTCGCGAAGCGTCTAGAACAGGGTCAGCTCGTCCTTGGCCATGCCGCGCAGCTTGTCGTAATCCACCACTACGCAGCGGATGCCACGGTCGGTGGCCAGCACGCGGGCCTGCGGCTTGATCTCCTGCGCGGCGAAGACGCCCTGCACCGGCGCGAGCAGCGGGTCGCGGTTCATCAGCTCGAGGTAGCGGGTGAGCTGCTCGACGCCGTCGATGTCGCCGCGGCGCTTGATCTCGACCGCCACCGCGCCGCCGTTCGCGTCCCGGCAGAGCAGGTCGACCGGGCCGATCGCGGTCATGTACTCGCGGCGTACCAGAACCCAGCCCTCGCCGAACGTCTCCGGGTGCGCGGCCAGCAGCTCCTGCAGGTGCGCCTCCACGCCGTCCTTCACCAGGCCCGGGTCGACGCCCAGGTCATAGGACGTGTCCTGGAAGATCTCCTCGAGCGTGATGCGCAGCTCCTCGCCGGCCTTGTTCACCACCTTCCAGACGCCCGGCGCCTCGGACAGCTTGCACGGCGGGCTCATCCAGTTCAGTGGCTTGTAGGCCCGATCGTCGGCGTGGATGGACACCGAGCCGTCCGCCTTCACCATCAGCAGCCGCACGGCGGGCGGCAGGTGGGCGGAGAGACGGCCGACATAGTCCACGGAGCACTTCGCGATGACCAGACGCACCCGACGAGGGTAACGGCCAGGCAACGAGGCGTGCGCGGCGGTGCCATGCTGACCTTGTGCTCGAAGCTCTGACCGGCACCGGCCTGGCCGCATCCGCCGGACTCAATGCCTACATCCCGCTGCTCACCATGGGTCTGCTGGCGCGTTACTCGGATCTGATCCAGCTGCCGTCCGGCTGGGAGTGGCTGTCCAACGGCTGGGTCGTCGCGATCCTGGCGGTGCTGCTCGCGGTCGAGGTGGTGGCCGACAAGGTGCCGGTGATCGACCACGTGAACGACGTGGTGCAGACCGTGGTGCGGCCGACCGCGGGCGGGCTCGCGTTCGGCGCCGGCTCCACCTCCGAGACCGTCACGGTCAGCGACCCGGGCAGCTTCTTCGGCTCGCATCAGTGGGTGCCGGTGGCGGCCGGCGTGCTCATCGCGCTCACCGTGCACGGGGTGAAGGCCGCCTCCCGGCCGGTGATCAACGCCACCACGGCCGGCGTCGGGGCGCCGGTGGCGAGCACCGCGGAGGACGTGTCCAGCATCGTGTTGTCCGTGCTGGCCATCCTGTTGCCGATCCTGGTGCTGCTCGCGCTGGTGCTGCTGATCTCCTCGGCGGTGTGGGTGTTCCGGCGACGCCGGCGCCTGAGGGTGTCGCGCGTCCGAGCTGTTTGATTGACTGACGTGGTGCCCGCGCTCGCCGTACCCGCCTTCGCCCTGACCTGCTGGCTGGCGTGTTACCTGATCGGCCGCGACCCCCGGCGCCGGGTGCTCTGGCGCACGGCGATCGCGCTGATCGCGTTCGCGGTGGCGGTCGCCGGGTGGACGGTGGCGCCGGGCAGCGCGGCGGCCCAGGTGCTGCTCTGCGTGCCGGCCCTGGTCTGGGCCGGCGTCGCGGTCGGGCTGCTGCCCGACGAGATGCCGGAACGCGCCATGATCGACCGCGGCTGGATCGGCCTGAGCCTGATCTTCCTGGCCGTGGTGGCCCTGCTGCCGGCCCAGGGGCGGCTGGTGTCGCTGGCCCCGCTGATCGGCGGGCTGGTGCTGCTCTGGCGGTTCCGCGACAAGGTGCGCCCGCGATCGATGCCGGCCGGCGTGACCGCGGCCGCCGTGCTCTATGCGATCGGCCTGGTCGTCCTGCTGCTGCCGATCGACCTGGGCGCGCCCGGCCTGGTGCTGGCCGCGATGGCGGTCGACGTGCTGGTGCTGGGTTATCTGGTGGCCGCCGCCGACGCTCTGGACTCGGGCGAGCGGCTGCTGCCGGACCTGCGCCGGGCGGCGGTCTCCGGGGTGACCGGCGCGCTGATCGTCGGCGGTCTGGCCACCCTGACCATGCTCGCCGTGCCGCGCGAACGGCTCGTGATCATCCTGCAGTTCGTGCTGGTGGGAGCCGTGATGGCATATTCCGGCCTGGTCGGGCCGGCGCGCCGCGGGCTGGACCGGATCGCGTTCCCGCACGACGACCGGCTGCGGCTGGACCGCGCGGCGCTGATGCTGCTCGCCGAGGCGCTGCCCCGGCGACGGGAGCGGCACACGCTGATCGCGCTCAGCGAGGAGGAGTTCCGCCGGCTCACCGCGCGGGCCCTCGACAACTACGGCGACCTGGGCCGGCTGTTGCGCAGCCCGCTGATCGATCTGCCCACCGTGGACCGCCGGCTGACCGGGCACAACGCGGAGAAGCCGCTGGCCCGGGCGCTGGAGCTGCGGGCGGTGCTGCAGGAGAGCGTGGCGCGGCTCAAGCCGGACGGGTTGTTCGGCACCAGCGAGGAGTGGCGGCACTACAACGCGCTGCATTACTGCTGCGTGCTGGGACTGCGGCCATATGAGCGGCAGCCGGAGACCGACGGGCTCGACCGCGATGCGCGGCGGGCGCTGGACTGGTTCCGCCGTTATGTCCCGCGGTCGTCGCTGCGGTTGTGGCAGCGCGAGGGCGCCGACCTGGTGGCCGCCCGGCTCTGGGGCGAGCTGATGCGCACCGACCCGCGCTGGCTGACCCGCGCCGGCACGCTGGCCGCACCGCCGACACGCAGCACATAATCGCTCAGATCGCACAAAAACGGTTAAAATCCCCCATCGTGATTTTCGGGGGACGCCGTGGGTAACCACCGCAACGCGCTGGTCGCCGCGGTCCGCCATGAGCTGGCCGAGGCGCGGGGCACGGCCCGGGCCGTGCTGGCCGCGGCCGAGACCGCGCGCGCCGAGGCGCAACGCCGGCGGCAGCTGGTCCGCGACGCGTACGCGACCTGCCTGAACCAGCTCGCCGAGGCCCGCGACAGCGCCCGCGACGGCATCCTGCGCCGCTTCCAGTCCGAGTCGCTCGCGCTGGCCGGCAACGCCGGCTCGGTGGCCGCCCTGTGCGCGCCGGGCGCCGCCGGATCGCCGTGGCGCATGTGGGCGCCGTCCGAACCGGACCGTGGCGGCCGCCCCGCGCTGCTGCGGATCGGCACCATCGCGTTCGAATCCACCACCATGCCCGGTCTGGTCCCGCTGCTGGACGCCGCGCATCTCAATCTGAGCGGCGAGCAGATCTCGGTGGACGGGGTGATCTCCGGGCTGCTGCTGCGGGCGCTGGGCACCACCCGGCCGGGCGACGTCCGGCTCACCGTCTACGACCCCGAGCAGTTGGGCGGCACACTGGCCGCGTTCGCGCCGCTGGGGCTCGCCTTCGTCGGGCCGGGCGGGCTCAGCGCGATGCTCGACGACCTGGTCGAACACATCTGCCGGGTCAACGAGACGGTGCTGGCCGGCGAGTACGCGTCCCTGGCCGAACTGACCGCGGCCGGCACCGGTCCCCGGCCCGAGCCGTGGCGCATCGTGGTGCTGCTGGTCGACCCGGCCAGCGTGGACGAGATCACCGCGTCCCAGCGGGCACAGCTCGACCGCATCGTCCGCACCGGCGTCGCGTGCGGCGTACACCTGGTGGTCCGGGGATTGGACCTGGCGCCGCACCCCACGGTGGAGCGCATCGCGGTGCGCGACGGACACGCCACCTGCGACACCACCGGGCCGCTGCCGGTCCGCCTCGATCCGCCACCACCGGCCGAGCGGATCGCGGCCTTCTGCCGCGCCGTGGCCGAGCGCCTGCGCGAAGGCCCGCCACCGGCCCGGCTGAGCGACCTCGAGCCGGAGAAGCTGTGGACCGAGACATCCGCGCACGGGCTGGTGGCGCCGATCGGCGACGGACCGGACGGCGAGCACGTGCTGCTGCCGCTCGGCGACGACCCGCCGCACGCGCTGATCGGCGGGCCGTCCGGCTCCGGCAAGACCAACCTGATCTACGCGTGGCTGGGCTCGCTCGCGGCCCGCTACGGACCCGCCGAACTCGCGCTCTACCTGCTGGACTTCAAGGAGGGCGTGTCGTTCGCGCGGTTCTCCCCCGGGCCGCGGGATCCGAGCTGGCTGCCGCAGGTGCGGCTGGCCGGCGTCAACGTGAACAACGACCGCGAGTTCGGCCTGGCCCTGCTCCGGCACCTGGGCGACGAGTTGCGGGCCCGGGCGCAGGCGGCCAAGCGGCACGAGGCGTCCAAGCTGGCCGAACTGCGCGCGGAGGATCCGTCCGGGCACTGGCCGCGGATCGTCGCGGTGATCGACGAGTTCCAGGTGCTGCTGGCCGGCCGGGACGCGGTCGCCGATGAGGCCGTCACGCTGCTCGAGGACCTCGCCCGGCGCGGCCGCTCACAGGGCATCCACCTGGTGCTGGCCTCGCAGGACGTGTCCGGCATCGAGGCGCTCTGGGGCCGCTCCGGCCTGATCGGACAGTTCACCCTGCGGATCGCCCTGCCCAAGGCCCGCCGCATCCTCTCCGACACCAACCTCGCGGCGGCGGTGATCCCGCGCTTCCACGCGGTGGTGAACACCGACTCCGGGGTGGCCGGCGCCAACCAGATCGTCCGGCTGCCGGACGCCTCGGACCGCACATCCTGGCGCGATCTCCAGCGTCGCCTGTGGCATCAGCGCCCGGACGGCTGCGAGCCGCCGCGTCTCTTCGACGGCGACGCCGTCCCACGCCTGCCGTCGTCGTTCCGGCATTTTCCGGCGGTCGCCGAGGCCGGCGCTTCGCCGGGCGCGGTGCTGGGCGAACGGATCGACGTCGCGGCCCGGCCGGCCCGGCTGCGGCTGGGCCGGATGCCCGGCCGCAATCTCGCCATCCTGGGTACGCGGGTGGACGAGGCGTGCGCGATCCTCGCCTCGGCCGCACTGTCCCTGGCAGCGCAGGGCCCGGCCCACTTCAGCGTGATCTGCCCGCTCCCCGAGGCCCAGCACGCGGCCGCCCGCCTGGTCGCCGAACTGCCCGAGGCCGACTGGTACGACGAGGCGGACCTGGCCCAGCTCTTCGACGTCGTGCCGGACAGCGTCCCGCACTACATCCTCGGCTACGGCCTGGACGCCATCCGCACGCACAAGGACCGTTTCCGCACCCTGCTCGCCGACGGTCCGGCCCAGCGCACCCACGTGCTCGGCTGGTGGCGCTCGGCCGCCCGCCTGCGCGACGACCTGGGCGGCCCCGGCGCCCGCTTCGACTCGGTGGGCGCCTGGGTCGCGCTCGACATCCAGGGCGCCGACCTGGGCCCGCTCTGCCCGCAGCCCGGCGGCCCGATCTGGTTCCCACGCCCCCGCCGGGCCCTGTTCTTCGACCGTTCCGTGCACCGCGTCCCCGAAGTGATCGTCCCTTACGAGGTGAACAATGACCACGCGTGATCGCGACTACCAGCTGATGATGAACGCCCTGGCGGACATCACCCGCCGCCGGGACGCCGACCTGGAGAGCGCCGAACAGGCCTACCAGGACAGCACCGCGCGAGCGGCCGGCGAACTGGCCCGGGCCGAGGGCGAGGCCGGCTCGGCGGACCGCTGGGCGGCGGCCGCCGCGGCCCAGGTGCTGGACGTGGACCGCGAGGCGGCCCGCCTCTGGGACCAGCTGCGCCGGGCCCGCGGCCTGCGGGTGCGCGCGCTGGGCGAGATGCCCGACCCGGCCCCCGTCGAGTCGCTCCCGCGGGTCGCGTTGCAGCGCCAGCCCATCGAGAACGCCCAGCCACCCCGCGACTCGGCACGGGCGCTGCTGGCCCGAGCGGCGGAACGGATCGAGGTCACGGTGCGCCCACCCGCCCGCCGCCCGCTGCCGCGCTGGACCCTCCCGCTGCTTCCCCTGCTGGGCGCCCTCATCGCCGGCGCCACCGGCCTGCTGGCCGCGGGCCTGGTCACCATCGGCGGCGCCGACCTACCCGGCGGCGCCGTGATCCGCGGCATCGGCTGGCTCTGCTTCCTGATCGCCCCCTCAGCAGGCGTCCCGCTGGCGGCCGCCCTGGCCCACCGCCACCTGCAGGCCCGCCTGGACATCGGAGGAATCGGCCTGACCCTGCTGGGCGGCATGATCGCCGCCACGATGATGTCCCTGACGTTCGCCGCCTCCCACTGACCTGACCGGCGCACGGCCGCGCAGCCACCCGCCTTCGTCACCCGGTGACGCCCGCCCTCCACACCGCCGGAGCCCGATCAGCCAGGCCCCGCGCGACCCCTTGCTCTGCACACATATACGCAACACCGGCCGCCGCCTCGCGCAGCAGCTGAGCCCTCGGCTCGGGCGGTCGCCGGCACCGGCGTCCAGGACAGGACTAGCCAGGCCTCCTCTTCCGGGGCCCAGCCGGGGATCGGGAGGCCGTCCGACCAGTCGTTGCCCGGGCCGAGCAGATCCTCGGCGTCGGCGGCGAGCGCGCCGAGGTCGGCGTGCGGTGCGGTGGTCACGCGCAGCACCGGGCCGTCGAGGAAACCTGCCGCCACCGGCGTCTCGTCCTCGGTCCACAGGAACACGGCCGCGTCGTCGAAGCGCATCAGCCAGCCCACGTCGCCGGGGTGCAGGCTGCCTCGCGGGGCGTCGGGCGGCGTCCAGTCGGACAGCGCGCGCAGCACCGGGCCGGTTCGGCGGGGGTCAGGCGGCGCCTCGCAAGTGAGCCCATGGCGGCAGGCTAGCCAGCACGCCGCCGTCTCGCGAGGTCTTTGACCGGGCCGTAGGGTTCCGGCATGGGTGACGGGGACGCGGCGATCGTGGTTCGCGGGCTGCGCAAGGTATATCGGGACAATGTGGCCGTCGACGGCATCGATCTGGAGGTCGCGCGCGGCGAGGTGTTCGCTCTGCTCGGGCCCAACGGCGCCGGGAAGACCACGACGGTGGAGATCCTGGAAGGATTCCGCAAGCGCGACGGCGGCGACGTCACCGTGCTCGGGGTGGACCCGGCCACCGTGCAGAGCGGGCGCGACACCCGATGGCGGCAGCGGGTGGGCATCGTGCTGCAGGGCACCGGGGAGTTCGACGAGCTGACCGCCGGCGAGGTGGTCCGGCACTTCGCCCGGTTCTATGACGAGCCGGATGATCCGGCCGCGGTGTTGGCGCGGGTCGGGCTCGCCGGCAAGACCGGGGCGCGCACGCACACGCTCAGTGGCGGGCAGAAGCGGCGGCTCGACGTGGCGCTCGGCATCATCGGGCAGCCCGAGCTGCTCTTCCTGGACGAACCCACGACCGGCTTCGACCCCGAGGCCCGGCGCGAGTTCTGGGCGCTCATCAAAGACCTGCAGACCTTGGGTACGACCATCGTGCTGACCACGCACTACCTGCAGGAGGCCGAGGCGCTGGCCGATCGGGTCGGGGTGATCGCCGGTGGGCGGCTGATCGCGGTCGATGCCCCGCGGCGGTTGGCGAGTCGCGATGAGGCGATGGCGACGGTGTCCTGGCGTACCCGGGAAGGGGTGTGGGAAAGCTCGCAGAGTGCGTCGCCGACGGCCCTGGTCACCGACCTGGCCGCGCGGTTCGGCGGCGAGGTGCCGGGGCTGACCATCACGCGGCCCACGTTGGAGGATGTGTATCTCGAGATGATCGGGGCAGCATGAGCGCGGTGAAGCTCGGGTTGGCGCAGGGCGGGCTGGAGATCCGGCAGTTTCTGCGCAGCCGGGAGCAGGTGATGTTCACGCTGGCGTTCCCGGCGATCATGATTCTGGTGTTCGGGTCGATCTTCAAGGGCGAGATCGGCGGGGGCGTGAAGTTCACGCAGTACTTCGTGACCGGGATGATCGCGACCGGGCTGATGACGGCGGGCTTTCAGGCGCTGGCCATCCAGATCCCGGTGGAACGCGACCGCGGCGTGCTCAAGCGACTGCTCGGCACGCCGATGCCGCGCTGGGTCTACTTCGCCGGCAAGGTGCTGATGGTTGGGTTCATCGCGGTGCTCGAGACGGTCGTGCTGCTCGCCGTCGCGACGATGCTCTTCGGGCTGGACCTGCCGGACACCGGCGCGAAGTGGCTGACCTTCCTCTGGGTGTCCGCGCTCGGCATCACCGCCTGCACGCTCTGCGGCGTCGCCTTCTCGTCGCTGGCCCGCACCGGCCGCAGCGCCCCGGCGGTGGTCACGCCGGTGGCGCTGGTGCTGCAGTTCATCTCGGGCGTGTTCTTCCTCTTCACCAGCCTGCCGAGCTGGATGCAGAACGTCGCCTCGATCTTCCCGCTGAAGTGGATGTGCCAGGGGCTGCGAGCGGTTTTCCTGCCGGCTTCCTTCGGCGCCCAGGAACCGAGCGGCTCCTTCGACCTCGGCACGGTCGCGATCGTGCTCGGCGTGTGGTGCGTGGTCGCCCTCGCCCTGTGTCTCACCACGTTCCGGTGGACGACCAAGCGGGACGGCTAATACGTGTAGAAGCCCTTGCCGGTCTTGCGGCCCAGGTCGCCCGCCGTGACCATGCGCTGCAGCAGCTCCGGTGGGAAGAACTTCTCGTCCTGGGTGTCGCGGTAGACGTTGGTCGCCGCGTTGAGCATCACGTCGAGCCCGGTCAGGTCGACAGTGGCCAGCGGGCCCATCGCGTGCCCGAAGCCGAGCTTCATCACCGTGTCGAGGTCGGCCGGCGAGACCACGCCCGACTCGACCAGCTTGATCGCCTCGACCAGCAGCGCCGAGAAGAGCCGGTTGGAGACGAACCCGGCCACGTCGCGCTTCACCTCGACGCAGGTCTTGCCGACCTCCTCGGCGAAGTTGCGCGCCGCGGTCAGCGTGTCGTCCGACGTCTGGTAGCCCCGCACCAACTCGACCAGCTTCATCATCGGCACCGGCGAGAAGAAGTGGATGCCGACCACCGACTCGGGCCGGCTGGTGGCCGTGGCGATCTGGGTGATCGGGATGGCTGACGTGTTGGTGCCGAGCACCGTGCCGGACTTGCAGATCTTGTCCAGCGTCCGGAACACCTCGTGCTTGGCCTCGATCCGCTCGAAGATCGCCTCGACCACGACGTCCGCCTCGGCGGCCGCATCGAGGTCGGTGGTCGTGGTGATCCGGCCCAGGGTCGCCTCGACGTCCTCCTCGGTGATCTTGCCCTTGGCGGCGAACCGCCCGAGCGAGTCACGGATCGCGCCCAGCCCCCGGCTCAGCGAGGCGTCATCGATGTCGCGCATCGTGACCTGCCAGCCGGCCTGCGCCGAGACCTGCGCGATGCCGGAACCCATCAGACCCGACCCGATGACCGCGAGCCGACCCGCCATGGTGTGCCCTCCCTGCATTGAAGACCCTCAAGCAGGCAGCCTAGCCGCCCGTCCTTAACGCAAGCTCAGCACCTCTATCGGGGCAAATCTCGGGAAATCGGTGATCTCCGGTGCCAGACTGTGCGCATGGCCCCGAGCGACGGCTGGTACCTCTTCGGACCGCTGCTGGCCGTCGCACTCGTTGGCGTGCTCGGCGTGGTCTTCTGGCGCCTGGGCCTGCAGTGGATCGCGGAGACCGACGACGGGCACTTCCTGGGCGACCGCTACGGCCGCCTGTCGATCTTCGCCGACCCGGACGACTTCGGCCTGCTCTGCGCCGCCGCGATCACCGAGGGCCCGGCGGAGGCCGACGACATCAGGTCGCTGCTGGCCGAGGCCGGGATCCGAGCCACCGCCGGAATGCGGCGCGACGGCCGGGTGGCGGTGCTGGTCTTCGCCGAGGAGCTCGAGGCCGCCCGCCGGATCCTGCTCTAAAGTCTAAAAATCAAAGGTCGGCTCGGGTACGTCCGCCCGCTCGACCTCGACACCCAGGCTGGCCAGGTCGTTGACGAAGTCCGGGTAGCCCCGGTCGACGTGGTGCACCTCGCCGACCTCGGTCACCCCGTCGGCGCACAGCCCGGCGATGACCAGCCCCGCCCCGGCCCGGATGTCGGTGGCCCGCACCGGCGCGCCGGACAGCCGCGCCCGGCCCCGGACCACGGCGTGGTGGCCGTCGGTGCGGATGTCCGCGCCCAGCCGCACCATCTCGTTCACGAACATGAAGCGGCCGTCGAAGATGTTCTCGGTGATCAGCGAGGAGCCGTCGGCCACCGCGGCCAGCCCGATCGCCATCGGCAGCAGGTCGGTGGCGAAGCCCGGGAACGGCAGCGTCACGATGTCGACGGCCTTCGGGCGCTCGCTCATGCGTACCCGGAATTGGTTGTCGCCCGGCTCGACCACCGCACCCGCCGCGACCAGCTTGTCCAGCGCGATGTCCAGGAACTCCGCGCGCACGCCCTTGATCGTGACATCGCCGCGGGTCATGGCCGCGCCGAACGCCCAGGTGCCGCCGACGATCCGATCGCCGACCGTGGTGTGCCGCACCGGCTGCAGCGACTCCACGCCCTCGATCTCGAGGATGGAGGTGCCGGCGCCCTCGATCTTGGCGCCCATCGCGGTGAGCATCTCGCAGATGTCGACGATCTCCGGTTCCCGGGCCGCGTTGTCGATCTCCGTGACGCCCTTGGCCAGCACGGCCGCCATCAGCAGGTTTTCGGTGGCGCCGACGCTCGGGAAGTCGAGCCAGATCTTGGAGCCGCGCAGCCCGGCCGGCGCCGAGGCGATCACGAAGCCGTGCTCACCGGAGATCTCGGCGCCCATCCGGGCCAGGCCGGAGACGTGCATGTCGAGCCCGCGGGAGCCGATCATGTCGCCGCCGGGCAGGGCGACCCGCACATAACCCCGGCGGGCCAGCAGCGGCCCGAGCACGCAGATCGACGCCCGCAGCCGGCGGACCAGGTCGTAGTCGGCCTCGCTGCCCGGCTCGGCGGGCACGTCGATGGTCGCCGTGGTGCCCTCGAGCGTCACCTGGCAGCCCAGCCGGCGCAGCACCTCGGCCATGATCGCGATGTCCGTGATCCGGGGCACGTTCTCCACCACGCTGCGACCCTCCGCCAGCAACGCGACCGCCATCAGCTTGAGCGCGGAGTTCTTCGCGCCGCCGACCCGCACGTCACCCGCGAGCCGTGCGCCGCCCTTGACCCTGATCACATCCACCCGCGCCATGGTAGGGGTGCTCCGCCGCCCCCGATCCGTAGGGTGGACGCATGGCCGTTCACCTCACCCGCATCTACACCCGCACCGGCGATGCCGGGCAGACCCGCCTGGGCAACAACGAGGAGGTCGCGAAGACCGATCCGCGGATCGTGGCCTATGCGGACGCCGACGAGTGCAACGCCGCGATCGGGGTCGCCCTCGCTCTGGGCGGCCTGGCGGCCGACGTGCGGACGGTGCTCACGACGGTGCAGAACGATCTCTTCGACGTGGGCGCCGACCTGTGCAACCCGATCGCCGAGAATCCGCCCTACCCACCACTGCGGATCACCGAGGAGTACGTGACCCGGCTCGAGGGCTGGTGCGACGAGTACAACGAGGGGCTGGCCGCGCTGAACTCGTTCATCCTGCCCGGCGGCACACCCGGCGCGGCCCTGCTGCACGTGGCCCGCACCGTCGCGCGGCGGGCCGAGCGCTCGGCCTGGACGTTGCTGGCCGACGACCCCGAGCGCACCAGCACGCTGCCCGCGAAATACCTGAACCGGCTCTCCGACCTGCTGTTCATCCTGTCCCGCACGGCGAACCCGGACGGCGACGTGAAGTGGGTCCCGGGCGGTCAGCGGTGACCCTGCACCACGTCGAGATCTGGGTGCCCGATCTGGCCGGCACACTCGGGCCGTGGGGCTGGCTCTTCGGCGAGCTGGGCTGGACGGTGTTTCAGGAGTTCGACAACGGCCGGTCCTATCGGCACGGCGACACCTACATCGTGCTGGAGCAGTCGAAGGCGCTGACCGGCGGCGCCCATGACCGCTGCGCGCCGGGGCTCAACCACCTGGCCTTCACGGTGGCCGGCGAGGCGGAGGTCGACCGGCTGAGCGCGGCGGCCCCGGCGCACGGCTGGACGCTGATGTTCGCCGACCGGCACCCGCGGGCGGGCGGCCCGCAGTCCTACGGCGCCTATCTGGAGGACGCCTGGGGTTACGAGGTGGAGCTGGCCGCCGGGCCGCCGTGACCGCGCTGCAGTGTGGTGCCGCCGGGCTGACCGGGCGGGCCCGCCTCGAGCCATGAGCTGAAACCGGTCACCGTCGACTCGGCCATCGCGATCTCCACCCGCTCGTTGCAGCTGGTGCAGCCCAGGATGATCCAGTGGCCCGGCATGGTGAGCCGCTCGGGCCCCTCGGGCAGGCGGCGCAGGTCGACCGTGAAGCCGCGCCGGTTGAGCACCCGCTTGGGCCGGATGCCGAATGTGAAGATGCGGTAGAAGCGCAGCTCGTCGCCGACGAAGCGGCCGATGCCGGCGGACCAGCCGCGGCCCGGGACCATGGTGCTCACCCGGAACTGTAAGCGGATGGTGCCGCCGCCCTGCGCGAGCAGACGGCGGCGGAAGACCAGCGCGAACAGGAGAAGAAACAGCGCGATGACGCAGATTCCGGCAATCTCCAGAATCCGCATCGCGCGTCAGTGACTGTCAGGCTGAGCGGGCTGGGCGCTCTCCGCGAGCACCGTCACTCCGTCGGTGTCGATGGAGAGGAACCCGCCGGTCACGTCATAGGTCAACTGCTCGCCGCCGGCGAGCTTGACCCGCACCTGTGACGGCTCCTTGAGCAGGCCCAGCAGCGGCGCATGGCCCGGCAGAACGCCGATCTCGCCCTCGGTGGTGCGTGCGACGAGCATCTCGGCGTCGCCGGACCACACGCTCTCCTCGACGGCGACGACCTGGACGTGCAGCTGGTTGGCCACGCTGTCTCCTCAGCTCGGGGCGAAAACCCTGCCAGGCGAAGACCCTGACGGGTGAAAGTCTAAACGGGGTCAGGTGTTGTTGATGAACTCGGGGTGCGCCAACAGGAATGTCGCGATCGTGCCGTCCTTCACCGAAGAGAAGAACGTCTCCGCGCTCGGGTCCAGCTGCTCGCCCTGATAACGCCCGCCGACTATCAGGCCGCGGCCGGGCAGCTTGATCAGCGTCATGTTGCCGGGCCGGACGCCCTTGAGCGCCAGACCCCAGTCGACCACGTTGTGGCCGTTGCCGTCGAAGATCAGCGCCTTGCCGGCCGAGCGCAGCACCGAGTCGAGCTTGACCGGGTTGGTCACCACGTCCTTGCTCAGCGCCTGCGCGGCCATCGCCTTGACGAACTGCTGCTGGTGCCGCTGGCGGTCGTAGTCACCCTTGGGCAGGCCGTAGCGCTGGCGCACGTAGTCGAGCGCCTCCCAGGCTTCGAGGTGCTGGTTCTTGCCCTTCTTGTATTGCTTCTGCGGCCCGATGTAGGGGTGCTCGCAGTTGTTGCTGGCGCATCGGGCCAGCTTTTGCCGCGGCTCGCCGTTCGGCTGCAGGTGCTCGGACTTGACGTCCTGGTCGATGTCCATGGTCACGCCGTCCATGGCGTCCACGATCTTCTTGAACCCGCCGAAGTTGATGATCGCGCCGGCGTCGAAGGTCTTGATGCCGGTCAGCTGACTCACCGTCTTGGCCAGCAGGCTGAAACCCTGCGGCACGTCGTGCTTGCCGTTGCCGACCGAGCTGCCGTACGACATGGCGGCGTTGATCTTGGCGCGGCCGCCGCGGAACCCGGTCTTCTCGAACGCCGGAATGTCCACCAGCAGGTCGCGCGGGATGGAGAAGAGGTAGGCCTCGTCCATGGTCGCCGGGATGTGCGCGACGATGATCGAGTCGGACAGCGGGGCGGTCGCCGAGTCGCGCGGGTCGATGCCGACCAGCAGGATGTTGAGCGGGCCCTTGATGTCGCTGACCTTCTCCTTTTCCGCGCCGCTCGCCGCGTCGCCGAACAGGTTTTGAGTGTCCACCGCGCCCGCATAACGAGCGACCAGGACCTGGCTGGTGACCAGCGCGCCGCCGGAGAGCACCATCAGGATGCAGCCGAAGATGGCGCACAGCCGCGCCCAGAGCGGAGCTTTGCTCCGCAGAGCACGGCCCGTCCGAGGTTTGTTGCCCTTCGCCACCTGATCCCCAACCTGCCTGATCCGGCCATGGTCACCGGGACGCAAGGACCCAGACTATCCGACGAATCTGAGTGTTATTTGCGTCCGGATTTGTGTGGAAGACGCGTGAGCCGCGCCAGGGTCACCCCCGGCGCGGCTCACGATAGTAGCCGAAGATCAGCCCTTCATCAGCTCGTGCGCGTTCTTCTCCAGGTCCTCGAGACCGCCGCACATGAAGAAGGCCTGCTCGGGGTAGTTGTCGTACTCCCCCTCGGCGATCTTCTTGAACGCCTCGATGGTCTCCTTCAGCGGCACCGTGGAGCCCGGCACGCCGGTGAACTGCTCGGCGGCGTACGTGTTCTGCGAGAGGAAGCGCTCGATGCGGCGAGCCCGCTGCACCGTGACCTTGTCCTCCTCGGAGAGCTCGTCCATGCCGAGGATCGCGATGATGTCCTGCAGGTCCTTGTACTTCTGCAGGATCCGCTGCACCTCACGGGCGACCGCGTAGTGCTCGGCGCCGACGTATTCCGGCGCCAGGATCCGCGAGCTGGAGGCCAGCGGGTCCACAGCCGGGTAGATGCCCTTGTCGGAGATCGACCGCTCGAGGTTCGTGGTCGCGTCCAGGTGGGCGAACGTGGTGGCCGGCGCCGGGTCGGTGTAGTCGTCGGCGGGCACGTAGATCGCCTGCAGCGACGTGATCGCCTTGCCCTTGACCGAGGTGATGCGCTCCTGCAGCTCGCCCATCTCGTCGGCCAGGGTGGGCTGGTAACCCACCGCGGACGGCATGCGGCCGAGCAGCGTGGACACCTCGGAGCCGGCCTGGGTGAACCGGAAGATGTTGTCGATGAAGAGCAGCACCTCCTGGTTCTGCACGTCCCGGAAGTACTCCGCCATGGTGAGCGCGCTCAGCGCGACCCGGAGGCGGGTGCCCGGCGGCTCGTCCATCTGGCCGAAGACGAGGGCGGTCTTGTCGAGCACGCCACCCTCCTCCATCTCCAGGATGAGGTCGTTGCCCTCGCGGGTGCGCTCGCCGACGCCGGCGAACACCGAGGTGCCACCGAAGTTGCGGGCCACCCGGATGATCATCTCCTGGATGAGCACCGTCTTGCCCACGCCCGCGCCGCCGAACAGGCCGATCTTGCCACCGCGCACGTACGGCGCGAGCAGGTCGAGCACCTTGATGCCGGTCTCCAGCATCTCGGTCTTCGGCTCGAGGTCGGCGAACGCCGGGGGCTTGCGGTGGATCGGCCAGCGCTCCTGAATGTCCAGCGTGGCCGGGTCCGCGTTCAGCACCTCGCCGAGGGCGTTGAACACGTGGCCCTTGGTGACGTCACCGACCGGCACCGAGATCGAGGCGCCGGTGTCGGTCACCTCGGCGCCGCGGGTCAGGCCGTCGGTCGGCTGCATCGAGATCGCCCGGACCAGGTTGTCGCCCAGGTGCTGGGCGACCTCCAGGGTCAGCGTCCGCGTGCCCGCGGACAGGGTCACGTCGACGTGCAGGGCGTTGAAGATGCCCGGCATCTGGTCGCGCGGGAACTCGGCGTCGACGACCGGGCCGATCACCCGGACGACGCGGCCGA
Organism: Actinoplanes sp. NPDC051388; assembly: GCF_055586225.1. Classification (NCBI taxonomy): domain Bacteria; kingdom Bacillati; phylum Actinomycetota; class Actinomycetes; order Micromonosporales; family Micromonosporaceae; genus Actinoplanes; species Actinoplanes sp. NPDC051388. The sequence goes on along the minus strand of NZ_JBVJIP010000001.1, from coordinate 200,442 downwards.
CGGCGGTCTCCGCCTTGGTGGGCTCGGCAACAGCAGTCATCATCCATCACTTCCCGAGGTGGACAGCGCCTCGACGCCGCCGACGATCTCACTGATTTCCTGGGTGATCGCGGCCTGCCGCGCGGAGTTCATCTCCCGCGTGTACCGCTTGAGCAGGTCGTCCGCGTTGTCCGACGCGCTCTTCATCGCCCGCCGCCGGGACGCCGACTCGCTGGCCGCCGAATCCAGCAACGCCGCGTAGATCCGCGTGTTGAGGTATTTCGGCAGCAGCGCGTCGAGCAGCTCCTCGGCCTCCGGCTCGAACTCGTATGCCGGACGCAGACCCGGCTCGACCTCACGCTCCTCGACCTGCATCGGCGCCAGGAAATGCGCCTCCGCGGACTGGGTCATGAGGGACCTGAACTGGGTGCTGACGATGTGCAACTCGTCGACGCCCTGAATGCCGTCCGGACCGTGGTGCTCTTCGGTGTCGTCGGCGCCGGCCACGAAGGCCTCCAGCAGCGACTCGCCGACCTTGCGGGCGTCCTCGAAGGACGGCCGCTCGGAGAAGCCCGTCCAGCTGGCCTCGATCGGCCGGTTGCGGAACCGGTAGTAACCGACGCCCTTGCGGCCGATCACGTACAGCACCACGTCCTTGCCGTCCGCGCGCAGCCGGGCCAGCAGCTGCTCGCAGGTGCGGATGGCGTTGGCGTTGTAGGCGCCGGCCAGGCCGCGGTCGCTGGTGATCAGCAGGACGCCGGCCCGCCGCACCCGCTCGCGCGGGGTGAGCAGCGGGTTGTCGATCGACGCGTTGGACGCCAGGGCCGTCAGGACCTGGGTGATGGCCTCCGCGTACGGCTTGGAGGCCGCCACCCGCTCCTGGGCCTTGGCGATCCGGCTGGTGGCCACCAGCTCCTGCGCCTTGGCGATCTTCTTGGTCGACTTGACGGTGCGGATGCGCCGCCGGAGGGCCTGTACCTGACCGGCCATGGCTAGCTCTCGTCCTGCGCCGGGCGCCGGACCTCGCGGGTCACGGTCTCGTGGGTCTCCCGGCCCTCGGCCATCGCCTCGGCCTCGGGGTCGTTGACCTTGACGCCGGTCTCGCCCTGCTTGAACAGCTCCTTGAACTCGTTCAGAGCCGACTGCAGGGACTCGACGTTGTCGTCGGTCAGCTGACCGGTCGACTCGACGCTGGTGATCAGGTCGCTCTGGTGACGGTGCAGCCACTCGAGCATCTCCGCCTCGAAGCGCCGCACGTCGCCGACCGGCACCTCGTCCATCTGACCGGTGGTGCCGGCCCAGATCACGATGACCTCGTCGACCACCGAGTAGGGCGAGTATTGCGGCTGCTTCAGCAGCTCGACCAGGCGCACGCCCTTGTCCAGCTGGGCGCGGGACGCCTTGTCCAGGTCGGAGGCGAAGGCGGAGAACGCCTCCAGCTCACGGAACTGGGCCAGGTCGAGCCGGAGCCGGCCGGAGACCCGCCGCATCGCCTTGACCTGCGCCGAACCACCGACCCGCGACACCGAGGTGCCGACGTTGATGGCCGGGCGCACACCGGAGGCGAACAGGTCGCCCTCGAGGAAGATCTGGCCGTCGGTGATCGAGATGACGTTGGTCGGGATGTAGGCCGAGATGTCGCCGGCCTTCGTCTCGATGATCGGCAGGCCGGTCATCGAGCCGCCACCCAGGTCGTCGGAGAGCTTGGCGCAGCGCTCCAGCAGCCGGGAGTGCAGGTAGAAGACGTCACCCGGGTATGCCTCACGGCCCGGCGGGCGACGCAGCAGCAGCGACACCGCGCGGTAGGCCTCGGCCTGCTTGGTGAGGTCGTCGAAGACGATCAGCACGTGCTTGCCGTTGTACATCCAGTGCTGCCCGATGGACGAGCCGGTGTAGGGCGCGATGTACTTGAAGCCGGCCGGGTCGGACGCCGGGGAGGCCACGATCGTCGTGTACTCCAGCGCCCCGCGCTCCTCCAGCGTCCCGCGGATGCTGGCGATGGTGGAGGCCTTCTGGCCGATCGCCACATAGATGCAGCGGACCTGCTTCTTCGGGTCGCCGGACTCCCAGTTGGCACGCTGGTTGATGATCGTGTCCAGCGCGACGGTGGTCTTGCCGGTCTTGCGGTCACCGATGATCAGCTGGCGCTGGCCACGGCCGATCGGCGTCATGGCGTCGATCGCCTTGATGCCGGTCTGCAGCGGCTCCTTCACCGGCTGGCGGCCCATCACGTTGGGCGCCTGGAGCTCGAGCTCGCGGAAGCCCTCGCTCTCGATCTCGCCCCGGTCGTCGATGGGCTGACCCAGCGCGTTCACCACGCGGCCCAGGTAGGCGTCGCCGACCGGCACGGAGAGCACGCGGCTGGTCCGCTTGACCTGCTGCCCCTCCTCGATGCCGGTGGAGTCCCCCAGGACCACGACACCCATCTCGCGGATGTCCAGGTTCAGTGCCACGCCGAGGGTGCCGTCCTCGAACTCCAGCAGTTCGTTAGCCATGGTCGAGGGCAGACCCTCGACGTGCGCGATTCCGTCGCCCGCATCGGACACGATGCCGACCTCCTCGCGGGAGACCTCGGGCGAATAGGACGAGACGTAGCGCTCTAGCGCCCCCCGGATCTCGTCCGAGGAGATGGTCAGCTCGGCCATCCTCTGCCTTCTCTAGTCAGCTCGGGACGTCGCCGCCGCCGAGGGGCTGTTGCGGAAGTTAACTACTTGGCGAACGCTTGCTTGGCCTCGTTGAGCCGCCGCAGGATCGTGCCGTCGTAGAGGTCGGAGCCGACCCGGACGCTGACGCCGCCGATGACCCGCGGGTCCACGTCGACCTTCAGCGAAACCTGGCGGCCATAGAGTTCGGCCAGTTTGTCGCTCAGGCGCTGCTCGTCGGCATCGGCGAGCGGCTTCGCGACCGTCACATACGCCACCTCGCGGTCGCGCTTCGCGGCGGTCAGCTCGACCAGCCGGATCAGCGAGGTCTCGAAACCACGGCCACCGAATCCCTCGATCGCCACCTCGACCAGCCGCAGCGTGGCCGGCTGGGTCTTGCTCTTCAGCAAGTCCTCGACCAGCTTAACCCGGCGCTCGGTCGACGCACCGGGGTCACTCAGCGTGACCGCCAGCTCGGGGCTGCCGGAGACGATCTGACTGAACCGGAAGAGCTCGTCCTCGACGTCGGCCAGCTTGCCGGCCTTGTCCGCGGCGCTGAGCACCGCGTCCACGCCCAGCCGCTCGGTCGCGTCCAGCAACTCGCTCGGCCGCGACCAGCGACCGCCGACCAGCACCGCCATCACGTCGACCACCGTGGCGGAGACCTTGCCGCCGAGCAGCGCGACGATCAGCTCCGCACGGTCGGAGGTGCGCCGGGACGGGTCGGTCAGCGCGCGCCGCAGCCGGGGCTCGGCCCGGAGCAGCGCGGCCACCGACAGGATCTCGTCGGCGATCTTGGCCTGGCCCGCGGCCGTCGCCTTGGCGTTGCCCGCGGCGAGCTTCTCCGTGGCCTCGCCGAGCGACTCGCGGATCGCGGCCGGCGCCATCAGCGCCGCCCGCCCGTCGTGCTGTCCAGGTCGGCGATGAACCGGTCGACCGTGCCGCGGTTGCGGGCCTCGTCGGCCAGCGACTCGCCGACGATCCGGCCGGCCAGGTCGACGGCCAGCGTGCCGACCTCGGCCCGGAGCTCACGAACGATGCTCTCGCGCTGGGCGGAGAGCTGCTCGCGGCCGGCCGCGATGATCCGGTCGGACTCCTCGCGGGCTTTGGCGAGGACGTCCTGACGGATGCCCTCCGCGTCGGCGCGCGCCTCGTCGCGGATCCGGGCCGCCTCGGTGCGGGCCTCGGCGAGCTGCGCGCGGTATTGCTCGAGCAGCTTGTTGGCCTCGGCCTGCGCCTCCTCGGCGCGCTTGAGGCCGCCCTCGATGGCGTCGACCCGCGCCCGGAACGTCTCCTCCATGCGCGGGAAGACGAACTTCATCAGCACATAGCAGAGCAGACCGAAGGCGACGAAGCCGAGCACGACCTCCTGCCAGAGCGGGACGATCGGGTTGTGTTCCTCGGCAGCCTCTGCCAAAAGTTGAGTGATCAACGGACACCCTCCCTAACGAGTGAGAGCGGTGCTCAGCCGACCGGGTTGGCCCAGACGAAGCCGAACACGATGCCCAGCAGGGCGAGAACCTCGACCACGGCGAAACCGATCCAGAGGAACGGCTGCGTGATGCGGGCCGCCTCGGGCTGGCGGGCGGTGGACTGGATGTAGGCGGCGAAGACCAGGCCGACGCCGACGCCGGGGCCGATGGCCGCGAGGCCGTACCCGATGGCGGCGGTGCTACCCACAACTTCGGCGAGAGTCATTTCGGTATTCCTCCTGGTATCTCGCATGACGGTCATGCGGGACGACTACGGGGCCTTGCAAAAGGAAATCGGGGAGAGCTCGGTCGGGAGAGGCTCAGTGCCCCTCGGCGAGCGAGCCCTGGATGTAGCTCGCGGTCAGCACGGTGAAGATGTAGGCCTGCAGGCAGATGATCGCGAAGTCGAGGAACGTCAGCGCGATGGTCATGATCCAGGACAGGATCGAGACCGGCGTCAGCAGCGCGTTCGCGTTGATCATCGCAAAGCCGCCGAGCGTGAAGACCAGCAGGAGCATGTGGCCGGCGAACATGTTGGCGAAGAGCCGGATGGCCAGCGAGAAGGGCCGGACGATCAGGTTCGAGAAGAACTCGATCGGCACCAGGATCGGCAGGATGAACCACGGCGCCGGCGGCACCAGCACGACCTTCAGATAACCCACGAAGCCGTGCTTGCGGAAGCCGACATAGAGGAACATCGCGTAACTGATCAGCGCGAGAACCGCCGGGAAGGCGATGTGCGACATCGGCGAGATCTGCGCGAGCGGAATGATGCCCCAGAGGTTCATCACCAGGATGAAGGAGAAGAGCGACGCCAGATATGGCGCGAACCGCACGCCCTCCTTGCCGATCATCTCGACGGCGATGTTGTTGCGCACGAAGCCGTAGAGCGACTCGGCCAGCCACTGCTTCTTGGACGGCACCAGCTCCGGTTTCCGGTATGACGCCAGGAAGTAGATGATCAGGACCGCGACGGAGATCCAGAGCAGCAGCGTGATCTTGGTGAACCAAACCGAATGCTCGCCCCACGGCACGATGCTGGGCAGGTAAAAGTCTTCAACCGACGGCGGGAACGGAACCTCCGCGGCGAGGACAGTCGTCGGACCGGTCACCTTAGCCCTTCCAGGTCAGGCGCCCAGGCGGCGCGCGATCAAGTAGACGCCGGCCGCGCCGCCGATCACCGCGCCGATTCCCAACGCGATGCCCTCGGTGCCGAGCCACTGGTCCACCAGCCAGCCGATCCCGCCCCACACGAGCATTCCCCCGAGCAGGTAGCTGATCGCCGTGTAACCGGCCCCGGAATCGGGAGGCGGCGGGGCGTCGTCCTTGCGGGGTTCAGAAGGGGGCTGCTGACCGGCCATGACTGGGCGAACGATATCAGCAGGAAACGTGAGGCTAGGCAGGACCCCCCGGGCAACGGCGGGTTGCTCGGGCGACAGGTCGGCACTCAGGTTGGCGGAAGCGTACTCCTGCCGTTCAAGCGACGGCCACGAACGCCGCGTATCTGACACCCGAATGGGCGCCACCGTTTCACCCGGCTCCCGTGTGGAGCCGCTGAGCAGGCCTTTCACCGCGGGAGGCGCCGGTTGGCGATGCGCATCAGCCACCCCACCTGCACGCCGGTGAGCACCACCGCGCCGACCGCGATCGACCAGGCCATCGGCAGGCCGCCGGCCCAGCCACGATCGGCCACCACGACCAGCAGCGCCCCGATCAGCAGGAACTTGATCAGGTAGACGCCCAGGCCGACCGGCATCACCAGCTCGGGGCGGATCACGTCCGCCCAGGCGATCGCGAGGGTGGTCATGCTGATGCCGATCGTCACGATCAGCATGCCGACCGCGGCGCCCGCGGCGGCGACCGGCCCGCCCGCGAAGAAGCCGGCCGAGGCGGCGCACAGCACCAGGGCGAAGCCGACGGTCAGCACGAACGGCAGGTGCTCGATGCGCCAGCGCGGGTCCTCGGGCAGTGGCGGCAGGTCGGGCAGCGGGCGGTCGTCGTCCTCGTCGTCCTTGCCGAGGATCTGGGCGATCACGCCGTAGTGCTTCGGCGACTCCTGCGTCACGAATAGACCTCCTGCCTGGGATAGGCAGGGTAGCGCCCGACCAACTCGAGGACCTCGGCGGAGACGTCGCGGGCGCGGTCCGGCTCGTGCACGGCGGCCGCGATCAGACCGGCGATGCGCCGCATCTCGGCCACGCCCATGCCCTGCGTGGTGACCGCGGCGGTGCCGACCCGGATGCCGGAGGCCACGGTCGGGCGCCGCTCGTCGTACGGGATGGCGTTCTTGTTCAGGGTGATCCGCGCCCGGCCGCAGCGCTCCTCGGCCTCCGCGCCGGTGGTGCCGCCCGGACCCAGGTCGATCAGCGCGAGGTGGGTGTCCGTGCCGCCGGAGACCGGGCGCATGCCCGCCTCGGCCAGCCCGGCGGTGAGCGCCCGGGCGTTCGCCACCACCTGGCGGCCGTACGCCTGGAACTCCGGGGTGGCCGCCTCACGCAGCGCGACCGCCTTCGCCGCGATCGCGTGCATCATCGGGCCGCCCTGGGAGAACGGGAAGACCGCCTTGTCCACCCGCGCGGCCAGGCTCTCCCGGCACAGGATCATGCCGCCGCGCGGCCCGCGCAGCACCTTGTGGGTGGTGCAGGTGACCACGTCGGCGTGCGGCACCGGTGACGGCGCCACCTGCCCCGCGACCAGCCCGATGAAGTGCGCGGCGTCGACCATCAGATAGGCGCCCACCTCGTCGGCGATGGCCCGGAACGCGGCGAAGTCGATCAGCCGCGGATAGGCCGTCGCGCCACAGATGATCAGCGCCGGCCGGTGCGCCAGGGCCAGGTCGCGCACCTCGTCGTAGTCGATCAGCTCGGTGTCCCGGCGGACCGTGTAACCGACGTGGTGGAACCACTTGCCGCTGAAGTTGACCCGGCTGCCGTGGGTGAGGTGACCGCCGTGCGGCAGGTCCATCGCGAGCACCACGTCGCCCGGCTGCACCAGCGCCGCATAGGCCGCCAGGTTCGCCGACGCCCCGGAGTGCGGCTGCAGGTTGGCGTGCTCGGCCCCGAACAGCTCGCGGGCCCGGCGCGTGCCCAGTTCCTCGGCCCGGTCCACCTCCGCGCAGCCGCCGTAGTAGCGGGCGCCGGGGTAGCCCTCCGCATATTTGTTCGTGAGCGTCGAGCCGAGCGCGGCCAGCACGGCCGGCGAGGTGAAGTTCTCGCTCGCGATCAGCTGCAGCCCGGAGCGCTGGCGCTCGAGCTCGGCCAGGACGACGGCGGCGATCTCCGGATCGGTGCGTTGGAGCATGCCGAAGTCGGGACCCCAGAACGTGTCCATCGCCCGCTCCTCGCGTCGGCCTCACTGCCGTTTTCGAGCATATGGCGTATTACCCCCGGCCTGCGGGCACAGTGCGGTTATGCGTTGTCTGGTCACCGGTGCCACCGGCTATATCGGCGGACGCCTCGCGCCTCGGCTGGTCGCGGCCGGTCACTCGGTGCGATGCGTCTCGCGAAGCGTCAACCGTCTTCGAGATGTGCCCTGGGTGTCCCAGGTTGACGTCGTCGAGGCCGATCTGTCCGATCCGAGCACCCTGCCCGCGGCGTTCGAGGGCATCGAGGTCGCCTACTTCCTGATGCACTCGCTCGGCGTGAAGGACTTCGAGCGCCGCGACCGGGAGGCCGCCGAGAACTTCGCGGCGGCCGCGAAGGCGGCCGGGGTGCGCCGGATCATCTACCTCGGCGGCCCGGTGCCCCCGCAGGTCGGCGCCCCGTCGGCGCATCTGCGCTCGCGCGCCGAGGTGGCCCAGGTGCTGCTGGACAGCGGGGTGCCGACCGCCGTGCTGCGGGCCGCGGTGATCATCGGCTCCGGCTCGGCGTCCTTCGAGATGCTCCGCTATCTGACCGAGCGGCTGCCGGTGATGCCCACCCCGCGCTGGGTGCGCAACCGGATCCAGCCGATCGCGGTCCGCGACGTGCTGCACTACCTGATCGCCTGCGCCGCCCTGCCGGCCGAGGTGAACCGCGGCTTCGACATCGGCGGCACCGACGTGCTGACCTACGCCGAGATGATGCAGCGCTACTCCCGGGTGGCCGGCCTGCGGCCGCGGCTGATCATCCCGCTGCGCCCGCTCACCCCGCGGCTGTCCGCGCACTGGGTGGGCGCGGTGACCCCGGTGCCGAACGCGATCGCCAAGCCGCTGGTGGAGAGCCTGATCCACGAGGCCTTCGCCCGCGAGCACGACATCGCGGAATACGTGCCGGACGAGGAGCTGCTCGGTTTCGACGAGTCGGTCCGGGTGGCGCTCGGCAAGGTCCGCGACGACAACGTGGAGACCCGCTGGTCCAACTCCGCGCGCCGGGACGCGGCCGCCGAACCGCTGCCCAGCGACCCGGACTGGTCGGGCGGCACGCTGCACGTCGACGTGCGCACCGCGGACGTGGACGCGCCGGTCGGCACGCTGTGGCGGGTGATCGAGAGCGTCGGCGGGGTGAACGGCTGGTATTCGCCGCCGCTGGTCTGGGAGGTGCGCGGCCTGGCCGACCAGCTGATCGGCGGCGCCGGGCTGCGGCGCGGGCGGCGGGACCGGGAGCGGCTGCAGGTCGGCGAGGCGCTCGATTTCTGGCGGGTCGAGGAGCTCGAGCCGGGCACGCTGCTGCGGCTGCGGGCCGAGATGAAGCTGCCCGGCCGGGGCTGGCTCGAACTGCGGGCCGATCCGGACGGGCCGGACCGCAGCAAGCTGACCATCCGCAACGTGTTCCTGCCGCGCGGGCTGGCCGGACAGGCCTACTGGGCGTCGATCAAGCCGTTCCACGGCCCGATCTTCAAGACCATGGCGGCCCGGATCGCGCGGAAGGCTACTTCGCTGCCGCGCGCTGCAGACGATCGCGTACGGCCAGCCAGTCCTCGCCAGCCGGCGGGGTAAGAGCCAGGATCGTGGCGACGCCGGCGTCGTCCAGGCGGTGCAGGGCGGCGTAGAGGTCGGCGGCGTATTCACGGGGGTCGTCGCTGAGCAGTTCGGCCCCGGGGAAGTCGTGGTAGGTGAGGACGCCGACCGGTTCCGCGTACCCGTCGAGGTCTTTGATCTCGTCGACCAGCACCAGATCGGCGCGTGGCGCGTAGTGCCGCCGGCTCATCCCCGGCGACGGGCGCGCGACGCCGTCGTCCACGCCCTCGGGCAGCTCGACCGGGCCGATCACGTCGCGGATCGCGCGCAGCCCGAGCGCGCCCGGCCGCAGCAGCCGCGGCACCTCGCGGGTCAGGTCGAGCACGGTCGACTCGATGCCCCACGAGCTGGGCCCGCCGTCCAGCACCAGCGGCACGTCCGGCAGGCTGCGGACGACGTGCCGCGCCGAGGTCGGCGAGATGCCCTCCGAGCGGTTGGCGCTGGGCGCCGCCAGCGGGATGCCGACCGCGTCGAGCAGCCGAAGCGCGACGTCGTGCGCCGGGATCCGGACCGCGAGTGTGCCGGCGCCGCGCCGGAGCACCAGCGTGAGCGGCCCGGGCCAAAAGGCCGACGCGAGTTTCTCCGCGGGGGCCGGCCAGTCGTCGAACAACGCGCGCGCCGCGGCGACGGACGCCACGTGCACGATCAACGGATTCCACGCGGGCCGGTTCTTCAGGCGGTAGACCTCGGCGATCGCCTTGGCGGAGAAGGCATCCGCGCCCAGCCCGTAGACCGTCTCGGTGGGGAAGGCGACCACCGACTCGGCCCGCAGCAGATCGACGGCCCGGGCGATGCCGGCCTCGTCGGGCGCGACGACGGTCACGGAAGAAGGAGCGTGGCGAGCGGGACCGTGACGTCCTCGATCTCGTCGCCGATGCGCTGGAACGTCTGGTCCCCGCGGCCCCACGGGTCGTCGAGGTCGTCGCCGGGCTGTGGCGGATCGTCGCCGCGCAACGCGTGCACCGCCGCCACGATCGCCACGCCGCGGGCGTGCACCGCCTCCTGCTTCTCCGCGGCGGCCGGCAGCTTGGCCTGGTCCACCCCGCCGAGCAGCCGGGCGAACTCGCCCAGCACGAAGGTGGGGCCGGGCGCGGGCGGGGGGGAAGGGGCCCAACCGTTCGAACGGTCGGCGGTGGGGGTGAGGAGTAAGTTTGTCTCTTTCCGGAAGGCTCCCCGCCAGCCGGAGAA
>NZ_JBVJIP010000001.1:173966-190215 GCF_055586225.1 Actinoplanes sp. NPDC051388 | reverse complement strand
CCCTTCTGCCTCCCCCGGCGAAGCGCAGTTTCGCCTTCCACCCCCCCAAAAGAAACCGGGACAACCCCCCCAACAGAGAGGCGCCCCTCACCCGCGCCCGGCCCCAACGCCACCACGTAGTCGAACTGGTCGGCGGTGGCGGTAAGGATCAGGTCGGCCTCGTCCAGGAAGTCGCCGCGCAGCTTGCGGGCCTCGAAGCCGTCGGTGACGCCGCCGCGGGCGCGCACCTGCCGGGCCGCGGGCGGGTTCATCTCCTCGCCCTCGTGCCAGCCGCCGGTGCCCGCGCTGGCGCTGACCACCAGCGTCTCGGCGGCCTCCGGCGCACGGTCGCGGATCGCGCGGTCGAGCAGCCGCTCGGCCATCGGCGAGCGGCAGATGTTGCCCATGCAGACGTGCAGAACGGTGAACGGCGCCACGTCAGGAGGCCTCCGGCTCGAGAATGTCCGGCACCACGTCGCGCAGTTTCTCCAGCGGGATCGCGCCCATCCGGACCACGCGCGGGGTGTCGCCGGTGACGTCCACGATCGTGCTGGGCGCGGGCTCGGCCGCCGCGCCCGCCTCCAGATAGATGCGCACCGAATATTCCAGCTGCTCGCGCGCCTCCTCGGCGGTGGTCGGCGCGACCCCGCCGATCTTGTTGGCCGCGGTCACCGCCATCGGGCCCACCTCGCGCAGCACCTCGAGCGCGACCGGGTGCAGCGGCATGCGCACGCCCACCACCCCGCCGGTCTCCCCCAGATCCCACTGCAGGCTCGGCGAGTGCTCGACCATCAGGGTCAGCGCTCCCGGCCAGAACGCGTCGGCCAGCTCACGCGCCGCCTTGGGCAGGGAATAGACCAGTCCGTCCAGCGTGTGCCGCGACCCGACCAGCACCGGCGGGGCGATCCTGCGTTCCATCCCCCGGGCGTTGTGCAGGGCACTCACCGCGTGCGGGGTGAAGGCGTCCGCGCCGACGCCATAGACCGTGTCGGTCGGCATCACCACCAGCTCGCCGCTCTTGACCGCCTCGATGGCGGCGGCGACGCCGCGGTCGCGATCGGCCAGGGTGCGGCAGTCGTAGAGCATCACGAGATGCAGTCTGCCATGCCGTTCATCTCCGGCGTGCGGTCGCATATCGCGGCCGGCCGGTGAGGTCGTCGTGCTCGGCCACCTCGTCGAAACGGCCGTCCGCCCGGAACAGCTCGGGCACCACGAGCGCGTGCGTGTCGTCGTGCTCGATCCCGGCCACTCCGCCCGGTTTCAACAGCCGCGCGGCGAGCGCGACGACCGGGCGGATGACGGCGAGGCCGTCCGCGCCCCCGAACACGGCCTCGGCGGGATCGTGCGCGGCCACTTCTTCGGGTACGCGGGTCCCGGCCGGCACGTACGGCGGGTTGCAGAGCACCACGTCCACCAGCCCGTCCAGCTCGCGCAGCAACTCGGGATCGGTCACGTCGCCGGGCACCACCTCGACCCGGTCGCCGGCGTTGCGGCGGAGGAACTCGAGCGCGGCCGGCGACCGTTCGACGGCGAGCACCCGGCCGGGCTCCGCCTCGTCGGCCACCGAGAGCGCGATCGCCCCGCTGCCGCTGCACAGGTCCACCACGGTCGCGCCGGCCGCGGTGTGCTCGATCCCCCACCCGGCCAGCAGCTCGGTCTCCGGCCGCGGGATGAACACCCCCTCGCCCACCGCCAGGTCGAGATGCCGGAAGGAGGTTTCCCCGAGCAGGTGCTGCAGCGGGATCCGCCGGGCCCGGCCGGCCACCAGTTCGGCGAACCGCGCGCTCTCCCCGGTCCGCATCGCGTCGACCAGCGCGAGGCGGCCGCGTCCGATTCCGAGCACCGCGGCGGCGAGCAGCTCGGCGTCCGCCCGGGGCGACTCGACGCCCGCGGCGGTCAGGTCCGATATCGCTCTGACCATGATCGATGCGAATGGTGTCCGGTCCGTCCCAGCCGAGGGGTGTTCGTCAGCCGCTGTCACGGCATAATCATGAAACGTCGTGCGTGACGGCGATCGGCCGGGGAGGCGCCTGGTGAGTTGGTTGGACCAGCTCGCGGACAACGTCGAGGATTTGCGGGAGGCGGGGCGTCTGCAACAAGGCGGCAGGTCCGCCAAGGCTCTGCCCATCCTCGACCGCGTCCTCGACTCGACTGCCGACCCCACGACGCGGGCATACGCGCTGGTGCAACGCTTCGGCGCGCTCATCAATCTGGGCCGGGTGGCCGAGTTCGCCACCGCGATGACGGCTGCCTCGGCGGCCGTGCGCGAGGTCCCGGATCCCTATCTGCGCGGTCAGATGCACGCCTTCGCCGCGCTCGCCGCCCATCTGCAGAGCGCGCTGGACCGGGGCGTGACCCATCTCGTGCAGGCGTCCCGGGCGCTGGCCGCGGTGCCGGACGGCGACACGGAGACCGCGTGGGGCTGGCACGACCTCGCGATGGCATATTCGTACCTGGGTTTCCACGGGCATGCCCTGACCGCTATTGAACAGGCGCGTGAGGTCGGCGCGGCGGCCGGCCTGCCGGCCGAGGTGTTCGCCGCGCCGGGCATCCGGCTGCGCAACGCGGTCTCCCTCGACCACCACGGCGACTCCGACGGTTGCCTGCGCGTGCTCCGCGACATCGACGCCGAGCTGGTGAGATACGTGGCCACCGGCGCCGACCAGCGGCTGCGCCCGCACAGCCGGGCGGTCTACGGCTATGCGCTGGCCCGGCGTGCGGCGCTGGGCGAGCGCACCGGCGCGGACGCGGCGGCCTGGCTGACCCGTGGCGGCGACAGCGCGCGCACCCGCGACCTGCGCCACCTCGGCGGGGTCTGCCTGGCGATCGCCGCCGACCGGCCGGCCGAGGCGCTGGCCCAGCTCGACGCGGTGCCGGTCGCGGCCGACGTGCTGGGCGCCGCCGAACCGGCCCGGCTGCGCAGCATCTGCTACACCTCGGCGGGCGACCACGCGTCGGCGCACGCGGCCGACCGGCACGCGTTCCGGCTCGCCGCCCAGCGCGTCGACCGGCTGCGCGACGGTTATCTGGACGGCGTGGCCGCCCGGCTCGACGCCCAGGACATCCAGCAGCGCGACTCCGGCCGCTACGGCGACGAGACGCTCACCGACCCGCTCACCGGCCTGCCCAACCGGCGCCAGCTCGAGCACTACGTGACCGGCATGCTGGCCCGCGGCGAGCGCGCCGCGGTCGGGGTGTGCGACCTGATCGGCTTCACCGCGGTCAACGCCCGGCATGGCCGGCACTGCGGTGACCTGGTGTTGCAACGTATCGCGGGGGTGTTGAATCGGGTGATGCGACGCGGTGACTTCGTCGCCCGCTTCGGCGGCGACGAGTTCGTGGTGGTGCTGCCCGGGGCCGGACCGACCCAGGCGGCCGAGGTGTCGCGCCGGATCAGCGCCGCCGCCGCAGCGGAGAACTGGCAGGTGATCGTGCCCGGCACGCCGATCGGGGTGGCGGCCGGCTGGTCCGAGGTGGGCACCAACGGGCGCAGCCTGAGCGCCGCCCTGGCAGCTGCGGCCGCGGCCCGCACACCGGCATGACCCTGATCGAGCTGGGCGAGATCTCGTCCGGCTCAGCCACCACCCCGCCGCCCGAGCGGCGGCTCCGGCGGTCCGACCTGCGCTGGCCGATCGCGGCGGCACTCGCGCTGGCCTGCCTGGTGTCGGTGACCGCGTCGGCGGTGCCGGCCGAGCCGCAGGGCCTGCGCACGCTGTGGAGCATGCCGGCCGACTCGCAGCCGTTCGTGCTCGACGGCGACACCCTCTATCGCGACCGGGTGGACCCGGATCCGCTGGTAGAGGCATACGACACGGCGACCGGGCGGCTGCGCTGGAGCAGTCCGGTCGAGCGCACCGCCGACTGGCTGGACACCTCGGTGCCCGGACTGCTGATCATGGCGATCGCGGGCGACCAGCCGGCCGGCATCGACTCCAAGACGCTCGCCCTCGACGAGCGCACCGGCGATCTGCTCTGGCAGAGCCCCGGCCAGCTGGCGTTCAGCGGCGAGCACGGGGTGCTGCTGGCCGACTGGGAGGAATCGAGCAACGCGCTGCGGGGTCTGCGGATGGTTCGGCCGGGGGACGGCGGCGAGGTGTGGACGTACGAGCCGTCCGAGCCGCTCTCCACCTGGGCCACCGGCGCCGGCTGGTTCGCCACGGTCACCCCGGCCGGCCGGGTCGAGGTGCGCGGCCTGGCCGACGGCTCGCTGCTGCGGGCCGGCACGGTGCCCTGGCAGGCCGGCGATCTCGACGACGAGAGCGGCGACTACTCCTACGTGCACGGCACCGAGGAGATGATGCTCGTCGTCCGGCAGCAGGGCGCCGCCCAGCTGATGACGGCCTTCGACGCGGACACGCTGCGGCCGGTCTGGACCTGGCGCGGTGAGGGGCGCGGCGGCGTCTTCCCGTGCGGTGCGCTGATCTGCGCGGGCGACCGGCCCGGCGTCGAGGCGCTCGATCCGGCCACCGGCGACCCGGTCTGGTCCAGCCCGGGCTGGGACTACGCCCGGCCGCTGGACGGACCGCGGATGCTCTACGAATCGCACCGGGACACCAACCACGGCGTGGTCGACGCCCGCACCGGCAAGGTGCTGACCGTCTTCCCGAACGGCCTGGTCGCCCCCGATCCGGTCAACGGCGACGTGGTGGTGCTGGCCTTCACCGCGACGCAGCCGGCCGAGCTGGCGGTCTATCGCCTGCACCACGACGAGCTGGCGGTGCGCGGCGCCCTGGGCGGCGCCACCGACCAGGGCTGCCAGTTCTCCGAGGGACGGCTGGCCTGCATGATCGGCTCCGGCAACAAGGGCTACCGCCTGGTGGTCAAGGCGGTCGGCTGATGACCGTCATCGAGCTCGGCGAGCTGTCCTCCGAGGCGCCCGCGTCGGCGGAGCGGCCGATCCGGGCGCGCGACGTGCGGTGGATCGCGGTGGCGGTGCTGACCGTCGCGGTGCTGCTCGGCGTCGCCGGATCGGCGCGACCCGAGGAGCGCGGCCTGCGCACGCTGTGGCGGATGCCGATCACCGAGCAGTTCACGCTCGACGGCGACATGCTCTATGTGCACCGGGCCGGCCTGACCCCGGGCGTGGTCGCCTATTCGGCGGTGGACGGCGAGCGGCTCTGGACCTATCCACTGCAGACCCCGCCGGGCTGGCTGAACACCAGCGTCCCGGGCCTGGTGCTGGTGCCGTCGGTGGCTCAGCAGGCGGACGGCTCGAACACCGTCCAGGACACCCTGGCGCTGGACGCCCGCACCGGCGCGCTGCGCTGGCGGCACCGGGGCGAGGCCACCCTCGGCAGTCCGGACGGCATCCTGCAGCTCGAGTGGGACCCGCGCGGCCAGCTGATCCGGATGCACCTGGTGCGGCCGGCCGACGGCACGGTGCTCTGGAGCAGGACGCTGCCCGGACTGACCACCACGTGGACCGTGGCCGGGGACGACCCGGCCCGTCCCGCCCTGGTCGTCACGGGCACGTCGGGCGGGCGGATCGAGGTGCGCCGGATCGCCGACGGGTCTCTGGTGCGGGCCGCGACCGTGCCCTGGCCGTCACCGGCGTCCCTGGGCGAGGACTCGTACGCATACCTGCACACCACGGGCGACCTGCTGTTCTCGGTGCGCACCGAGGGGACGCGGCAGACTCTGACGGCGTTCGATCTGCGTACCCTGGATCGGGTCTGGGGTCGCACCGAGCCGGCCACCGCCGGGGTCTTCGACTGCGGGCGGCTGGTCTGCGTCGGTGGCGGCGGCGGTCCGGAGGGGGTCCGCGCGCTGGACCCGCGGACCGGCCGGGAGCGGTGGCGCAGCCAGGGCTGGGATTACGCCCGCACGCTGCACGGCACCCGGCTGTTCGCGGAGAACCACCGGGCCACCAGTTCGGGCGTGATCGACGCCACCACCGGACAGATGATCACCGCGTTCCCGCCGGGCATGGCGGTGTTCGACTACGCCACCGGCGACCTGGTGCTGCTGACCATCACCCGCGATCCGCCCACCCGGCTGGCCGTCCACCAGCTGCTCGACGACCGCCTGGTGCTGCGCGGCGCCGTGTCGCAGATGTCCGACCAGGGCTGTCAGCTCTCCCGGGGGCGGCTGGCCTGCGCGATCTTCGAGGTCGGCGTCCCCGGCATCACGGTCGCCGTCATGGCCGTCGGCTGATCTCCGAGCCACCGGCCAGCCGGGCCGCCCGGTCCGCCTCGGCCAGCGCGTCCAGCACCGCGTCGAGGTCGCCGCCGAGCGCCAGGTCGAGGTTGTAGGCGGTGTAGCCGATCCGGTGGTCGGTGATCCGGTTCTGCGGGAAGTTGTAGGTGCGGATCCGCTCGGAGCGGTCCACCGTGCGCACCTGCGCCTTGCGCGCGTCGGACGCGGCGGCGTCGGCCTCCTCCTGCGCGGCGGCCAGCAGCCGGGCCCGCAGGATGCGCATCGCCTGCTCGCGGTTCTGCAGCTGGCTCTTCTCGTTCTGGCAGCTGACCACGATGCCGGTGGGCAGGTGGGTGATCCGGACCGCGGAGTCGGTGGTGTTCACCGACTGGCCGCCCGGCCCGGAGGAGCGGAACACGTCCACCCGGATGTCGCCGGGCTCGATGTGCACGTCGACGTCCTCGGCCTCGGGCAGCACCAGCACGCCGGCCGCGCTGGTGTGGATGCGGCCCTGCGACTCGGTGACCGGCACCCGCTGCACCCGATGCACGCCGCCCTCCCACTTGAGCCGCGACCAGACCCCGTGGCCGCCCTCGGGCACGCCCTTGGTCTTGACCGCCGCCGACACGTCCTTGACCCCGCCCAGGTCGGAGTCCTGCGCGTCGATGATCTCGACGCTCCAGCCGTGCCGCTCGGCATAGCGCGTGTACATCCGCAGCAGGTCCCCGGCGAACAGCGCCGACTCCTGACCGCCCTCGCCGGCCTTGATCTCGATGATCACGTCCTTGGCGTCGTGCGGGTCGCGCGGGATGAGCATCTCGCCGAGCTTCTCCTCGAGCGGCGCGAGGGCGGCGGCGACCGCCTCCACCTCGCCGGCGAAGCTCGGGTCCTCGGCCGCCAGTTCCCTGGCCGCGGCCAGGTCGGCGCGCGCCGCCTCCAGCTCGTGGTAGGCGGTGTTCAGCGGCGCCAGCTCGGCGAACCGGCGGCCGACCCGGCGCACCAGCGCCTGGTCGGCGTGGATCGACGGGTCCTCCATCTGCTTCTCGAGGTCGGCGTATTCGGCCAGCAGGGTGGTCAGCCGGTCAGTGCTCACGGTCGTTCTCCTGTTGTCTTTTTGAGAAAAGCAAACGACGCCCGACCCCGGAATCGGGGTCGGGCGTCGTCGGAGAAGCTACTTCTTGTCGGCTGCCTTCTTGCCGGCGTTGACCTTGGCGTACTTGGCCTGGAACTTCGCCACCCGGCCCGCGGTGTCCAGCACGCGCTGCTTGCCCGTGTAGAACGGGTGGCAGGCGCTGCAGGTCTCGACGCGGATCTCGCCGCCCTTGGCGGTGCTGCGCGTGGTGAAGGTGCTGCCACAGGAGCAGACGACCTCGGTCGCCTGGTACTGCGGGTGAATGTCGGGCTTCATGTGCTTTTCGGTCCTCTCGAGTGGCGGTCGCCGGGTCGTCCGCATCCAGGCGGACGGGAACCGGAACCTGTGGCCGATGTACCAGTCTGCCATGCCATCTGGTCGACCGGTCCAGGGGGTGGAACGTGAGGCCCTCTCGCCGCATTCCCGTCGTCGTGGAAGATGTTCCGGTGACCAGGCTGCTGATCACCCGGGGGCTGCCGGCCTCGGGCAAGACCACCTTCGCGCGCCGGCTGCAGCCGTGGGTGGTCCGGGTCAACCGCGACGACCTGCGGCGGATGCTGCACGGCCGGCGGATCTTCACGCCCTGGGCCGAGGGTCAGGTCACCGCGGTCCAGCAGGGCATGGTCGAGACGCTGCTCACCGCCCGGGCGGACGTGATGATCGACGACACCAACCTGCGGCCCGGCCTGGTCCGGCAGTGGGCGGCGACGGCCACCCGGTTCGGCGCGAAGTTCGAGGTGCACGACTTCACCGCCGTGCCGGTCGAGGAGTGCCTGCGCCGCGACGCCGCCCGCGCCGAGGAGGACCGGGTCGGCGAGTTCGCCATCCGCCGCATGCACGAGCGTTACGTCGCCCGCCGATGAGCAGCGCCTTCCACCACCTCCCCGACTCGTCCGGCGGGCCGGTGCAGCCGGATCTGTCCTGGTTGGACGGTGAGCTCGTAGTGACCGAGAAGCTCGACGGCGGCCCGCTGACCTTCACCCGCGACGCGTTGCACGGTCCGCACGGCGCACCGGCGCAGGGCTGGGATCGGCCGGCGACCGCGCTCTGGACGATGATCGCGCACCGCATCCCGGACGAGTGGCGGGTCTGCGGCGAGTCGATGTGGGCGCGCCGGCGGATCGCGTACATCGATCTGCCCGGCGTCTTTCTGGTGCACGGCATCTGGGACGAAACCGACACGCTGCTCGGCTGGGACGACACCGTCGACTGGGCGGAACGCCTGGAACTGCCGGTGGTTCCGGTCCTCTATCGCGGCGTCGGCCTCTCCGCGGCCCGCGCCGCCTGGTCGCGCGGGCGCGACCCGCGCACCTCCGAGGGCTTCGTGGTGCGCAGCGCCGGCCGGATCCCCGCGGCCGAGCTGTCCCATCAGCTCCTCTGCTGGGTACGCCCACAGCACGGCCCAGCCCCCACCCTGGAAACCTTCGAGGTCAACGAGTTCGCCTAGCCGACCGCCACCGATTCGACGGTGAGCGTGCCCGCGTCGGCGTCGAGCACCGCCGGCACGCCCAGCCCCACCGCGGTCTGCTCGTCGCCGTGCCCGATCGGCAGGCCACCGAGCACCGGCACGCCCAGCCCCTCGAGCCGCTCGATCAGCACCTCGGCCGCCGACGGCCCCGGATCGGGATCGACGCAGTCCGAGAACTGGCCCACCGCGACCCCGGCGACCCCGTCCAGCCAACCGGCCCGCGCGAGCTGCACGAGGTATCGGTCGATCCGATAGGGCTCCTCGTTGACCTCTTCCAGCAGCAGGATCGCGCCGCGCAGATCGGGGCGGTGCCGAGCGCCCGCGGTCGCCGCCAGCACCGTGAGGTTGCCGCCGAGCAGCACTCCCGTGGCCCGTCCGGGCATCCGCACCGGGAAGGTGCTCTCCGCCCGGTCCGCGGTCAGCACCACCGGGTCGGTGGTCAGCAACGCCTGCCGAGCCCCGATCTCGGTCGGGTGACCGCCGCCCGGCTCGGTGTAGGCCGCCGTCGGCCCGTGCACGGTGGCCAGCCCGGCCTCGCACCACAGCGCGAGGTGCAGCGCGGTGATGTCGGAGAAGCCCATCACCAGCTTCGGATCCGCGCGGGCGGCCCGGAAATCGAGGTCGTCGGCGATCCGCTGAGCGCCGTATCCCCCGCGCAGGCACCAGATCCCGCGCACCTCGTCGTCGCGCAGCGCGGCGTTGAAGTCGGCCAGCCGATCCGCGTCGGTGCCGGCGAACAGCCCGTGCCGGCCGAGGGCGTGCGCGCCGAGCCGCGGGCGCAGTCCCCACCGCTCGAGCACCTCCAGCGGACCGGTCGCCCGCTCCGGCGCCAGCGGCCCGGACGGCGACACCAGCGCGACCACGTCACCCTCGCGGAGCACCCTCGGCCGGATCATCCCCGCAGCCTAAGGTTTCGCGTACGGGCACCGGGATCCGTCGCGTGCCAAGGTCGCCGCCTCGTCGTCCAGGTAGAAGGCCGGCCGCAGGTCCAGCTCGTCGTAATAGCGGTGGAACACGGGCGTGAGCGCGCCGGACATCGGCGGCACGATCCAGGTCCAGTCGGCCGGCACCCGCCGCCCAGCCCGTTCCTCGTTGCGCAGATGCGCCATGAACCGCTGCGCCTCGGTGTGGTGGTCGCTGATCTTCACGCCGGCCTTCTCGAACGACCACAGCACCGCCCGGTTGAGCTCGACCAGCGCCCGGTCCCGCCACAGCGTCGACTCCCGGCTGGTGTCCAGCCCGAGCCGGGCCGCGACCGTCGGCAGCATGTCGTAGCGGTCCGCGTCGGCGAAGTTGCGCGCCCCGATCTCGGTGCCCATGTACCAGCCGTTGAACGGCGCCAGCGGATAGTGCACCCCGCCGACGGTCAGCCGCATGTTGGAGATCGCCGGGACCGCGTGCCAGCGAAGCCCGAGCTCGGCGAACCAGCCGTGCTCGGGATGCGTGATCGGCACCTCGCGGATCGCGCGCTCGGGCAACTCGTAGAGCCGCACCCCCTCGCCCGGCGTCTCGATCACCAGCGGCAGCACGTCGAACGCGTCACCCTTGCCCCGCCAGCCGAAGCCCCGCATCGCCTCGGTGAACGCGATCGCCCGCGGGTCGCCGACCGTGCGCCCGGTCTCGTCGCGATAGCCGGCGTAGCGGATCAGCTGCTCGTTCCACACCCGGGCGTAGGGCTGGCCCGGCTGGGCGGCGGCGAAGATGCTGATCACCGGGCGGATGGCCGACCGGCCCGCGGCCTGCAAGTGGTGCACGAGCAGCGAGTAGATGTCGTCCGCGGCGCGGGCCCGGCGCCGGTCGAGCACCACCAGGCTGCGCCAGTAGAGGCGGCCGATGCACCGGCCGGCGTTGCGCCAGGCCATCTTCGCGCCGTAGGACAGCTCCTCGGTGGTGTGCACGTAGCTGCCGGTCGCCGCGATCTGCGCCCGCACTATCGCCAGCCGCGGTTCGACCGGGCCCAGCCGCGGATTTTCGAGATAGCACTGGCGCAGGAAGTCCTCGGCCTCCTTCGCGTCGACCGGGGCGACCCGATCCCAGCGCTCGGTCGGTTGGTCGCGGTAGCCCGGCACGATCATCGAGCAACCTCCCCACGTTGAGCCGACGTGCTCAGGGAGGTTCGCACGACCCCGGACGTGGTCGATCACACATGGTGTGCGACGAAAAGGGCACCGGGATAACCCGGTGCCCCTTTTGTGCAATTGGTTCCGTTACTCGCCTGGCGTCGACTTCGCGATCTGCATCAGGAACTCGATGTTCGTCCGGCTCTGCTTGAGCCGGTCGAGCAGCAGGTCGAGTGCCGCGCCCGAGTCGAGCGAGTGCAGCACCTTGCGCAGCTTGTGGATGATCGCCAGCTCTTCCTTGCCGAGCAGGATCTCTTCCTTACGCGTGCCGGACGGGTCGATGTCGATGGCCGGGAAGACCCGCTTGTCGGCGATCTTCCGATCCAGCTTCAACTCCGCGTTGCCGGTGCCCTTGAACTCCTCGAAGATGACCGTGTCCATCATCGAACCGGTCTCCACCAGCGCGGTGGCGAGGATGGTCAGCGAGCCGCCGTTCTCCACGTTGCGCGCCGCGCCGAGGAAACGCTTCGGCGGGTAGAGCGCGGTGGAGTCGATGCCACCCGACATGATCCGGCCGGAGGCCGGCGCCGCCAGGTTGTAGGACCGGCCGAGCCGGGTCACCGAGTCGAGCAGCACGACCACGTCGTGGCCCAGCTCGACCAGCCGCTTGGCCCGCTCGATGGCGAGCTCGGCGACCGCGGTGTGGTCCTGCGGCGGCCGGTCGAACGTGGCCGCGATGACCTCGCCCTTGACCGAGCGCTGCATGTCGGTGACCTCTTCGGGCCGCTCGTCGACCAGCACGACCATCAGGTGGCACTCGGGGTTGTTGTGCGTGATCGCGTTGGCGATCGCCTGCAGCACCATGGTCTTGCCGGCCTTCGGCGGCGACACGATCAGCGCGCGCTGCCCCTTTCCGATCGGCATGACCAGGTCGATGACCCGGGTGGTGAGGATGTGCGCCTCGGTCTCGAGACGCAGCCGCTCCTGCGGGTAGAGCGGGGTCAGCTTGTAGAACTCCGGCCGCCGGCGCGCCTCCTCCGGCTCCATGCCGTTGATGGTGTCCAGCCGGACCAGCGGGTTGTACTTGTCCCGCCGGGCGTTGCCGCTGCCGCCGTCGTTGCTGTCCCGCGGCGCCGAGCGGACCGCGCCGGTGACCGCGTCGCCCGCGCGCAGGCCGTGCTTCTTGACCTGTGACATGGACACGTAGACGTCGTTCGGGCCGGACAGGTAGCCCGTGGTGCGGACGAACGCGTAGTTGTCCAGCACGTCGAGGATGCCGGCCACCGGAACCAGGACCTCTTCCTCGTTCGGCTCGCGCCCCCCGTCGCGGCCACCGTCACGCTGGCCACCGTCACGCTGGCCACCATCGCGCTGGCCACCATCGCGCTGGCCACCATCGCGCTGGCCGTCGTTGCCGTCCCGGTCGCCGCGACCCCGCCGCCGGTCACGGAAGCGGCTGCGCCGACTGCGCCGGCCGCCCTCACCGCCGTCGTTGTCATCGTCGTCGTTCGCGTCATTGCGGCCGCGGTCGTTGCCGCCGCGGTCGCGGTCGTTGCGGTCGTTGCGCGGCTCGCCACGGTCACGCGACTCGTTGCGGTCACGGGGTTCGGCGCGGTCACGGGGCTCGGCGCGGTCACGGGGCTCACGGTCGCCGCGCGGCTGGTCGCCGGCCTCGCCGCGGTCACCACGGTCGTTGCGCTCGCCGCGGTCGTTGCGGTTGCGCTGGCGGTCACGGCCGCCACGCTCGCGGTCGCTCCGCTCGCGGGTGTCGGTCTCGCCCTGCGCGGTCTCGGCCGCGGCCGGTGAACTCTGCACGACGGCCGGGACGCTCTGCGGCGGGGTGTTCTGCACCGGCTGGGTGTCCTGAGCCGGGGCCGTCTCCACCTTGGCGGTCTCGACGGTCTTCACCGGGGCGGTCGCCTTGACGACCGGCGCGGTCGCCACCGCGATCGGTGCGGGCTCGGCGATCGATGCGGGCTGGGCGATCGATGCGGGCTGGGCGATCGCCGTCTCGGCGGCCGCCGTGGCCGCGGCGCCGTTCGCACGGCTCCGGGACCGGGTGGGCGTGGTGGCGGTGGCCTTCTCGGCCGGGGCGCCCCCGCCCTGACGCTCGGAGATCGCGGTGATCAGCTCGCCCTTGCGCATCCGGGCGGTGCCGGAGATGCCGAGGGACGCGGCCAGACTCTGCAACTCGGGCAGCAGCATCGCGGACAGACCGGTGCCGCCACGGCGACGCTTGGTGGCGCTCGGTGTGCCGGCGCCGTCGTCAGCGACGTCAGAAACACCCGACGTCACGTCGGTGGTGTCGCTCAATGGATTCCTTCCGTCGAAAAATGCCGAGTCACCCGGGTCTGCAGCCATGGTGGCGGGTGCCTCGGTGCCCGCCTCGCGCCAGCGATGCGGGGGTGTTGTGCAGCACGGCAGCTCGACGGTTTCCCGACCCATCTGTCAGAGATGGATAGGTCTCGGCGAGTGCACCGATCGATCAGATGACTGCTGCTCGGCGTGTGCCTTGATGAGAATTGAGACAGGCAAGAACTGCCATGGTCTCGGGGGTGCGCGCCGAACCGCGGTTGATCGCTTTGCTTCGCGGCTGTGCCAGGTCTAGAGCGTAGTCAACTCGTGCGACCTGCGGCAACAGTGGTCCGCTCGGCGTGTCCCACCATACCCCCTTTGACAAGGGCTCCGGTGCCATCCACGCCCAACGACTCGGCGCGCCATTCTGTTCCCGCCCGGAAATCGCCCGGGACCTCGGTGAATGCGAGCACCGACGGGCCCGCGCCACTGACCGTGGCGGCCACGCCGACCGAGCGCAGGGCGGCCACCAGCGAGGCGGTGCCCGGCATGGCCTCGGCGCGGTAGCCCTGGTGCAGACGGTCCTCGGTGGCCGGGAGCAGCAGCGTTGGGTCGGTGGTGAGCGCGTGCACCAGGAGGGCGGAGCGACCCGCGTTGAACGCCGCGTCCTGGTGCGGAACCGCAGGTGGGAGTGCACGCCGGGCGGTGGCGGTGTAGCCCTTCTCGGCCGGCACGAAGATCGTCGGGCGTACCGAAGGATGGGTTTGCAGCTTTGCCGCCCGAGCCCCGGAACCCTCGGTCCAGGCGATCGTGAAGCCGCCCAGCAGGCACGGCGCGACATTGTCCGGATGACCCTCGATCCGTGCCGCCACGCGCAGCGCGCCCTCGTCGCCGAGAGCCTCCACACCGCCCGCCACCAGGGCGCGGGCGAGCTGGACGCCGGCCACGATGGCGGCCGACGAGGAACCCATGCCGCGCGCCTGCGGGATGCGGTTGACGCAGGTCACGATCAGTCCGGAGGGCCGGCCGCCGAGCTCGTCGAAGGTCTCGAGCATGGCCCGGACCACCAGGTGTCGCCCATCCGTCGGAAGCTCGCCGGCGCCCTCGCCGGTGATCTCGACGGCGAACCCGGCGTCGGTGACCCGCGCGGTCAGGTCGTCGTGCAGGGTCAGTGCGAGACCCAGCGCGTCGAAGCCGGGACCGAGGTTGGCGCTGGTCGCCGGGGTGCGCACGGACGCCGGCTCGGCGGCGAAGGTCAGGCCCATCCGCTCATGCTAGATCCGGACCTGTCGCACCCACCCGATACCTTCGGCGACCATGGAATACCTGTTCTCCAGCGTGATCGGCACGCTGCCCAATTTGATCCTGCTCGTCGTGCTGATCGTCGGCCTGGTCCTGGTCGTGCAGCGGCGCGCCCGGATCGGCCCGCGGGCCGCCACGCTGGCGCAGTTCGGCCTCGTGCTGCTCGCCGTCAACGTGATCCTCCGGGCGCTCTGGGTGATCCTGTTCCCGCAGCTGATCCAGGCGCTCGATGTGCGGGCGACCGGCTTCGGCGTGCTCAGCGCGACCGTCGGGCTGATCCTCACCCTGGTCGAGGCGGCCGGCCTGATCCTGGTGGTCGCGGGTCTGGTGAGCAGGTCGCCCGGCTCCGATCCGGCTCCGCCGGGTTATCAGCCGCCCGCCGCCGACCCGGCCTATCGCAGTCCCGGCTGAGGCTCGTCGGCCGGCGGCTCGACGTCGACCGGGCCGTCGGTCAGCGACAGCTTGCGGGTCGCGATCCGCCAGCCGATGGCATATGTCAATGTGATCAAACCGCAACCTGCGAGGATCACCCGCTCGCTGACGTGATCGACCACGGCCGCCGCGCCGAGCTGGCTGACCGCGATGGCCAGCGTCGCCAGCATCATGTCGGTGGCGAAGACCCGGCCGCGCAAGCGATCCGGCACCTCGCCCTGCAGCGCAAAGTTGGAGAGCACCCAGTTCGTCCCGCCGGCGAAATGCGCGACGAAGACCAGCACGAGCACCAGCCAGAACCACGGGGTGACGGCGACCCCGAGATAGCCGATGCCATAGAGGCTCATGGAGAGCGCCAGCCCCGGCAGCAGCCAGCTGCGGCGGCGCAGCACCGGCGCCATCACCAGCGGGCCGACCAGCGCGCCCGCGCCGCGCACGGCGAAGAGCAGCCCGGCGCCCAGCGCGCCGACCCCGAAGAGCCCGGCCAGCAGCGGAAAGACGGTGAGCACGCCGTTGCCCAGCCCGACCGCCGACTTGACCGTGACCAGCGCCCGGATCCGCGGCCGGGCCCCGATGTAGCGCAACGCCTCGAGCAGCGCGTGCCAGGTGCGCGGGTGCTCGCCGGACTCGCGCGGGGCCTGCAGCGGCCGCCGGATCAGCGCCGTCACGCCGGCCCCGAGCAGCAGGCAGACGACGGTCACGCCGAAGCAGACGTAGGGTCCGAACGCGCTGCTCACCACGCCGCCGAGCGAGGCGCCGACGATCGTCATGGTGCCCCAGGCCGAGCCGGAGACGGCATTGGCCGCCGCGAGATCCTCGGCATCGACCACATTGGGCAGAGCCGCGGTGGCCGCCGGCGAATAGAAGGCCTTGGCCACCGCCACGGCGCCGACCGCGACGAGAGCGAGCGGCGCGGTCGCCGCGGACCGCACCAGAAAGAGCAGCGCCACCGCCACGACCGCGGCCAGGTTCGACACCATCATGATCTTCCGCCGATCGAACCGGTCGGCGATCGTGCCCGTATAAGGCAGCAGCAACGCGATGATCCCGGTGTCGGCGGCCAGCACCAGCGCACCCCACACCCCACTGCCGGTGAGCTCCGGCAACAACACGAGCAGCGGCACCATCACGAACCAGTCGGACCCGAACACCACCAGCTCAGCAGCGAAGAGCCGCCGGAAGTCCCGGTTCCGCGCCACCAACCCCAACGAGCTCACACGGCCCGACGCTACAACCAAAAACCTTTTCCGGTACGCCCACCGAAAGTTGCCGTGGCCCACACCCGGCCGCCGTCGGCCGCAAGCCGATCACGCCGCTTCCGGCCCATCACCCCACGAAAAGCCCACCCCGCCGGCGCCGCCACCTCCCTCCCCTTCCTTCCCCGGCACCGCCACTTCCTCTCCCCAGCACCGCGACCTCCCCAGCACCGCGACCTCCCCGGCACCG
>NZ_JBVJIP010000001.1:0-173867 GCF_055586225.1 Actinoplanes sp. NPDC051388 | reverse complement strand
CCCACCTCCCCGGCACCGCCACCTCCCCGGCACCGCCACCTCCCCGGCACCGCCACCTCCCCGGCACCGCCACCTCCCCGGCACCGCCACCTCCCCGGCACCGCCACCTCCCCCACCCAGGCACTGGGTGGGCTTCAAGTTAGGGCTGGGGTATGACAGGTTCGACGGCTTGTCCACAGCGCGTCAGCTTCAACGCGCCTCCGGGACCAGGATCGTCTTTCCGGGCAGCGTGCCCGCCTCGGCCTCCCGGTGCACCGCGGCCATCTCCGACATCGGTCGCCGGGCCGCGATCTCGACCCGCACCACGCCCGCGTCCACCAGGCCCACCAGGGCCGCCAGCTGGGTCGTGTCGTTGCGCACCACGAAATGCCGGCCGATCGGCACCGTCGCCGAGACCAGCACCCCACCGAGCTCGGCCAGCCCGTCCGTCTCGGCGACGGCGAAGTTCAGCACCACGTCGAACCGCTCCGACACCGGCCGACCGCGGCCGATGACCCGGTCCGCGCCCAGTTTCCGGAGTGACGCCACGTCCCGGGCGCCGGTCGCCACCGTGACGTGCGCGCCCGCGTGCTTGGCCAGTTGCAGGGCGAAGCGGCCGACCGCCCCGGCGCCGTTGATCAGCACCCGCTGTCCGGCCGACACCTCCGCCTGCTCGGACACCGCCTGCCAGGCCGTCACCCCGGCGATCGGCAGGGCCGCCGCGTCGGCCAGCGGGATCCGTTCCGGGGCCGGCACCAGCAGTTCCGCGGGCGCCGCGACATAGTCGGCCGCAGCGCCGCCGTCCAGCCGGCCGACCACCGCCCGGCCGGTGGCCGCCACCACGCCGGACATGTCGCCGCCGAGCACGAAGGGCAGGTCGATCGGCAACACCGATCGCAGCAGCCCGCGCCGCAGGCCGGCCTCGGACGGGTTGAACGACGTGCCCGCCACCCGCACCAGCACCTCGCCGTCGCCCGGGACCGGCGTCGGGATCTCGTCGTGGCTCAGGACGGACGGGTCGCCGTATCCATGCATGCGCATTGCTCTCATGGATCGACCGTAAGGTCGGCGCCGAGGACGACCCATGCTTGATGATCCTGTTTTTATATGCGATCGTCCCGCGGTGGATGTGCTCAGCGATGTGCTCGCGGTCATGCGCACCGGGCGGCCGGTTTCGGCGCTGGTGGAGTGGCACGCGCCGTGGGCACAGGAGTTCGCGGCGGTGCCGGGGGCGGCCGGGTTCCACGTCAACCTTCGCGGGCCGTGCTGGCTGGTTCTGCCGGGCGCGGCGCCGATCTCGCTGGGCGCGGGCGACGTCGTCTTCCGTCCGCACGGTCGCGGTCACGTCCTGGCCGCTGACCAGGAACTCAGGCCGACCGGGCCGGCCTGCCGGCCGGACACCCCGCTGGTCGCCCCGCGACAATCGACCGGACCGACGACCTTGACTCTGTGCGGGGCCTACGAACTGGACCCGGCACTGATCCACCCGTTGCTGCTCGATCTGCCCGAGGTCGTCCACGTCGCGGCCGGCCGGTCCGATCTCCGTGCCGCCGTCGATCTGCTCGCGGCCGAGTTGGAGAGCCCGGGACTCGGCACCGACGCGCTGATCCCCGCGTTGCTGGACACCCTGCTGGTGCTGACGTTGCGGGATTGGCTGACCCGGGAACAGCCGGACCGCACGCCCTGGGCCACCGCGCTGAACGACCCGGTGGTCGCGCCCGCCCTCGCGGCCATCCACAGTGACCCCGCGCATCCGTGGACGATCGCGAAGCTGGCCGCCGAGGCGGGCCTGTCCCGGTCGCCGTTCGCGCGCCGCTTCACCGACGTGCTGGGGCAACCGCCGCTGACCTATCTCACGTGGTGGCGGATGACCACCGCGGCTCGCCTGCTGCGGCAAAGCGACGACCCGGTGAGCGCCATCGCCCACCGGGTCGGTTACACCTCTGAGTTCGCTTTCGCCGCGGCCTTCAAACGCCACCACGAGGTGGCGCCCGGCCGCTACCGCCGCCGTTCCTAGGAGACCTCGGGCCGGCGGCGCGGCATCTTCAGGACCTCGAACTGATCCGTGTATCCGCGCAGCGCGGTGCTGGGCTCCTTCTCGGGTCGTCCGCCGTCCGCCGCCGGCGGCGCCTCGTGCGCGCCACCGCTCGAGTCCGGCACCGCGTCGTCGGCCGGGACCTCGCCGTCGGTTTCCGGCTCGTCCGCGGCGTGCTTCGGCAGACCGGCCTTCGCCAGGCGCTTGCGCTCCCGCTTGGCCCGGGACTTCTCCTTGCGGTTCTCCACCATCGTGTAGAGCGTCGGCACCAGCACCAGGGTCAGCAGCGTCGAGCTGACCAGGCCGCCGATCACCACGATGGCCAGCGGCTTGCTGATGAAGCCGCCCTCACCGGTGAGGCCGAGCGCCATCGGCAGCAGCGCGAAGATGGTCGCGATCGCGGTCATCAGGATCGGCCGCAGCCGGTGCCGGCCACCCTCGATCACCGCCTCGCGCACGGCCATGCCGCCCTGGCGATAGTGGTTGATCAGGTCCATCAGCACGATGGCGTTGGTGACCACGATGCCGACCAGCATCAGCACACCGATCAGCGCGGGCACGCCGAGCGGGGTGCCGGTCGCCAGCAGCAGCGCGATCGCGCCGGTCGCCGCGAACGGGATGGAGACCAGCAGGATGATCGGCTGCAGGATGCTCCGGAACGTGGCCACCATGATCACGAAGACGATCGCGATCGCGGCGAGCACGGCCAGCCCGAGGTCGGCGAACGCGTCCGCCTGGTCCTGGCTGACCCCGCCGATCGAGTACGAGGCGCCCGGCGGCAGGTCGAGCGCATCCAGCCGCTTGGTCAGCTCGGTCGTCAGGGCACGCAGGTCCGGCGCGGTCGACGTGCCGGTCACCGACACACTGCGCTCGCCGTCGACCCGGGTGACCTCCTCGGGACCGTCCACCTCGGACACCTTCGCCACAGTGGACAGCGGTACCACCCCACGCGCGGTGGTCAGCGGCAGCGCCCGCAGCGCATCCGCGCTGGCCGGCGGCGAGCCGAACGAGATCACCACGTCGCGGCTCGCACCGTCGACGGTGATCTGACCGGCCGGCGCCGGCCGGAACGCCCCGGCCACCGACTGGCCGACCTGCGCCTCGGTGAGCCCGGCGCGCGCCGCCGCCTGGCGGTCGACCGCCACCTGCAGCCGCGGCACGCTGGCCGCCAGCGTGGTGGCCACCTCGGTCACGTTCGGCGTGCCGGCCATCGCCGCGCGCACCTGCTCGGTGGCCTGGGCGAGCACGTCGTTGTCCGCGGCCTGCACGGTCACCGACAGGTCGCTGCCGCTGAGCCCGGTGCTGCTGTCGCCGCCGACGGTGACCTCGCCGATGCCGCTCATCGCGCCGAGCTCGGCGCGCAGGTCATCACCGATCTTGATGGCGTCGGCGTCCTCGTCCAGCGCCACGTTGAACGAGGCGCCGCTGGCCCCGCCGGAGCCGACGAACGGGTTGAACTCGCCGCTCTGCCCGACCGACACCTGGTAGGACTTCACGCCCTCGCGGCCGGCGAGCACGCCCTCGACCTGCTTGGCCGCCGCGTCCACGGTGGCCAAGTTGGTGCCGACCGGCATCTGCTGGCTGATCGTGATCGAGTCCTGGCCGGACTCGTCCAGGAAGTTGGTCTCCAGCCGGGTGGACAACGCGAACGTGCCGATCAGGACCAGGATGCCGATCAGCACGGTGGTCCAGCGCCGGGTGGTGGCGAACTTGATCACCGGCAGGTAGGACCGCTGCAACAGGCCGCGGCGCTCCTTCTCCTCGGCGGCCAGGCGGACCTCGTCGGCCTCGCTGCCGCCCGCGGCCGGGCGCAGGAACCAGTAGGCCAGCACCGGCACCACGGTCAGGGAGACGAACAGGGACGCGATCAGGGCCACCGTGACGGTGATGGCGAACGGCGCGAACAGCTGCCCGACGAAGCCGCCGACCAGGGCGATCGGGGCGAACACGGCGACCGTGGTGAGCGTGGAGGCGGTGACCGCGCCGGCCACTTCACGCACGCCGGTGGTGATGGCGTGCGTCTTCGTCTCGCCGTACCCCAGATGTCTCTTGATGTTTTCGAGCACGACGATCGAGTCGTCCACGACGCGGCCCACCGCGATGGTGAGAGCGCCCAGGGTCAGCAGGTTGAGCGAGTAGTCGCCGACCCAGAGCGCGATCAGGGCGATGAGCACGGACAGCGGGATGGACACCGCGGTGACCAGCGTGGACCTGATGGAGAGCAGGAAGACCAGGATGACGATGACGGCCATCAGCAGGCCGAGCAGGCCCTCGGTGGTGAGGCTGTCGATCGAGCGCTCGACGAACGGCGCCTGGTCGACGATCACGGTGAGCTTGGCGCCGGAGTCCCGCTCGAGGTCGGCCAGCATCGCGTTGACCTCGTGCGAGATCGCGACCGGGTTGCCGTCCGGTGCCGCGGTGACCGCGATGCCAAGGCTTTCCACCCCATCGGTACGGGTGTAGCCGGTGACCGACCCCGGCTTGCTGTCCACATCCGCGACGTCGTCCAGCTTGACCGGGCCGGAGCCGCCGGTCAGATAGAGGTTGCGCAGCTGGTCGAGCCCGGCGATCGGGGTGCCGACCTGCACGCTGAGCGACTTCTCGCCCTCGGCCACCGCACCGGCCGGGATGGAGATGCCGTTCGCCCGCAGCACCTCGGTGAGGCCCGCCGGGCTGACCCCGCGCCGGCCCATCTCGGCCAGGTTCGGCGTGATCACGACCTGCTCGTCGTTGACGCCGGTGACCTGCACGTCGCGCACGCCCTCGACCGCGCTCAGCTCGGGCACCACGGTGTCGGTGAGCTTGCCGGCCAGATCGGTCTGGTCACTGCCACCGGAGGCGGCCAGCACGATCGCCGGGATGTCGTCGGTGCTGCCCGCGAACACGGTCGGCTCGACCCCGTCCGGCAGCGTCGGCTGGATCCGGTTGATCGAGGTGGTGAGCTGGTTGACCGCGTTGTCGATGTCGGTGCCGAACTCAAAGGTGACCGAGATGGTGGCCGAACCTTCCCGACTGGTGGACTGGACGGTGTCCAGACCGTCGGCGCCCTTGACGGCGTCCTCGATCGGCTTGGTGACCTGTTCCTCGATGATCTCCGGGCTCGCGCCGGGCACCGACGCGCCGATGAAGGCGCCGGGGAACTCCAGCGAGGGCAGCAACTGTTGCTTCAGAGACGGGATGGCATAGACCCCGAAGCCGGTGATCACGATCGCGATCAGTGCCACGAGGCCACGGTTGGCGAGACTGAGCCGGGTCAGAATTGACATGGGCGCTCCCCCGTAAAAAGTTCGGCCAGTACTGATAGTTTGCCCCACGCGAACAAATGGTTTTTCAGCGGGGTGCGCTGGTAGCGTTCGACATCAGATGGACGCAATACGGCCATCAGCCGGATACACGGGAGGCTGCGTTGGCCGAGCAGGAACAGCTCATCGCCGACATTATGGTCGCGCAGCAGCGCCTTCAGAGGTTGTTCGCGTATGACCGCTCGGATCCGCTCTTCAACTCGCACCTGACCCTCACGCAGATCAAGATCCTGATGCTGCTCTCGCGTCACGGCAACATCTCCGGCGGGGAGCTGGCCGGCATCCTCGGCGTCGGGCTGGCCGCCCTGAGCGGGATGGTCGACCGGCTGGTGGCCCAGGACCTCGTGGCGCGCACGGAGGATCTGCGCGATCGGCGGGTTCGCCGGATCGGGCTGACCAGAGCGGGCAACGAACTCATCGGCGGCATCTTCGATGCCGGGATGGAGAAACAGCGAAAGCTCCTCAGCCGCCTCTCAGCCGATCAGTTGCGGCTGATCGCGGAGGCGACGAACCTGCTGGTGAGCGCGGCCGCCGACGAGTTCACACCGGACCGCGACCGGTCATAGCGACCGGATCACCTCGCGAGCTGCCTGTCTTAAGTGAGTGTTTGAGAGTGGTGTCGCACGGCGTGTCCACGTCGTTGCCCGCAACGCCGTGATGGTTGCCGGGGTGGAGCGTGAGCGGCGGTACCCCGTCGGACTTGACCGATGGGCAGTGGGAGATCGTGGAGCCGATGCTCCCGCTGATCAAGTCACCGGGCCGGATCCCGAAACGCCCCCGCCGGGCAATCGTGGACGCGATCTTGTACGTGGTCCGCTCCGGCTGTTCGTGGCGGCAGCTACCGGTCGATTTCCCGCCCTGGCAGACGGTGTATTGGCAGTTCCAGCAGTGGGAACAGCGTCAGGTGACCGAGCGGATCCTGGACGAGTTGCGCGAACAGGTCCGCCTTGCTGAAGGCCGCGAGGCCGAACCGTCCGCCCCGCCCCGCCCCGCCCCGCCCCGCCCCGCCCCGCCCCGCCCCGCCCCGCCACTGATCGTCAGGGCAGAGTCGTCGACGTCGGCTGCCGCCGGCCCGACAACCTGACTCGATCATGACGACTTTCGTCGTCCAAGCCCCGTAGCGCACCACGAATGGGTGAAAGACGCCGCTGCTCGGATACCTACCTGGTCGGATGCGGCTTCATTTTGATGAACCTCGTTGTGCGGACCGCCGACGCTGTCCCCAGCCGACTGCCCCAGCCTGTATCTGCAGCGTGCCGCTGGTTGAAGACACGAGGTGGGCAACACGTTGCGTCGGCGGCTGCGGACCGCGGCCGGCCCGGAATGCTCCACGCTGTGGGCCGTAAGGGGCGGCAGACTGTCGGATTCCTTCGGGATCGGGTGATGCTGTTCGGGGTAGATTTGGGCCTACTCCGCAATGGTGGAGAGTTCCTGTCTCGGTGGGACGCCGGCGATCGTGTTGCCGGGTTTGAACTCGTCACGGTGGTGTGAGGCGGGACCGAGGTAAGGCAATGTCGGACAACCAGTTCTTCGTGCGACGATCGGCGTCCAACGGCGAGACCGAAAAGCGGGGCGGCCGCTCGGCTCAGGTCTGGGATCTGGTCGGCGCACACGGCCCGGACGTGGCCGGCCTGGGCCGGGCGAGCGAGACGCTGATGCCCGGCATAGCCGGGGTCAGCGTGTCAGCCGGAAAGGCCTTGACAGGTCCTGAGGTTCGGTTCACCAGTGACGAGATCAGCGCACAGATCGAAGATCTGCAGCACACCATGGAAGAGGGCCCGTGCCGCGACGCCGCTATCGGGCGCCGTCCAGTGGTCGTCGCTGATCTGACGACCGGACCCTGGCGGCAACGGTGGCCGCGGTTCACCCCGGCCGCGCTGGACGTCGGGGTACGTGCGGTGTTAGCGCTGCCGCTACACGCCGGCGGCGTCCGCCACGACGGAGCCGTCGACCTGTACCGCCGCTCGCCAGGCGGATGGGACGACACCGAACTGGCGGCGTTTGCCTTCGCGGCCGCAGCCGCGGAACTGATCACCCTTGAAGAGCACAACCTCGACTGGACCGAGACCTTCACCCGTGGCCTACCCGCCGACAGCGTCGAGCGGGCTGCTGATGCACCCGTCACCGCCGTGCCCGCTCCGGCGCCGGGTGCATCAGCGGTCCTGCTGGCCTGCTGGTTCGACTCCACGGCATTGCCGGAGGTGCGGGGGCAGGTACGAGCTGTCAGCAGCCGCGAAGGATTGTCCGGGGTCGACCTGTACCAGTTCGTCCTGGCCGTGCATGAAGCGATGACCAACGTCGTGCGCCACGGTGGCGGTCACGGTCAATTACTGCTCTGGTGGCGCGCCGACCATCTGTGGTGTGAAGTCACCGATCACGGTCCCGGCATCCCGGAAGCTCAGCTGCCCGTCCGCCAGCCCGGCACCGGGAAGCCTAATCACCATGGGTTGTGGCTCATCCGGCGGTCCTGCACCAGCTGCAAAGTCACCACCGACGCCACCGGCACCCGTCTCTTGCTCGGCTATCGCCTGGATCGGTATTGAGTCCTCGCGGCCCAGCGGAGGAACGCTTCCGAGATCGCCGGGTCGCGTTCGTAGTCGCGGGCCAGCCGGCGGTGAAGCGGTGAGCCAGGCGAGGCTGCGTTCGACCACCCAGCGTTTCGGGTGCACGGCGAAGCCTTTCTGCTCGGCGGGCTTACGAACAATCTCCACAGTGGTGTACAGCGTGGCGGCCGCCCAGTCGACCAGCCGGCCGGCGAAGCCCTGGTCGGCGACCACGTGCCGGACCGGGCTGCTCAGGTACGTGCTGAGCAGGTGGTCCTGCCAGGACGCGGACATCACACACACCACGACCAGCAGGCCCAGGGTGTCGATGACGATGAACCGCTTACGCCCGTTGATTCTTGCCCGCGTCGTAGCCGCGCGAGTCCCGCCCGACGGTGTCGGCGCCCTTCACCGACTGCGAATCAATGATCCCCGCGGACGGTTCAGCGTCCCGGCCCTCGGCAAGGCGGACCTGTTCGCGCAACTCGTCCAGGATCCGCTCGGTCACCTGACGCTGTTCCCACTGCTGGAAATGCCAGTACACCGTCTGCCAGGGCGGGAAATCGACCGGTAGCTGCCGCCACGAACAGCCGGAGCGGACCACATACAAGATCGCGTCGACGATTGCCCGGCGGGGGTGTTTCGGGATCCGGCCCGGTGACTTGATCAAACGGGAGCATCGGCTCCACGATCTCCCACTGCCCATCGGTCAAGTCCGACGGGGTACCGCCGCTCACGCTCCACCCCGCCACCATCACGGCGTTGCGACCAACGACGTGGACACGCCGTGCGACACCACTCTCAAACACTCACTTTAGAAGACCGCGCGGACGCAGGGGATGCGGGCGGCCGCGAGGGACACCAAGAAGGACAGGACCATCGTGGCGGCGTAGGCGGCCAGCATGATCCAGAACGAGGTGGCCGCGGCGATCGCCGGGATGGTCAGGCGGCCGATCTCCAGGATCAGCAGGTGCACCAGGAAGACGCCGAAGGACGCGTCGGAGAGCTTCTTGACCAGGTGTTGAGCGCGCGGGGTGGGCGTCACACGGGCGCCCACGCCGACCGCCACCAGGAAGAAGCAGAGCGCCGCCACGGCGACCACCGGGCCGAGGCGGGTGACCGGGACGAAGGCGGCCAGCCGGCCCAGCGCCCCGGGATGGCCGAACTGCCAGATCACCTCGGCCATGGCGGCGACGCCCAACAGGAGCGCGACCACGATGCCGCGGACGCTCAGCACGGTGCGGCGCAGCGCCCAGCCGGCCAGGAACAGGCCGACGTACGGCCACCACTGGTTCCAGGCGTCCAGCGGCATCGGATGCGGCTGGCCCAGCTTGCCGGAGAGGGTGGCCAGCGCGTAGGCGCCGTGGGTCCAGGCCAGTGCCGCGCCGGCCAGCAGATAGGCCCGCCGTGGGCCGCCGTCGCGCAGAAAGGTGGCGAGCACCGGCGCGATCGCGTAGAGCCCGGCGATCAGCCAGAGGAAGTAGAGCGCGGTGTAGACCTTCGCGTTGATCAGGTTGGCGAGCACGGCGGCCGGATCGAGGTCGCCGCCGCGCATCCAGGCCCGCACCAGGAACAGATAGACCAGGTGCCAGACCACGAGCGCGGGCAGGATGCGGACGAAGCGCTTGCGGTAGAAGGCGACCGGGCCGCCGGCGTGCGCCCGTGGCGCCAGCACCAGCGCGCCGCTGATCATCACGAAGACCGGGACCACCCAGGTCGCTCCGACGTCCAGGACCACCGCCGCCCACCAGCCCGGCGAGCCGACCTGGTGGCGCAGCATCAGGCCGAAGACGTGGATCGCGACCACGCCGAAGATGGCCATGACGCGCAAGGCGTCGAGCTCCCACTGCCGGCGCGGCCGCTCTTCGCGTGCGGCGGCCGGTGGCGCGGCGGGATGTTGGGCCGGGATTCCGACTGCGGTCAGGGTCTCGGTCACCGCAAGAGGGTAGGCATCATCGCCTTAGCCGCAAAGCGGACACGCCGGACTTTCCCGAATTTATGCGAGATCGAGCGCTTTGGCGGCCGCCAGCACGTCGTTCTTGATCGTGGTCGGCGACGGCGCGGTGGAGATCGCCCACTCCGGGTCCTTGAGGCCGTGACCGGTGACCGTGCAGACCACCCGGGCGCCGGCCGGCACCAGCCCGGCCGCGCTCTGCTGCAGCAGCCCGGCCACGCTGGCCGCGCTCGCCAGCTCGACGAACACGCCGACCTCGCGGGCCAGCAGCCGATAGGCCGACAGGATCTCCCGGTCGGTGACCGCGTTGATCAGGCCGCCGGACGCGTCCCGCGCGTCCAGCGCCTTGGTCCAGCTGGCCGGATTGCCGATCCGGATCGCGGTGGCGATGGTGGACGGCTCCGGCACCACCTGGCCGGTCACGATCGGCGCGGCGCCGGAGGCCTGGAAGCCGAACATCCGCGGCGCCTTCTTGATCGTGCCCGCCTCGAGATCCTCCTGATAGCCCATCCAATAGGCGGAGATGTTGCCCGCGTTGCCGACCGGCAGGCAGTGGATGTCCGGCGCGTCACCGAGCGCCTCGACGATCTCGAAGGCGGCCGTCTTCTGCCCGTGCAGCCGGAAGATGTTCACCGAGTTGACCAGCGACACCGGGAAGTCCTGGGACAGCTTCGACGCCAGCGCCAGGCAGTCGTCGAAGTTGCCGTTCACCTGCAGCAGCTTGGCGCCGTGCACCAGTGCCTGGGCCAGCTTGCCGAGCGCGATCTTGCCCTGCGGCACCAGCACCGCGCAGGTCAGCCCGGCGCGTGCCGCATAGGCCGCGGCGGACGCGCTGGTGTTGCCGGTGGACGCGCAGATGATCGCCTTGGAACCCTCCTCGACCGCCTTGGACACGGCCATGGTCATGCCGCGGTCCTTGAACGAGCCGGTCGGGTTGGCGCCCTCCACCTTGAGGAACACGTCCGCGCCGGTGCGCTGCGACAGCACCGGCGCCGGCACCAGCGGGGTGTTGCCCTCGTGCAGGGTCACCACCGGCGTCTCCGGCCCGACCGGCAGCCGATCCCGGTACGCCTCGATCAGTCCGCGCCACATGATTAATCTCCCTCGACCCGCAACACGCTGGCGATAGAGCGGACGATATCGAGTCCGCCCAGCTCCGCAACGGTCGCGGCCAGGTTCGCGTCCGGCGCGCCGTGGGTCACGATGATCAACTGAGCGTCCTCGGACCGGCCGGACTGCCGCACGGTCGCGATCGAGACGTCATGCTTCGCGAAGACGCCGGCCACCGCGGCCAGCACGCCCGGGCGCTCGGCCACGTCGAGGCTGATGTGATAGCGCGTGACGGCCTCGCCGATCGGACGGATCGGCAGATGCGCGTACGCCGACTCGGACGGCGCGCGGGTGCCGGTGAGCCGGTTGCGCGCCGCCGCCACGATGTCACCGAGCACCGCGCTGGCGGTCGGGGTGCCACCGGCGCCGCGGCCATAGAACATCAGCTGACCGGCGGCCTCGGCCTCGACGAACACCGCGTTGAACGCGTCGCCCACACCGGCCAGCGGGTGGCTGCGCGGGATCATCGCCGGGTGCACGCGCACGCTGACCGACTCCTGCCCGCTCGAGTCCGGGCCGCGCTGAGCGATGCACAGCAGCTTGATCGTGCAGCCCATCGCCTTGGCGCTGGCCATGTCGCCGGCGGTCACCCCGGTCATGCCCTCACGGAACACGTCGGCGGCGGTGACCCGGGTGTGGAACGCGAGGGAGGCGAGGATGGCGGCCTTGGCGGCGGCGTCGAAACCCTCGACGTCGGCGGTCGGGTCGGCTTCCGCGTAGCCCAGCTCGGTGGCCTCGTCCAAGGCCTCGCCGAAGCCGGCCCCGGTGGCGTCCATCGACGACAGGATGAAGTTGGTCGTGCCGTTGACGATGCCGGTCACCCGGGTGACCCGATCGCCGTGCAGCGACTCGCGCAGCGGGCGCAGCAGCGGGATCGCCCCGGCCACCGAGGCCTCGTAGTAAAGGTCGGCGTTGCCCTCGGCGGCCGCGTCGTGCAGCGCCGCGCCGTCCTCGGCGAGCAGCGCCTTGTTCGCCGTCACCACGCTCTTGCCGGCCCGCAGCGCCTCGGTCAGCCAGGTGCGGGCCGGCTCGATGCCGCCCACCACCTCGATCACGATGTCCACGTCGTCGCGCTTGACCAGCCCGAGCGCGTCGGTGGTGAAG
The DNA here is from genome assembly GCF_055586225.1 of Actinoplanes sp. NPDC051388. Classification (NCBI taxonomy): domain Bacteria; kingdom Bacillati; phylum Actinomycetota; class Actinomycetes; order Micromonosporales; family Micromonosporaceae; genus Actinoplanes; species Actinoplanes sp. NPDC051388. The sequence continues at coordinate 161,840 of NZ_JBVJIP010000001.1, read as the reverse complement.
AGCTCCGTCGCGACGTGCGGTCCGCCGCGCGCACGGCCCGGCCGGCGCACCGCGATGCCGGCGATCTCGAGCCGGGCGCCGATCCGCGCGGTCAGGTCGTCGGCCTGCTCGTGCAGCAGTCGGACGACTTCGGAACCGACCGTGCCACAGCCGAGCAGCGCGAGTTTCACAGACCTCATCCAACATCCAATGCGAGCAGATCTTCCTCGGTCTCCCGGCGGACGATCACACGGGAGACACCGTCACGGACCGCGACCACCGGCGGGCGCGGCACGTGGTTGTAGTTGCTGGCCATGCTCCGGCAATACGCGCCCGTGCCGGGCACCGCGAGAAGATCTCCGGGCTGCACGTCGGCGGGCAGGAATTCATCCTTCACGACGATGTCCCCGGATTCACAATGCTTTCCCACGACGCGGGCCAGCAAGGGCTCGGCTTCGCTCTTCTTGGAGGCGATCGTGGCGCTGTAGGACGCGTCGTAGAGCGCGGTCCGGATGTTGTCGCTCATCCCGCCGTCCACACTCACGTAGGTGCGGATGCCGTCGACGTCCTTGACCGTGCCCACCTCGTACAGGGTGAAGACGGCCGGGCCCACGATGGCCCGGCCGGGCTCGATGGAGAGCTGGGGAATGGCCAGGCCGGCCAGGTCGCACTCGGACTCGACGATCTTGTTGATCCGCTTGGCCAGGTCACCGGCCGGGGACGGGTCGTCCTGCGTGGTGTACGCGATGCCGAAACCGCCGCCCAGGTCCAGCTCGGGCAGTTCCACCCCGCGAGCGTCCCGGATCCGCGCCTGCAGTTCGAGCACCCGGCGGGCGGCGACCTCGAAGCCGCTGGTGTCGAAGATCTGCGAGCCGATGTGCGAGTGGAGTCCGCGGAGGTCGAGTTTCCCCTCGTCGAGGATCTTGACGGCCGCCGCGAAGGCGTCGCCGCCGGCCAGCGAGAAGCCGAACTTCTGGTCCTCGTGCGCCGTGGCGATGAACTCATGGGTGTGTGCCTCGACGCCGACAGTGACCCGGACGAGGACCTTGGGCCGCTTGTTCAGGGCCACGGATATCTCGGACAACCGGTCGATCTCCTGGAACGAGTCGACGACGATGCGGCCGACGCCCGCCTCGACCGCCCGCTCCAGCTCGCGACGCGACTTGTTGTTGCCGTGGAAGCCCATCCGCTCCGGCGGGAAGCCCGCGGCCAGCGCCACCGCCAGCTCCCCGCCGGTGCAGACGTCGAGGAAGAGCCCCTCCTCGTCGATCACCTTGACCACGGCCTTGCACAGGAACGACTTGCCCGCGTAATAGACGTCGGCGTCGCTGAACGCCTGCTGGAAGTCGCGGCAGCGGGCCCGCAGATCCTCCTCGTCCAGCAGATAGGCCGGGGTGCCGTGCTCGGCGGCCAGATCCAGCACGCTCACGCCGCCGATGGTCAAGGCGCCGGCCTCGGCGCGGGTCACGGTCCGCGGCCAGAGTTCCGGCACGAGCGCGTTCACGTCCTCGGGGGTACGCAACCACGCCGGCCCTCGACTGCCGAGGTCACCGTGCAGGGCGCCGGCCTCGTGTGCTCTCACGGGTCACATCCTTTCCGGCGCGGAGACGCCCAGGAGGCCCAACCCGTTCGCGATCACCGTACGGGTGGCGTCGTTCAGCCAGAGGCGGGCGCGGTTCAGGTCGGTGATCTCCTCGTCGCCCATCGGCAGCACCCGGCAGCTGTCGAAGAAACGGTGGTAGGACGCCGCCACCTTCTCCTCCAGATAGCGCGCGACCCGATGCGGCTCGCGCAGCTCGGCGGCGGAGGCCACCACGGCCGGGTATTCGCCCAGCGCCTTGAGCAGGTCGTGTTCCTTCTCATGGGTGAGCAGCTCCGGCCGGAAGCCCTCGGCGTCGCCCCGGGTCAGGCCGACCTCGGCGGCGTGGCGGGCCACGCTGGCGGTGCGGGCCGCCACGTATTGCACGTAGTAGACCGGATTTTCCCGGCTGGCCCGGGTCCACAGCTCGATGTCGATGTCGATCTGCGAGTCGGACGAATAGCGGGCCAGCGCATAACGCGCCGCGTCCACGCCCAGCGCGTCGACGAAGTCCTCCAGCGTGACCACGGTGCCGGCCCGCTTGCTCATCCGCAGCGGCTCGCCGTCGCGGACCAGGTTGACCAGCTGGCCGATCAGGATCTCGAGGGTGACCGCCGGGTCGTCGCCGAAGCACGCGGCCATCGCCTTCATCCGGCCGATGTAGCCGTGGTGGTCGGCGCCCAGCATGATCACGACCCGGTCGAAGCCGCGCTGGCGCTTGTCCAGGTAATAGGCGCAGTCCGCGGCGAAGTAGGTCCAGTCGCCGTCCGACTTGCGCAGCACCCGGTCCTTGTCGTCGCCGAAGTCGGTGGTGCGCAGCCAGGTGGCGCCATCGGACTCGAAGACGTGGCCCTGCTCGCGCAGCCGGTCGAGCGCGTCCTGCAGCTCACCCCGATCGTGCAAATCCTTCTCGTTGAAGTAGGTGTCGAAGTGCACCCCGAACTGCTCGAGTGACTGCTTGATCTCGGCGAACATCAGCCGGACGCCCTCGACCCGGTAGGTCTCCAGGTCTCCGTCGGGGTATTCGTTCTTGATGGTCGCCGCGATCTCCGCGATGTACTCGCCGCTGTATCCGTCCTCCGACACCGGCTCGCCCTTCGCGGTCGCGTAGAGCGACTTCGCGAAGCGGTCGATCTGGGAGCCGGCGTCGTTGAAGTAGTACTCCGTGCCCACCGTGGCGCCCGCGGCGCGCAGCAGGCGGGACAGCGCGTCGCCGACGGCCGCCCAGCGCACCCCGCCGATGTGCACGGGGCCGGTGGGGTTGGCGGAGACGAACTCCAGGTTGATCCGCTGTCCGGCGAGCTGGGCGGTGTGGCCGTATTCACCGGCGGCCAGCACGATGTCGCGGGCCAGCACGCCGGCCGCGGCGGCATCGAGCCGGATGTTCAGGAAGCCCGGACCGGCGATCTCCACCGACTTGATGCCGGGCAGCCGGCCCAGCTCCTCGGCCAGGGCGGCGGCCAGCTCACGCGGCGCCACGCCGACCTTTTTGCCGAGCTGCATGGCGAGCGTCGAGGCGTAGTCGCCGTGCTCGGGATTTCGGGGTCGCTCCACCGTCGTGGTCGCCGGGAGCGCGTCGGCGTCCAGGCCCCGGGCAACGAAAACGGCACGGGCAGCTGAGAGAACAGTGGCAGCGAGGTCGGCGGGAGTCACCGAGCCATGCTATCCGGGTAGACTTTGCCGCTCAGCGGCCTCCCGCGCCGCCTCCGCCGTTCCGCCGGCCGCACAACAGACGAATTGACGAGGCACGATGAGCATGAGCACTCCGGGTCCCGAGCGGGTCCCGTCCACCGTGAAGGTCTCCAAGACCTCCGGCCAGGGCAAACCTCCGGCCGCGGGCGCCTCGAAGGCGGCCAAGTCGGGCCCGGCCAAGGCCCGGCCCGCCGGCAAGGGCGGCGGTGGCAAGGGGCGCAAGCCGATCACCCCGGTCAAGGTCGCCGGTGGGCGCAACTGGGGCCCGATCCTCGTCGCCGGCGCCGTCGTGCTGATCGCGATCGGCATCATCGGGTACGGCGTCTATGCGGCGACCAAGTCGAGCAACGAGGCGAGCACCCCGTGGGAGGAGCGCGCCGCCGCCATCTCGGGCATCGTGAACTACCGCACCAACAGCGACGCCACGATCACGGCTCGCAACCACAAGACGGGCGTGCTGACATACAAGACCAGTCCCCCGGTGGGCGGCGACCACAGCCCGCGCTGGGAGAACTGCATGGGCGACATCTACACGGAGCCCATCCCGAAGGAAAACGCCGTGCACAGCCTCGAGCACGGCGCGGTCTGGGTCACGTACAAGTCTGATCTGCCCGCCGACCAGGTGGCCACGCTCAAGTCCAAGGTCGAGGGCAAGGAATACATGCTCATGAGCCCGATCGCCGACCTCGACAAGCCGGTCTCCCTGCAGGCCTGGGGTTATCAGCTGAAGGTCGACTCGGCCGCCGACCCGCGGATCGACGAGTTCATCAAGGCGCTGCGGGTCAACGCCTCGGTCGAGCCCACCGCCGCCTGCTCCAGCGGTGTCACCGCGGTCGGAAACACGCCGCAGGACTCCTGATGCCGGTCACCACCACCGAGACCGGGGCAGCCGACGCGGCCGCCCCGGTCAACGGGCACTCGCCGAAGCGCGACTTCACCTTCGGCGCGGGCTGGCTGGCCGCCCTCCTGATCGTCGGCCTGCTGCTCGGCGCCGGCGGCACCCTGCTGGCCGGCCGCCTGGTCGGCCACCCCGGCGACACGTCGCCGGAGGCGGGCTTCCTGCGCGACATGAGCACCCACCACGCCCAGGCCGTCGAGATGGCCATGCTGGCCCACGCGGGCTCGACGGACTCCGGCATCGTCAGCCTCTCCGCCGACATCGCGATGACCCAGCAGGGCCAGATCGGCATGATGCAGGCCTGGCTGCGCGACTCGAGCCTGAGCCCCACCGGCAGCCAACCGGCAATGTCCTGGATGCCAAACTCCGAGGGCGCGGTGGTCAACGGCCTGATGCCCGGCATGGCCAACCCGACCCAGATGGCCGCATTGCGCACGGCCACGGGCAGGCCGCTGGACACCCAGTTCCTGACCTTGATGAGGGCCCACCACCTGGGCGGCATCCACATGGCCCAGGGCATCATCGAGCAGTCCGACAACAAGGACGTCCGCTGGCTGGCCCAGACGATGGTCACCGCCCAGCAGGGCGAGATCAACCTGATAGACGACATGCTGGCGAAGATCCAGGCGGGCTCCTAGCGGCGACGCACCGCCGGGGTGCCGATTGGTCAGCGTTCCGCGGTGCCTGCTAGGGTTTAACCCGCTGAGCCCCCGTAGCTCAGGGGATAGAGCGTCGCCCTCCGGAGGCGAAAGCGCAGGTTCGAATCCTGCCGGGGGCACGATAGTTCACCAGGACATTCAGGCCACTGACCAGGGATAATTCGGTCGGTGGCCTTTTTGCCCGTCCAGTTGCATCCGACGGTCACTGGCCCTCGACGGCCGGTCTTGCCGAATACGTGCCGAAGTTCGCGGTGATGGTGAGCTTCGATCCGGCTCAATGACGTGCCGTTCGCGCTCGGCGAGAGGCGAACCCTTGCCGGGTTGGCGGTCATCCACTTTCGTGGACCTCTTGCGATGGCCCAATCCAGACCGCACCTGCCGACGCGGAGCTCCCCCACCGTGGCCCATCGGTGCAGATTGGCTAACCCTGAACTGAGGTCGAGTCCCCGTCGCGCCAGGCTCATCAGCGTCTGACGGCGCTGGCTACGTCTTCTCTTCATTGGCGAGAGGTGCGACGCGCACGGTTCAAAAGGGAGCCGCTTGCTGTCGTCGCCCACAGGCAATGTCTTCAATAGAGGGGCGTAGCTAGTTATGGATTCATGCAGCGCCACCCCGCAACGCCGCCGTCGCACGTTGACAACGATGTCGGTTTCGCCGTGGTGTAACGGATCTCCGACACGCGAGACAAGGTGCCCTAGATCACATATCGAATGGCAGCGATTGGGTGTCCTCAAACCGTCCCAAGCTATCCACATAGCGATCCACAGCCGATCGCGCTTAAGAGCTAGACATCCTCTATATAAAAGCGGACGAAGAGACCCATATAGTATGTCGAACGCACGTTCGGAGAAGGCTTCAGCACTCCCTGTGGATAACTCGTCACAGTTACCCACATGTTCGGGGTGGTTCGTGGTTCACCACAACATATGGGGAGTTACAGCCGTGTAAGCCATGGCCTCGCGGAAGCTTGTGCGAGGGCTCGCAATGTGTCACCGTTCTCTCCCAGAAGCGCGAAAAGACCCGGCGAGTGCTGGGTAGAGCACTCACCAGGTCCTTTACTTCCGCAAGAAGTCGGACTGTAGCAGGAACGGCTCCTCAGACGCGAGGGGCCGTCTCTCGGAGTTGCTCCGTGCTCGGACGGGAGGTGATCCGCGTGGCGAAGAAGGCAAGCCCGACAAACCCCGGTAAGCCCGCTCCGAAGTCCGGCCAGTATCGGCCGGCGAAGGGCGGTGCCGAGACGACGGTCCCGAAAGGCAAGACGCTTCCGCCCACTCCTAAGGGAGGGCCATGGAAGCTCGTCGACCCGTCGAAGAACAAGAGCGGCAGATAAGAGCTGAGTAGCTCGCCGTGCCCCAGTGGCCCGCATCAGCGTCTAGGTGCGGGCCACCTCGCTGCGAGCGTCCGGCCGACGCTGGCTGCCCTTATCGAAGCGGTGGCTAAAGTGTGTTCACCGTCGACCGATCAGCGGGTCGGGACAATCCCGTAGGCGCCTTCGATGCGCCGCCGCAATCCAGTTTGACCACCGTCTAGGCACTTGGCGTAGTTCCGCCATAAGACCTCTGGGGAGTGGCCGGCCCACTCGGCGACCTGGGCCGGTGAGATGCCCGCGTTGAGCCAGGTCGAGACGGCGCCGTGTCGCAGGTCGTACGGAGTCTCGGCTAATGGCGATGCGGTGACTTCTGATGTGAATGCCGCTTGGCGGGCCAACCGCCAGATCCGGTTGGTCGTGGAGATTGGCAGCTCGTTCTTATTGCGCTCGCTGACGAAGAGCCGGCCGCCAGGGCCGAGGCCGAAGATGCGAATGTGACTACGGATGAGCGTCGTCAGCGGTGGCGGGCACGGCACCGAACGTACCTCTCCGATCGCACGCTGCTTGAGCTGCCGGTAGTCCCTGTTCTTGCCAGTGTCCGTCCAGTGTTTCCCCGCGTGCGGCTCGGCTGCGTCGAGAAGAAACTCACCCCACTGGTCGTCTTCGTCTGGCAAGAGCACGTTCCGCGGGACGATGAGCCCGACTGCTTCCTCGGGACGCAGGGCCGCGTAGTAGAGGCATCCGTAGAAGGCAACCAGTCGAGGCCCGACCCTTCCCGTGTCGTGCACTGCGGCTAGCAGCGTGCGAACCTGCATCGGGTTAGCGACCCTGCGACGGTCGATCCCTCCAGCCGTGGTTCGGGGTGGTGTCCACTTCATCTCCGGCCACGGATTGGCCGTCAGCGCGTTGATTTCTGAGCCGTATTCGAGCATGGCAGTGAAGATTTTCCGGCGACGGGTAATGACCACTGGAGAGCCCGGTTTGCCGTCCAGCCTCAGCGTCATCCCATCGAGGACCGCTCTCAAGACCGTGGGATTGGCGAGGTCCGCCGCAGGGAGTGCGTTGCGCTCGACCCAGGCAAGCGCAGCACGGATGTTGGCCGGCATGTCCTCGCTGTCACGTGCGGTGGTGTTGAACGCCCACCGTCGGAGGGCTGTGCGAATCAGGCGGTCGTCCGGCTTCCCTCGCGCGGTCTTGAACAGAAGTGGCAATGCGGCGGTCAGCGCTTCAGCCGTCGTCTTGCGGGTTATGGCGGCCGACCGGGGCCACTTCAAGTCGACGTACCTGCGGGCCAGTTCGTAGCAAGAGATCTGGATGGAGAGCCGGCTCATAGAGACCGGCAAGCCGGTGGAGACGTCGAACGCTTCCCCCTTGCGGGCCGCGCTGGTCAACTCCGAGCGAAAGCTCTCAGCCAGCCGCCTCTCCTTGAACGGCTCCTTCTTGGCAGCACCCGCCACGTTCCACCGCACCCAGTGCGTTGTCGTGCGCGAGCCCTTGTAGACGTCCGTCTTGTGAATCCGCACGTCGAATGTCGTGGGCACCTACGCCGCCCTCTCCTCGTGCTCGTCCAGCCATCGCTCGAACTCGGCTCGGCGGATGCGCAGCTCGCCGTTCGGGAGCTTGATGCACTGGGGCGCCAAGCGTTTCGCCCGCCAGTCGTAGAAAGTGGATCGGGCGACATCCATCTCCGCGCAGAAGTCGGCAACGGTCAGGTGGGCCCTGGACGACGCCTCGGCTCGTCCAGGACGGCTTCGGCGCAGCCGTTCCTGCGTCAGGTCGATGACCGGTTGGTTGTTGGCCTGTCTGGGGGCCAAGGTCGTGCCTCCCTTGAGTCATGTGCAGGGCCTCACTCGTCACCAGGGCTCGGAGCCCAGCAGGGAGGACCGCGTGACGATGGACTCGGGAGACTCCGCAGAATCCGCGCAATCCGCAGATCGTCGGCGGGCCGGGCGCTTGGCGGATTCCGCGGATTCCGCGGAGAGCAGCGCGCGATCATGAGGCCCGTCCGGCACTGATCGGCTTGACGGTGCCCGCGGGTCGGATGACCTCCGGGTGGACGAGCCACGCCGGCGACGGCGCCCGGCCTGCCCCACGCCGTTCGGGAGCCGGGGCGGCCGCCAGGTATCCGTGGCCCATCAGCATGTTGAGGGCTGGGTCGAGGTCTGCGGCCTTGCGGAATCGGCCTCGGGACAGGGCACTGAACAGGTCGCGCTTGGTGAATCGCTCGGCCTGGGTGCGCTCGATCCAGCTCAGGACATGCCGTGCGTCGTCAACGGTCGGATCGGCGCCCATGTCGTCAAAGGCAGCCAACGCGTGATCGGTGAAGTAGGCGCCGATCGTTGTGGCCCGGTCGAACGTCTCGGCACTGATCGAGCCATGCGAACTGCCCTCGCCGAGTGGATGAGCCCAGCTATGCGCGCGATGGCTCCGGCGTACTTGCTGCCCCAGTCGACGATGTGTGCCCAGGTCCCTGAGGGCGCCAAGCGCGGCTCAATGTCGCGCTCGATCGCCAGCATCCGCTCGTTGGCCTCGGGCGCCAGGGGTAACACGACAGGGTCACGCCGGTCGGCCAGGTCGAGCACAAGAGCACTCAGAGTCTCGGTGTACGCGTCGCTGACGACGTTCGGGATGGGGTCGGCACCGATGCGGCGCCGGCCAACGGTGTTCTCCGGAACGGCGAAGAGGATGCGGGCGAGTAGGCCCTTGCCGCGAAACCCCGGCATCTGCGCGATGTCGCGCAGCACCTCGGGCTGCACAGCCAAGCCGAGCGTGAGCGCGGGCCGGTCAACGTGCTCAGCCGGCCGGGAGCGGCGATCGACACGAAGCATGTCGCCGGCGTGACCTTTGAGGAAAACCTCGAGATTCGGCGCTCCGGAGTAGCGCCCGGCGAGGGTCGCGAAGATCCCGCCTTCGGGGGAGAGCACGGCCAGCCGGCCGTCCTGCTCGGCCAGGAGCGACGCGGCCTGCTCACTGGTGACGTCGTCGGCGACCAGGCGTGGCAACGGCGGCACGGTGATGGTCTCGACGCTCATCGCGGCAGCGGTGGCCTCGGCCAACAGGCGGTCTCGCCCAGCCACATCGGTTGCGCCGGCCGCAGCGTTCGCGGCACGATCTGCGGCCTTTGCCGCAACTCGGAGCGCCAGCTCCGCCTCGACGATTGCGGGCCGGGTGCGCTCGACCAGGGCGGCCTCGGCCGCGAGCAGTGGCCGAATCAGCGCGGTGAAGACGGCTGACTTGCGTGATCCGGGTGGCAACACCACGACCGTGAAAAGGTTCGTAGGTTCCCGCCAAGAGCCGCGTACCTCAACCTCGGCACGGCCGCCGGCCGCTGTGGACAGCACGGCGAGCGCGATGCATCCGGCCAGATCCGGTGGGGTCTGAGTGAACTCGGCGACGGCAGCGACCATGTCGGTCAACCAGTGCGGGAGTGCGTCGACCGGGAAGGACCGTGGGGCAGTGCGCCCGGACAACGGAATCGGCGTCGGCCAAGCCGGTGAGGGTGCAGCGGTGAGGAGAGCGCGGCCGGTCGCAAGGACTTCGCGAGTGTCGGCATTGCTGGTGGCGAGCTGGGCCAGGCGACTCCCCAAGACCGCAACCTCGCGGCGCCGCGCGTGCTCAGCGATGATGCGGGCGTAGTGCGTGGCATTCGCTGTGGCGGGGACCGCCGCAACCAGCGTGTGCAGGTACGGCACCCCGCCCAGCCGACGAAGCGACCCGGCGTCAGCCAGGTGGGCCGCAACGGCGATCGGATCGGCTGGCGCTCCCGCGGCGTGGAGTCCCGTGAGGATGCGCCACAGTTCGGCATGCGCCGGACGGTAGAAGTCCTCGGGCTGCACGACGTCGGAGAGGTCCGCGACGAGGCGCGGGGCGAGCAGGGCGGAGCCGATGACGGCGCGCTCGGCAGCCTCGTCGTGCGGTGGGGTGCGGGTCACAGTGCGCAGGTCCTGTCGGATCGGGGAGTCGGTCCACTCATCGGGTGCCGTCGCGATAGAGCCGGCTGACTTCGTTGAAGAGGTGGCGACCGAACCGGATGTGAATGCCGACGCCGTCGCACCGGGGGCACGACCTGCTCCGCAGGCCAAGTCGCGTGCCGCGGATTCCCGCGCCCGAGCACCGTCGACAGGTGCGAAAGGGGTTGGCGACGCGCACGATGGCGTAGCAAAGAGTGACGACGATCAAGGCGGGGCAGAGCAGGCTAGCGGCGATGCGGGCGGCATCCATGTAGGGCCTCCAGGGCGGTTTTGGTCAGGTCCAGCCATGGGGCGCTAGTGAGCTAGCGTCCTGATGGGGTGGGTTTGAGGGGGCTAGCGGTGCCGCTAGACCTAGCGGTTGGCGGGGCTAGATCTAGCGGCACGCTCGCGTCAGGCGGCGCGCCGGCGTCGGTTACGTTCGGCCACTGCCGCCGCGATCTCCTCGCGGTGGATGCCCTTGCGGTTGGCCTTCTCGCCCGTCACCGAATCGGTGCCCCAGACTTGCCGGCCAACGGTGATGCCGTAGGGCTTGAGCGCCGCCGCGATTTGCTCGGGCTTCCAGCCGCCGTAGACCTCGGGCCGCAACTCGGCGAGCCGAGCGGCCACGGTCTCCGACCAAACCTTCGGCTCGTCGGCCCGGACGACCGTCAGGATGTCGTCGAGGATCGTGGCCGCAGGATCGGCGGAACCGGCCAGTTCGCCGGCCGCGTGCCCAGTGAGCATTCCTCTCGCCTCTCGGAGCACTCGCGCTCTCGTGATGACGGCGTCGATCTCGGCCAGCGGCGTGCGATTCGTCCGCACAGTCATGGCGTCCTCGACGACTCCGGAGTCGTCGGCACCGAGCAGGATGCCAACGCCCTTGTGCGCTCGCTGGAACCGCGACGAGTCGTGCCCGGCTGTGTAGGTACCCGCGCCCAGAACCGCCTCGGACGACTGCCACGTCATCGTCTTGAGGGCGAACCGCGTACCGATGTTGTCTCGGAGGTCCGTCGGTACGGCCTTGCCGTCCGGCTTTTGAGTAGCTAGCTCGATCATGATGCCGACGGATGGACCGACCTTGCACAGCTCGGTCAGCAGCTCCACGATCTCGCTGCCGTAGACCGAGTGCCCGCTGTAGCGCTGGAACTCGTCGATCAGGACGAGGATCGGCCAGAGCTTGAGCGAGCGCCGCTCAGCGATCGCGCGGGTCACCTTCGATTCGGGGCAGATGTCGGCCGACAGCGTCGCGATGGTGTCGTAGCGCCGGTTCATGTCGGCGACCAGTGCGCGAAGATCCTCAACCAGCGCCAGAACCACCTCATCGCGCACACCGAAGCCGATCCGGTGAGCGACGCGCTCGAAGGCACGCCAGTCCTGCCCTCCCTTGCCGTCGTAGATGTGCAGCTCGACGATCGGGTCCAGCGCACACGCGAGCGCCGGCACGCGGGCGGCGAACGTCTTGCCCATCCGCGGAATCGCTCCGATGAGCAGCGACGTGAACATCATCAGCAGCCGCACCGGGCGCCCGCGCTGATCCTCACCGAACGGGAACGGCTCGAAGACGTCCACGCTCCCCTTGGCGATCAAGGGCCAAAGACCAGAGGCTTTCGCGTACGGATCCTCGTCCGCGACCCACAGCGCCAGCCGGCGAGCGGACCCCGTCGTACCGCGTACTCGCTCCGGCCAGACCTGCACCTCGTCCAGGTCGAGCCCCGCGGCGAGATCGTTGCGCTTCTTGATCGCGGTGTCGGCCTTGGTGCCGAACGGCAGGTCGATGACCGCGCGCCATCCAGGGCCGTCCCGCATGATTGGCATCGGGAACGTGATCGGGTCGTCGGCCTTGCACAGCCCGGCCGCGAGGAACGCTCGCATGAGCACGTCGGCGGTCAGCTTGCGGACGCGCGGCTTGATGGCCGCGACGTCCATGAGCGGCTTGTCCGGCGTGGAACCGATAACCCCGAACAGGACGATGACCGAGGCGAGGACGCAATACCAGACCCATCGCGAACCCAGGACGAGCAGAGCCACTACGGCCGTGCTGCCAACGCCGAAGGCAAGCGTCAACAGCAGGGTTCGCAGCCGTACCCGTGCATCGCGTTGCCGTGACAGCCGTAGGTAGTCCTCGGCGTCTTCGCGGCGGACGGCCGCAAGCCGCACCGGGCGCCCTTCGGCGTCCGTAGACCACCGCGCGGTGGCGGTGACGGCGCGCAGTGTGCCGCGCGGCGCCCGAAACACCAGCCGGCCGGCGTAGAGCGGCGCGCGGACGAGGTGATAGGCGGTCACGTGTGCGTAGTGGCCCACGAACCACCGTACGAAGGCCAGCGCCTCGCTCTTGGACCGAAGCCAGGCCGGAACGATCGGCAACCGGGTGCTCCGCTCCGGCGGAGCGGCCGGCAAGTCGACAGGGACCGGCTGGTCGCCGATCTCGTCGTGTTCGTCGTCGATGTCGGCCGACCAGGTCTCCGGCCGCCGGTTCTTGCGGGCGTTGCCGAGGTCGACTACGTCCGCTTCTGCGGCGGTCCAGTCGAACTCGCCATCGGGGTTGGGCGTTGCCATGATGGTTGTTCCTCCGGGTGGTCTGAGGGCCGTTCGGGAGGGCCGAGGCGCGGCCGATGGTTTGCAGGCCGGTGGGCCGCGCCTCGGGCGGAGCTATCGTTCGAGGTCGTCGATCACGTCGCCGTTGTCGTCGGTCAGCGTGGTGATGAGGCCGGGGAACGCGCCGACGTCGAACGCCACCACGAAGCCGGCCACGGCGGGCGGCAACGTGACGACGACGTCCGCGCCGTCGATCGTGTGGACCTTCGCGCGTTTCCTGCCGACCTTGGCGTCGGTCACATCGACCACGACCGTGCGCAGGTATAGCGCCACCGGACATGCGTCGAGGTCGCTCCGGAGGCCACGCCATCCGCCGTACTCCAGGAAGTGAGCGACGTCTTCCGCGTTGTCGCCAAGGGCGTTGAGGACCATGGCGAGTCGGTCCTTTGCGTTGTCGGACATGGGTTTCTCCCTTGGCTCAGGCAGCCGCGGACAGGTGGCGCCGCACGGTGCGATCGGTCACGCCGAGACGCTTGGCGATCTCTTGGTTGGACAGATCCGGGTGCCGGGCGCGCAGCCGGGCGACCGCCGGGCCGGTGCCCCGTTTACGGGTCCGTCTCTTGTCCGGATTGGCGTCCGGGCCGATGTCCGCTTTGCTGTCCGGGGCTTCGAGCGATCCGGGGGCCGTGACAGGTTCGTCGGCCACGACCGGCTTGCTGTCCGCGACCTGGATGCGGCCGGACAGCTCGACGAGGCAGATGGACGCGACGACGATCAGACCGTCGACGGACAGCGGGATCAGGTAGGGCGCCGCTCCCACCTCGCCGTACCGGGACGCGACACCGGCCATGTGCCAGTAGGACACCCAGGCCGCGATGCCGGCGATCGAGCTGGTCGCGGCGAGCCGCACGGCTGCCAGAGACTTGCGGTGTATCGGTATCCGGGAGATCAGCTCGACGGTCAGTAGCAGGGCCAGTGGCGGCCACGCCGCGATGGCCTGGCTGATCGGGTTGGGCAGGGCGTGCAGGACGTTGGCCGCGACCGAGGTCGCAACCCCGAGGACCAAGGCTCCGCGTACGCCCCACCGCACCCGGATCAACTGAGCGCCGGTCACTTGCTGCCGCCCAGCGACTGACCGATGGACGTAAGGCCCGAGCGGACGCCGTCGACCAGCGCGTGCGACGGCTTCGCGAGGACGCCGTTGCTGCCGGCGATGACCAGGCCGAGCATCAGCGCGCACACGATCGCGAAGATGATCCGGCCGCGGGTCTTGCGGTCGATGGCCAGCATGAACAGTGCCGCGATGAGGATCAGGGAGAAGATGCCGAGGCTCATCTTTGCCTCCTGACGTGACGGGTCGGGTTGGTCGCCGGCATCAGGCCACCTCGTCAATCGAGCGGAGGTAGCGCTCGACGAGAGCGACCATTTCGCGTAGCACGCGGTTCTGCGCGCGGCGCAGACGGCGCCAGTCGAGCTGGGTCGGAGCCGGTTCTGCGGTGAGGAAGCGGATCTCTGCGTCGACCAGCGCGATCTCGGCTTCGAGAAGGCGCTGCTCGCGCTCGATCGCTGCGAGGTGGGCCGGGGTGGGTTCATCGGGTACGCGGAACACAGGTGTCCTTCCGGAGGGATGCCGACCGGACAACATCGGAGCCGAATACAACGTGGCGTTGTGTCCATGGGAGCGACGCTACAACGCAACGTTGTATTAGAGCAAACGGGGTGCCGGGTCGAGATCGTGATGGGGAGTGGTGGCCAAGTCACCGTGACTGTGGATCGCGTAACCTCGCCGGTGATGGCCGAAACGAGCAGTGAGCTGCCCCGTGACTGGTGGACGACTGACGACGTAGTGGCGTTCCTGGAGTCCGTGGGAGCGCCGATCAGTCCTGCCACCTGGCGGTCCTACGTGTCACGTGGCCAGGCGCCGGCGCCGGACCGGACGTTCGGGCGTTCGCCCGCCTGGCGGCCGGCGGCCATCCGGGAGTGGCAAGCATCCCGCCCGCGTCGCGGATCCGCCGAAGCCTGATCCGACATCAGCTCTTCACCTCCTCTCGTCAGCGCTGCTTTCCGGTAAGACCAAGTCAACCGGGAAAGCCGTGCGCTGCCGATGAGGCAACAACCATCACCGATGCATCTCTGATGCAGTTGCGGTGAAGTAGCGAGCCCCGGACGCCACTGGCATCCGGGGCTCGCTGTATCCGTACGCGTTACGTGCGCTCCAGAAGGACGACAGCAACGTTGAGCGCGTCGCGAAGCGACCGGGCCTCATCGGCCGTCATCTGCGTAACGGCCGGCACGGTTCCATCCCGGCCGGCGCTCAACTCGATCTCGTCCGTCCCGTCACCACGGACCACGTTGACGTTGACCGCGACGTGCCCGCGAGGTACATACACCTCCGCGATGTGATGCTCGTGCCGCTCGGAGTCAAGCCGGTGATCCGTTGTGCAGTAGAGCGGGCACTTCCGCCGGCGCTTGGTGACTGGCTTTCCGGCCATGTCTGGCCTCCCTGGTCGAGTGGCCTCAGAGGCGGAGGAGCGCCAGTGAGGCTGGCGTGATGACTATGCCGAAAAAGATACAGACGTCTAGACGCATACGCCACTAGCCGACCGCCTGCCCATACCTAACGTGAGCATGTGATTACCCCGGATCGCGAAGGCGCTGCTTATCGGCAGCTTGCCGGCATCCTGCGGGATCGCATCAGTAACGGAGAGTTGCAGCCCGGCCAAAGGATGCCCTCCGAGAAAGATCTCCACGACGAATTCGGCCTCGCCCGCGAGACCGTCCGCCGCGCCATGGCCGTCCTGCGCACCGAAGGACTCATCGAGATCCGCCAGGGCCACGGCACCTTCGTCGCCGAGGCCCCCGAACGAGTCGAGCTGGCACCGGGCGACACCGTCACCTCCGCCGCAGCCGTCACGGTCACCCGTGCGAACGGCGACGTAGAGACCTACCCGACCGGCACAACTCTCGTGGTTCCCGACTGATCCATGGGATTCCGTCTGCGCCGTCAACCAAACGCGCAGCCCAAGCTGCCCTCGATCCGGCGAGCGGTGGCTGCCACGTGAGCCAACCAGCCAGACACACCGTCATCGATCAGTGGACCGGCCGCCACGCCACCGCACTTCAAGCCGCATTGCGCATGTCCCAGGACGAGATGGCCGCCCTGATCGGCGTCGCCAAGCGCACCATCGCCGCCTGGAGCGAACGACCAGAGATCGTCATCCGGCCAGAGCTGCAACGGGCACTGGACACCGCCTACAGCCGAGCCGACGAGCCGGCCAAGCTCCGCTTCGCCCGCCAGCTCAAGGCCGACGACGACGCCGAGGCCGCAGCAGCCGGCGGCGCCGTCGCCCTGGCCGTCGCGATCGCCGTAGTGGTCAACGAGACAGAGGTCTTGCTGGTCTGCCGCCGCGACGCCGACCCCAGCGGCATCACCTGGCAATTCCCCGCCGGCATCGTCAAGCCCGGCGCCAACCCGGCAACCGTCGCCGTCCGCGAAACCCTCGCCGAGACCGGCATCCATTGCGTCATCCGCGACGAGTTGGGCTCCCGCGTCCATCCGCTCTCCGGCGTCAACGCCAGCTACTTCCTCTGCGACTACCTCGCCGGCGACGTCGTCAACCGTGACGAAATCGAGAACACCAGCGCGCTCTGGGCGCCCAAGGCAGACGTCACCCGCTTCATCCCCCAACAACGCATCTACGAGCCAGTTCTGCACGCCTTGGAGAGCAGCAATGAGTGAACCCACAACCGACGACCGCCCACCCATCGCGGCCGCAGTCATCGTCAACGACGGCAAAGTCCTTATGGCCCGTCGCCGCGTGAAGGAAGGCCAGCTATCCTGGCAATTCCCCGCCGGCGAGGTGGAGACCGGCGAGACTCCGGATGCTGGCGCCGTCCGCGAAGCCGAGGAAGAAACCGGCCTGACCGTCCGCGTGATCGGCGACCTCGGCTGGCGAGTACACCCCAACACCGGCCGGACGATGTACTACTTCGCCTGCGAGGTCGTGAGCGGGACCGCCCACGTCGGCGACGCCGAAGAACTGGCAGAGGTGGCGTGGTGCGACCGCGCCACCCTCACCGAGTACGTCCCGTATCCGTTCTACGAGCCGGTGCAACAGCACCTGGACGCCAACCTCCACTGACGCCCTCCGGCTCAGGTCGGGCTGAGTAGATCCGCGAGTCGTGCCCGGACCACACCATCGTGGAAGTGATCCGGCAATGGAACACCGCCAACCGACTGCCGAGACGACACCACGTCATCCAGTGTCTTAGCCGGCAGCCGCTCAGCAAGCTCAAGGCACTCAGCGGCAAACCGCCGAGCCTCGCCGATCAGCCCCACCTCACGCAGCCGGACAGCCAGCGCATAGGCGTACTCCGCGGCAGCCCGGTCGTCCTGGAAGTGAAGCTCTTCGTCGTACTGCTTCCGGATCTCACTCAGCGAGGGGCGCTGAACGACTTCCTCATCAACCATCAGAACAGGTACCGCTCGGCCACAGTCTGGTACTCGAACAGCTCAGAGCTGTCGAACCACAGGTCAACCTCGTACTTGGCCTCTTCGGAGTTACCGGAGGCGTGAATCAGGTTCGCCGCAACGATGTGCTTGGCCTCGGTGTAAGCCTTCGACGTGTGCGCGAAGTCCCCACGGATCGTCCCCGGCGCCGACTGGTTCGGGAACGTAGCCCCCACCAGCCGCCGAACGGTCGGGACGGCCTCCACACCCTCCAGCACCAGGGCGATGACCGGCCCGGTCTGCATGAAGTTCGCCGTCACGTCGAACACAGACTTCCCGAACCGCTCTTCCAGGTCGAAGTAGTGCTTCTTCGCCAGCTCCGCATCCATCAGCACCATCTTGGTCCCAACGACCTTCAGCCCAGCCTCCTCAAACCGCTGAAGAATCCGGCCAGCCAACCCACGAGCCACCGCATCCGGCTTCAGCAGAACAAGAGTCCGCTCGACAGCACCCATAACTAACGCTCCAGTTCGATTCGGTTGGCGCTAGGATACCGGAAGCGCATTCCTGACATTCGGCGGCATCAGTTCGAGGCATCTGAGACGAATTCATAGTCCGACACTAAGAGCAATCTGACAATATTGCTTAAGACTATAAGGGCAAGGCAATACCAGGTGTGCACGACCGGTCCCGAAAGACGCAAAAAGGCCCATTGAGGCGTCAATTTTCATCGTGACGAAGGGCCCTTCCCTAGATGCCGATAGGACTATTAAAATGACATCCGGAGCTTAACTCTGCGGGAGTTGAAGGCGTTTTCTAGACGGCCTCTTCCTCGCTTCTTGGCCTTATTGGAATATCAACATCAGGCAGGCCATAGGCCCGGCCAATGGAAGCAAGACGGTAAGTCCATCTCACTTCGTCACTGAAGTTTGAATACTTTTCCTGGGCAAGGAGGTCGGCGGAATAGAAGTGTTCGAAGCCAGTGGGCAGACCAGCAATCTGGTCGCGCGCTTCGAGTTCCATTCTGCCTGAATATTTCTTATGTTCGCGGGCGTCGTAAAGCTCGAAGCTTCCTGTCCGCAAGTTCATGCCAACAATATTCACTCGTTCTAAGTGTTGAGAAACAACTTCAGTACCGATTTCTCGAAGCAGACCAAGATTTGCCTTCACTTCTTCTGGCTTTAGTGAGCCACTAAAGCTATTCCCGAAGTCTGTGGCGACAAATGCCGAAACGCCTGTACCCTCGTCCAATAAAGCTTCAAGTAGCGCGCGGTATTTCGCGCGCGCTCGAACGCCATAGGTCCCAACAAGTTCACGAAGGCCATTTGGCGATTCGCCTTCATTTAGAAGTGCAACTAGTCTCTCGCAAGAACGCCGAAGTAGCTGAGACTCCATTAGCCGACCTTCGTCGTTCGCCTGCGAACCAGATGCTGCAACTAGGACAAACGAGGCCGCTTGACTCTCGCGGAATACCAATTCAGAGTCCCGCAGGATGTCATGCTGAATCATCCCTCTAGGGGTAGCCCTCCCGGCGGCCTCCTGAGCGAGGGCATCGATAGTCTCCTGCAGGGTGCCTGCAATCCGGGACAAAGATCGCAGGGGAAGTTCGGTCCTGGTTACGGTCGCGGGTTCGATCTCAAAAGCCAGGAATGTCCGACGCTCCCTGCCTGACCTAACGGCGAGCTGATCCGACCTGAATGCAGGGCGAGTGGGGGTTGATATTTCCAGCGATATGTCGGTGGCTGGAAGTTGCTCGTCCGTCAGACCGCCGCCATCAAGTGGAGCTATCGAATTGGAGCCAGCGGCATAGTCTGCTTTGACCGCGTAGACATACCCATCCTCGGGCTCTCGGAAGGCTGACCTAATGCTCATCCCGCCGCTTCTTACAACCTTGAATCTGTCCTCCGAGACAGGCAGGTAAAGATAGGTCTCTGTCACTTCATCTTCGTCAATATGCAGCGCAAGGTAGCGACGACCGCTGCGACTGACGGCGCAGAAGAATCTGGGACCGTCGTAGTCCAAGTAAACTTCGTCGATTTCGAGCAGACCGAGGAAGGTGTCGTGCGGAGGAACGAGATCCATGGCCATCATCCAACTACCGTCGCAGTGGGAACCAGATCCGGAGCCGCCGGCCACCATGAGTAGTGGCTCGGAGTCTGGCTTCTGGAGGTATGCTTAATTCGTCCCATCTCTGGGGTGAGTGTCACTTTAGCGATAACTTTGTTCCGAAAGGCCGGAATTAACCGGATCGCCCGGTACGCGTCTTCGATGTCGGCATAAAGCGAATGTGAGTGACATACGCATTCTTCGATCTTACCCGCGCACTGGCCCTTCGCCTTCCTGTAAGGAAGGATCCAGTCGTCGGCGCCAGGCGTACCGCCCATGGGAACATTCTTCCCCGCCAGGCGGAAGAAGTCACCGCTCGCCGGGACCGCATCCTCGGGCGGGCACCGGTGTGGCAGCAGTGGAAGGCTCACCATGGACAGAGCGTAGTTGTGCCATGACCAAGATCGACAGCCGGGTGCATCTCGTGGAGTTGCGTGAACCTAGTCGGTCCTCAGTCAGCAAGGTCGATGACTCTCATGCAATCGAAGGTCATCGTCATCAACGTTGCCTGATGCGTGCCGAAGCTGCGGTTCCCGGACTACCAGAACCTTCTGTCTTGCCTGGTCAAGGGACTCGAATGGTGACATGGCTTGTCGCCCTCCGGAGGCGAAAGCGCAGGTTCGAATCCTGCCGGGGGCACGAGCTCGAGGCGACCTTTGTCCGCGGAATGCGCGGACCTTGGTCGCTCGTTTTTTCTCCTGGGGCCCGAGCCCCAGACCCCACGGTGCGGTGATTGCGCCACGGTTGGCTGTGGCGGGCCGTTGGGCATCGAAGACCTCAACCTCGGGCGCCATCACCGATGTGGTCGGCCGCTGTTGCTGGCGTCAGCGCCGGCTTTGCCGCTGCCTGGCCAGAGCGCGCTCGGGACTTCCTCGACCAGCTCACGGTCTAGGCCCGAAGAGGTCTGCACCCTCGCAAACTACTCTTACCAATGTTAACCGGTTCTTGCAGGATAATCCGACGGTCGAGTTGACCGACATCAAGCCGGACAGTTCCAGCACGGCGACGGCCTTCGGCCACTTCTCCGCCGGCGTCACGAAGCTCTCGGCGAACGAGGCAATCTCGTTCACGAGGGACTTCTGGATCGACAAGGACGGTGTCGAGGGCACCGGGACGATCGAACTGTTCCGTACCGGTCAGTGGATCTTATCGGGCCGCCTGCACAACACCAATTTCAAGGTCGTGGGAGACCTGAACGGCTCTCTCGCCTCGGTCGGGGGCTCCAAGAGCTTCGAGTGGTCGCAGAACGGCACCGACCAGAGCCTGAACTCGGTCTGGCAGGGCTCCAATCTGGAGAGTGGGGTCGCGCTGATCGACTGCGACATGCCGGTGGAGACGGACACCGGCAACGACGTCGCCGCCACCATTCTCATCCTCTTCAAGGTGCTCGACTTCCTCCTTTGAGCCAGACCGGCCGGCGAGGGTGCGCCCGGCGTCGCTGGACAGGCGGCCGCGGAATCCGCGCTAAAACCGGTCGGAGTGGGTAATGGGTGGGTATGGCGCGACCGATCTGGACCGGAGCTATCACGTTCGGGCTTGTCTCTGTGCCGGTGGCGATGTATTCGGCCACCCGGGAGCACGAGGTGTCCTTCCATCAATACGAGAAGGGGACCAGCGACCGGATTCGCTATCAGCGGGTCAACGAGCGTACCGGGAAGGAAGTTGATTTCGGCGACATCGCCAAGGGGACCGATGTCGGTGGCGGCAAGCTGGTGATGCTCGAGCAGGAAGAGCTCGACTCGGTGGCGCCGGGGCGGTCCAAGAGCCTGGATCTGCACGCGTTCGTGGATCTGGAGGAGATCGATCCGATCTTTTACCAGAAGAGCTATTACCTGGCGCCGGGCAGCGAGGAGACCGCCAAGACCTATGCGCTGTTGCGGGATGCGATGGCCAAGGTGCAGCGGGCCGCGATCGGGACTCTGGTGATGCGCGGGAAGGAATATCTCGCGGCGATCCGGCCGGACGGGAAACTGCTGGTGCTCGAAACCATGTTCTTCGCGGACGAGGTGCGCGACCCCGAGGAGGAGCTGGACGGGCTGCCGAAAGCGTCCGCCAAGCCGGCCGAGATGAAGATGGCGGTGCAGCTGATCGATTCCATGTCCGGCAAGTGGAAGCCGGCCGACTATCGCGACGGCTACACCGATCGGGTCAAGGCGCTGATCAAGGAGAAGAAGGCAGGCAAGGAGATCACCGTCGCGGATCCGGCGCCGGAGGCCACCAACGTCACCGACCTGATGGCGGCGCTGCAGGCCAGCGTCGACCGGGCCCGCAAGGGCCGCGCGGCCGCGAAGAAGGCCCCCGCAAAGAAGGCCCCGGCCAAGAAAGCGACAGCCAAGAAGACCGCGACAGCAAAGAAGGCGCCCGCCAAGAAGACGGCGGCGAAGAAAGCACCGGCCAAGAAGACGAAGAAGGCCGCCTGACAGCCATCCTGAGCGGGTGACCAAAAACGAAGAAGCGCCACTGCACGGCGTCCGGATCGTCGAGCTCGGCGGAATCGGCCCCGGCCCGTTCGCCGCGATGATGCTGGCCGAACTCGGCGCCGACGTCGTGCGCATCGACCGCCCGGGCACCGAGAAGCCGACCTGGGATCTGTTGCGCCGCAGCCGCCCCTCGACCGAGGTCGATCTCCAGGACCCGGCCGGCGTCGCCGAAGTGCTCACCCTGGTCGAGCGCGCCGACGCCCTCATCGAGGGTTTCCGCCCGGGCGTCGCGGAACGACTCGGCCTCGGCCCGGCCGAGTGCCTGCAGCGAAACCCCCGCCTGGTGTACGGCCGGATGACCGGCTGGGGTCAGACGGGCCCGCTGGCCCACACCGCCGGCCACGACATCAACTACCTCGCGATCGCCGGCGCCCTGCACGGGATCGGCCGAGCCGGCGGCCCACCGGCGATCCCCGCCAACCTGCTGGGCGACTTCGCCGGCGGCGCCATGTACCTGGTCACCGGCGTCCTGGCCGCGCTCTGGAAAGCGCGCGCGACCAACACCGGCCAGGTGGTCGACGCGGCCATCGTGGACGGCGCCGCCTCGCTCTCCACCCTGCTGCACGGCCTGCTCGCGACCGGCGGCTGGTCGACCGAGCGCGGCACGAACCTGCTCGACGGCGGCCGCCCGTGGTACGACGTCTATCGCACCGCCGACGACGAGTGGATGGCGGTCGGCGCCCTCGAGCCGAAGTTCTTCGCCGAGTTCTGCCGCCTGCTCCCGCTCGACGCCACCGAAGCGGACCGCGCCGACCCGGCCCGCTGGCCCGCGTTGCGGCAAAGCATCACCGAGGCGTTTCGTGGCCGCACCCGCGCCGAATGGGCCGCGCACTTCGACGGCTCCGACGCGTGCGTGTCGCCGGTTCTCTCGCTGGCCGAGGCCGCCGACCATCCGCACCTGCGCGCCCGCGACACCTTCCAGACCGTCGCCGGGATCACCCAACCGAGCCCGGCGCCGCGATTCAGCGACTGACCCGGATGGGGGCGACCAAACCCAAGAGCAGAGTCAGCTTCTCGGCGCTGGGAGTGCCCGGCTCGGCGTGGTAGACCACGAGCGTCTGTCCCCGCGTACCGGTCACTTGAAGTTTCTCGCGCAACAGCGTGAGCTCGCCGACCTGCGGATGCAGAATCCTGGCCGGCGCGCCCTCGCGGGCCTTCACGTCGTGCCGCGCCCAGAGCTTGCGGAAATGCTCGCTGCCCAGCGAGAGCTCACCGACCAGCTGGACGAACCGGGGATCGTCGGTGTCCTGCCCGGCCGACTCGCGGAAGACGGCCACCAGCCCGGCGACCGCGTCCGCCCAATCGGGGACCAGCGCGCGTTCGGCCGGATCGAGAAACACCGAGCGCATCCTGTTCTCCCCCGCGCGCATGGCCGGAGACAGGGCGGTGGCCAAAGCGTTGGCGGCCAGCACGTCGAAGTATCGACCCTCCACAAAGGCCGGCATCGGCAGGCTGTCGAGCAGCACGCGGACACCGGTCGGCACGGTCTCGCGGCGCGGGCGGCGGCGGCTCTTCGGGCGGGGCGCGGCCAGGCCGAGCAGGTAGTCCGTTGCGGCCTCGTCGAGGCCCAGCACCCGGGCGAGCGCCTCCAGCACCTGCGCCGACGGATGCGTGTCGCGGCCCTGCTCGAGCCGCAGGTAGTAGTCGGCGCTGATCCCGGCGAGCATGGCCACCTCCTCGCGGCGCAGCCCGGCGACCCGGCGCAGTCCGCCGCTCGGCAGGCCCACCGCGTCCGGGCGCACCTGCTCGCGGCGCGCCCGCAGGTAGTCACCCAGCAGGTTCTCGCTCACCCGACCAAGGTAACCGTGATGCGGGCGCCGGTGACTGTCCCTGCCACTCCCAGGAACATCAGGGCACGGTCACCTCGGCGCCGGCGCGCGCACGCTCGGGGCATGACACTTCCCGGCGGAACCTTCACCATGGCCGAGGGCCTGACCGTCACGCGCTTGGGTTACGGCGCGATGCAGCTGGCCGGCCCCGGCGTCTTCGGCCCGCCCGCCGACCACGACGCCGCGATCGCCCTGCTGCGCGCGGTGGTCGAGATGGGCATCACGCACATCGACACCAGCGACTTCTATGGCCCGCACGTCACCAATCGGCTGATTCGCGAAGCGCTCGCGCCCTATCCGGCGACGTTGCACGTCGTCACCAAGGTGGGCGCGCGGCGGGACGAGAGCGGCGGCTGGGTGCCCGCTCATTCGCCCGACGACCTGCGTACGCAGGTGCGCGAGAACCTGGCGAACCTCGGCCTGGACACCCTGGACGTGGTGAACCTGCGCGTCGGCGGCGGCGCGGACGGCCACACCCCGGTCCCGGGTTCGATCGCCGCCGAGTTCACCGCGCTCGCCGAACTGCGCGCCGAGGGCCTGATCCGGCATCTCGGCCTCAGCACGGTCTCCGCCGAGCAGGTCGCCGAGGCCCGCGCCATCGCCCCGGTGGTGTGCGTGCAGAACTTCTACAACATCGCCAACCGGCACGACGACGCGCTGGTCGACCAGCTGGCTTGGCAGAGCATCGCCTATGTGCCGTACTTCCCGCTGGGCGGTTTCTCCCCGCTGCAGTCCGAGGCTCTGGCCACCGTCGCCAAGCGGAACGAGGCCACCCCGATGGCGGTCGCCCTGGCCTGGTTGCTGCAGCGCTCGCCGAACATCCTGCTGATCCCGGGCACCTCGTCGCTCGCCCACCTGCGCGAGAACGTGTCCGGCGCCACACTCACCCTGAGCGATGCCGACCTGGCCGACCTGGACGGTGGAGATCCGCCGCGGGAATGATGTCGGGCATGCTGATCGGGCGCGAGAGCGAGCTGCGGCTGATCGGCGGGCTCGTCGAGCGGGCCCGGGACGGCGGCGGCGCGATCGTCCTGCGTGGTGAGGCGGGGATCGGCAAATCCGCGTTGCTCGGGGCTGGCGCCCAAATGGGCACGCGTGCTGGACTGCGGGTGCTCACCACCAATCCGGTGCAGAGCGAGGCGCAGATCGCGTTCGCCGGGCTCTATCAGTTGTTGCGGCCGGTGCTCGACCAGGCCGAACAGCTGCCCGAACCCCAGCGCGGCGCGGTGCTGACGGCGTTGGGCCGCACCGATGCCGCCGCTCCCGATCTTTATCTGATCGCGCTCGGCACGTTGAGCCTGCTGGGCGAGGCGGCCACCGCGGCGCCGCTGCTGCTGATCGTGGAGGACGCCCAGTGGCTCGACCGGGCCAGCGCCGACGTGCTGGTCTTCGTCGCCCGGCGGCTGGAGTTCGAGCCGGTGGTGCTGCTCGCGGCGCTGCGCGACGGCTTCGGTGGCGCGTTCGGCGAGGCCGGGCTGTCCGAGGTGGCGCTGACCCGGCTGGACCACGCCGCGGCGGCATCGGTGCTCGACGCCCGCGAGCCGGCGCTGCGGCCCGGCGTACGCGAGCGGGTGCTGGCCGAGGCGGCCGGCAACCCGCTCGCCCTGGTCGAGCTGCCCTCGGTGCTCGACCGGGCCGGCGACGTGCCGGCGGAGTTGCCGCCGCTGACCGCGCGGCTCGAACAGGCCTTCGCGGCGCGGGTCTCCGCACTGCCCGCCGCGACCCGGACGCTGCTGCTGGTGGCGGCGCTCAACGACAGCGATGCCCTCGCGGAGACGCTGGCGGCTTCCGGGCGCACCGAGGACGACCTCGCCCCCGCGGTGGACGCCCGGCTCGTGGACACCGACGTCGAGCGGGTGCGCTTCGGGCATCCGCTGATGCGTTCGGCGATCCGCCAGCGGGCCGGCGCCGGGGAACGGCACCGGGCGCACGCGGCGCTGGCCCGGGTGCTCGACCGCGACCCCGACCGGCAGGTCTGGCATCGGGCGGCGGCGCAGGCCGGGCCGGACGAGGAGACCGCGGCGGACCTGGAGGCGGCCGCGGTGCGCGCCCGGCGCCGGGGCGGCATCGCCTCCGCGGCGGCGGCGCTGGAACGCGCGGCCCGGCTCAGCGAGGACCCGGCACGCCGCGGCGGGCGGCTGCTGCGGGCCGCCGAGCTGGCCTTCGAACTGGGCCGGCACGACGGCGTGCTGCGGCTGCTCGCCGACGTCGACCACGGCGTGCTCTCCGAGCCGGAGCGCTGGCGGATGGTGCTGATCCGGGACAGCTTCGACGACGGTGTCCTCGGCCGGGGGCAGGGCGCCGGGTCGCTGGCGCAGCTCGCCCGGCAGGTGGACGATCCGGATCTCGCGGTGCGCCTGCTCTATGGCGCGGCGCTGCGGTGCTGGTGGACCGAACCGGGTGCGGAGGCCAGAGCGAGCGTCGTGGCGGTCGCCGAATCGCTGCCCTGGACCCCGCGCGTGCTGGCCATCCTCGCCTATGCGGCGCCGATCGAGCGCGGCCGGGCGGTCCTCGACGAGCTGCACCGCACCTCCGCGGCCGACCGCATGCTGGGCAACGCCGCGATGGCCGTGGGCGCCTTCGACCTGGCCGCCGGGTTCTTCGCCGCGTGCCTGCCCGACCTGCGGGCGCAGGGCCGGCTGGGCCTGCTGGCGCGGGCGCTCGCGCTGCACGGCTGGAGCTGCGCCCAGCTGGTCGACCTGAACGGCGCGATGCCGGCCGCCGACGAGGCGCATCGGCTGGCCGTCGACACCGGGCAGCCGATCATCGCCGCCACCGCGCGGGCCACCCAGGCCGTCCTCGCCGCCCTGCGCGGTGATCAGGAGGCCACCGACCGCTTCGCCGCCGAGGCCGAGCGCACGGGTCTGCCCGGCGGCGCCCGCGCGGTGCTGGCGGCCGTCCAGCTGGCCCGCGGGCTCGGCGCGCTCGGCGCCGGCCGGCATGCGGACGCCTTCGCCGACCTGCGGCGCATCTTCGATCCCGCGGATCCGGCCTACCAACTGGCGATCCGCTGCTATGCCATCGGCGACCTGGCCGAGGCGGCGGTCCGCAGCGGGCAGCCGGACGCGGCCCGCGAGATGGTGGCCGAGATGACCACGATCGCCCGGCGCACCCCGTCTCCGGCGCTGCACACCGGCCTGCGGCATGCGCGGGCCGTGCTGGCCGACGACATCGAGGCCGAGCCGCTGTTCGAGGCCGCGCTGCGCGCCGACCTGGCCGCCTGGCCGTTCCCGCGGGCCCGGGCCCAGCTCGGGTACGGCGAATGGTTGCGCCGCCAGCGCCGGGTGGCCGAGTCGCGGGGATACCTGCGCGCCGCCCGGGACGCGTTCGACGCGCTGGGCACCATCCCGTGGGGCGATCGGGCGCGGGCCGAGCTGCGGGCGTCCGGGGTGACCAGCCGCCGCCGGGAACCGGACGCGCGCGACCAGCTCACCCCGCAGGAGCTGCAGATCGCGCAGATGGCGGCCGGTGGGCTGACCAACCGCGAGATCGGCGAGCGGCTCTACCTGTCGCACCGCACGATCGGCTCACATCTGCACCGGATCTTCCCCAAGCTCGGCGTGACCTCGCGGTCCGCCCTGCAGGGCGCGCTCGGACCAGTCACATGACGCAAGCGAAGCGGCGCTCGACGGGCCTACGTTTCGCCCATGACAACGCCAGTTCTGTTCATCCACGGCCTCTGGCTGCACGCCTCCTCCTGGACCAGCTGGGTCGACCATTTCCGGGCGGAGGGCTACGAGCCGTCCGCGCCCGGCTGGCCCGGTGACTCCGGCACCGTCGCCGAGTCCCGCGCCGACCCGGACAGCATCGGCGACCACGGCATCGACGACGTGGTCGCGCACTACGCGAAGATCATCGAAGGACTCGACACCAAGCCGATCCTGATCGGGCACTCCTTCGGCGGCATGATCGCCCAGAAGCTGCTCGGCCAGGACCTCGCCGCGGCCGCCGTCGCGATCGACGCCGCCCAGATCAAGGGCGTGCTGCCGGTGCCGCTCTCCGCCCTGCGCGCCACCCTCCCGGTCTTCAAGAACCCCGCCAACCTGCACCGGGCCGTCTCCCTGACGGCAGAGCAGTTCCGGTACGCGTTCGGCAACGCGATCCCGGCGGAGGAGTCCCAGGACCTGTTCGACAGGTGGACCATCCCGGCCCCCGGCAAGCCGCTCTTCGAAGCCGCCTCGGCCAACTTCAACCCGCACTCACCGGCCAAAGTGGACACCGCCAACGAGTTGCGTGGCCCGCTGCTGCTGATCACCGGCGGCAAGGACCACACGGTGCCGGAGTCGGTCACCCGGGCCACGCTCAAGCAGTACCGGCACTCCGACGCGGTCACCGACCTGACCGATTTCCCCGACCGCGGGCACTCCCTGACCATCGACCACGGCTGGCGTGAGGTCGCCGACGTCTCCCTGTCCTGGCTGCGCGAACACTCACTCTGATGGTCCTGCTGGAGCCGGCCGCGCAGCGGTTCGCCGACGCGTGGGCCCGCCCGCCGCACCTGCATCAGCTGGACCCGGCGGCGGGCCGCGCGATCGTCGACGAGGCGCAGGCCGACCCGCCGTTCCTGCCGGCCGCCGAGGTGTCCGACCTGAGCGTGCCGGGCGGACCGGGCGGCGCGGTGCCGATCCGCGTGGTCCGGCCGCGCGGCGGCGATCGGGTGCTGCCGGTGATCCTGTTCCTGCACGGCCCCGGCTGGGTGTTCGGCAACCGGCACACGCACGACCGGCTGGTGCGCGAGCTGGCGGTAGGCGCCCGCGCGGCGGTGGTCTTCCCGGACTACAGCCTCGCGCCCGAGGCTCGCTACCCGATCGCGATCGAGGAGATCTGGGCGGTGGTGTGCTGGATCGCGTCGGCCGGCGCCGCGCACGGCTTCGACCCGGATCGGGTGGCGGTGGCCGGTGACTCGGCCGGCGGCAACCTGGCCATCGCGACGACCCTGCTGGCCGAGCGGCGCGGTGTGTCGTTCGTGCGGCAGGTGCTGTTCTATCCGGTCACCGACGCGTCGTTCGACACCGCGTCCTATCACGAGTTCGCCGAGGGCTACGGCCTGCGGCGGGACGCGATGATCTGGTTCTGGGACCGCTACACGACCGATCCGGCGCAGCGGGCGGAGATCACCGCGTCGCCGCTGCGGGCCACGATCGGCCGGCTCGCCGGGCTGCCGCCGGCGCTGGTCATCGTCGGGGAGGCCGACGTGCTGCGGGACGAGGGCGAGGCGTACGCGGCCAAGCTCCGCGCCGCCGGCGTGCCGGTCACCGCGGTCCGCTACCAGGGCATCATCCACGACTTCGCGGCGATCAACGCGCTGCGTGGCACCCGTGCGGCGGATGCCGCGATCACCCAGGCGATCACCTTTCTGCGCACCGGCCTGCACCCCGTCTAGGAGCTCACATGGATCTGCACCTGTCCGGCAAGATCGCCGTCGTCACCGGCGCCAGCAAGGGCATCGGGCTGGCGATCGTCCGCGCGCTGACCGACGAGGGCGCCACGGTGGTGGCCGGCGCCCGGGACACCAGCACCCTGACCGGGGTCCACGCGGTGGCGGTGGACCTGTCCACACCGGACGGTCCCGGCGACCTGATCGCCGCTGCCGTCGCCGCACACGGCGGCCTGGACATCCTGATCAACAACGTGGGCGCCGTCCACCCGCGCACCGGCGGATTCCTGTCCATCACCGACGAAGACTGGCTGACCACTCTGACGATCAACTTCCTCGCCGCGGTACGCACCACCCGCGCCGCCCTGCCCCACCTGATCGAGCGCGGCGCCGGCACCGTGGTGACCGTCAACTCGGTGAACGCGGCTCTGCCCGACCCACTGGTGATGGACTACAGCGCCGCCAAGAGCGCCCTGGCCAGCTTCAGCAAGTCGCTGTCGAAAGAGGTGGCGGCGCACGGCGTCCGGGTCAACACGGTCAGCCCCGGCCCGGTGAGCACCGGCCTGTGGCTGGGCGACTCGGGCGTGGCGGCGACCGTCGCGCGGGCGGCCGGCCTGGACCCGGCCGCGGTCGCGAAACAGGCCGCGGGCGATGCGGCGACCGGCCGCTTCACCCGCCCGGAGGAGGTGGCCGACCTGGTCCTGATGCTGGCCGGCGACCGAGCCGGCAACGTCACCGGCGCCGACTTCGTGATCGACGGCGGCCTGCTGACAACCCTGCGCTAAGCCGGTCCGACGTGCGCGGCCCGGCCGGTCACCGCCGGTCCGACGTGCGCGGGTGGGCCGGTCACCGCCGGTCCGTCTGCCGGTCGGCGACCTCGGTCATCATCTCGCCGGCGCCCGCCCACCGCTGCAACGCGATGGCCAGCCGGGGCGACAGGCCGGCGATCCGGCCGCCCAGCCGGGTGTTGAACGACGCCACGTCCACCTCGCCGCGATCGCGCGTGATCGCCCGCAGCACCCCGGCGGCCACCTGTTCGGGCGTCACGGTGCCGGCTCCGGCGACCGGGCGCACACCGGTCGCCGCGAACATGCCCGCACCCGAGATCAGGCCGGGGAAGACCGTCGAGACGCCGACGCCGGTCCCCCGCAACTCCTCGCGCATCGCCAGGCCGAAGCCGCGCAGCCCGAACTTCGTCGCCGTGTAGAGCGACGCGCCGGGCGCGGCCACCTTGGCCGCCATCGAGGCCACCAGCACGATGTGGCCCCGCCCGCGCTCGACCATCGGCGGGGTCAGCAGCCGGGTGAGCATGATCGCCGCGCGCAGATTCACGTCGAGCGCGCGATCGATCTGCTCGACGTCATACCCGGCCAGCTTTCCGGTGGCGGGCACCGCCGCGTTCAGCACCGCGATGTCGATCCGCCCGGCCCTCGCGACGAGGCTTTCGACGGAGGACGGGTCGGCGAGGTCAGCGATCAGCTCGGTGCCGCGGCGGCCGGCGAGCACTGTCACCCCACCGGCGGCGGTCACGGCCGACGCCACCGCCCGGCCCACCCCGCCGGTCGCGCCGGTGATCAGCGTGCGGGCGCCGGCGATCTTCACGACGCTCGCAGGCGTTGCACGGCCAGACAGCCGAGGACGACATCGAAGCTCACCGTTACACGATGAGCTTCGATGCGAGATTCCGCTACTTGCGATAGATGCGCACGTGGTCGATGTCGTACGCGGCGCCCGTCTCGGTCAGCTCGACCCCGTCCGAGCCCGCCCACGGACCGTCCACCGCCAGGTTCAGCAGCACGCTCGCCGGGTTGGTGCTCGCCTGCGTGCCGTCGTTGGCCACCCACCGGTACGTCTTGCAGGCGCTAGGAACGGCGGCTGCTAGCTGCCGGAAACGGTTCCGGTGGACTCTCGCGGCACGAAACGCGGGTTCGGCATCCACACCGGCTCGTCGAACTCCTTGCCGTCGATCGCCTCGAGCAGCAGCTGGGCAGCCACCCGCCCGTCGTCGAACGGGTGCTGGGTGACCGTGGAGAGCGCCGGGTGCAGGTATTGCGAGACGGTGATGTCGTCCCAGCCCACTATCGAGATGTCCTCCGGCACCCGCAGGCCGCGGGCATAGATCGCGCTCATGCCGGCGACCGCCATCAGGTCGTTGGAGTAGACGATCGCGGTGGGCTGGGCGTCGCCGTCCAGCAGCCGGGTCGTCGCGGCGCGCCCACCGGCCGCCGTGTAATCGCTCTTCATCCAGGCCGAGTCGTCGATCCCGTGCTCGCGCAGGAACTTCTGATAGAGCTCGCGGCGCAGCCGGGCGGGCGCGTTCGCCTGCGGCCCGACGACCTGGGCGATGCGGGTGTGCCCGAGACCGGCGAGGTGCGCGACCACGTCGCTGATCGCCTGCGCCTCGTCGTAGACCAGCACCGGCATGGTGGTCGACTCCGGCGGCCGGCCCAGGCTCACGAACGCCAGCCCGGCCTCCCTGACCAGAGCGAAACGTGGGTCGTCCTGGCGCAGGTCGGCGATCACCATGCCGTCCACCCGCCCGTCGACGGCCAGCCGGCGATAGGACCGGGCCTCCGCGTCCGGCCCGTCGACCACCTCGGTGACCAGCGAATATTGCGAGTTGGACAGCACGCTCTGCAGCCCGGCCATCAGGCTCGTGTAGTACTGATCGCTGGCCAGCGCCTCGGGGGACGTCTGGAAGACCAGGCCGATCGCATAAGCCCGGGAGGCCG
Organism: Actinoplanes sp. NPDC051388; assembly: GCF_055586225.1. NCBI lineage: Bacteria > Bacillati > Actinomycetota > Actinomycetes > Micromonosporales > Micromonosporaceae > Actinoplanes > Actinoplanes sp. NPDC051388. The sequence goes on along the minus strand of NZ_JBVJIP010000001.1, from coordinate 130,265 downwards.
ACAACGCCCGCGCGCGCATGCTCGGGGACCAGCCCATCGTGCGAGCCGTCTCGACGATGTGCAGGCGCGTCGACTCCTTGACGCCGGGCCGGTCGTTCAGTGCGTACGACACCAGGGTCTTGCTGACCCCGGCGGCGCGCGCGACGTCACTGATCCGGACGGCCTGCCGTCGACCCGGCGCTTCGCTCATCGACCTTCACTTTCTTTACAGTTCCCGGGAATGCTACGCGGGGTCACCAATCCGCGAAGCCTCCGTCGGGATAGCTCCATGCCGGGTTGCCCTCGGGAACGACGTCCCGATGCGCGGCGCGCACGGCCTGCTCATCCACCTCGATGCCCAGCCCGGGCCCGGTCGGCCGCGGCACGTGACCGGAGACCGGGGCCAGCACATCAGAATTACGTAGGATTCTCACGTCTGCGCTACCGGGTGTCGGATCGATCACATGCTCCCGCGCGTAAAAGTCGGGAATCGCCAGGTCAAGCTGGATGCGGGCGGCCAGCGCAACCGGACCGAGTGGAGCAACTCGTGGATCGGCGCCCCGAAATGCTTGCCGCGCAGGTCCCACAGCGCCTGGTCGAGGCCGGCCACCGCGCTGGCCGGCACCGCCCCGCCGCGATAGAAGCCGCCGCGGCCCAGCCGCTGCCAGTGCCGGGTGACCGGCAGCGAATCCTCGCCGAGCAGATGCCCGGAAAGCTCGCGGACCGCCGCCACGATCGTGCCGGGCCGGTGCTCGAGGGTGGCGTCGCCCCAGCCCACCGGCCCGTGGTCGGTGCCGATCCGGACCAAGCACATGGCGCTCGCCGAGCACGAAGGTCTCGACCTGAGTGATCTTCATGGGTATGCCGGGGTGAAGCCCAGGAAGGCCTGCGCGCGGCTGGTGTCGAGCGGCGCCTCGTTGCCGGGGAAGACCCGGTCGCGGATCGCCGAGGCCGGGATCAGCTCCTCGGTCGGCCGGTCGGCGAACGTGGTCGGCGCCGCCACCAGCATCGTGTGCGCGCCGTCGTAGTCCCTGGTCAGGGCGAGCCGGAACGCCTCGGCCGCGTCCCGGGTGTCGATCCAGCCCCAGCCGCCGCCGGCGCTGATGTCCAGCTGCGACTGGTACCAGCGCCGCATCCCCTCGCGGTTCTCCGGCGGCACCACCAGCGGCAGCCGGAACGCCACCCCGGACGCGCCGAACCGGCGGCAGACCGAACGAAGCGTGTTCTCGTCGGTCTGCTTCGCCATCGAGTACGGGTCCGCGACGTCCGGCGGGGTCTCCACGCTGACCGGGTAGTGCAGCTGCGGGGAATGCGGGTTCAGCGACAGCCCGGAGGCGTGCACGCTGCTGGCGATCGCGAACCGCCGGATGCCCGCCTCGGCCGCGGTCCACAGCACCACGAACGTGGCGGCGGTGTTGTTCACGAAGATCTCGGTGCGCGGGTCGTGCTCGGGGTTGGCGATCGCGGCCAGATGCGCGACCGCGCCCACGCCGTCGAGCGCGGCGGCCACCACCGCCGGATCGCGCGCGTCGCCCTTGAGCGTCGCCACCTCGTGCCCACGGTCCCGCAGGTGGGCAACCACCGCGGACCCGACCATCCCGTCGCTGCCGGTGACCAGGACCCGCACCGCCACCCCTTTCTTTGAACCGGTTCACCAGAAGGCTAGCGTGAACTCGCCGCCGTCGTAGCTTCCGGTCATGGATACAACCGTCCCGGGCATTCTCGATCGCATGACGCTCCGCGAGAAGATCGGGCAGCTCAACCAGCGGCTGCTCGGCTGACCGCCTGGGAGCGCACCGCCACCGGCGGCGCGACCACCACGAAGGCGCTGGACTCCGAGATCGCCCGGTGGGACGGGGTGGGCGCGGTCTACGGCGCCAACCTCGGCGCGGCAGCATCGAGGGCGCGCTGGGGGTGATGGCCGCCTACAACGATCTCGACGGCAGGTGTGGGTGGCAATCGAGCCGGACGCGCTGCCGGGTCTCGGCATCCCGCCCGGCGCGACCGGCGAGCTGCTGCTCTGGCTATCGATCAATGGCGCCGGGGAGCCGATCGACCCGATTGGCACGGCCGTTTCCGGACAGTCCGTTGTGGACGCTGCGAATCGGCCTAGCGTCGGAGGATGCGCCGGATCCTGACCGTCCTCGCCGCCGGGCTGCTGCTCCTGACGACCGCCTGCACCGGCTCGGACGAGCCTTCCACCCGCACGCCGTCCGCAAGTCCGGCGCCGTCCACCACGCCGCCGCCGCGACAGCTCACGCCGACCGAATATCAGACCTGGATCAGCGGGGTCGAGCGCGACGTCCGCACGAATCTCGACCGGGCCATGGCCGCGAAGAACCTGGCCGAGGTCGACGCGGCCCGGCTGTCCCTGGTCGACGTCCTGACCCGCCGCAAGGACGAGATGGAGGCGCTCCGGCCACCGGACACCGCGTCGAAGACCCACGACAAGGTCGAGTCGCTGGTCTACAAATACGACACGCTGCGCGACGTCACCAGGGCCGCCGACGCCGGTGAGAAGAACGACTGCGGGCTGGCCCCGTCGTCCGCCGAGCAGATGTTCGAGTCCAAGAACACCCTCTGGCTCACCGTCGGCGGCAGCGCACCGGAGGAGATCACCGCCGCCGCGAAGAAGGAGGGGCTCAGCTTCGGCGCGAAACTGATGCCGCGCCAGCCGGTCCGGCCGGCGGTCACCGATCGCCGCCTGCGCAACGGCACCGTCGTGCAGCGCACCGGGCGCCGCGGGCCGAGCAGCATCCGGATCGACAACGACGACATCTTCGACGTCGCCGTGCTGACCCGGGCGAGCGGCAACGGCCCGCGGGCGATGATCTACGTCCGGGCCGGGGCGAAGGCCACCCTCCGCGGCGTGGCCGGCAACAAGAACGGCACCTTCACCATCTCCTTCAAGTCCGGCAGCGACTGGGATCGGAAGCGGCGCGGGTTCCGGCGCAACTGCTCGTTCGAGACCTTCGAACAGACCTTCAACACCCGCTCGGACTGGGAGATCGACCTGGAGAAGAGCACGTTCGGCAACGCGCCGACCAAACCCACCGATCCCTTCTAGCCTCGGTTCAAAATTCGGTAGCCGAAGGGTGGCAGCGTCTCGCCGGCCGCCTCGATCGGCGACGCGTTGTGGTTGATCAGCGTGATCACGTCGCCGCGCGCGCAGGCCTCGACGCGCGGCGGCAGACCGGGCAGCACCGGCTCGACCTTCGCGAGATCCAGCAGCGTGCCCACCACCGCGTCCTTGCCGGCGTCGTCGGCGAGCGTCGCCAGGTAGTGTGCGCGGCCCTTGCGGGTGAACGCCGCCGCGCCGTCCGGGAAGGAGGCCAGCACCTCGGCGTCGTCCACCCGCAGCACCTCACGCAGGGTCGAACCGCGCTGCTCACCCCAGCTCACCTCGGTCGCGCCCTCGAAGTCGAGCACCCGCACCCCGAGCGCCGGTCCGAGCCGAGTGGTGAACCCGCCCGGCAGAAACCGATCGTGCTCGTCGACCACGTCGGTGAAGGCGGTCGCCAGGAAGACCTTCCCCGATTCCAGATAGGCGACCAGCGGCCCCGCGTCCCGGATCAGATAGAGGCTCGGCGCCACCACCAGGTCGTAGGAATCGAAGGGCCCTTCGGACCGGATCAGGTCGACCTGCACGTTGCGCCGGTGGAAGGCGGCGTGCCAGGCCTGCACCTCGGCCAGGTAGTCGAACTGCGCGGGGTGATCGGGCTGGTCGACGGCCCACAGCGTGTCCCAGTCGAGCACGATCGCCACCCGCGCCTCGCCGCCCGGCGCCGGCAACTCCCCCAGCCCGGCCAGGTCCGCGCCGAGCCGCTCGATCTCGCGATAGGTGCGGGTCTCGGTGCCGGCGTGCGGCAGCATCGCCGAGTGGAACTTCTCCGAGCCGGCCGACGCCTGGCGCCACTGGAAGAAGAGCACCCCGTCGGCGCCGCGGCCGACCGCCTGCATGCTCATCGCGGCCATCTGCCCGGGCGCCTTGGGTGCGTTGTTCGGCCGCCAGTTGACCGCGTTCGGCGCCTGTTCCATCAGCAGCCACGGCTTGCCGGGCGAGAACGAGCGCATCAGGTCGCGGGAGAACGCGGCCTCCCGGAACGACTCCGGGTCACGTGGATCGAAGTAGTTGTCGTCCGAGATCACGTCCAGCTCGCGCGCCCAGGCCCAGTAGTCGGTCGGCTCGTGCGCGCCCATGAAGTTCGTGGTGATCGGCTGGGTCGCGCCGGACTCGCGGACGATGGCCTTCTCCATCCGCAGCAGTTCCAGCAGCGCGTCCGACGAGAATCGCCGGAAGTCGAGCAGCCCGCCCGGGTTGACGCTGGCCGGAGCCAGCCGGGGCGGCACGATCTGCTCGAAGTCGGTGTAGTGCTGCGACCAGAACCAGGTGCCCCAAGCGTCGTTCAGCGCGTCGATGCTCCGATATCTGGCCCGCAACCAGTCCCGGAACGCGGCCGCGGCCTGGTCCGAGTAGTCATATGCGGCGTGACAGCCGTACTCGTTGTTGAGGTGCCACAACACCACCGCGGGATGGTCCTTGTAGCGCTCGACCGTGGTGCGGGTCAGGTCGGCGGCCAGGCGGCGGTAGTCGGGCGACGTCGGCGCGTAGTGCTGGCGACCGCCCGGCCAGCGGGTCGCGCCCTCCCGCGTGCTGGTCAGCATCGCCGGATACTTGTGCGCGGCCCAGGGCGGCGGCGAGGCGGTGCCGGTGGCCAGGTCGACCGCGATGCCGCCGGCGTGCAGCTGGTCGATGACCCGGTCCAGCCAGTCGTAGTCGTAGACCCCCTCGTCGGGCTGGATGCGCGCCCAGGAGAAGACGCCGACCGTGGCCATGTTCAAGCCGGCCCGGCGCATCAGCCGCACGTCCTCGGCCCAGACGTCCTCGGGCCACTGCTCGGGGTTGTAGTCACCGCCGTACCAGATCGTCATGGCCCCAGTATGGTTCCGGCCACCGGCCCAGAGGACGCGTCCGTCAGAGCGGCAGGTTGACCGGGGTCGGCACGCCGGCCACGCAGGTCACGGTCATCCGGACCGTCTTCGAGCCCTTGCTCTTGAAGACGATCCCGGCGGTGACGCCCGGCCCCGCGTTGACCTTCTCCACGACATAGGGGTCGATCGGGTCCCACTCGAGCAGCGTCACCTTGCCGCCGGCGCATCGGGCCAGCACCGTGCCGCCGCCCGAGCTGAGCGTCTTGGCCTTGGGCTCCGGTGGCGTGCTGTCGGGCGGGGCCTGCGACAAGGGCGGCGAACTGACGCCGAGCGTCGGCTGGGCGCTGCTGCTCGGCACGGCGAAGCTCGGGCTGCCGGTGACGCCGGGGATCACCTCTTCCGGCGTGGCGCCGGGGGCCTGACCGGCGCCGCCGTCCGGGACACCGGGCAGGCTCGTGGCGCCGGGGGCGGACGGGTCGGTCCGCAAGTCCGCCGCGTCGGTCGGGCTGGACGGTGCGAGCGCCACCTGGTCGCCGCGGGCGCCGTCCGCCTCCTCGGGCAGGTAGTTCCACAACAGCAGCGCCGCGACCAGCGCGATCGCGCAGCCGCCGGCCGCGCCCAGCAGGCGACGCCGCTGATTCGATCCCTTCGCCCGCATCTCCGGCCCGGCGTTGGATTCCGGCCCGGGGACCGCCGCCGCCACGGCCGCTGCCGCGTTGGCCGCCTTGACCGCGTTGTCACCGGTCGCCTCGCCGCCGCGCTTGACGTTCGCCGACGGTTCCCGCCGCCCGGCCGCCCGCCCGCCGAACAGCTCCGGCGCCACGTCGGCCGCCTCCAGCAGGATCGTCGACGCCTCGGCCGCGCTCGGTCGCTCCGCCGGGTCCTTGAGCAGGCAGCGGTGCACCAGGTCGGTCACGTCGGCGGGCACGCCGGGCAGCTGCGGCATCGGGTCGGGTTCGATGTAGACGTGCGCGTCCAGCATCTGGGTGGTGCTCTCGACGCTCCACGGTGACTCGTTGGTCAGCAGGCGGTAGATCAGGACGCCCAGCGCATAGACGTCCGAGGCCGGCTCGATGCGGTCGCTGAGCAGCCGCTCCGGCGCCAGGTAGGCCGGCGTGCCGAGCAGCTCGTCGTCCGGGCGCCCCGGCCCGGCGACCGCCGCGATGCCGAAGTCCACGACCTTGGCCCGGGCCGGAGTCACCATCACGTTGGCCGGCTTGATGTCGCGGTGGACCAGACCGTAGCCGTGGGCCGCGGCCAGGGCGGCGGCCACCTCACCGCAGATCCGGAAGGCGGCGCGCGGCGGGACCGGCCCCTGCGTCACCCGCTCGGCCAACGTCGGCCCGTTGATCAGCTCCATCACGACATAGGACAGACAGGCGCCGTCGTCGTCCTCTTCACCGAAGTCGTAGACCTGGGCGATATTCGGGTGCGAAAGGGTGGCCGCGGCGCGCGCCTCGGCTCGGATCCGGGCCCGGGACAGTTCGTCGTCGGCGTATCGGCCGGCCAGCACCTTGACGGCGACCGGACGGTTCAGCACTTCGTCGTGTGCTTTCCACACCACGGCCATGCCGCCCTTGCCGAGTTCGCTCAGCAGTTTGTAACGACCGCCGAGCGTCTGCTGCACCTCCACCCGAGGCAGTCTGCCTGCCTGAACTCGAATGCGCGAACCCGCATGGCACGGAAATCAATTCACATTCGCAATGTGAGTAGGTCGCCTTGTCGCTTTTGCACGACGACGTCCCCCGCAATTACGTCAGTCAGGCATCAACTGCTCTCCGACTGATCCATCCACCATTCGGTGAACTGCCTCGCCTGACCGGCGCCATCCAGGCGCAGCACCCACATGTTGCTGTAGCGCCGGTCCGGATAGATCGTCTCGGCCTCGATGATCGCCAGGTCCTCGGTGACGATCAGCGGATGCCACTCGAAGGTCCAGGTGCCCGGCTCGTCGCGCCGGGCCAGCCATTTGGCCACGATCTCGTCGCGGCCGCGCCACGGCGTGGCCCACGGCTCGGGGAAATAGGCCGCATCCTCGGCGAAGAGGACGGCGATGTCGGCCGGGTCGTTGCTGGCCCAGGCCCGCCGGTAGTTGTCGATCCACGCGGTGACCGCGTCGAGGCTGGTCATCGGTGTGCCAACGTGGCGAACTCGGCCATGCCGCCGTTCCACAGGAAGTCGCTCACCTGGGTCATCGCGATCGCGATCAAACCCGCGTGCGGGTCGGTGAACCAGTCGGTGCCGTAACCACCGGCCCAGCCATAGGTCCCCGGGTTGGGCGCCGCCTCACTGGGCTCGACGGTCACCGCCATGCCGAAGCCCCAGCCGCTGCCACCGAGCAACATGCCGCCGCTCTCGATCTGCTCGGGCGTCAGGTGGTTGGTGGTCATCTGCTCGACCGAGTGCTCGGACAGGACCCGGGTGCCGCCGTGCACGCCGCCGGCCAGCAACATCCGCGCGAAGGCCAGAAAATCGTCCACGGTCGAGGCCAGCCCGCCCGAGCCGGACGGGAACGACGGCTCGGTGGTCCAGACCGGCGGCCGGGTCGCCGTGCGCTCGGCCAGCTGCTTGGTGTCGTCGTCCGTCTGGTATTGCCCCGGCAGCCGCTCGGCCAGCTCGGGCGGCAGCGAGAAGCCGGTGCGCCGCATGTCCAGCGGATCGAAGACGCGCTCGCGCAGCACCTGCCCGAGAGGCTGCCCGGCGGCCCGCGCCACCAGCACGCCCAGCACGTGCGTGCCGGTGTTGTAGTTCCACCCCGCGCCCGGCTGATAGATCAGCGGCAGGGTGCCGAACCGCGCGATCCAGGTGTCCGGGTCGAGTGGGCTGCGCGGCTCCGGCGGGCCGAACCCGAGCTGCAGCTCGTCGGCGCGCTTGACGATGGGCACCGGCGGATCGAACGACGGCTCGACGATCATCCCGCTGCCCAGCCGGAACGTGAGCAGATCGTCGACCGTGATCGGGCGCTCCGCCGGGACGGTGTCGTCGAGCTCGGCGTCATAACTGCGCAGCACCCGCAGCCCGGCCAGCTCGGGCAGCACCCGCTGGACCGGCTCCTCGAGGTCGAGCAGATCGTCCTCGACCAGGGCCATGGTGGCCGCGGCCAGCACCGGCTTGGTCATCGAGGCGATCCGGAACGGGGTGTCCCGCCGCATCGGCACGTCGCCACCCACGTGGGTCACGCCGATCGCGTCCACCAGCACGTCATCGCCGCGGGCGATCAGCGTGACGATGCCGGGCATCTCACCGCGGCCGACCCGCGCGGCCATCGCGTCGTGCAGCTCTTCGGAAGGCATGACATTCACCCTGCCAGGCCGCTACGACATTTTCAGGACTCGTCGTACCCGGCGGATAATCTCCTCGCATGCAGACGCAGCAGTGGCGGCATCTCCCGGTCGCGGCGCGGCCGATCGCGGCGGGCGCCGAGACCGCGGTCGCGGCCGTGCGCGACGGCGACGACGAGGCGCTCGACGCGGCGGTCACCGCGCTGGCCGCGCTCGACGCGGCCCAGGTCGGCCTGGTCCTGGGCACGGCCGTGCGGCTGCTGCTCGAGGACCGCCACCCCGACGGGCTGACCGGCGACGAGGTGCGGGCGGTGCTGATCACCACCGTGCGCGCCGGCGCCGATCCCGAGGTCGCGCTGGTGCTGCTGGCCGGCGCGCTGGGCCTCGACCACGAGCCCGAGCAGCCGCCGCGGCCCGCTGCCCTGGCACACGACGCCGCGATCCTGCTGGCCGGCCAGCTCGGCGCCGATCAGATTCGGCCATGGCTGGAGCGTGCGATCAGCGAGATCGAGCGGACCCAGCTGAACGATTAGGGTCTGTCCCGTGGATCAGCCAAGTGCGAGGCGAGGTCCAGAGTGTGGCTGGCATCGGGCGCGAAACACCCGAATACCGGGGTTGTATTCGGGTGTTTCGCGGCCGTTGTCAGGCGCGCTCTGGACCACGCCGCAGCCCTGGCTGATCCACGGGACAGGCCCTAGCTCGGAAGGCGTGGCGATAGGCGTAAGGGCTGGTGCCGACGACGCTCTTGAAACGGTCGCGGAAGGCGGTCGGCGAGCCGAAGCCGACCTCGCCGCCGATCCGGTCCACCGACTGCGCGGTCGTCTCCAGCAAATGCTGTGCGCGCCGGATCCGCGCCCGGTGCAGCCACTGCAGCGGCGTCGTGCCGGTCTGCTCCCGAAAGCGCCGGTTGAGCGTGCGGGTGCTGAGGCCGGCGTGCGCGGCGATCCGGGCCAGGGTCAGGTCGTGCCCGGCGTTCTCCTCGAGCCAGTCGAGCAGCGGTTCCATCGTGGCGCCGCGCGGTGCCGGAGGCAGCGGATGGTCGATGAACTGCGCCTGCCCGCCCTCGCGTTCCAGCGGCATGACGGAGAGCCGGGCGGCGTCCGCCGCGACCGCCGAGCCGTGGTCCCGGCGGATCAGGTGCAGGCACAGGTCGAGGCCCGCGGCGGCGCCGGCCGAGGTGAGGAACTGGCCGTTGTCGACATAGAGCACGCCGGCGTCCACGGTGACCGCCGGATGCCGTTCGGCCAGCAGTTCCGCGGCCACCCAGTGGGTGGTGGCGCGCCGGCCGTCGAGCAGCCCGGTCGCCGCGAGCACGAACGCGCCGGCACAGATCGAGGCGATCCGGGTGCCGCGCGCCGCGGCCGCGCACAGGGCGGCCACGACCTCGTCCGGTACGGCCTTCGTCACGTCCACACAGCCGGGCAGGATGATGGTGTCCGCGGCAGCCAGCGCGTCCAGCCCGTGCGGCGCCCGCAGCACGAACGCCCCGGCGTCCACCTCGGGAGCCGGCGCGCAGACCCGCACGTCATAGGCGACCGAGCCGTCGGCCAGCCGGGTGCGCGCGAACACCTCCAGCGGCGTGGACAGGTCGAAGGCCACCACCCCGTCCAGCGCCAGCACCGCCACCACGTGCATTTCTAGACTCCGTCCAGGGCTTCGGCCCGGTCCCGGGTCGCCTTGTGCAGCAGCCACAGGCCGATCACCCCGCCGGCCGTGTTGGCGATCAGGTCGTTGATGTCGACCGTGCGGCGGGCGTTCAGGGTCAGGGCTAGGAACAGCTGGGTCGTCTCGATGCCGAGGCTGGTGGCGAAGGCCAGCCAGGCCAGGCGCTTCATCGAGTCGGCCCAGCGCCACAGCATCGGCACCAGCACGCCGAACGGCACGAACATGATCACATTCAGAATGCCGCTGACCGGATCCACGACGAACGGGATCCAGTGGATCATCGTTTGCCAGGGCGGATCCCAGGGGTGCCGCGGTCGGGGATGCGGGATCACCGTCACGGCGAGCACGCTCACCGCGTACAGCGAGAAGAGCGTCGCGGTGATCAGCCTGGGTCGCGTCACCAGGGCAACGCTAGCCAATGGTCGCGAAGATCCACCGAAAACGCAGCGTTAGCTGCACTCGATAAAAGTTTGCAGTGGCTGCAGGTTCTGCTCTACCGTTGCCGCCGTGACCGACAACGGGCTTCGTGACCGCAAGAAGCGGCAGACCCGCGCCGCGCTGATCGACGCCGCGCTGCGCCTGGTCGACGAGCGCGGGCTCGAGCAGGTGACGGTCGAGGAGATCAGCGCCGCCGCCGACGTCTCGCCGCGGACGTTCTTCAACTACTTCGCGACCAAGGACGAGGCGCTGATCGGCGACGACGCCACCGACCAGGCCCGGCTGCTCGAGGCGTTCAAAGCGGTCGAGCCGGGCGTCCCGGTGGTCGGCGCGCTGCTGCTCTCGATCTCCCCGGCGATCTTCGAGATGGAGGTGCAGCGCGACCTCTGGATCCGCCGCATGCGGGTGATGTCGGCCAATCCGTCGCTGGTCACCAGCCTGATGGCCCGCACCGCGCGGGCCGAGCAGGAGCTGGTCCGGGCCATCGCCGAGCGCGTCGGCGTGCCTCCCGACAGCGGATTTCCGCTGCTCACCGCGGCCGTCACCGGCGCCGCCTTCCGCGCGGCACTGATGCGCTGGGCGACCCCGCACGGCGTCCTGAGCCTCTACGACTGCGTGCACCAGGCCTTCGGCATGGTGGTCGCCGGCCTGCCCGACCCCACCCCCGCACCCGACTTCGCAGCAGAATCGAGGAAGGTCTGATGACCTCGGTGACCCCCACGGATGCCGCGACCGCCGGCCGGATGTCCCGGCGCGAGGTGATGCAGGCGCTCTCCGGCCTGATGCTCGGGATGTTCGTGTCCATCCTGGCGTCCACCATCGTCGCCAACGCCCTGCCGCGCATCATCGCCGACCTGGGCGGCACCCAGTCGGTCTACACCTGGATCGTGACCACCGAGCTGCTCGCGATGACCGCCACCGTGCCGCTCTGGGGCAAGATGGCCGACCTCTACAGCAAGAAGCTGCTGATCCAGCTCTCCCTGCTGCTGTTCGTGGCCGGGTCGCTGATCGCCGGCCTGACGCCGAACGTCGGCATCCTGATCGTCAGCCGGGTCGTGCAGGGCGTCGGCGCGGGCGGCATGACCGCGCTCGCCCTGATCGTGATGGCCGCCATGATCCCGCCGCGCGAGCTGGGCCGATACTCCGGCATCTTCGGCGCGATCTTCGGCGTCGCCACCATCGCCGGCCCGCTGATCGGCGGGGTGCTGGTGGACACGTCGTGGCCGGGCTGGCGCTGGACGTTCCTGATCGGTGTGCCGTTCACGCTGGCCGCGATCGTGCTGCTGCAGCGCACCCTGCATCTGCCGGCGGTGCCGCGGCAGCGGGTGTCGATCGACTGGCTGGGCGCGTTCCTGATCACCGCGGGCGTGTGCGACCTGCTGATCTGGTCGACGCTGGCGGGCACGCAGTTCGCGTGGGGGTCGTGGCCGACGGCGCTGTTCGTGATCGGCGGCGTGCTGCTGCTCGGGCTGGCGGTGCTGGTCGAGGCGCGGGCCGAGGAGCCGATCATCCCGCTGAGCATCTTCCGCAACCGCACGGTGACACTGGCCATCGTGGCGAGCACGCTGGTCGGCGTGGCGCTGTTCGGCGGCACCGTGTTCCTGTCGCAGTACTTCCAGTTCTCGTTGGGCAAGACGCCGACGGTGGCCGGGCTGATGAGCCTGCCGATGATCTTCGGGCTGCTGATCTCCTCCACGGTGGCCGGTGGGCTGATCACCAAGTACGGCCGGTGGAAGGCATATCTGGTCTGGGGTGCTGTGATCATGGTGGCCGGGATGCTGCTGCTCAGCCGGATCGGGTCGGACACCACCGTGCTGACCGTCTCGATCTACATGTTCGTGCTGGGCGTCGGGGTCGGCATGCTGATGCAGAATCTGGTGCTGGCCGCGCAGAACGACGTGCCCGCCGCCGAGCTGGGTGCGGCCACCTCGTCGATCACGTTCTTCCGCAGCATGGGCGGCGCGATCGGGGTGAGCGCGCTGGGCGCGGTGCTGGCCAACCGGGTGACGTCGCTCTTCCAGGAGCGCTTCCCGGCGGCGGCGACCGGCGACGGCGGGGCGCAGGTGCCGGACATCAACTCGCTGTCGCCCGAGGTGCGGGCGATCATCGCGGATGTCTATGGCAGCGCGACCGCCGAGCTCTTCCTGGTCGGCACGCCGATCGCCGCGCTGGCCGTGATCGCGGTGTTCTTCATCAAGGAGAAGCCGCTGCACACGCTGAGCGGGGACGAGCGGGCGGCCGCCGAGCGGGCCGCGCTGCACTGACGGATCTGGGCCGGACCGCTCAAACCAAGGGGCGCAGACCCACCTGGCTGCGCGGGGAGGGCGGCTCGGCGCAGCCCAGGAGGCCGACCAGGCCGGAGACCCAGAGCTGGCGATAGACGGTGGGGCTCGGGTGGCTGACCACCAGCTTGACGTTGCTGGCGGCGGCCGCGTGGAAGCACGCGACCAGAATCCCGATGCCGATGCTGTCGATCAGCATCACCCGTTGGAGATCGAGGCAAATCTTGCCCGGCGTGGTCGAGGTGAGCACGTCGTTGACGGCGTCCCGCATCACGTGAGCGTTGTCGAGATCGATCTCACCGCTGGGGGCGATCTCGACGGTGCCGTCGGCCAACTGGCGCGTGGTGATCGGCAGATACACGGCTGCCCTCTTCCTGGCGTCGTACGGCCGACGCCAACCTTGCGCGGGGGGTAATGCGCCGACCAAGAGCGCATTCCGGCGCCCTGCCCGAGACGCCGGCGACGCCCGCCCGAGGCGTCGACCGGGGACCGCGATCCAACAACGTTCCGCTGGTCTGCAAGTTACGCCACGTAGGCGTGGAACGCCAGAGGAGTTCATCTGGCCGGAATGTACTGGAACGGTCAGAGACGTACTCTCGGCGTTGACGATGCGGTCGTCCATCCGAATACTCTCGGTATGCGTCGGACCGCACTGCGACATGAGTGATCCACAAACCCGGACCCTTCCGGGCGCTCTGTCACCGCCGTCTGTCGCCCACTTCAGCAGCGCGGACATCGATCAGGTGCGGTACCTGCTAAACCGGTTCTTCTACCCCATCGCGGTCGGCGTGCCGAACGGGGCGGACAGTTTCAAGCTGGGGGCCGACGTGATCCGACTCGGTCCGCTGACCATCGGCCGGTTCACGTTCGGGGCCCCGGTCACGCTCGCCGCGTCGGAGCTGGGCGCCTACCACGTGAGCATCCCGATGACCGGCCACATGTATTCCCGGCACGCCGGGCGCGAGGTCGACGCGTCCCCCGAACGGGCTGCGGTCTTCGGCCCCGGTCACCCCGTGTACACCCACCACGACGCCGACTCGGCCGAGCTCGCAGTCAAGATCGAGCGCCCCGCCCTGGAGGCGGAACTGTCCGCGATGCTGGGCCGCCCGATCGACGGCCCGCTGGACCTGCCCGCGGCGATGGACGTCTCCGCCGGAGCCGGCAGCAACTGGCGCAACATCGTGCAGGTCCTGCACGACGAGTCCAACCACCCCGACAGCCTGATCCACCAGCCGCTGATCGGCGAACGAGCCCGCCACCTGATCATGGCCGGCCTGCTGTTCACCATCCCGCACCGCTACCAGGAGGAGCTCCTGGCCCAGCCCCGGCAGGTCGCCCCCAAGGCGATCAAGCGAGTCCAGGACGCGATCGAGGACGAGCCGGAACGCCCGTTCACGGTGACCGACCTGGCCGCGATCGCGAACGTCAGCGTCCGCTCCCTGCAGGAGGGTTTCCGCCGCCATCTGGGCAGCGCCCCGATGACCTACCTGCAGCGCGTCCGCCTCGAACGGGCCCACCAGGACCTGCGCAACGCGGACCCGACCAGGGAAACGGTGTCGGCGATAGCGCACCGGTGGGGGTTCGCCCACCTGGGCCGCTTCGCGTCCACCTACCGCGGCCAGTTCCACCAGTCCCCTTCGGAAACGCTGCGCGCCCACCCCTGAAAACCTTTTCCGGATACGCGCACACAAAGGCCGGCGCCCCCACGCCCAAGGCCGTTCTCCCCACCCTGATCACGCCCTTCCGGCCCGGCGCCCCCACCGGCCAGGACACCGCCTCGCGGCGAAGTCGCGCGCGCCTCGGCAACCACGTGACCTGCTAGAACATCACGCAGAGCGGCGGCCGTCGGCTGGATCCAAACACTGGGCGCCTCGGGGCGTCAGCCGTTTGGGGGCTCGACCAAGCCGCATTTGTATGCGGTGCGTGTTGGTGACGTGGCGGTGTGTAGGTTGAGGGCTCGACCGCGGCGCCGTCGGCGCGACGAGGTCCATTAGCCGATGATCCGGTGCTCGAAACGGACGATCAGTCAGTCCGAGGTCCAAGTGAGCGCGATCCGGACAGGATGTGCGTGCATCGGATGGACGCTGAGTAGCGAGACGAATACATTTCTCGCCTATCACGTATGCGCAACCCCAGACGGGTCGCACGCGTGGGGGCGAGGAGAAGCGAGATAGATGACTGAGCGTAGGGACTGGCGGGAGTGAGCCTGCCAGATGCCGAACGGGACGCGTGCGATGTGGTGCAGGCGTTGGGTGGGATCGCGGCCCTCCTGTCTCGGCTGTCTCCTGACGACCCGGCGTTCGACGACGCGCTGAGGGTGCTGCACCGCCTGGCCGAGGACGGCGCGACCGGAGCCCAACGGGTCGCGAGCTACCTGCAATCCCTCCGCGGCGCGGGCGACGGCGAAAGCAGTCCCGTCCCACCCCGCCTGGGCCCGTGGCGCGACTGGGTCCCGCCGCGAGGACACGTCCTGGGACACACCGGCCCGTCCCAGCGCATCGGCGAACTCCCCCGCGCCCGCCGCACCGACCCCGGCGAGTGATCCCGGCCGCAACGGCGACCTCCGCGGGCAGGTGCCCGAAGATCCACGTGCGGACAGAGGTAGTGGGCGGCCCGTTGGGTATGTGAGTCTTGGCCCTTCCACGATGGAGGCCTTCCGCGATGGAGGAGAACCATGACTGACGAGCAACAACCGTTGGAAGAGCGCCCCGAGGTGGCCGACGCCGTCGAGGACGACGTGGCGGTGGACGCGTTCATCACCGGCGGTGGGCCGGATTCCGATTCGCCGGATTTCCTGGCACCAGGCGAAGAACCCGTCATCCGCACCGGCGCCGATCAGCCCTGGGATCCCGAGGATCTGGCCGAAGCCCAGGGCAAGGACCCGACACCGGAGAACATCGAACGCGCCCGCCGGGAACTCGAACGCGACGGCCCCGCCGCGATCGAGAAGACCGTCCCCTGACCTCCGGCCACCGCAAGTGAGCGCCGGCTATCGGCCGATGCCGCTGCCGGCGCATTCCCGATAGCCGGCGCCGGTGTCGACTCGCTGGTCAGTGCGCGGGCACCGTCCTCGCGAACGCTCCGCGACGCTACACCCGAGTCAGCGGCGCTGAGCGCCGGCGAGCCGGTCGCCGAGCTCGTCCAGATCGCGCACGAACCACACCTGCCGCCCCTTGTTCGACTCGCGCACCAGGTCGCGGAACGCGGTGCCGGCGTCGGGCAACTCGCCCACGACCACCAGCCGCACGTGGTAGTTGACGAACTTCTGCATGACCTCGCCGGCGAGACCGGTGCGCAGCCGGAAGAAGCGCTCGTCCAGCCGCCCGACCGGCACCGCCACCACCTCGGCCTCGCGGCCGAAGGCGTCGCCGATCACGTCCAGCGCGTCCTGCGGCGTCGCGATCTGTGCGCCCGCGGCCTCGCAGACGAGCACCGGCACGTCGCCGATCTGCCGCACCGAGCCACCCAACATGTCACCCACCGTGTCACTCATCGCCACCTCACAGAGCCTCGAGGACGCCGTCCAATGTCTGCAGCAGGCCGGCCGCCGTCGCGAGGTCGCCGATCACGATCACCTTGAGCCGGGCCCGCGCGGCGTCGTGGACCACCTGCACCCTGGTCAGCGGCGCGAGCTGAGCACCCGCCACCAGCAACGTGCTCAGCCGGTCGGCCGTCACGGCGTCGACATCCGCCACCTCGACCACCGCGGACACCTCGGCCCGCGGCGCCACCGGCTCCGGACGGCCGGTGAACGTGTCGAGGTCGGCCCCCGCGATCCGGTATTGCTTGCCGATCCGCACGGCTCGCAGCCGCCCGTCGCGGATGTAACCCCGCACGGTGCGGACATGCAGACCCAACAGCTCGGCGACCTGCTCAGGCGAGTGCCAATCACTCTCCATAATTCCCCATCGTACGCAAGAAGGGGAAGTTTAGGGAAGTTTGCGTGACCAATTCTGGCCGACCAGGTTCGCGCCGAAGCTGCGGTGCGGGGCTTCGTCGTCGAGGGTGAAGCCGGCCGCCTGATAGATCCGGCGGGCCGCGCCGAGGACGTCGTTGGTCCACAGCGTGATGCGCCGATAGCCCGCGCCGGCCGCGAAGGACAGGCACTCACCGACCAGCCGCGCGCCCAGGCCGAGCCCGCGAAACGCCGGGTCGACCAGCAGGATCCGCAGCTGGGCGGTGCGCTCGTCGGCCGTGACGCAGAAGACGCAGCCGGCCCGCCGCCCGTCCACCTCGGCGATCCACGCGGCCTCGCGATCCGGATCCCGCTTCTCCGCGTAGTCCGCCACGATCCGCGCCACCAACTCCTCGAAGGTCGAGTCCCAGCCGTATTCCGCCGCATAGACCTCGCCGTGCGCCATCACGACCCAGCCCAGATCGCCGGGCCGGCCCAGCGGCCGCACCACCACACCCATGCCGACTCCCTTCATCCACTGAAACGACTGTTTCAGTCGTGCCAGAATGCCGGGGTGACGAGCGAAACGGCAAGCCCCCGCCGGACGGAGCTTCTCGAGGCGGCCTATGCCTATGCACTGGCGCACGGGCTGGGCGACATGTCGCTGCGTCCGCTGGCCGCCGAGATCGGCTCGAGCCCGCGGGTGCTGCTCTATCTGTTCGGCTCCAAGGACGGCCTGATCCGCGAATTGCTGGCCCGGGCGCGTAAGGACGAGGTCGCGCTGCTCCGCCGGACCCCGTCCGACGACCTGGCCGGCGCGACCATGCAGCTCTGGACCTGGCTGAGCGATCCGAGTCACCGCGCGCTGCTGACTCTGTGGACAGAGGCCTACGCCCGGTCACTGACCGAACCGGACGGTCCGTGGTCAGACTTCGCCGCCGCGACGGTGCGTGACTGGCTGGACCTGCTCGCCACCGCCCAGCCCCCGGCCATCCGCCACACGAACGCCGGGGCCGCCGATCGGACCGCGGCCCTGGCCCTGCTGCGCGGTGCCCTGCTGGACCTGCTCGCCACCGGCGACCGCACTCGCACCACCGCGGCCGTGCAGACCGCCACGACCGCGGCCCTGCGGTGGCGAAGCCGGGGGAAGAAGGTCAGCCCACGGTCACCGTGATGGTGTGCCGGCCGGTCGCGCCGGACGGGAACGGCGTTGCCCTGGACTCGGTCTGGGTCTCGCCGGTGTCGTCGGTCGCCCGGACGGACAGCGAATGCGGGCCGGCGGTCGCCTTCCAGGCGAGGCGCCACTGCACCCAGGTGTCCTCCGACGGCACCGGGAGCAGCTCGGCCCGCTGCCAGTCGCCGTCGTCCACCCGCACCTCGACGGTCTTGACGCCTCGGCCCTGCGCCCACGCGACACCCGCGACGGTGACCTCGCCCGCGGTGACGTTCGTGAACGGGAGCGGACTGTCGATGCGGGACGCCGTCTTGACCGGGCCGTCGGCGGCCCAGCCGCGCTTCACCCAGTAGGCGTCGAAGTCCGCGAACGTGCTCAGTTCCAGCTCGGTGAGCCACTTGCACGCGCCGGCGTAGCCATAGAGGCCCGGCGTCAGCATGCGCACCGGGAAGCCGTGCTCGACGGGCAGCGGTTCGCCGTTCATGCCGACGCACAGCATGGCGTCGCGCCCGTCCAGGACGGTGGAGACCGGGGTGCCGATGGTCATTCCCTCGGCCGAGCGGGCCACGATCTGGTCCGCGCCGGGTTTCACGCCCGCTTCGCGGAGCAGAGGCGCGATGGGTACGCCGAGCCAGCGCGCCGTCCCGATATAGGGCCCGCCGACCTCGTTGGAGACGCAGTTCAGAGTGATGTCCCGCTCGATCAACGGACGGTCGAGCAGATCCTCGAACGACAGCTCGAACTCCCGGTCCACCATCCCGTGCAGCCGGAGCCGCCAGCTCGCCACATCGATCCGCGGCAGGGTGAGCGCGGTGTCCACCCGATAGAAATCGGCGTTCGTGGTGACGAAACCCGGACCGATGCCGGACGGCAGCGGCGCGGCCGGGTCGGCGGCCACCGGGAGCTTGATGGCCTCGCGGGATTCGGCGATCGCACCGCCGCGGCCACGCTTGACCAGCTCGGCGGCCCCACCGGCGACGATCGTGCCGCCGGCCACGAGCGACGCGGCCCGCAGGAACGCGCGCCGATCGACGAGCACGTGCCGCGGCTTGCCGGAGCCGCCGTCACGCCGCGAGCGGCCGGGCGGCGTCGAGCCACCGAGCGGGAGAACGCCGCCGGAGAGGCCAGACGGGCTGCCCGAGACACCGGGCCGGATGCTCACGCCACCTTCAGTGGCGGCGCCGCCGGACGGCCCCGAGGAGGACTGCGGGCCGCCCAACGCGGTGACGTCAGAGCCGGAGGCACCCGCCCCGGCAACGGGAACCTCAAGACCGGAGGCAGCGGGCGCGTCGAGGTCGGCGGACCGGACATCGACTGCGTGGGTGCGGGCCGCGCCGGAGGCTGCGTCCGGTGCGGGCCTGACGGCGTGCCGGATGGTCAGGACCAGGGTCACCCCGGCGATGGCCGCGGCGACCAGGGAGGGGACCACGTCGAAGGCGCCGGCCGTCGGGCGGGACAGTGCCGCCCCCGCGCCGGCCAGGCCGAACACCACGGCTCCCGCGGGAGTAACCCAGCCGTGGCGGACACTGAGCACGCCCAGCACGGCGGCGCAGAGGGCCAGCACCAGGCCGATCGAGCCGAGCAGCACGGGCTTGTCGTTGGTGCCGAGTTCGCGTACCGCGAATTCCTTGACCGGGGTCGGCGTCGCGTCGATGATCGCCCCGCCCACCGCGACCAACGGACCGGCCTGCGGCTTTGTCGCGGCCGCGAGCAGTTCACCCAGCGCCACCCCGAAAGCGGCGGACAGCACGCCCAGCAGGGCGGGAACGGCGATCCGGCGCATGACGACTCCTCGAGGCAGGTGAGGCGTGGGATGGAGCCAGGGCGCCGGCCGCGAACACGCGCGGCCGGCGCTGCCCACGGTCAGCTCTTCGGCATCAGCACGGAGTCGACGATGTAGACGGTGGCGTTGGCGGTCTGGACGTTGCCGCAGACGACAGTCGACGCGCCGTTGACCTTGAGGTCCTCGCCGCTGCCCTCGACCGTCACCGAACCGCCCTGCAGGGTCTTGTGCGTGCCGGCCAGCTGCTCCGGGGTGAGCTTCCCGGACACCACGTGGTAGGTGAGGATGCTGGTCAGGGTCTTCTTGTCGGCCAGCACCTTCTTCAGGTCGGCGGCCGGGATCTTGGCGAACGCGTCGTTGGTCGGCGCGAAGACCGTGATCGCCGGGGCGGTGTTCAGCGAATCCACCAGGCCGGCCTGCTTGACCGCGGTGACCAGTGTCGAGAGCAACGGGTTGCCGGAGGCGGCGGTGGCGACCGGCACCATGGCCATCGCCTGGAAGCTGCCCGGGTTGCTCTCGTCGGTCGGCACGGCGGCACAGCCCGGTCCGAAGTTGGTCATCGCGGTGGTCATGCTCGGCGACGCGCTGGTCGCCATCGGGGCGGCCGTGTCGGTGGTGCCGCCGCCGGCGCCCGAGCTGTCGCTGCCGCAGGCGGCCATCGAAACCGTGAACGTGGCCGCTGCGGTGAGCGCGAGAATCTTCGTCGAACGCATTGGATTGCCCCTTTTGTTGGCGAGTGTCACCAACTATTCGGAGTCAAGCCGGTTGCAGATGGGTTGGGCGGAAAGTCAGATCAGCGGGACCTGGGAAACCAGCGGCATGCTGGGCGTGGTCGACCCGCCGGCGGGCTCGGCCGTCACTCCGACCATGTCCGTCCCCGGCAGCCCGTCGACGATCTGCACGGCGCCGGTCTGGCCGACCGCCAGCGCGCCCTGCGACCTGGGCGTGGTGCCGCGGATGGTCCAGAGCTGGAAGACCTTGCCGTCCGGCGGCGGGGAGTCGGCGCCGAGCAGGATCACGCCGGCGTCGTTCACGTCCGACGACGCCACGGTCACCTTGCCGCCGCCGATCATCCGGGCGGTGCGCACGACCAGGTCCGGCGCCGCGAGAATCTGCCGGGCCCGGGCCTCCCGCTGCGCCACCGCGACGGCGATCGAGTCGGCTTCGCGTACCCGCTGCTCTTGAACCTGATAGACGGCCGTGCTCGCGCCACCGGCCAGGACCACCGCGGCGGCCGCGGCGACCAGCCAGCGGTTGCGGTTGCGCGGGCGCTGATCGACGCGCATCGGCGCGGGCGACACCGGCGCGAGCTGACGCGTGCGGGCGACCGCCGCCATCACGTCGGCGCGCAACCGCGGCGGCGGCACCGACCAGGCGCTGTCGGCCAGCCGGGCGGTGGTCTCGCGCAACTCGTCCAGCTCCATCCGGCAGCTCTCACACTCGGTGATGTGGCGATCGAACGCGGCCCGCTCGAGATCGTCGACGGCGTCCAGGGCATAGGCGCCGACCAGCGCGTGAATGTCCGTGGGGGTCATGCCGGCACCTCCACCCCGAGGCAGTCGCGCAATCGGATCAGCCCGTCGCGCATCCTGGTCTTGATCGTCGGCAGGGGCGTGGCGAGGAGTTCGGCCACCTCGCGATAGGAGTGCCCCTGGTAGTAGGCGAGCGTCACAGCCTGGCGTTGCAGCCCGGTCAGGTCGTCGAGGCAGTGCCGCACCTGCTGACGTTCCAGCCGGCCGGTGACCTCGTCGACCACCTCGTCGTGCGGGATCTCGACGCTGGCGATGCCGACCTTCATGACCCGGTCGGCGGCGGACTGCTCGGAGCGCACCCGGTCGACCGCCCGCCGGTGCGCGATGGTGAAGATCCAGGAGGTGGCCGAGCCGCGGGCGCCGTCGTAGCGGGCGGCGGTGCGCCAGACCTCGACCAGCACCTCCTGCGCGACCTCTTCGGCCTGCGCCGGATCGCGCAACACGCGGCGGATCAGGCCGTAGACGCGCGGCGCGACCAGTTCGTAGAGCTGGCCGAACGCCGCCTCGTCGCCCTTGGCGACCTCGCCGAGGAGGGCGCCGGCGTCGGGCGGAGGCGTGGGCACCGCGGAGAGATGGTCGCGGGCGCGCTCCGTCATGGTGGTCAGCCTTTCGCCGTACGTCGTCGCGATGCTCACCCGGGATTCGGCGCGTACACGCTATCGGATGGTTCGCCGAGGCGAATCAATCGGCGACGGTGACCGTGGTGCCCGTTTCCGCGGCCTTCTCGGCTGCCTCGAGGACGGCGGTCACCTCGGCGCCGAAGCCGACACCGAGTCCGCTTTCGCCGGCGATCAGCTGGTCCAGGGCGTTGCCGAAGGCCAGCACCGGCTCCCACGGGATCTCCGGCACCTCGCGGACACCGGCCTCACCGGCGAACATCGCCGCCTCCCGGGTGGCGGCCGGCGGCACGTCCACGGAAAGTGTGATCTTGCTGACCGCGCCGGACGCGTGCCGCAGCATCAGGTGGCTCATGTCCCGCGGCGCGACCATCGCGGCCACCTCGGTCACCGGCCCGAGCACCGGCAGCACCATCGCGACGGCGTGCGGCCCGACGTCCCAGAGGCCGCCGCTCTCCCGGCGCCACGGCGACTCCCCGAACGGGTTGCCCTCGTCATAGATCGTGCCAACGTGATCGACCCGGGCCTCGACCCAGCCCCCGGTCGCGATCGCCTCGTCCAGGAAATCGGCGAGCGTGGGCAGCAGGCGGCGGGTGAAGAACACCACCGAATGCCGGTCTCCCAGCGCGCTCTCGATCTCCCGGGCCTCCGCGGCGGTGAACGCCACCGGCTTCTCCAGCAGCAGGTGCTTGCCCGCGCGCGCCGCCTGCAACGCGAGCGGGGCCTGCACCGCGGGCGGCAGCGCCATCGCCACCGCATCGACATCCGCGAGCAGATCCGCAACCCCCGGGTACGCCCGCACACCGTGCTCGCCGGCCAGCGCGGCGGCCTTGCTCTCGTCGCGGCCCCACACGCCGACGAATTCGGTCCCGTCATGCGCGGCCAGCCCCGGGGCGTGTGCCATCCGAGCCCAGGGACCGGTGCCGAGCAGACCGAAGCGCATGGCCGCAAGCTAACACGGACTTCCGATCAGTACGCTGTGCCGCGTGAACGGTCCTCTGTCCGTGGCGACCATCGTGGTGGCCCTGGTGCTCGCCGCATGGTTCCTGCTGCGCTCGGCACTGAACCGCCCGCCCAGCCGGCTCGACCTGATCGCCGCCGGGGTGCTCAGCGCGCTGGTCGTGGTGCTGTGCGTGGTGGCGACGATCGGCCTCTTCGGCGACGACCGGCCGAGCGAGATCGGCACCTTCGCGGGCTACCTGATCACCGCGGTCGCCTTCACACCCACGGCGCTGGTGCTGGCCCGGATGGAGCCGACCCGCTGGGGCAACCTGATCCTCGGAGTGGCCGCGCTGGTGATGCCGGTCCTGGTGCTGCGCCTGCAGCAGATTGCGTCGGTGACCGGTGGCTGAGCCCGGCTCCTCGCCCGCCCGCACCCGCCCGCGCGACGCCGCGATCGGTTCCGGCCTGGGCCGCGTGCTGCTGCTGGTCTACGGCATCTTCGCGCTCTCCGCGAGCGCCCGCGCCCTGGTGCAGATCAGCACGCACTTCACCGAGGCGCCGCTGGCCTACCTGCTGTCCGCGGTGGCCGGCCTGGTCTACATCGCGGCCACCGCGGGCCTGGCGATCGGCGGCCCGCGCGGCCGCCTGATCGCCCTGACCAGCTGCTCGATCGAACTGATCGGCGTCCTGGTGGTCGGCACCCTGACCATCGCCGACGCGGTCGACTTCCCCGACGCCACGGTGTGGTCCCACTACGGCAGCGGCTACGGCTACGTGCCGCTGGTCCTGCCCTTCATCGGCCTGTGGTGGCTCTGGCGCCACCAGCCGGTCAAGGACTGACCGGCTCGCCGTACGGATTCCGCAGCGGGATCCGCTCGCCGACGACACCCTGCCGGATCTCCCGAAGCTCCGGCGTGCCGACGTAGTAACGCCCTCTGGTCTCGCCCTGCGGCCGAAGCAGACCACCGGTGACCATCATCCGCAGATCACGGTTGGCCGTGCCCAGCTCGACCTCCGCATCACGCTCGTAGACCGCTCGCCGGACCTTGAGCCCCAGGCTCGCCGGGTAGAGCGCATGGACCACTCGTTCCGGCAGACGTCGTTTGGTGGCCACCGATTCGAGCTCGGTCCAGCTGCGGGCGGTCTCCTCCACCCGACGCAGCACCGTGTGCGCCTGCATGTGGTGTGCGGCCAGGTTGAATCGCATCCAGGTCGAGGGGTCGCGGTCGGGGTGCCAGGATCCGGCGCCGGTCTCCGCCAGCACCGCGTAGTAGGCCTGGGTGTTCCGGCCGAGCCACTCCTCGATGCTGCTGAACTCGGGGGCGAGGATCTTCTCCCGGGCGAGCACGAGGGTCTGCAGGGCGCGCGCCATCCGGCCGTTCCCGTCACGGAACGGGTGGATCATCACCAGGTTCAGGTGGGCCATCGCGGCCCGGATGAAGACCGGACACGACCCGTCCGGCGCGGCCAGCGCCGCCACCAGCTCGCCCATGAGTTTCGGGACCTCGGCCGGGCCGGGACCCTCATAGACGGTGAGATCGCGCTCCTCGTCGTGCACGAAGATCTGGCCGGGCCGGTAACGCCCCGGGCTCTTGGACAGGTCGTGTCCGAGCATCATGAAGTGCAGGCTGCGGATCAGGGACTCGTCGAGGGCGAAGTCGCTGTCGTCGGCCAGCTGCTGAATGTAGGTCAGCGCGTTGCGATAGCCGACGATCTCCGATGACGTCCGGCGGTCGGCGTCGAGCGGTTCCTCGTCCTCCATCAGCGCGAGCGCGTCGTCGAGGCTGACGTCATAGCCCTCGATGCTGTTCGAGCCCTGCACCGCGCGCGCCTTCAGATTGCGGCGCATCTGGCCCTTCCACCGCCGCGGCTCGTGCAGATAGATGCGCAGGCGACGGCGCAGGTCATCGATCTCACCGATGACCCGGTGATCGTCTTCGCGCAGCGCGGGAGGGCGGAACAGCATGACCATCACGTTGACAGATTGACAGATAATCTGTCAACGTTGATAGATTATCTGTCAATCTGTCGACTCAGAGGGTGACCTCGCGGCGGGTGTCGATGCCGGTGCCGTAGGTGGGGTCGCCGCCTCGGATGTGGACCTCGTGCCGGGTGGCCACCGCCTTGTAGAGGCGCAGGTCCTCGTCGCCGCTCAGCTCCTCGGGGGTGAAGGCCACCGCGCCCTCGCCGACCGCCGGGTATGCCTTGGCGCACTCCGCCGGCAGGTCCGCCGCCGGCACCTCGGCGGCCGTCGCGGTCAGGTAGACCGCCCTGCCCTGGCCGACTCCCGCCGTCGAGTCGTAGATGACGATGGCCACCGGCGGGCGGGCCGCGATGTTCTGCGAATGGTGGGAGTTCGGCGACGACACCCAGTAGAACTCGCGGTAGCCGGCATGGGTGAAGTAGACCGGGGAGACGCGGGGGCGGTTGTCCGGCTCCGTCGTACCCAGGGTCAGGTAGTGGTTTTCGTCGATGACCTCGCGAGCCATCCGCGCCAGGTCGCTCACGTGATGATGTGCGGCACGAAGTTGCACTGGTCCTTGGTGATCAGCCCCTCGACGCCGAGGCCCTCGCGGATGCCCATGCCGGCCGGCTCGCCGTCGATCAGCCAGGCGCCGATCACCGGGTGCACGTCGCCCTCCAGGCCCTCGAAGGTCGGCAGCTCGCACAGCTCCTGCACCACGAAGCGGCCGTCCGCGCCGTATTCGCTCGGGTTGTCGGCGATCGCGTCGCCCTCGCGGACCAGCGTGACCGAACCGCCCTCGCGGCCCCAGATCGGCTTCTTGGCATAGCTCTTCAGCTTGGCCGCCGACGACGACTCGGCGAAATAGGACGGCAGCAGGTACTTACCGCGCTCGGGGTGGTCGCCGAACAGCTTCCACAGCACCGGCAGCAGCGCCTTGTTGCCGAGCAGCGCGGCCTTGTACGGCGGCTCGATCCACACCGTGCCCTTCTTCGTGGGATCGGCCATGTTCCGGAAGAAGGCCTTACCGCCCTCCTCGTTCCAGAACCACTCCCACGGATAGAGCATGAAGATGATGTTGATCGGCTCGGCCTTGTGCTCCTGGCCCGGCGACGGCACGAACACCACCCGGTCGCCGGCCACGTCCCAGCCGATCTGGCTCATCGCGATCAGCTCGACCGGGAAGCCCGCCTCTTCGGCCGTGGCCATCAGGTAGGCCACGTTCATCCGGTCCTCGCCGGTGGTCTCCGACGTCTCGTACGCGAAAAAGATCTTCGGCTTTTCCGGGAGCCAGGTGCGCGCCTCGCGCAGCTTGTTGATGTTCCGCCGCCACGCGCCCGGGTCGGCCGGCTCGCCGTCCGCCGCCTCCCAGCCCACCAGCCGGTCGTGAATGGAGTTCCACTGCCGCCACGGATGCTGGGTCAGGTTGGTCTGGTCGGCCCAGTGCCACTGGATCACCGCCGCCTCGACCAGCGACGTCGGCGTCTGCGCGTTGTATTCGAGCAGCCGCGGCGTGCTGCCGGCGCCGTTGTACCAGAGGTCGAAGCGCCCGTAGACGCTCGGCGAGAAGTCCGGCGTCTCCATCGGGAGGCGCATCTCCGGGTCCTTGTCGTAGTGCGTCCACGTCTCCGCGTCGCCGTCGAACCAGGTCCGGATGATCTGCTCGTGCGCGTACTCCGGGATGCCGATCTTGGTCAGGAAGCACGACTCCGGGGTGCAGATCGAGGCGAAGTAGCCCTGCTTGCGCCCCTCGACGGTGTGTCGCGGGCACTGCTGGACCATCCAGTCGCCGGCCTCCAGGCACATCGCGTTGAGCGTCGTGGTGGCGGTCTCGAGCTCCTCGATCTCGCCCTCGGTGAAGTCGTAGTACGGCCCCTCCTGCCAGTAGGACATCATCGTCCCGTCCGGCAGTTCGGTGTCGTTGTATGTCAATCCCAGGCTGTAGTTGGTCAGCCGCCAGCCGTCGCGGACCGGGCCGTAGGGAACTCGTTTCACCTCAGCTGCCGGATTTGCTGCCGGACGACGACTTGCCGGACGTCGAGGTGCCGCTGCCGCCCTTGCCGACCACGCTGGTCTTCACCGTGCCGTTGCTGATCCGCCCGGTCGACGGCAGCCCGAAGGAGGACCGCGCCGCCCGGTCGTTGTAGGCGAACTTGCTGCCGCCCGCCGGAAGCTTCGAGCCGACCGAGTAACCGGGGCGGTAGCTCGAGGAGTGCCAGATGAAGAAGGGGAGGAGACCGACGCCACCCGCGTTGTTGCCGTCGTCGTCGCAATTGTCCTCGTCGACCACCACGCCGTTCTCGTCGGCGCAGTAGAAGCCCTCATCCTGCGTGTCGTCACCGTTGTCGCATGCCGCGACGCCGCCGGCGGCCAGCAAGAGGAAGGTGCTGGTCAGCGACACGCTGCGGGAGGTCATCCGTCGTTTCACAGTCCGCTTCTCCACAGGTTCTTTTGTAGCGCCCGGGAGCAACCGGGCGATTACGCGCGGGGACCGCCGGCGACATAGATCACCTGACCGGACACGAAACCGGCGCCCTCGCTGACCAGGAAGGATACGGTGTTCGCGACGTCTTCGGGGCGCCCGGCCCGAGCCACCGGAATCTGACTGACGGCGTTTTTCACAAAAGCGTCCCAATCGACGCCCACCCGCTTGGCCGTCGCCGCGGTCATGTCGGTCTGGATGAATCCGGGCGCCACCGCGTTGGCCGTGACACCGAAGCGACCCAGCTCGATTGCCAGCGTCTTGGTGAAGCCCTGCAGTCCGGCCTTCGCGGTGGCGTAGTTCAGCTGGCCGCGGTTGCCCAGCGCGGAGGTGCTGCTCAGGCTGACGATGCGGCCGAACCCGGCGTCCACCATGTGCTTCTGCACCGCGCGGGTGAACAGGAACGCGCCGCGCAGGTGGACCGCCATCACGGTCTCCCAGTCGTCGTCGGTCATCTTGAACAGCAGGTTGTCGCGCAGCACGCCGGCGTTGTTCACCAGCACCACCGGCGGACCGAGCTCGGTGGCCACCCGCTCGACCGCGGCGGTCACCTGCTCTTTGTCGGAGACGTCCGCGCCCACCGCGAGCGCGGTGCCGCCGGCCTGCTTGATCGCGTCGACGGTCTCGGCGCAGGACGGCTCGTCGAGGTCGATCACCGCGACCGCCAGGCCGTCGGCGGCGAGCTTCCGGGCGGTGGCGGCGCCGATGCCGCGGGCACCTCCGGTGACGATCGCGACGCGGACGTTATTCGACATCAAGCCTCCCAGCTCGTTCATGCGGTGCGGCGCAGCCGGATCCAGCGGTATCCGTGACCCGCGATCTCCAACTTATCGAGTGCGCCGGGCTCGGCGTACTCCTGATCGGCCAGCACGTCGTTGGGGAAGTCCGCCTCCGCCGCCAGGCTGCTCAGGTCGACAACGCCAGGATTGTTGCACAGGTTGTGCACAAACACCATCGTCCCGGTCACGTCGTCACAGCGGTGCGCGAGCACCCCGGTCGGCAACGGCACGTCGATGTGCTTGCAGGAGCCGCTGCCCACCTCAGGCGCCTCACGCAGGGTGCGGATCATCCTCTCGAACCAGGACAACAGCGACTGCGGGTGGTGTCGCTGCTGGGTGACGTTGACCGTCTCGTATCCGTACTCGCCGCCGGTGATCACCGGACGCACGAGCTGGTCCGTCGAGGCGGTCGAGAACCCGCCGTTGGCGGTCAGATTCCACTGCATCGGGGTACGGATGGCGTTGCGCCCGTCCTGCGACAGGTCGTCGCCCATCCCGATCTCGTCGCCGTAACGCAGCACCGGGGTGCCACGGAGGCTGAACTGCAGCGCGTACGCCAGCTCGATGTGCCGCCGGTCGTTGCCCAGCATCGGGGCCAGCCGCCGCCGGATGCCGCGCCCGTACAGCTGCATGTTCTCGTCCGGCCCGAACTTCGCGAACACCTCGGCGCGCTGGTCGGCGGTGAGCCGGGACAGGTCCACCTCGTCGTGGTTGCGCAGGAAGGTCGCCCACTGGCCGCCGTCCGGCAGCTTCGGGGTGTCCTGCAGCGCGTCGATGATGCCCTCGGGGTTCTCCCGGGCCAGCGCCAGCATCAGCCGGCCGTTCAGCATGAAGTCGAAGAGCATGTGGATGCGGCTGGACGAGCCGCCGGCGTCGCTGAAGAACTTGGTCAGCTCGGCGGGCTCCACGTTGGCCTCGGCGAGCAGCACCGAGTCGCCCTTGCGCCACTGCACGTGCTGCCGCAGGTCGTTGAGGAAGTCCAGATCCTTGACCGCGTCCGGCTCGCCGGGCACGGTCTCCTCGATGATGAACGGCACCGCGTCCATCCGGAAACCCGAGACGCCGAGCTGCAGCCAGAACGAGCAGATCTTCTTGATCTCGGTGCGCACCTCGGGGTTGGTGATGTCGAGGTCCGGCTGGAACTTGTAGAACCGGTGGTAATACCAGAGGCCCGCCTTGCGGTCCTTGCTCCACGTGGTGGCCTGCTCGCCGGGGAAGACCATGCCCTGGTGGCGGTCGGCCGGCGGGGTCTCGGACCAGACATACCAATCGCGGTACGGCGAGTCCGGCGACGAGCGGGCCGACTGGAACCAGGGGTGCTGATCCGACGTGTGGTTCACCACCAGGTCGATGATCACCTTGATGCCGAGGCTCTCCGCCTGATGCAGCAGCTCGGCGAAGTCGCCCAGGGTGCCGAAGCGCGGATCGACGTTGTAGAAGTCCGAGACGTCGTAGCCGTCGTCGCGGTTGGGGGTCGGGTGGATCGGGTTGAGCCAGATGCAGGTCACGCCGAGCCGGGCCAGGTAGTCGAGCCGGCCGATCAGCCCGCGGAAGTCACCGCACCCGTCTCCGTTCGAATCCGCGTACGTGTCCACGTCGAGGCAGTAGATGACGGCCTTCTGGTACCACCGGTCGCTCATGCGTCACCTAAGTGACCGGTGCGACGGCTCCCGAAACGCCCCGGCCGCCGAGTCGGCGCTCGGCGATGGTGGCCTGCTCGCGAAGCCGCGCCGACTCGGCCGCCAGGCGCTGCTCGCCGACCCCGGTCAACCGGTAGTAACGCCGCAGCCGGGACTGCACGACCTCCTCGCGGTCGACCTCGATCAGCCCGTCGCCGCGCAGCCGGTCGAGCGCCGCATAGAGCGTGCCGGCCCGCAGCCGCACTCGGCCGCCGGTCATCCGGGAGACGTCCTCGATCACCGCATAGCCGTGCTGGGCCTCGGCGGCGAGCGCGGTCAGCACCAGGAAGGTCGGCTCGCGCATCGGCACATCTGTCATGCGGCGAGCATATACCGATCAGCGGTATATCGGTATTCAGGTTCGCTTCAGGGTTGTCGGGTAGAACTGAGCCCATGGCCGAAGCCGATCTCACCCAGGCCGGCGGGCTCATCGGATGGGTCGCGTCGGTCATCGACGCCATGGGCGAAGTAGGCGTGGGCCTGCTGGTCGCACTGGAAAACGTCATCCCGCCGATCCCCAGCGAGGTCGTGCTCTCGATGGCCGGCTACCTGGCGAACGAGGGCCGGGTGAACGTGGTGCTGGTCTGGATCACCGCCACGGCCGGTTCGGTGATCGGCGCACTGCTGCTCTACTGGCTCGGGTACGCGCTCGGCGAGGAGCGGTTGAAGCGCTGGCTGGACAAGATCCCGCTGGTCGACAGCAACGACCTGGACAAGGCGGACCGCTGGTTCGAGCGGCACGAGAAGGGCTCGGTGCTGGTCGGCCGATGCGCGCCGGTGGTGCGCAGCCTGGTGTCCATCCCGGCCGGCGCCAACCACATGCCGCTCGGCCTCTTCACCCTGCTCACCGCGATCGGCAGCGGGGTGTGGAACCTCCTCTTCGTCGGCGGCGGTTACCTGCTGGGCTCACGCTGGCAGCGGCTCGAGCAGTACAGCAACTACTTCAACTACGCGTTCTACGCGTTCCTGGTCGGCGCGGTGGTCTGGTGGGTCACGAAGAAGGTCCGGCAGCGCCGCGCGGCCGCCAGCCCGGTGGACTGACGGCCGCTCCACGGAGTTCTCAGAAGCCGGCGCTGATCTCGCTGAACTCCCAGTCCCGCTGCGGGGTGTAGCTGCACTGACCGAGGTCGCCCGCGCAGTCCCGGTCGCGGTTGACGTCCCAGAACGCGAGGCGGGCGAAGCCGTTGCTCTTCGCGTAGGCCACGATGTCCCGCCAGTTCTGCGTGGTGGTGACCTCACCGGTGTCGGACCGGCCGTTCATGCCGGAGATGCCCATGTGCGCGTAGGCCTGCGCGTCGGTCCAGCCGAAGGTCGTCTTGAGCTGGTTCTTCAGGCCCTCGGAGGCGCTCACGGTGGCGTTGTACATGTTGTTGCCGCCGCCGAAGTTGAACGGCATCTGGGTGAAGATGTCGATGTTCGCGTTCTTCGCCTTCGCCTGGTTGATCAGCCGGGTGCCGTAGTAGCTCGGGCCGTTCATCGTGGTGCCGAAGGTGACGATCGTCTTGATGCCCGGGTTGTTGCGCTTGACGATGGCCAGCGCGTCGACGATCCGGTCGGCCACCACCTCGTTCTCGAACTCGTCGCTGTTCTCGATGTCGATGTCGATCGCGGTGAAGCCGAACGCGTTGATCACCCGTTGATAGGCCCCGGCCAGCGCCTCGGCGTTCGGGCAGTTCGGCCCGAGCTTGTTGCCGGACCAGCCGCCGAAGGACGGGACCACCGTGCCGCCGCGCGCCTTGATCGTGTTGATCGTCTGCTCGTGCACTCCGCCGGTCAGCATCCCGGTGTTGTCCCAGACCGGGTTGCAGCCGCTGGCCAGCACGAACGCGAGGGTGAACGACCGGATGCCCTTTTCCATGATCGTGCCCGGCGCCGGCGTGTTGCCACCGCCCGGATAGATGTAGGGCGCGGCCGGCATCTTCGTGCCGCCGGGCGGCGGGTCGGTCGGCGGGTTCGTGGGCGGGCTGGTCGGCGGGTCGGTCGGCGGGGTGGTGCCGCCGCACTGGCCCAGGTCGGCCCAGACGTCCCACTGTCCACTGTGGGTGGCCGGGCTCTCGTTCTGGTTCCACCACTTGGCCCGGTAGTTGTGGCTGTTCTGCGAGGCGGTGTTGCCGTTCACGTAGACGGTCGACGAGTTCCACGCCGGGACACAGGCCTCGGCCGCCTGCGAGACGGTCATCGGCAGGATCGCGGTCGCGATGCCGGTCAGAGTCACCGCCGCGACGGTGAGCAGCTTGGTGCGGAGTTTCATGGGGATGTCTCCTGAGGGGGTCAGGGCAGGGTGTTCAGGTGGGGGCGCACGGTGTTGGCGAAGCCGTTGCCGGTGGTGACGTCCCAGTTGATCGACCAGGTCATCGCGCCACGGATGCCGGGATAGGTGCGCGGCGGCTTGAACGAGCCGCAGTTGGTGCCCCGGGCGAGGCAGCTCAGCGCTTGGTTGACCACGCTGGGCGAGACATAGCCGCCGCCGGCCGCGCCGCTCGACGCCGGCAGGCCCACGGCCACCTGGTCCGGCCGCAGTCCCGCCTCGAGCTGGATGCAGGTCAGCGCCACGATGAAGTTCACCGTGCCCTGCCCGTAGGCGGCGTTGTTGTCGCAGCCGAGCATCGCGCCCGAGTTGTAGAACTGGGTGTGGACGACGGTCAGGATGTCCTTGATGTTCAGCGCCAGCGCGAAGTACGAGCCGGCCGGGTTCTGCATGTCGATGGTCTGCGGCGCCATCGTGATGATCGTCGAGGCGCCGGCCCGCGCCCGGATGCTGCGCAGCGCCTGGGCCATGTAGGTCGGGTTGACCCCGTTCTCCAGGTCGATGTCGACGCCGTCGAAGCCGAACTGCTGCATCAGGCCGTACACGGAATTGGCGAAGTTGGTGGCCGCGCCGGCGTCGTTGACGCTGACCGTGCCGCGCTCGCCGCCGACCGAGAGGATCACCTTCTTGCCGCGGGCGTGCAGGGTGGTGATGTCGTTCTTGAAGTCGGCGTTGGTGTAACCGCCCACGCTCTGGCTCAGGCCCGGGTCGATGGAGAAGGTGACCGCGCCCGGCGTGCCGGTCGCGTCGGCGAAGGCCACCGCCACCAGGTCATAGGTGCCCGGCACGTCGCGCAGCCGGATCTCGTTGGCGGGATTGTCGAAGTTGTGCCAGTAGCCGGTCAGGAAGTGGGCCGGCAGGGACCCGTTGGGCGGCGGGTCCGTCGGCGGATCGGTGGGCGGGTCGGTCGGCGGCGTGGTGGGCGGATCGGTCGGCGGGGTGGTGCCACCGCAGGCGCCCTGGTCGGCCCAGACGTCCCACTGGCCACTGTGGGTGGCCGGGCTCTCGTTCTGGTTCCACCACTTGGCGCGGTAGTTGTGCCCGCTCTGGGAGGCGATGTTGCCGCCGACATAGACCGTCGACGAGGCCCACGCGGGGGCGCAGGCCTCGGCAGCGGTGGCGGAAGAGCCCAGGTAGATGGCCGAGCCGCCGGCCGCAAGGACGGCGACGAGGGCGAGGATCGGGGAACGGCGCATGGGGGGTGCCCCTTCATGGACGTCGATGTCCCTGAATTATTAGGACTGTTAACAGTGCCTGTAAAGGGGCACCCCCGAATTACTTATCGGCGGAACTGGATCCAGTTGACGTTGACGAAGTCGGCCGGCTGGCCGCTGGTGAAGGTCAGGAACACGGTGTGCGTGCCGGACACGTTGGACACGTTGCCCGGGATCGATCGCCAGGTCTGCCAGCCGCCGGTGTTGCCGAGCGCGAAGCTGCCGATCGGCGCGTTGCTCCGGCTGTCGATCCGCACCTCGATCAGGCCGCTGACGCCGCCGCCGGCGCCGGACGCGACCCGGGCCACGAAGTCCCGCACCCCGCCACTGCCGAAGTTGACGTTGTTGTACTGCAGCCAGTCGCCGTTCGCGATCCAGCCGACGTCCTGACCGCCCTCGGCGCAGGCCTCGGTCTGCGTGCCGGACTGGGCGTTGAACGACTCCGCCTGGATCAGCGAGTACGCGTCCCGGGTGCCGGACGGCGGCTCGGTGGGCGGATCGGTCGGCGGCGTGGTGCCACCGCCCCGGCTGTAGACCGCGACGTAGTCGACCAGCATCGAGCGGCCCGAGACGGTCGCGCCGGTGGGCGTGGCCGAGCCCGCGACGCCGTTCGGGAAGGCGCCGCCCATCGCCACGTTCAGCAGCAGGAAGTAGCCGTTGTGCCCGGTCATGTTGGACCAGTGCGGCTCACCGATCTGGCTCTGGGTCACGGTGTGGAACTGCTGACCGTCCACGTACCAGCGCAGCTGGTTGGGCGAGACGCCGGCGTCCCACTCGAACGAGTACGTGTGGAAGCCGGACTGGCAGGTCGAGTTCGGACACGCCCGGTTGGCCCCCAGCCCGAGCGTCTCGTTGCACGGCCCACCCGGATTGACGCCGCAGTGCAGCACGCCCCAGACCGAGTTGATCCCGTTGACGTTCTCCATCACGTCGAACTCGCCGATCGCCGGCCAGTTCTGATAGTTCCCGCGATAGGGCGCGCCCAGCGCCCAGAACGCGGGCCAGTAGCCGGCCGCCTCGGCGCCGGTCACGTTCGGCATCTGGATGCGGCCCTCGATCCGCAGCACCCCGCCGGACGGCGGCTTGAAGTTGGTGCGCTGGGTCTCGATCCGGCCCGAGGTCCACTGCCCGTTGCTGCCGCGCACCGGCGTGATCCGCAGGTTGCCGTTGCCGTCGTGGGCCAGGTTCGTGGTCGAGTTCGTGTAGGTCTGGATCTCGCCGGTGCCCCACTGGCCGGGGCCGCCGGGGTACTGCGTGCCGGTGTCGATGATCCAGTTGGCGGAGCTCGGCAGCGTGTTGGCCGAGCCGGTGAAGTCGTCGGCCCAGACCTGGGTCCAGCCGGACGGCGGCGGGGGGAGGGCGGCGTCGGCGGTCGTCGCCACCACGACCGAGCCGGCGCCGAGGGCGACGGTCACGGACGCGGCGGCGAGGAGCCGTTTGCGGATGCTCATGAAGGTGGGGCCCTTCTCTGAAAGGGGTGAGAGAGCGCTCTCAGAGAAGTTTCCAGCGTGTTTCGAGATTCTGTCAATATGCATCATTGTCGATTGCCGAGGGTCACCGGCCGACGCCACACAGCGTGCTCGACCGCCGTCCAGCCGGCCGAGGTGACCAGATAGAGGCCGGCCGCGAGCGGCAGCACCACGATCGCCGGCACGCCCACATAAGGCAGCCAGGTCATCCACTTCGGGGTGTCCGGGTTGAGCCGGCGCATCCGCCGCGCGGCCCACCACGCCAGCCCGGCGGACAGCGCGATCAGTGCGGCGAAGAGCACCGGCGCGGCGGCCAGATGAGCGGTCAGCGGCACCCCGAGCAGGCCGCCGGCGATCAGGCCGTCGTTGCTGACCCGGAACATCAGCATGAAGAACGGCGCCTGCACCAGGGCCGGCAGCAGTGCGCCGAACGGGCTCGCGCCGTTCGCCCGCTGCAGCGCCAGGGTCTCGGTGGCCAGCGTCATCGGATCGTTCTTGTGCTTCTGCTTCAGTGCCTTGATCTCCGGCGCGAGCACCGCCCGGCGGCGCTCGCCGCGCACCTGCCAATAGGTGAGCGGGCTGATCATCAGGCGGACGGCGACGGTGAACAGGACGATGGCCAGGGCCGGCGTGGAGAAGGCGGCCAGGGCGTCGATGATGGAGTGGGCAAAGCTGACGAAAAAGGACATGGGCGTACCCCAGCGATCCAGAGAGCGGAGATGGACGCGGAGCGGCTAGACAGCCGCGGGGCACGCCGACGGGGCTCGGGGCCGCGGACGGCCGGCGGCGTCGGGATCACTGAGCCGAGGTGTGGTGACCGCTCGCAGGCGGCGGTGTGGAGCGGCGACGACCGCCCGGAACAGTGGCAGTGCGACGCCCGCGGCGGCCGCGACGATCAGCAGCGCGGCGGCGACGACGGCCAGGCCGAGCATCAGCTCAGTGGTGGACGAGGCAGGGCTCAGCAGCAGCCACAGAACCTGGAACACCATGCCGGCCAGATTACCGGCCGCGGGCAAGCGTCGTTTCCCGCCGCACCACGCCGGGTAACCGGCACGCCATGGACAGCGCGACCACGGTCTCCGACGAGATCGCCCAGGAGGCCGAGTCGCAGGATCTGCTGACGCTCGGCATCGAAGAGGAATATCTGCTCGTCCACGCGGTCGAGCCACACGCGGTGGAGGCGGTCGAGGAGGTCTTCGGCGAGGTGCCCGAGGACCTGCGGGAATCGGTGCAGCACGAGTTCATGCGCAACCAGATCGAGGTGGCCGGCCCCCCGCGGCTCGACCTGCAGGAGCTCTTCGACGCGATGCGCCGGCTGCGGACCGGGCTGGCCGAGGCCGCCGATCGGGCCGGCGTACGCCTGGTCGCGGTCGGCGCGTCACCGGCCTCGGGCCCGCACTCCCGGGTGGTCGACAACCCGCGATATCACCAGATGCGGGAGCGCTTCGGCGACCTCTCCCCCGGCTACGGCATGAACGGCATGCACGTGCACGTCTCCGTGCCCGACCCGGAGACCGGCATCCAGGTGCTCAACCACCTGCGGCCGTGGCTGCCGATCCTGCAGGCGGCCACCGCCAACTCGCCGCTCTTCGGCGGCCACGACACCGGCTATGCCAGCTGGCGCTCGATGCTCTGGGAGCGCTGGCCGACCGTCGGGCCGACGCCCTATCTGGAGTCCCACGAGCAATATCAGACGATGGTCTCCGACCTGGTGGCGAGCGGCGCGATGCTGGACGAGGGAATGCTCTACTGGTACGCCCGCCTCTCCGCGCACTACCCCACCGTGGAGATCCGGATGGGCGACGTCTGCCCGACCCTGGAGGACGCGTTGCTGCTGGCCGGGCTGACCCGGGCGCTGGTGGCGCGCATCCAGACCGACGTGCGCGACGGCCGGGCCGCCCCGAACGTGCCGCACCCGTTGCTGATGGCCGCCCACTGGCGGGCCGCGCACGACGGGCTCGAGGGCGTCAACATCGACATGGCCACCCGCGAGGCGCGCCCGGCCTGGCGCCTGTTCCGGCAGCTCTTCGATCACGTGCGGGACGAGCTGGAGCGGCACGGCGATCTGGCCACGGTGACCGAGCTGATGGAGAAGCTGCACTCGCGAGGCACCGGAGCGGCAAGACAGCGCGCCGTGCTGAGCCGGCGGGGTAGCGTCGCGGACGTGGTTGACGAGATGGCCGCGGTGACTCGCGGGGCAGCATGAGACTTGTCGTCATCGGGGGCGACGCGGGCGGCATGTCGGCCGCGTCCCAGGCCCGCAAGCGACTCGGGGGCAAGCTCGACACGGTGGTGTTCGAGCGCGGCCACTTCACCTCCTATTCGGCGTGCGGCATCCCGTACTGGATAGGTGGGTTGGTCAAGGACCGCGACGCGCTCGTGGCGCGATCGCCGCAAGCCCATCGCGAGGCCGGCCTCGACGTCCGGCTGCGGCACGACGTGGTGGGCATCGACCTCGATCGGCGCGAGGTGGTCGCGCACGATCTGGAGGCCGGCGGCGAGGTGCGTGAGGGCTTCGACAATCTCGTGTACGCGACCGGCGCGAACCCGGTGACCCCACCGTGGGCGCGGGTCCGCGGCGACGGCGTGTTCGGGGTGCAGACCCTGGACGACGGCGACGCCATCCACCGGTGGCTCGACTCCGACCCCCAGCCGCGCACCGCGGTGGTGATCGGCGGCGGCTACATCGGCGTGGAGATGGCCGAGGCGATGGTCAACCGCGGGCTCGACGTGACGCTGCTGGAGAAGAGCCCGCAACCGATGAAGGCGACGGTCGACCCGGACATGGGCGCCCGGGTCCGCGAGGCGATCGCCGGCCAGGGCATCGACATCCGCACCGACACCCACGTCGAAGGGCTGGAGACGCGCGACGGCCGGGTCAGCGGGGTCCGGATCCCGGACGGCACGCTGCCGGCCGACATCGTGGTGCTGGGCCTCGGCGTGCGTCCGAACACCCAGCTGGCCGCGGACTCCGGCATCCCGCTCGGGGTCACCGGCGGGCTCAAGGTCGACCTGCGGATGCGGGTGGTCGGCGCGGACGGCCCGCTGGAGGGCATCTGGGCGGCCGGCGACTGCGTGCAGACCACCCACCTGGTCAGCGGCCGGCCGGTGCACGTGCCGCTCGGCACCCACGCCAACAAGCAGGGCCGGGTGGCCGGCATCAACCTGGGCGGCGGCTACGCCACCTTCCCCGGCGTGATCGGCACCGCGGTGACCAAGGTGTGCGACCTCGAGGTGGCCCGCACCGGACTCACCGAGAAGGAGGCCGCCGCCTGCGGGTACGCCTTCGTGACCGCGACCGTCGAGTCGACCAGCCGGGCCGGCTACTACCCGGGCGCCAGCAGCATGGCGGTCAAGATGATCGCGGAGAAGCGCACCGGGCTGCTGCTCGGCGCGCAGATCGTCGGTCGCGAGGAGGCGGCGAAGCGGATCGACGCGCTGGCCATCGCGATCTGGAACAGGATGACCGTGGAGGAGATGACCGCGCTCGACCTGAGTTACGCGCCACCGTTCGCCCCGGTCTGGGATCCGGTGCTGATCGCCGCGCGAAAGGCGACGGACGCCGTGCACGCGGCGGGTTGATTCCGGTACACGCACCGCCTTGACCGGCAACGATCACCCCGCGTGAAGCAGTGATCACCGATCTGGTATCGCGTTAGATCTTGGGAACCGGTAGTCATAACGGATGCTGCAGCCGCCTTCCGACCAAAACGCGTCGGAACGCATGCCTCGGCACGCCCTGGACGACACGCCGTCGAGCGGCCGGCACCGCCGGCCCGAGACCCTGGCGGACACCGTTGCTCCCCGGCCGCGGGTGTCGATGGAGTGGGATCCCACCGACGAGTGGCATCCCGCCGACGACCGCATCCGGGCCGCCCGGCTGGCCGCGGCCAAGCTGCACCGCAACGAGACCTCCGCCAGCGGCCACCGGCGCCGTGCGGCTTCCCGGCGCGGCAAGCACGCCCGCGCGGCCGACCCGCTGTCGATCACGGTCAAGCCGCTCACCTCGGTGCTGACGGCCGCTTCCGATCGCCCGTCGACCGGCTCGCACCGCGCCCCCGGCACCCTGCCGATCGAATCCTGGGTGCTGGCCGGGAAGCCCCGCCAGCAGGCGCTGATGGGCGCTCTGGTCGCGGTCGGCCTGGCCCTGGTGATGATCCCGGTCGCCCGGCAGGACGCGCCGTCGTCGCCGATCAACGCGGCCGGTCAGTCGGTGATCGACGGCTCGGCGCCGGCGAAGAGCACCGGCCGGCCCGCCGATCCGCCGGCCGCCGCCGGCAAGCCGGCCCAGAAGGACAAGCCGGCCGAGCAGAAGGACAAGCCGGCGGACCCGTCGGCGACCAGCCCCTCGACGCCCACGGCGACCAGGCCGAACACCGAACCCCCGCTGATCGAGGTGCCGCTCGGCGACGGACCGGCCCAGTCGCTGCGCACCACCGGAAACAAGACGGTCGCGCTCACCTTCGACGACGGACCCGACCCCGAGCACACCCCGGCCATCCTCGCGATGCTCGCGGAGTACGACATCAAGGCCACCTTCTGCCTGGTCGGCGAGCAGGTGCTCAAGCACCCCGAGGTGGTCCGGCAGATCGTCGC
The DNA here is from genome assembly GCF_055586225.1 of Actinoplanes sp. NPDC051388. Classification (NCBI taxonomy): domain Bacteria; kingdom Bacillati; phylum Actinomycetota; class Actinomycetes; order Micromonosporales; family Micromonosporaceae; genus Actinoplanes; species Actinoplanes sp. NPDC051388. Next base: position 91,255 of record NZ_JBVJIP010000001.1, on the reverse strand, counting down.
GGCCGGGCACACCCTGTGCAACCACACCTGGGACCACAGCCTGACCATCGGCAAGGACAAGCCGGAGAAGATCCGCGCCGACCTGCAGCGCACCCGCGACGCCATCCAGGCCGCGGCGCCGGGCACGCCGATCCCGTTCTTCCGGGCGCCGGGTGGCAACTTCACCCCGCGCCTGGTGCAGGTGGCCTACCAGGAGGGCATGCGCTCGCTCTACTGGGAGGTCGACCCGCAGGACTGGAAGCACCGGAAGGGCGAGACGGACGAGCAGCACGTCACCCGGGTGGTGGACGAGGTGCAGAAGGCGGTCAAGCCTGGCGCGATCGTGCTGTCGCACGACTACAACCAGCCGGACACGATCCTGGCGTACGCGCAGTTGCTGCCCTGGCTCGACGCTAACTTCGAGCTCGGCGTGCCGGAGGCCGGGCCGCCCGCTTCCCCGCCCGCCGCGCCACCGGCCGCTCCGCCTGGCACCTAGGGCACCAGTAGAGGTTCCGGCCGGCCAGCGGGCCACGCGCGATGGCCGTGCCGCAGATGTGGCAGGGCTGGCCGGGGCGCCGATAGACATAGACCTCGCCGCCGTGCCGGTCCACCCGCGGCGCCCGGCGCATCGCCTCCGGAGTGTGCGTGGTGTGCACGGTGTCGATCCGGCCGCGGGTCACGCCCTCCTTCATCAGCGCGCGCAGGTCGGTCCACAGCTCGTCCCAGCCGGCCGGGGTGATCGCGCGGCCCGGCAGGGTGGGCGCGAGCCCGGCCCGGAAGAGCACCTCGTTCGCATAGATCAGGCCGCAGCCGGCCACGATCGACTGGTCCATCAGCAGCGCGAAGATCGGTCGCGCGCTGGCCACGATCGTGGCGAAGGCCGGCGCGGGGTCCGCGTCGTCGCGCAGCGGGTCGGCGCCGAGCCGGGCCTTGAGGGCGACGACCTGCATCGGGTCGAAGACCTCGCACGCGGTCGGTCCGCGCAGGTCGAGCCAGTGGCCGGTGCTGATCATCCGCATCCGCACCTGGCCGATCGGCGGCGGCACCGGCGGGACGCCGTCGGTCACCTTGCCGTAGAGACCGAGGTGGACGTGCAGCACCGCGCCGGTGTCGTAGTGGTGCAGCAGGTGCTTGCCGTAGGCCTCGGTGTCGATCAGCGTGTGCCCGTCGAGCACGGCGGCGCCGGCCTCGAACCGGCCCTGCGGGCTGCTCACCTCGATCGGCCGGCCGGCGAAGAGCTCGCGGTGGCGAATGGCGAGGCGGTGGATGGTGTGTCCCTCTGGCACGGGCGAACTCTATCCAACGGGGTTCTTCTGGGGTTTTCCGCTGCGGGTTGGCTCAGTTATGCCGAGAGCGGATTCGCCCACAGGGGAATCGCTGGGCGGCCCGCGCTCGACGGGGGAAGGTGGTAGAGATCCGAACGCCAGGTGAGAGGGTGGGTCCCATGAGTGTTGACGAGACTGTGATGCGGGCCAACGGCGCATCCTTTGACGACCAGGTCTTCGAGCGGCTCCTCCGGGAGCGGATCATCTTCCTCGGGTCCGAGGTCAACGACGAGGTGACCAACCGGATCTGCGCGCAGCTGCTGCTGCTGGCCTCGGCCGACAGCGAGAAGGACATCGCGCTCTACATCAACTCGCCGGGCGGGTCGATCAGCGCGGGCATGGCCGTCTACGACACGATGCAATACGTGAAGAACGACGTCGCCACCATCGCGATGGGCATGGCGGCGTCGATGGGTCAGTTCCTGCTCTGCGCGGGCACCCCGGGCAAGCGTTACGCGCTGCCCCACGCCCGGGTGATGATGCACCAGCTCTCCGGCGGCATCGGCGGCACCGCGGCCGACATCGCCATCCAGGCCGAGAGCATGCTGCACATCAAGACGGTGATGAACGAGCGCATCGCGTTCCACAGCGGGCACACCCCCGAGGAGATCGAGCGCGACTCCGACCGGGACCGCTGGTTCACCGCCGAGGAGGCGAAGAGCTACGGCCTGATCGACCACGTGGTCCGCAAGGTCACCGACGTCGGCGCCGCATCTTCCCTGGTCTGACCTGCATCGATGGCTTGACGGACGCCCGGTTCGGCCGGGCGTCCGTTTTGCGTTGACAGGATCGGGGTAACGCCACTGCATCCCCTGACTGAGGAGGTGCTGACGTGAGGCTCCCGACGTTCTCCCGCCACGCCGAGACCGATACGACCGAAGAACGTCCCGCCGCCACCGGCTCCGGCTCGGTGGCCAAGCCCGACGACCGCACCACCACCCGGTTCACCACCGCCGGAGCGGCCGCCGACCATCAGTCCCGCTCCGGCGCCGAGCCCGGCCGCGCGACCGTCGCGCCGCGCCCGGTGATGACCCCGCCTCCGGCCCGTCCGCGGCCGGTCGACAGCACGGACGACACGCTCGAGAACCGCAAGGTCGACACCGACCGCAAGGTCGACGACACCCGCGAGGACCGCGTCGCGCCCGCCGGCCCCAAGCCGCGTGCCAGCCTGCTCGCCACGCTGGGCCTGGTGCTCGGTGTCGCCTCGGCGCTGCTGGTGCTCTCCGGCCCGCTGCTGGGCTACGGCATCGGCCTCGCCGTGCTGGCCCTGATCCTGTCGCTGAGCGGCATCCACGCCACCGGCCGCCGGCACGTCGCCGGCAAGTCCGACGCCCTGCTCGGCATGGTGCTGTCGCTCGCCGCGATCGTGGTCGGAGTGCTCGCGCTGACCGGTTCGCTCTCCTGGCTGGGCACCGACATGCAGCCTGTCAACTCGCTGCGCGAGTGGCTCGACACACAGTTTGTCGACCGTTTCTGACGGGTAGGTACAAAAACAGGAACCGGGCGGCTTCACCACCGTCCCGCCCCCAAAATTTCCGGCGGTGCGCTGGAGGCAGCAGTGAGCGGTGGCACTTTGGGCCACCGCTCACTCGTGTTTAACGAATCGCCGTTTCCGATGCCGAGAGCGCAACGATCGGTCGTGGCGCGCAAGGTTGATCTGCGGCGTAAGCAGGGCTTTCACGCATACCGTTGCGGCATGACGACCCGCCGCTTTCTGATGTGCCGGCCGACGCACTTCGCCGTCACATACCGGATCAATCCGTGGATGGACCCGACGGCGCCGTATGACAACGCCCTGGCGATCAGCCAGTGGGAGAACCTGCGCCGCACCTTCGAAGACCTGGGCCACACGGTCGAGCTGATCGACCCGCTGCCCGGCCTGCCCGACATGGTCTTCGCCGCGAACGGCGGCACCGTGGTCGACGGCAAGGCGCTCGCGGTGCAGTTCCGCGACCCGGAGCGCGCCGACGAGGCGCCGGCCTACCGGGCGTGGTTCGAGAACAACGGCTTCGAGGTGCACGATTCGAAGCACACCAACGAGGGCGAGGGCGACCTGCTGCTTGCCGGGGACGTGCTGCTGGCCGGCACCGGCTTCCGCACCGTGCACGCCGCGCATCTGCAGACCCAGGAGGTCTTCGGCCGGCCGGTGATCACGCTGCAACTCGTCGACCCGGCCTATTACCACCTCGACACCGCGCTTTGCGTGCTGGACGAGCGGACCATCGCCTACCTGCCGGCTGCGTTCTCACCGGGCTCGCAGGCCGTGCTGCGGCGGCTCTTCCCGGACGCGATCATCGCCACCCCGGCCGACGCCGCGGTGCTCGGCCTCAACGCGGTGAGCGATGGCCGGGCCGTGGTGCTGCCGGTGCAGGCCACCGCATTGACCGCCGCGCTCCGGGAGCGCGGTTACCAGACCATCGGGGTCGACCTGTCCGAGCTGCGCAAAGCCGGCGGCGGCCCGAAATGCTGCACGCTGGAGGTTCGCGCATGACGACCGTGGAGATGCGTACGCCGGAGGCGCTCGCCGAGGCCGAGCGTTACACCGCGCACAACTACCACCCGCTGCCGGTGGTGATCGCGGACGCCGAAGGCGCCTGGGTGACCGATGTGGACGGCCGCCGCTACCTCGACTTCCTGGCCGGCTACTCCGCGCTGAACTTCGGCCACCGCCACCCGGGCCTGATCGCGGCCGCACACGCCCAGCTCGACCGGGTCACGCTGACCAGCCGGGCGTTCGTGCACGACCAGTTCGCCGACTTCTGCCGCGAGCTCGCCGAGCTGTGCGGCAAGGACCTGGTGCTGCCGATGAACACCGGCGCCGAGGCGGTGGAGACCGCGATCAAGGTGGCCCGCAAGTGGGGCTACCGGGTCAAGGGTGTGCCGGACGGCATGGCGAACATCGTGGTCGCGGAGAACAACTTCCACGGGCGCACCACCACGATCGTCAGCTTCTCCACCGATCCGGACGCGCGGGACGACTTCGGGCCGTACACGCCCGGGTTCACCGTGGTGCCCTACGGCGACCTGGACGCGCTGACCGCCGCGATCGACGAGAACACCGTGGGCGTGCTGCTCGAGCCGATCCAGGGCGAGGCCGGCGTGCTGGTGCCGGAGGCGGGATACTTCGCCGGCGTACGCGCGGCCTGCACCGAGCGCAACGTGCTGCTGATCGCCGACGAGATCCAGTCCGGCCTGGGCCGCACCGGCCGCACGTTCGCGATCGAGCACGAGGACGTCGTCCCCGACATGTACGTGCTCGGCAAGGCGCTCGGCGGCGGCATCGTGCCGGTGTCCGCGGTGGCCGCGAACCGTGACGTGCTCGGCGTGCTGAAGCCGGGCGAGCACGGGTCGACCTTCGGCGGCAACCCGCTGGCCTGCGCGGTCGGCGTCGAGGTGGTGCGGCTGCTGCGGACCGGTGACTTCCAGAAGCGCTCGGCGGAGCTGGGCGAGCGGCTGCACGCCGGGCTGCGCGCGCTGATCGGCCGCGGTGTCGTCGCGGTGCGCGGCCGTGGCCTGTGGGCCGGCGTGGACATCGACCCGGCGCTGATGACCGGGCGGCAGGCGTGCGAGCGGCTCGCCGCCGAGGGCGTGCTGGTCAAGGACACGCACGGCTCGACGATCCGGCTCGCGCCGCCGCTGGTGGTGACCGAGGCCGAGCTCGACCAGGCGCTGGCCAAGCTCGAAAAGGTGCTCGCCGCTTAGCGCTCGAACTTGCGGATGGCCATGGTGGGGGCGTCGGACATCACCGAGGAGGGCTGGCTGACGCCGCCATTGGCCCACATCTTGGCCCGGCCCACGTTGACGCCCGCATAGAGCTCGACCACGTCCTCGTCGTCGAGCTTGCGGCTCTCCTGGCGGGCCAGCGTGATACGCGCGTCGTCGTCGGCCGAGCCGCCCGGGCGGATGCCGGTGCCGTTGGTGGACACGTCCTGGACGGTGAGCTCGTCGCCCTCCAGGGAGAACCTGGCGTGGCCACGGCTGATCCACTTGCGGGCGTCCTCGGTGAGCCACTGGCCCAGCATCACGCCGTCGCCGCCCTCCGGCGCCCGGCCGACCACGACCGGCGCGCCGGCGGCGACCACGAACCTGCGCCTGTTGACGTCGTCGATGCGTACCGAAAGAACCTCGATCGCGGGCCGCGGCCCCGCATCGGTGAGCTTGGACCCGTGCCGGGGGCAGCTCGGCACCCCGGCCTTCAGCGTCGGCGGCGGCTGAGCCACCGGGCTGGTCGTCTTGCGCATGTCCGCGAACGGGCTGTCCGATTCGCCACCGGCCCCGAAAGCGCCGCAGTTGGCCTCCGGGCAGCGCCACACCCGGGCGAGCAGCTTGGCGCCCATCGCCGAGGGCTCGCCGACCGCCGGGATCTCGCCGCGGCCGACCCGCGCCACCAGCACCGGGCCGCCGGCGCCGGGCACCGCGGCCAGCAACCGGCCGGGCTCGTCCACCCACTGGCGGCGATCGCGGAACAGCTCGGCACGGGACCGGGTGAGCACCGGCAGGCCGATCAGCTCGGCCACCTCCAGCACCCGGTCACCCATCTCGGGCACCACCTCGACCACGCCGTCGTCCGCCCAGCGGCGCACCACCATGCGCTCGTTGGAGGTCAGATCGGCGTCGGAGAGCAGGCTGCGCGGCGCGACCGCATAGACCGGGACGCTCTCCTCCGCGACGTGCCGGCCGAGCGCGTCGATGACCAGGCCCAGGCGCAGCATGCTGGCCGGGCGACCGCCGTCGAGATCGGCGTAACGGACCACCTCGGCCAGGTCGACGACGGCGCGGGCCAGCGCCGGGTCGGTGGTGAGCCGGGCCTCGATGGCGTCGAGGACCTTGCTGACCTCGAATCTCACGGATTACTCCCAGTACGTGCGCGGGCGGCTACCTCGAGCCATCATGCCGAATGGATCGCCGGACAGGAAATCCTGGCTGGTCAGGATGCGTCCGCGACGATCCGGTCGATGCGGTTCGCAAGCGCGATGTCACGCGTGGTGACGCCGCCGGCCGAGTGCGTGACGCATCGGAAAGTCAGCGTGCGCCAGCGGATGTCGATGTCGGGGTGGTGGTCCATCTCCTCGGCGACCACCGCGACCCGGTCGACCACGGCGATCGCGACCGGGAAGCTGCGCAGGCCGACGGTGCGGACGATCGCCTCCGGAGTGCCCTCCCAGCCGTCCAGAACCGCGACGGCGCTGCGTACGGACTCGGCGTCGAGCAGGTCAGCCATGAGCACAACCTTAATGCCCCGCGTCATTCGCGGTGGTCGGCTAGGTTGAGCGCCGTTCCAGAGACATCGAAGTTCTTCACGGGGAGTGAACGACATGAAGCTTGGTCGACTGGCGATAGCCGTCGCCCTGACCGCGGTCCTCACCGGCTGCGGGCCGGAGAAAGAAGTCACCACCGCCGATGCGACTCCGGGCGCGTCGGCCACCACCCGGGCCGAGACCCCGGCCGATCCGGCCGCCGAGCTCGCCGCCGCGGCCACCGCGCTCACCACCGAGTCGGTGCGGGTGAAGACCTCGATGGCGGTCGGGCTGAACGGCGAGGGGCAGGTGGACGAGACCGGCGACCGGCTGGAGATGAAGCTGTCCATCACCGCGCCCGGCACCGACGAGGTGTCGACCGTCGTCACCCGCAAGGTGGGCAACGACGTCTACCTGAAGTTCACCGGCGCGATGGGCTCGATGCTCAAGTCCGCGAACCGTGACAAGTGGCTGCACGTGGACGCCTCGAAGGTGCCGGACGGCAGCGCGTTCAGCCCTGAGTCGAACGACCCGAAGAGCGTGTCCAAGCTGGTGACCGCCGCGGAGCAGGTGGAGAAGACCGGCGAGCGGGAGTTCAAGGGCGTGCTGGACATGACCAAGTCGCCCAGCATGACCGACACCGCGAAGAAGTCGCTCGGGGTCAAGGCGACCGCGGTGCCGTTCACCGCGAAGGCGGACGCCGAGGGCCGGATGGTCGAGCTGGTCATCGACGTCGCGGCGATCGCGCCCGGCGCTGGAAAGATGACCACGAAGTACTCCGACTTCGGCGTGGACGTGCAGGTCGCGAAGCCGCCGGCCGCCCAGGTGGCGGAGATGCCCAAGGAGATGCTCGGCATCGTCGGGGCCTGATGATCGAGGTGTCCGTTTGCGCCTCCGCCCGGTCGGGAACTTGAGTCACTCGACCGGCGTCAATCGGACCGCCGGCCTGGCGGGAGGAATCGACATGCGGACTCGAGCAGCGTGGGGAGTTCTGGCAGCGGTCGCGCTCGCGGTGTCCGGATGCTCCGACACCGGCGCCGGCACGCCGGGCGCGAGCGCCTCGGCCGGTGCACCGATCGAAGCCGTTCCCAGCGTCTCGGCGAGCGCCGCCGATCCGGCCGCGGCGGCGGCACTCGGTCAGGCCACCGCCGCGCTGGGCAACTCGAGCTTCAAGGTGACCATGACCTCCGGGCCGTCCTTCAAGCTGACCGGTGAGATGGACGCGCCCGGCGGCAAGGGCTCGGCCGAGCTCAAGGCGGTCGGCACCAACACCGAGATCACCGTGCAGACCCGGCTGGTCGGCCAGGACCTCTACGTGCAGGTGCCCGGCATCACCAAGGCCGGCACCTGGACCAGGATCGACGTGTCCCGGCTGCCCGAGGGCGCGAACATCGGCCTGAAGCCCGGCCAGATCGACCCGGCCAACACCGCTCAGCTGCTGCAGTCCACCACCGACGTGCAGCAGACCGAGCCGCGCGCCTTTTCCGGCAACCTCGACCTGACCAAGGCAGCCGGGCTGTCGGGCGTCAACCAGGCGACCATCAGCCAGTACGGTTCGGCCGCCCAGAAGGTGCCGTTCACCGCCGGGCTGGACGACCAGGGCCGGCTCTCCGCGCTCACCATCCAGCTGCCCCCGGTCAACGGCAAGGCGGTCGAACCGCTCGAGGTGCTCTACACCGACTACGGCGTCACGGTCGGCGAGCTGCGGCCGGCGGCGGCCGAGGTGGTCGAGGCGCCGGCGGATCTCTACACCACGCTCGGCGGGAAGTAACTACGTACGTACGCGCAACGGCAGGGGCGCGGGCCGATTCTCCTCGATCCAGGCATCGATCCGCGCCCACCAGTCGTAGAGCCAGGCGATCCGGTCCTCCTCGGACTGTGGCACCTCCTCCGGCGGCACACTCCAGAAACGCATCACCAGCTGCTTGTCCATCGGCAGCTCCCGCCAGATGTCGGCGACCGTCATCATCTGGTCGAGCCCGGTGTGCGCGACGAAGATGACCCCCGCGTCCGGCGCCGCGTCGATCGCCGCGAGCAGTCCGGCCGGCTTGGGCGGCAGCACGTTGCGCAGCCGCTCGGCCTTCTTCGCCAGATCGGGCATCCCCCGGCTGCGCAGGCGCTTGATCGCGGTGACCCGGCGCCGCGGGGTGAAGTTGCCGCCCTCCGGAAAGATCACGAACGCGTCGTTGTCGTCCAGCCCGACGGCCAGCTCGCCGACCTCCTCCTCGAGCGGCCGCGAGGTGGGCTGGCCCGGCATGATGAAGCGGTTGGGCAGCCGGTTGAGCAGCACGTCCACCGCCGGATCCCACTGCAGCGTCGCCTTGAGCACGATCCGCGGCTCGCGCGCGAACCAGTTGACCAGCGCGTGGATCAGGACGAACGAGTCGCCCGGCCCGGCGTGCCGGCTGACCACGATCTCCGGGCGGCCGGGCAGCGCGGTATCCGGGTCGGTGCCGACCACGTCGATGGACAGGTGCAGCGACCAGCGGGCGATCCAGAAGAGCACGCGCAGGAAGCCGCCGGTCAGCACGTAGTGCGCGCGCTGGAAGGCGGGTGAGCGGATCTTCCACCCGAAGCCGGACGCGATCCACAGCCCGAGCAGCGCGATCAGCGCGCCGGCGTCCCAGACCAGGTAGACGATGGCCAGCCAGACCAGCCGCGGCACCCGCAGGTGACCGGGCATGAACGGGGAGATCGCGACGGCCACGATCAGCCACACCGGCAGGGTGGTGACCAGCACCAGGGCGAGCAGCGGCACCAGCGGCGCGAGCACCAGTCGCCGCACCCAGACCGGTGGCATCATGCGGATTTGACGTTCTCGTTCAGGTAGCGGCGCGACGCCGTGTAGGCCCGGCTGATCCGCCGTCCCACGGCCGCCAGGTCCCGATAGGCCCACGGCGAGTCGTCCCGGCCATCCCCGCCGCCGGTCGGCAGCACATGCACCTGCACGTCGGCGGGCAGCGCGGCCAGCTCCCGCGCGAACCGATGCCGGCGCGCGATCTCGAACGCCACCTGTGCCACCTCCCACGGCCGGCGGGGCACGGTGAGCGGCCGCTCGACCCGGCCCACTTGCAGCACGAAGATCATCTTTGCCCCGATCCGAACAGCTTCCCCAATCGGAATCGAGTTCACAATGCCGCCGTCGACGTAATGCTCACCACCCATCTCCATCGGTGGCAGCAGTCCCGGCACGGCCGACGACGCCAGCACGGCATCCACCAGCGGCCCACTGTCGAACCAGTGCTCGGCGGCCCGCTCGATGCTGGCCGCGCAGCACCGGAACGGAATCTTGAGATCGGCGAACACCGAGGTCTCGCCGAGCTCACTCTCCAGCAGCCGGCGCAAGGGCAAGGGCGAGTGCAGATGGGTACGCGCGGCGAACCGCCGCATCTGCCGACCGATGGAGTCGCCGTAGACCGCCGCGGCCTCCGGTGACGTCCACAGCCGGACCAGCTTGTCGGTCGAGGCCTCGCTGGGGTCGGCGGCCACCAGGGCGCCGTTGACCGCCCCGATCGAGGTGCCGACCACGAAGTCGGGCTTGAAGCCACCCCGGAAGAGCGCACGCAGCATGCCCACCTCGACGGCGCCGAGCACCCCGCCACCACCGAGCACGAAGGCGATCGGTCCTTCCATGCCTCCATCCTGCCCTAGCCGCCTGCGAATGATCATCGGGGCGACCGGGGCCGGGGGCCGGGTCGATCGCGGCGACAAATCCGCCGATCGGGTAGGTGCGGGTGTCGCCCGACGCCCCGGGATGTCAGGATCGTCGCCGTGCCTCTGCCTCGTCGTGCCCTGCTGGGCGCCGGTCTCGCCGCCGGTGCCGCGACGCTGGCCGGGTGCGGGCCGTCGGACCCGAGCACGGCGGCGCCGAACTGGGTGACGCCCACCTCGGCCGCGCCGCCCACGGGCGCATCCCCGTCCGGTTCGCCGTCCGCCGGCGCCCGGCCGCGATCCGCGCCCTACACCGGCGCCGTCGAGGCGGTGCTGTCCACATATCTCCGGCCCACGTCGGACAATCCGAAGCATCCCGGATATGCCGGCGCGGTGGCGCTGGTCGTGGAGGACGGCACCACGACCCTGCACATCGCGGTGGGTGACGCGGTGCGCTACGGCGCCGGGCCGGTGGAGCTGCCGAAGAGCAAGCGGGTGCCGATGCGGCCCGACGCGATCTTCGACCTGGCCTCGATCACCAAGGTCTACACCGCGCTCCTGGTGCTGCGGCTGGTCGATGCGGGCGAGGTCGAACTGGACGCGCCGGTGCGCCGCTATCTGCCGGACTTCACCGGCCCCGGCAAAGAAGAGATCACGGTCGCGATGCTGCTCGCCCACACCGGCGCGTTGCCGATCGGGGCACGGTCGGCGGGCTGGGCCGACATCCCGAAGATCGGGCTGGTCAAGGGCGGGGTGCCGGGTGACACGTTCCGGTATTCGAGCGTCGGGCTGATGGTGCTCGGGCTGCTGGTCGAGAAGCTCACCGGCCGGTCGCTGGACCGGGCGCTGCGCGATCGGATCACCGGGCCGCTGGGGCTGGACGACACCGGCTTCACGCCGCTGAAGTGGGCGACGAAGAGCCGGCTGGTGGCCACCGACGCGCGCACCTCCCGCGGCCTGCTGCGCGGCACCGTCCACGACGACGTGTGCGCCCGGCTGGGCGGCGTCGCCGGACACGCCGGGGTCTTCGGCACCGCCGCCGACGTCGCGGTCATCGGCCGGATGCTGCTGGACGGCGGGACCCACCGGGGCAAGCGGATCCTCTCCGCCGAGGTGGTACGGCAGGCGCTGACAAACGTGAACAAGGGCAAGCCGGCGATCGACGCCGAGCGCCCGGACCGATCGGCCGACCACGGCCTGGGCTTCGAGATCAACCAGCCCTGGTTCATGGGCGACCTGGCGTCACCGCGGAGCTTCGGCCACACCGGCTTCACCGGCACGTCCCTGCTGGTCGCGCCGGCCCGCGGCATGGTCGTGGTCCTGCTGACCAACCGGGCCCACCCCAACTGGTCCTGGTCCGACCCCGATGTGCACCGGGTCGCCGTGGCGAACGCCATCGCCGGCTGACGGCGGGACCCGCGCCAGAGGCAGGTCCCGCCGGGCCGTGGCTCAGGGAAGGGCGTTCAGGAACGGTTCGTGGGCGGTGCGGAACTCCCACCCGTAGAACTTGTCCCAGTTGATCGACCAGGTCATCAGGCCCCGGAAGTTCGGGTTCAGGCCGCTGCGCGGGGTGTAGCCGCCGCACGACTGGCCGCGGACCAGGCAGTTGACCGCCTGCTGGACGCCCGGCGGGGAAACGTAGCCGTTGCCGGCACTGACCGACGAGGGGGCGCCGAACGCCACCTGGTCCTCGCGCAGAGCCGGGAACATCCTGGTCGTGTCGCCGGCCACCGGGAAGCCCGCCATCAGCATGTCGGTCATCGCGATGTGGAAGTCCGCGCCGCCCATCGAGTGCCACTGGTTGTCCAGGCCCATGATCGAGCCGGAGTTGTAGTCCTGCACGTGCAGCACGGTCAGGTCGTTGCGCATCGCATGGATCACCGGCAGGTACGTCCCGGCGCGCGGGTCCTGTCCACCCCACGGTCCGGAGCCGTAGAACTGGTAGCCGAGCTGCACGAAGAACGTCTCCGGCGCCATCGTCAGCACGAAGCCGGCGCCGTAGCGGGTCTTGAGCGAGCGCAGCGCCGAGATCAGGTTGACGATCACCGGGGTGGTCGGGTTGCGGAAGTCGGTGTCACCGGTGTTCAGCGACAGCGAGTGGCCCTCGAAGTCGACGTCCACCCCGTCCAGGCCGTAGCGGTCGATGATGCCGCTGACCGAGCTGACGAACGCGTCCCGGGCGGCGGTGGTGGTGAGCTGCACCTGGCCGTTCTGTCCGCCGATGGAGAGCAGCACCTTCTTGCCGGCCTGCCGCTTGGCCCGGATCGCCGCCTTGAAGTCGGCCTCGCTCTCCACGCCGGGACACTCCGCGGCCGGGCAGAGCGTGAACTGGATGTTGCCGGAGGTCGGCGTGGTGGGCTCACCGAAGGCCAGGTTGATGATGTCCCAGTCGGCCGGCACGTCGGACATCCGCAGATAGCCCGAGCCGTTCGCGAAGCTGGCGTGCAGGTAGCCGATCAGCGCGTGCTTGGGCAGGCCGGTGTTCGGCGGCGGGTCCGTGGGTGGGTCGGTCGGCGGGTCGGTGGGCGGATCGGTCGGCGGCGTGGTCGGTGGGTCGGTCGGCGGCGTGCCGCCACCACACGCTCCCTGGTCGGCCCAGACGTCCCACTGGCCGCTGTGCGAGGCCGGGCTCTCGTTCTGCGTCCACCACTTGGCCCGGTAGTTGTGATTGTTCTGGGAGGCGAGATTGCCGCCGACGTAGACCGTCGAGGCGCTCCACGGCGCCTCGCACGCGACTGCCGCGCCCGCGTTGGACGCGAGGTAGACGACCGAACCGGTGGCCACGAGCGACGCGGCCATGGCGAGCACAAGGGATCGACGCATGCTTAATTATTAGGACTGTTAACTGATAATGTCCAGACCTTCGAACGGGGAAATGCCGGTCCAGATCGGCTTGCCCCGCCGCAGCACAACGATGCGATCGGCCATCTTCGCGGCCTCGGCGCGATCGTGCGTCACATAGACCGTGGTGATGCCGAGACGCTTGGTCAGCGCGACGATCTCACCGCGCAGCTCGACCCAGATCTTCGGATCCACATTCGACAACGGCTCGTCGAGCAGCAGCAGATCAGGTCGCCGCACGATCGCCCGGGCCATCGCGACCCGCTGGCGCTGGCCCCGGGAGAGGTGCACCGGGCGGCGACTGAGCAGGTCGTCGATGCCGAGGTGGCGCGCCGCCTCGTGCACCCGGCCGGGGATGTCCGGCGGGGCCTCGGCGCCGGCCCGCAGCGGAAAGCCGATGTTCTGCGCCACGGTCAGGTGCGGATAGATCGAGTAGCTCTGGAAGACCAAGGCGATCGTGCGCTCACGATCGGGCAGGTCGGCCACCGGCACGCCGTCGATCAGCACCGTGCCGGAGGTCGGCTCCTCCAGGCCGCCGATCAGCCGCAGCAGCGTGGTCTTGCCGCAGCCGGCCGGACCGAGCAGCACCAGGAACTCGCCGGAGCCGATCTCCAGGTCGCACTCGTCGACGGCGACGACCCCGGGATCGAACACCTTGGTGAGCGCTTGGACACGGACGGCGACCATGCACCCATGGTGGGGCCTGCTCAGTCGTTGTGCCACACGGTGCGGTCGAGCCAGCCGTTGCCGTCGTCGTCGTACATCGTCTTCTCGAAGACGCCGTCCCGGTCGCGGTCGATGGTGGCGTTGTCCACGGTCCAGTCCGCGTCCAGGTCACGGCCGATGAAGTCGGGATTGCCGTCCTTGTTGAGGTCGACCAGGATGTCCACCCCGCCGTCCTCGCGACCGACATAGGTCGCCTTGTCCCAGCGGCCGTCGCCGTCGGCGTCCACCTTGTTGTGGTAGCCCTTCGGCGGCTCGGGCGACTCGAGCTCGGCCTGCTCCGGCTGCTGGTGCTCCTCGGCCAGCTTGGACACGTGGTGCAGCTGCGCGAACTTCGGCGGCTCGCCGTCGCCCATGCCGCTGGACGGCGGATCGCCCATCCGCGACACCGCGGGCAACTCGTCCAGATCGCGGCCGGGCGCGTCACCCAGGCCGGTGCGCAGCGGGACCTCGCCACCGCCCGCGCCCTGGCCACCCACCGCCTCGGCGCTCTGCCGGGCGGCGACGCCCGCCGCCGAGCCGAACTCGGACCACTCGCCCAGCGAGGAGAACATGCCGAAGGTGCTCGACTTCGTCATCCGGTCCTCGACCACCGCGGAGACCGACTGCGAATCGGAGGTGGCGACCTGGCTGCGCAACAGCTCGGCCTCGCCGTCCTCGAGACGGTATTCGGCAAGCGCGCGCTCCGGGTCGGCGGACAGCTCCGACGCGAAGGACGGGTCGGTGAGCAGCCGCTCCAGGACGGTATCGAAGTCGCTCATGCGGTCACCGTAATTCACCACGTCGAGCGGCTCTATCGGTCTGTCAGTCCAATTCCGGCATCGCCACCGGTTGCGGGCGCGGCCGGCAGGTGCCGCACTGCACCGCGTCCTCGACCACCAGGGCCTCGGCCCGGCGGCGCGTCTCCGAGCGGCTCACCTGCAAGAGGTACGGCCCGAAGCGCGCGTGGTCCTCACACACGCCGCGTCCGCAGAACCGGCAGGACGCCCGCGCCGCCTTGGCGCAGAACCAGCAGAGCACGTCGGAGCTCCCCTTTTGATACGTCGATGGTGCGGACTTGATCAGCCGATGATGACAGGCGGCGAGCTGCTCTCCTCGACCGGAGGGCTGACCGACGTCGGCGGGTCGTCGGGCGGCGACTGTGACGTCGGCGGGTCGTCCGGGTCCGGATTCGGCGGCGGGCTCTGCGGCGTCGTGGCCGGCGGCGTGGTCCTCGGCGGCGGCGTGGTGGCCGGCGGCGGATCGTCCTGGTCATCGTCGTCGTTGCCGGGGTTGCCCGGCTGCGGGATCGGGTCCGGCAGCACCGGGTCCTCGATCGGCGGCGCGGACGACTCCTCGACCGGCGGGGAGATGATCACCGGCGGCTCGGAGGACTCCTCGCTGGGTGATTCGCTGGCCGGCGGCTCGATGGTGATGCCGTCGCCGCAGGACAGGCCGCTGTTGGTGGTGACCGCCCGGGCGCCGCCCACCTCGACCCGGCCGGTGGACACGGTGACCGACGCGGGGTCCACCGAGTACCAGGCCTTGCCCAGGTTGACCACGTCGCCCAGCGGCCGGGTGACCACCAGGTTCAGCGGCTGGTAGGCGCCGCTCGTGCTGGTCGTGTCGGCGAGCAGCCGACCGGCCTCCAGGGTCAGCGCGCCGCTCGGCTCGCGCTCCCGGCCGGCGGTGCTGGCCAGCGCCTGGACCTGGGTGTCGGATCCGGGACAGAGCACCGCCGCGGAGCCGCCGGTGAAGGTCAACCGGCCGATCGAGCCGTCCGCCACCTCGATCCGGGCGCCCGGCGCGATGAACCGTCGGTCGCCCTCGCTCATCACGATGCGCGTGCCGTCGATCCGCACCAGCAGGCGGCCGTTGTCGGCCACCAGCAGCGCCTTGTTGACCGGCATCTCGGCCCAGGCCGGGCCGGGCATCAGGTTGGCCGCGGTGAGCAGCAGCGCGAGCAGCAGGCAGAGCAGGACGAGCCACCACATCCGGCGCTCGAACCGCTTGTCCACCGCCGGATCCTCGGTGCCGTCCGGCGGTCCGGGCGGCACGATCAGCGGCGGGTAGGCGTCACCGGGGTGGATGCCGAAGGTCGGCGCGCGGCGGCCCTCGACGACCGGGGCCGAGCCGGGCGCGTCCGTGGCACCGACGAGCGGCGGCAGGTCCGAGGCGTCCGGGATGACCCAGAGACGGACCGGCGTGCGCGTCTGCGCCACCGCGCCGGGCGTGCCGTCACCGACCGGGCCGACCAGCGTGCCGCGGCGCAGCTCGGTGCCGTCCATCATGGCGATCACGCCGGACTCCACCACCACCGCGACGGTGGGTCCGGGCAGCGACACCGGCGAACCGGGCTCGAGGTCGACCGGGTAGGCCTGGGAGATCAGCGCGAGCCGCTCGTCACCGTCCAGCGCGGCCAGCGCCGGGGTGTCCGCGAACAGCGCCTCGGCCTCGGCGCGGTCCACCGGTGGCGGTCCGGGCAGCGGCCCGATCACCGTCGCCACGGTCGCCGCCGGGACGCTGAGCAGGGTGGTGCCGGCGGTGTGCCAGTCGAGCGAGGTGGACCGGCCGGTGAGCGCGTTGCCCAGGCCGACGACGCCGCCGGGACCGACGTGATGGCGCACGGTGCCGCCCGGGTCGCCCGGCCGGCGCGCCCGCAGCGCGCCGTCCACGACGACGAACACCGCGGACTGCGGCCCACCGGCCACCACAAGTTGCTGCCCGGTGCGCGGGTGCACCCACCGCGCCCGGGCGGCCAGCCCGGCCAGCGCGTGCTCCGGCAGACCGCCGAGCTCGGAGTTGCGCAGCGCCTCGAGCCGGCGCGGCAGGTCGGCCTCGCGCTCCCGCTCGGCCGCCCGGACCCGCGACTTCCGCCACCAGCGGGCGAGCCGGCCGAGGCCGAGATGCACGAGGGGCAGACAGAGGACCAGCACGATGGCGAACAGCAGCAGGCGGGAGGCGGCGCCGCCGTGCCAGAGTCCGGTCACCACCCCGGAGACCCGATCCGCCCAGATCCGGTACGCGAGATTGACCGCCACCACCAGCCACAGGACGGCGAGCACCCCGTACAGCGCGATGATCTTGCCCTCACGGTCCAGGCCGGACCACCGCGGCAGGCGACCGCGCAACCGGCCGGTCACCCAGGAGACACCGCGAGCCCGCAGGTTGGGGATCTCCAGCCAGTCCATCACCAGGTAGTAGCCGTCCAGGGCGATGAACGGGTTGAGGTTGAACAGCACGTTCAGGTACCAGGCGAAGGCCAGCTTGAAGGCCAGCCCGGCGACCGCGGGGAAGGCGAACCCGACGATCTGCATGCCGCCGGCCAGCACCAGGCCGGTGATCGGCCCGGCCGCGGTGACCAGGATGCGCGCCCGGCGGCCGGCCATCCACACGTCGGTGGTGTCCACGAAGACCGACGGAATGCCGAAATAGACCAGCAGCCCGGCGGCTGAGACGTCACGCCCGGCGTGCTTGGTGGCCAGCGCGTGGCCCATCTCGTGACAGGCCAGCGCCAGCGCGTTGAGCAGGAGCAGCAGCACCGCGCCGAGCAGATAGGACCCGTTGGTCAGGAAGAGCGCCTCGCTCCCCCGCGCCCAGGTGAGCCCGAACAGCCCGAGGCCGGCCACGCTGATCAGGGCGAGCACCACCGCCGCGGCCTTGGTGAAGAACAGCCGGCCGCCCGCGCGGTAGAGCAGGGTGACGAAGCCGTCGATGTCGGTGACCAGCATGCGGCGGCCGCGCAGGGTGGCCAGCAGACCCTGGCCGACGCGCTTGGCCAGCGGCTGCTGCACGATCTCCTGCAGCGGGCGGAACGCGTCCACCGGCAGTTCCTCGAGCATCCGGCTGCCGGCCAGGTCGGCCACCACCCGGCGGACCTGATCGGGCGCGAGCCGGCCGGCGATCCGGGCGAACTCGGCGACCAGCCGGGCCACCGTGAGCGTGCCGTCCATCAGCAGCGCGAGCTGCCACTCGTCCGGGGTGAGCCGCAGGTAGCAGGCGCGGGAGCCGTCGTCCGGCGAGCGCACCATGATGTATGCCGGGCCGCGCGCGCTGTCGAGCTCGACCGCCTCGACACCGGCCCGCAGGATCGGACGGGCCCGCGCGGGGTTGAGCCGGTCGACGACGGCGGCCCACAGCCCGGGGTCGGCGGGACCGACAGGCTCACCCGGAGCCCGGCCGGCCAGCGCCTCCCAGACGTTCATCCGGGTCTCGACGTACGTCAACTCCGCAGCCTCTCGCTCCGCGCCCGCCAGCGCGCCCGCACCGATGACGGATGGAGAGTAGGCGGAAGGGGCTCTGGAAGGCGAGCCCCGACACCAGAAAGCGCGGCTATACAAGCACAAAGAGGGGCAAAGAAAATGCGGTGGGTGATCTCGATCAACCCCCTTGACCGAGATCACCCACCGCGTGGGAGGTGACGCCGTCCGATGGCCCGGACGGCGCCGGGTCTGTCAGCCCGCGTCGGTGAGCGTGGCGGTCACCGTCTTCTGTGCACCGTCGCGGGTGAAGACGACCGTCACCTGGTCGCCGACCGCGGCGCCCTGCACCACCGAGACCAGGTCGTCGGAGTCGTTGATCGGCTTGCCGTTCACCGTGGTGATGACGTCACCCTGCTGGATGCCGGCCTTGGCCGCGGCGCCGGAGGCGGTCACGGTGCGGACCAGCGCGCCGCCGTTCTCACTCTCGGCCACGCTGACGCCGAGCGCCGGGTGGCTGACCTTCTTGCCGGCGATCAGCAGATCCGCGACCTGCTTGGCCTTGTTGGACGGAATCGCGAAGCCCACCCCGATGTTGCCGGACGCCTGCCCCGAGGTGGCGATCGCCGAGTTGATGCCGATCACCTCGCCGTTGGTGTTGACCAGCGCGCCGCCGGAGTTGCCCGGGTTGATCGGGGCGTCGGTCTGCAGCAGGCCGGACATCGAGGTGGTGCCCTGCTGCTGCTGGGTCTGGCCCTGCGGGTCCTGCTGGCCGAACGGGTTCTCCGGCTGCTGCTGCTGGTCGCCGCCGGTCTGGATGGTGCGGTCCTTGGCGCTGATGATGCCCGCGGTCACCGAGCCCTGGAGGCCGAGCGGGCTGCCCAGCGCCAGCACCGTGTCGCCCACCTGCATGTTCGCGCTGTCCCCGAAGTTGGCGTTCTTCAGGCCGGAGACGTCGGTCGCCTTGATCACAGCTAGGTCGGTGCGCGGGTCGGTGCCGACGATCGTGGCCCTGGCCTTGTTGCCGTCCGCGAAGATCACGTTCACCGTGCTGCTCTGCGCGGTGGCCACCACGTGGTTGTTGGTCAGGATGTAGCCGTCGGCGGTGAGCACCACGCCGGAGCCCTCGCCGGTCTCGGTGGTGATCGAGACGACGCTGTCCTGCACCGCGGCGGCGATCTGCGCCAGCGACGAGCGGTCGACCACCCGGGTGACCGAGGAGTTGCTGGTCGCCACGGTCGCCGAGCCGTTGCCGTCGTCCATCGCCAGCACCGTCGCGGCGCCGATGCCGCCACCGGCCAGCGCGATCAGCACGGCGGCGGCGCCGGCCACGAAGATCTTGCGACCCCGCCCGTTGCCCGGCGGGCGGGTCTCGGTGGCCACCGGCTGGGCCCAGGACGGCTGATCCGGGGCGCCGGGCTGCGGCGGCGGGTAGCCGCCGTACGGCGCATAACCGGGCTGCGGCGCGGCGTGCTGCCAAGGCTGCTGATGCGGCTGATGCGGCGGCTGCGGCTGGTGCGGCTGGTGGGGCTGCTGCCACGGCGAGGCCGGCGGGGCCGAAGCCGGGTAACCACCGGGAGCGGGCTGGGCGGAGACGGGCGCGGGCTGGGCGGAGGTCGGCGCCGGCGGTGCGTACGGCTGCTGGACGGTCGGCTGGGCCGCCGTCGGCTCGGACTCGTCCCGCGCCTGGCCGCCACCGGAGAAGGAGGCGCTGCCGCCCGCGACGGGGCCGTCCGCGGGCCGGGGCGACGACTCCGGGGATGCCGGGGTGTCGTGCCGCTGCGGGTTTGTCTCGTGCTCGGTCATGGGACCTACATTGCCCACCCGGTCTCCGACACCCCTGTGTTACACCTGGATGTTTTCTGTGAATGGCGAACGCTAGTCGGACGGGTGACTTTCCCGGTCGATTGCGGGCAAGGCGACCCGGAAGGTGGCCCCTTTGCCCGGTTCGCTCAGCACGTCCACGGTGCCGTGGTGGGCCCGCACGATGGCGGCCACGATGGCCAGTCCGAGGCCGGTGCCGGTGGCCGCGCGGTCGGTCCGGCGGGTGCGCGCCTCGTCCGCGCGATAGAACCGCTCGAACACGTGCTCACGCTGCTCGTGGGACAGGCCGGGGCCGGTGTCCACCACCTCGATCAACGCCAGGTTGCCCGGCGCGCTGGTCAGCCGCAGCGTCACCGCGGCGTCCTTCGGGGTGTGCACCAGCGCGTTGGTCATCAGGTTGCCGATCACCTGGCGCAGCCGGGCGTCGTCGCCATAGGCGATCAGCCGTTCCGGCTCGTCACGGATGTCCAGCCCGATCTCCCGCTCCGGCGCGATCACCTGGGCCGCCTCGACGGCCTCCATGGCCAGCACGGGCAACTCGACGGGCGCCAGCGTGAGCGGCCGCTCGCGGTCCAGCCGGGCGAGCAGCAGCAGGTCCTCCACCAGCAGGCCCATCCGGGACGCCTCGTCCTCGATCCGGCGCACCAGCGCGGACACGTCGCCCGGGTCGGCCACCGCGCCCTGGCGGTAGAGCTCGGCGAAGCCCCGGATCGAGGTCAGCGGGGTGCGCAGCTCGTGTGAGGCGTCCGCCACGAACTGCCGCATTTTTCCCTCCGAGCGCACCGCGCGCGCCTCGGAGACCTGCGCCGCCTCGGCCGCGTCCCGGGCCGCCGACTCGGCCGCCCGGGCCGCCGTCTCGGACTTGGCGCGCGCGGTGAACGCCGCCTCGATCTGGGTCAGCATCGCGTTGAGGGCGCGGGACAGCCGGCCGAGCTCGGTCTGCGGCTCCGCCGAGTCGGGTTCCGGGTCGGGCACCCGGCGGGTGAGGTCGCCGGCCGCGATCGCCGCCGCGGTCTGCTCGATCTCGACCAGCGGCCGCAGGCTGGTCCGCACCACCGCCGCGCCCACTGCGGCCAGCGCGATCAGCACGCCGAAGCCGACCAGCGAGTCGATCCAGATCAGCCGGGTCATGGCGAAGTCGATCTCGGACATGTTGCGGCCCACATAGAGCACGTCGCCCTGCGCGGTGCCGGTGATCACCATGCGCCAGTGCTGCTTCTTGTTCGCCGAGATCGCCGTGTACGGCATGTCCTCGGCCCGCGCCTGGATGTCCTCCAGGCTGCTGAAGACCGGCGGCAGGTCGGCCACCGTGAGCCCGGGGATGTTGGTGAAGTCGCGGTCGCCCACCCCGGTGACCGACCGCAGCAACACCACGTAGTCGCTCGGCAGCGGGGTCAGCGCGGAGGGGTTGGTCAGCGGGTAGCTGCGGGACTTGATCTCGAGCTCGTCGGCGGCCGACGTCAGCTCGGCGTCCATCCGCTCGACCAGATAGGTGCGCAGCGCGAACGTGCTGGACACGCTGATCAGAGTGAGCGCGGCGAACACCAGCGCCAGCACCGAGGCGATCAGCTTGATCCGCAGCGGGGTGCTGCGCAGCCGCCCGCTGCCGCGCGACGTGCTCGGCGGGTCAGCCCGCTGGTCCGGCGTCGGCGAATCGGGCTCGGATCGGGCCGGCTCGGATCGGGCGGGCTCGGGTTGGGCAGGCTCGGGTTGGGCAGGCTCGGGTTGGACGGAGATGGTCACCGGCAGCGTCTCAGGCGGCTGGTTTGCGGAGGACGTAGCCCACGCCGCGCAGCGTGTGGATCAGTCGCGGCTGCACGTTGTCCACCTTGCGGCGCAGATAGGAGATGTACGACTCGACGATGTTGTCGTCACCGCGGAAGTCGTATTTCCACACGTGGTCCAGGATCTGCGCCTTGGACAGCACCCGGTTCGCGTTGAGCATCAGATAACGCAGCAGCTTGAACTCGGTCGGCGAGAGCTGCACCCGCTGACCGGCCCGATAGACCTCATGGGTCTCCTCGTCGAGCTCGAGGTCGGCGAAGGTGAGCCGGGACGGCGCCTCGTCGCCGGCCGTGGTGCGCCGCAGCACCGCCCGGATCCGCGCGGTCAGCTCCTCGAGGCTGAACGGCTTGGTCACATAATCGTCGCCACCGAGCGTCAGGCCGCGGATCTTGTCGTCGGTGCCGTCCCGGGCGGTCAGGAACACCACCGGGGTGCGCGCGCCGCCCTCGCGCATCAGCCGGATCACCTCGAAGCCGTCGAGGTCGGGCAGCATCACGTCGAGCACCACGAGGTCGGGGTTGGCGCTCTTGGCGGCGGTCACCGCGGCGCTGCCGCTGGTCGCCGTGCTCACGTCGAACCCGGCGAAACGGAGGCTGGCGGAGAGCAGCTCGAGAATGTTCGCGTCGTCCTCGACGACGAGCAGCTTCGCCTCGCTCTGCTTGGGCTGGGTCTGAGTGGCCATGCGGCCCATCTTTCTCCCAGCGACTGCGCTATGCCTGCATGATGGCTGAAAGTTTTCTGTGAGCCTGGTGATTCAGTGCCGATCTAGGCAGCCAGGCCGACCGTCGCCTGGGCGGCGCGGGCCAGCATCCGCCGGTCGGCGTCCGGCATCGGGTGCAGCGCGGGCGAGCCGACGATCGTCACCGAGAGCTCGCGCAGGGCGGCCACCCGGCGCACCGAGGACCAGAGCGTGTCGTCCCCGATGAAGGCGGCGGCGGTGGAACCGTACGCGATGGCGATCGGCACCACCGGAGCGCCGGCGTCCAGGGCGGCCTGGAACACGGCGGGGCGGAACTGGCCCCGCAGGGGCCCGGGTTCTCCGCCAGGGCCGGAGGCACCCAGGCCGGAAGCAGCACAGCCGCGCGACGTACCGCAGAAGGTCGTGCCCTCCGGGAAGACCGCGACCGTGCGACCGGCCCGCAGCGCCGCGGTGACCTCGGCCACCGTGGCCTTGAGGGTCTTCGGCCGGGACCGGTCCAGGAAGATCGCGCCGCTCACCCCGGCCAGCGCGCCGATGCCCGGCCAGGCGCGCACCTCGCACTTCGCGACCATCCGCACCGGCTGCAGCGCGAGCAGCAGCGGGATGTCCAGCCAGGAGACGTGGTTGGCGACCAGCAGGCTGCCCGGGCGCGGCGCCGGGCCGCGCCACCGCAGCCGCACCCCGAGCGCGCGCAGGATGGCGCGCGCGATCACCCGGGTCCCGCGGCGCCGCCAGATCGGCACGACCACGAGCCCGGCCAGCAGCACCAGGACGAGCGCGGCGATCCGCCACGCGGTCCGCAGCGGCCGCACCAGATCGTCGCCGCCGGCCCGGCAGGCCGGCCCGCATCCGGAGACCGGCTGCCAGACGGTCATCGCGGCACCCCGAGGAAGTGCCGCCGGTAGCGCGGGTCCATCCGGTCCATCGAGAACAGCACGTAGAAGTCGGCCGAGTTGAAGTCCGGGTCGAAGGCCGGCGGGCCGCAGACCCAGCTGCCCAGCCGCAGATAGCCGCGCAGCAGCGGGGGCAGCTTGGCCGTGCTGCTTCCCTCCGGGCCGGCCCACGGATTGCGCGGCGTGACCCGCAGGGCGGGCGGCGACAGGTGCCTGGCGGACACCCGCGCCCAGACCCCGGCGGCCAGCGCGCCACCGTCGTCCAGCGGCACCGAGGCGCAGCCGCCCAGCCAGCGCAGGTTGTTCAGGTGCAGGTAGCGGGCGATGCCGGCCCACATCAGGTTGACCACCGCGCCGTCGCGGTGGTCCGGGTGCACGCACGAGCGTCCGGTCTCGACCAGTTGCTCGCGCAGCGGACGCAACCGGCTCAGGTCGAACTCGCTGTCGGCATAGCGCCGGCCGGCCCGCTCGGCGGCGGCCGGGGACAGCATCCGGTAGGTGCCGACCACCTGTCCGGTGGCCTCCTCGCGCACGATGAGGTGGTCGCAGAAGTCGTCGAAGTCGTCGATGTCACGGCCGTCGGCCGCGCCGGTGAGCCGCACGCCCAGCTCGCCCGCGAAGACGTCGTGACGCAGCCGCTGTGCGGCCGCCACCTGATCCGCGCTGTCCGCGATCAGAAGGGTGTAACCACTGGTCCCGGTGGAGGTGCCGGCGGTCAGCAGAACAGTCATACCCACTGTGTAAGGGCCGCACCTGCCGTCGGTGTGTCGGCACAGGTGGCGGCCGGTGTCGGGAAAATGAACGCCTTTGTGTCGCACCCCTGCGGCAGACTCGGGCCATGCTGATTCCGGCTCGTTTCAACGGCCCGCCCGGCACCGGCAACGGCGGCTGGTCGGCGGGCGCCTTCGCGGTCGCCGCCGGTCCCGGCCCGCAGGAGGTGACGTTGCGGGTGCCGCCGCCGCTCGACACCTCGCTGACCGCGCGGGAGGGCTCGTTCTTCGCGCCCGACGGCACGCTGGTCGCCGAGGTCGGTCCGGTCACCGAGCCGATCGAGCCGGTGCCCGCGGCGAGCTTCGACGAGGCGACCGCTGTCACGGCGAGTTATCCCGGGTTCACCGAGCATCCGTTCCCGACCTGTTATGTCTGCGGCACGGAGCGGCCGGACGGGTTGCGGTTGTTCCCCGGGCTGCTGCCCGACGGCCGCACCGCGGCGCCCTGGGTGGTGCCCGGCGACGTGCGGGCCGAGACGATGTGGGCGGCGCTCGACTGCCCGGGCGGCTGGTCCGCGCTGCACACCGGCCGTCTCTTCGTGCTCGGCCGGATCGCCGCGTCGGTCGATGCGCTGCCCGAGCCGGGCGCGGCCTGCGTCGTGGTCGGGCGCGCCGACGCGATGGCCGGCCGCAAGGCCTTCACCAGTTCCACGGTGTACGCGCCGGACGGCGCCGAACTCGCCCGGGCACGGGCCACATGGATTGCCCTGACCTGAGTACCCTGACGCGGGTGAACGGGTCGGGAGAGATCGTCGTCGAACGTCTGTCGAAGCAATACAAACAGCTCAGAGCGGTCGACGACCTGTCCTTCGAGGTGCGGCCGGGCAAGGTGACCGGCTTCCTCGGGCCCAACGGCGCGGGCAAGACGACCACCCTGCGCATGCTGCTCAGCCTGGTCAAGCCCACCTCCGGCCAGGCCACCATCGGCGGTCAGCGCTATGTGGACCTCGACCAGCCGATCCGGCACGTCGGCGCGGTGCTCGAGGCGTCCAGCGCGCACCGCGGCCGCACCGGCGTCAACCACCTGCGCATGATGTGCCGGGCCGCGGGCCTGCCGATGCAGCGCGCGGACGAGGCGCTCGCCCTGGTCGGGCTGACCCCGGCGGCCAAGCGCAAGTTCAAGGGCTACTCACTCGGCATGCGCCAGCGGCTGGGCATCGCCGCCGCCATGCTCGGCGACCCCAAGGTCCTGATCCTCGACGAGCCGGCCAACGGTCTCGACCCCGAGGGCATCCGCTGGATGCGCGATCTGCTCAAGACGCTCGCCGCCGAGGGCCGCACGGTGCTGGTCTCCAGCCACCTGCTGAGCGAGATGCAGCAGCTCGCCGACGACGTGGTGATCGTCGCGGCCGGCAAGCTGATCACCCAGGGTCCGGTCGACAGCGTGCTGGGGTCGATGGGCTCGCAGGTGCAGGTGCGGGTCCGCACCCCCGAGCCGGCCAAGCTGACCACCGCGCTGGCGCCGCTCGCCCCGGCCATCACGCCGCAGCCGGACGGCGCCCTGCTGATCGCCGGCCTCGAGCCCGCGATCGTCGGGCACGCCGCGTTCACCGCCGGCGTCGAGTTGCACGAGCTGACCGGCGAGCGCGCCGACCTGGAGCAGGTGTTCCTGCAGCTGACGGCCGGAAAGGCGGGCATTCGATGAGGCTCATCGCGGCCGAGCTGACCAAGCTCCGCACCACCTCCACCTGGTGGGTGTTCGGGCTGATCCTGCTGCCCCTGTGGGGGCTGGCGGTGCTCTACAACTGGGGCACGGCAAACATCACCAGCCAGGTCGACCCGGGCACCGACGTGCCGGCCGACCAGGCCGAGCTGATCCGGGTCACCGGCTCGGCGATCAACGTGGCGAGCACGCTCTACACCAGCGGGCAGTTCTTCGGGGTGCTGCTGGTGATGCTGCTCGGCGCGATCCTGGTGACCAACGAGTTCTTTCACCTGACCGCCACCACCACCTTTCTGATCACCCCGCACCGCGAGCGGGTGATCCTCGCCAAGCTCGCCGCGGCGGTGCTGATGGGCCTGCTGTTCTGGCTGATCACCACGGTGCTCAACCTGCTGGTGGTGCCGTTCGTGCTGCGCTCGCTGGAGGTGCCGGTGCAGCTCGGCGAGCCGGCCGTCTGGCGGTCCATCGCGCTCAACGCGCTGGCCTTCGCGCTGTGGGCGATCCTCGGCGTGGGCGCCGGCGTGCTGATCCGCAGCCAGATCGGGGCCACGCTCACCCTGTCGATCGGTTATCTGATCGGCACGATCGGCGGCAGCGTGGCGTTCTATCTGCTGGCGCAATACGTGGCCGACTTCTTCTCGAAGCTCGAGGTGCTGGTGCCGACCACCGCGTCCCAGCTGATGATCTCCGGCACCGAACTGCCCGGCAATCCACCGCGCTGGGTCGGCGCGGCGGTGCTGCTCGGCTATGCGGCAGTGACCGGCCTCATCGGCACCCTGATCATGCGGCGACGCGACGTCAGCTAGGTCTGGTCCCGAATCCACTCGGAACCACGCGTCCTCCCAGGGCGGATTCGGGACCGGACCTAGTAATTGGCATCAAGGGTGTTGGGGCGTGACACCCCGGCTGCGCGCGCGGCGTAACCTTGACACCGTTCATTCCGTCCCGTGTGACCTTCGCGTCGCGTGTTGACAAACGGTGAAAGAGGCGAACTCGGCAGTGTCGACCCAGCAGACTTCGCATGACAATCCGCTCGCGGACTTCGGTCCGAACGAGTGGATCGTCGACGAGATGTACCAGCGCTACCTGGCCGACCCCGCCAGCGTCGATCCTGCCTGGCACGATTTCTTCGCCGACTACAAGCCGGCGATGGCGACCGGATCGATCGTGACCCCGGACGAGGCCACCGCTGCGAACGCCACGGCTTCGGCCGCCAAGGCGGGCACGGATGCCCCGGCCGCCAAGAACGTGGCGGCGGTGAAGCCGACCGTACCGCCGGCGCCCAAGGCCCAGCCCGAGACCAAGCCGGCGCCGGTCGCCAAGCCGGAGCCGGCACCCAAGGCCACGACCAATGGGAAGGCCCCCGAGGGGGCCAAGGTGACCACCCTGCGCGGAGTGGCCGCCAAGATCGTGCAGAACATGGACGCCTCGCTCGAGGTGCCCACCGCGACGAGCGTGCGCGCGGTCCCGGCGAAGCTGCTGGTGGACAACCGCATCGTGATCAACAACCACCTCGCCCGCGGGCGCGGTGGCAAGGTCAGCTTCACCCACCTGATCGGCTGGGCGCTGGTCCGGTCGGTCCTGCAGCACCCGGAGATGAACAACTCGTTCGCCGAGATCGACGGCAAGCCGGCGCTGGTCGCGCCGGAGCACGTCAACCTGGGCATCGCGATCGACCTGGCCAAGAAGGACGGGTCGCGCACGCTGGTGGTCCCGTCCATCAAGAACTGCGAGAAGATGGATTTCCGCAAGTTCTGGCAGGCCTATGAGGACGTGGTGCGGCGGGCCCGGCGGGGCGAGCTCACCATGGACGACTACACCGGCACCACCATCTCGCTGACCAACCCGGGCGGCATCGGCACGGTGCACTCGATCCCGCGGCTGATGACCGGGCAGAGCGCGATCATCGGTGTCGGCGCGATGGAATACCCCGCGCCCTACTCCGGCATGTCCGACGAGACCCTGTCCGAGCACGGCGTCAGCAAGGTCACCACGCTGACCAGCACCTATGACCACCGGGTCATCCAGGGCGCGCAGTCCGGCGAGTTCCTCAAGGCGATGCACGAGTTCCTGCTCGGCGACCACGCCTTCTACGACGACATCTTCACCTCGCTGCGAATCCCCTATGAGCCGGTGCGCTGGGTGCGGGACGTCGCGCGCACCTCCGAGGGGCAGATCGACAAGGCCGCGCGGGTGGTCGAGCTGATCCACGCCTACCGTGTGCGTGGTCACCTGATGGCGGACACCGACCCGCTCGAGTTCGAGATCCGCCGGCACCCCGACCTCGACGTGCTGCAGCACGGGCTGACGCTGTGGGACCTCGACCGGGTGTTCCCGGTCGGCGGGTTCGCCGGCAAGCAGAAGATGAAGCTGCGTGACGTGCTCGGCGTGCTGCGCGACACGTACTGCCGCCGGGTCGGCATCGAGTACATGCACATCCAGGGCCCCGAGGAGCGGCGCTGGATCCAGGACCGCATCGAGATCAAATATGCGAAGCCGGACACCGACGAGCAGAAGCACGTGCTCAACCGGCTCAATGCGGCCGAGGCCTTCGAGACGTTCCTGCAGACCAAGTTCGTCGGGCAGAAGCGCTTCTCGCTGGAGGGCGGCGAGTCGCTGATCCCGCTGCTCGACGAGGTGCTCAAGGCCTCCGCGGAGGACGGCCTCGACGAGATGGTCATCGGCATGGCCCACCGCGGCCGGCTGAACGTGCTGGTCAACATCGTCGGCAAGCCGTACGAGAAGATCTTCAGCGAGTTCGAGGGTCAGATGGACCCGAAGTCGGCGCACGGCTCCGGCGACGTCAAATACCACCTGGGCCAGACCGGGAAATACACGACGCCGGACGGCGAGCACTCGACGACGGTCAGCGTGGTCGCCAACCCGTCGCACCTGGAGGCGGTGGACCCGGTGCTCGAGGGAATCGTCCGCGCCAAGCAGGACCGCCTCGACCTGGGCCTGCACGGTTACACGGTGCTGCCGCTGCTGGTGCACGGCGACGCGGCGTTCGCCGGTCAGGGCGTGGTGGCCGAGACGCTCAACCTGTCCCAACTGCGCGGCTACCGCACCGGCGGCACCGTGCACGTGGTGGTCAACAACCAGGTCGGTTTCACCACCGCGCCGGAGTACAGCCGCTCGTCGCTCTACTCGACCGACGTGGCGCGGATGATCCAGGCGCCGATCTTCCACGTGAACGGCGACGACCCCGAGGCCGTAGTCCGGGTGGCGCGGCTGGCCTTCGAATACCGCCAGGCGTTCAACAAGGACGTCGTCATCGACCTGGTCTGCTACCGCCGCCGCGGGCACAACGAGGGCGACGACCCGTCGATGACCAACCCGCGGATGTACGAGATCATCGACACCAAGCGCTCGGTGCGCAAGCTCTACACCGAGGAGCTGATCGGGCGCGGCGACATCACCGTCGACGACGCCCAGGAGCAGCTGCGGGACTACCAGCAGCAGCTCGAGCAGGTGTTCAAGGCGACCCGCGACTCGGCCGGCACGCCGCCGCGCCCGCGGGTGATGCGCCAGGACGAGCCGGAGCCGGCCGTGGAGACCGCGATCGACGCGGCCGCCGTGGCCGCCGTCGGGCAGGCGCACGTCGACCTGCCCGAGGGCTTCACCCCGCACAAGCGGGTGTCCCAGCTGCTCGAGCGGCGGGCCAAGATGTCCGCCGAGGGCGGCATCGACTGGGGCTTCGGCGAGCTGGTGGCCTTCGGGTCGCTGCTGGCGCAGGGCGTCACCGTGCGGCTGGCCGGCCAGGACTCGCGGCGTGGCACGTTCGTGTCGCGGCACGCGTCGCTGGTCGACTCGAAGACCGGCAAGGACTATCTGCCGCTGTCCACGATGGCCACCGGCAACGCCCGGTTCTTCGTGCACGACTCGCTGCTCAGCGAATACGCGGCGATGGGCTTCGAGTACGGCTACTCGGTGGAGAACCCGGACGCGCTGGTGCTCTGGGAGGCGCAGTTCGGCGACTTCGTGAACGGCGCCCAGTCGATCGTCGACGAGTTCGTCACCTCCGGCGAGGTGAAGTGGGGCCAGCAGTCGTCGCTGGTGCTGCTGCTCCCGCACGGCCAGGAGGGCCAGGGCCCGGACCACTCGTCCGGCCGGCCCGAGCGGTTCCTGCAGATGTGCGCGCAGGACAACATGCGGGTGGCCAACCCGACCACCCCGGCAAACTATTTCCACCTGCTGCGCCGCCAGGCCCTGTCGCCGAAGCGCAAGCCGCTGGTCGTCTTCTCGCCGAAGTCGCTGCTGCGGCACAAGCTGGCGGTGTCGTCGGTGGCCGACTTCACCGGCGGCACGTTCCAGCCGGTGATGCCGGACGCCGGGGTCAATGGCAACCCGCTGCAGCCGGAGGCGGTGCGCCGGGTGCTGCTCTGCTCGGGCAAGGTCTATTACGACCTGTTCCAGGCGCGGGCCGAGCGCGGCATCCAGGACACCGCGATCATCCGGATGGAGCAGATCTACCCGCTGCCGGTCGAGGAGCTCAAGGCGGTGCTCCGCCAATACCCGAACGCGGAGGACTTCGCGTGGGTGCAGGAGGAGCCGGCCAACCAGGGCGCCTGGTCGTTCGTCGCGCTCAACCTGCTCGAGCACCTCGAGGGGGTGCGGCTGCGGCGGATCTCCCGTCCGGCGGCCGCGGCGCCCGCGGTGGGCTCGGCCAAGCTGCACGACGCCGAGCAGTCGGCGCTGGCCGAGGCGGCACTCCCGCGTCCCTAGAGGTTTGGGGGCGGGGCGGTCACACCGTCTCGCCCCTCCTAGGATCCGGGGCATGTACTTCACGGATCGTGGCATCGAGGAACTGATCGAGCGGCGCGGCGAGGAGTCGGTGTCGCTCGAATGGATCGGATCGCAACTGCGGACGTTCGTCGACCAGAACCCCGAGTTCGAGACGGCGATCGAGCGTTTCGCGACCTGGCTGGCCCGCGACGACGAGGACGATGAGGACTGACCGGCCGGTTCGCCGCTTCGAGCGCGACGCCGCCGCCGAGTTCGACGCCGGCGAGTGGTGGGCCCGGATCCCGGCGGTGACGGCCGTCCTCGAGCGCGGCCTGAACATCCCGGCCGGCGTCACCTTCCTGGTCGGCGAGAACGGCTCCGGCAAGTCCACGCTGATCGAGGCGCTGGCGCAGGCGCACGGCCTGAACGCCGAGGGCGGCTCGCGCGGGGCGATGCACAGCTCCCGGGCCACCGAGTCGCCGCTGGGCGGCATGCTGCGGGTGATCCGGACCCCGGGCCGGGCCGCCAACGCCTACTTCCTACGGGCCGAGACGATGCACGGGCTCTATACCTACCTGGAGTCGCTCGGCGGCCCGGACGGCGATCTGCACGACCGCAGTCACGGCGAGGGCTTTCTGGAGCTGCTGGAGCGCAAGTTCCGCGGCTACGGCTTCTACCTGATGGACGAGCCGGAGGCGCCGCTCTCGTTCACCTCGACGCTGCGGCTGCTCGCTCACCTCGATCTGCTGCGCGACGCCGGCGCGCAGGTCGTCGTCGCGACGCACTCGCCGGTGCTGACCGCCCTGCCCGGCGCGACCATCCTGGAGCTGGGCGAGCACGGCATCCGCCGCACCGGCTGGGACGACCTCGAGCTGGTCGGGCACTGGAAGGCCTTCCTCGGGCGCCCGGAGAACTACCTGCGCACGCTGTTGAGCGATTAGCCGTGCAACACATCCGGCCGGTCGTGCGTCCTGGGTCGGAGGTGTTGACCCATGGGGGATGACAGGCTGTTCGCGGACTTCGTCCGCAATCGGGGGGCAGCGCTGTACCGCTATGGGTACCTGCTCGCCGGCAATCATCACGACGCCGACGATCTGGTGCAGGACGCGCTGATCAAGTTGCGCGCGCACTGGCCGCGGCTGGATCGGCAGGACGACCCCGTCGGGTACGTGCGCACGACCATGACCCGCCTGCACGTCTCCGCCTGGCGCCGCCGCCGGCGCGAGCTGCCCAGCGCCGCGGTGCCCGAGCGATCGGCCGACGACCCGGACCTGGGCCGGGTGGAAGCCTCGGCGCAGGCCGGCCGGGTCTGGGCCGTCCTCGCCGAACTGCCGCCACGGCAGCGGGCGGTGATCGTCCTGCGCTACTACGAGCACCTCACCGACGCGGAGATCGCCGGCGTCCTCGGGGTGGCTCGCGGCACCGTCCGCAGCCAGGCCGCCCGCGCTCTGGACAAACTCCGCGCCACCGGCATCGCAACCCTGGAAGGGGTGACCTCATGACGAGCACCGATCTGCACGACGCGATGCTCACGCTGGCCGAGCACGCTCCCGAGCCGCCCGCCGACCTGCTGGCGCGGGTGGAGACCGGGCATCGGCGACGCCGCCGCCGGCAGGCCGTCACCGCGGCCTTCGCCGCCGTGCTGCTGCTGGCCGGCGGCGCCTGGGCGGTGACCCGGCCGCCGGACGAGCGTGTCGTGCCGCCGGCCGGCTTCACCCTGCCCGCGCTGCCGGCCGATCCGCCGCTGCTGACCGAGACGTGGCCCGGCGCCACGGTGGCCGAGCAGCTGCCGAACACGCCGGACGGCAGCGAGCCGGTGGTCGTCGGCCGGGTCGATGCGGGAGCTCTGCTGGTCTGGGGTCAGGTGGCGCGGCCCGCGGCGGACGCCGTCACGACCCTGTGGAACTACGCGGTCGCCGAGAAGACCTACCGGCCGGTACTCACCCACCTGCCGGCCCGCGCCCGGGTGCCGATGGTCGCGATCACCAACACGTCCATCTTTCGCATCCAGACCGACGACCGGATCAGCCGGATCACCCTGTCTCCGGCCGGCGGCGGCTCGATGCGGGAGATCTCCACCTACGAAGGGCCGTTCGTGCCGACCGGCATCTTCGCCGACGACCGGAACGTGTACTGGTCGGATATGACCACTACGACCAAGGAGCGGCACGTCGAGCGGTTCACGCCCGGCCCCGAGGCGTTCGACAGCCTGGCGGAGTTCGACGGGCTCACGGTCGACGGCACGGTCTGGGCGCGCAACGCGGACAGCACCCGGTTCCGCAACCTCGTCACCGGGGAGGAGCGCGTGGTGATCCCACCCGCCGGCGCGGAGAAGCTGGACTGCGTGGCGGCCTTCTGCCTGGGCCGGGACCCGGCCGGGTGGTTCCTGCAGAAGCCCGGCGGGGAGGACCGCACCGCCCTGCCCTACCCCGGTGTGCCCCGGCTGGCCGGTCCGGACATGCTGCTGCTCGACGGCGGCGTGCTGCTCGACCCGGTGACCGGGAAGCTCGGCGTCGCCACCCGCGACCCGCTGTGCGGCGCCGAGGTGGGCTCACTGGCCGGCGAGGTGGTCTTCCGCTGGGGCGGCGGCGAGTGCGCCGGGCCACGCCAGACCGCCTATCTGCCGCGCAGCGGTAAAGGGTGAGTGGGCACGGACGTCGCCGGGTGGGCTCATCGGTTTGGACGCGCCAGCGGCCAGATGGGACCGCCCGGCCCTCGGTGGGAACTGCGGCCGGCACCACCCACCCCGCTGCGACAAAGAACTTGATCTTCGCTGGAAACTCGCAATCACCAGTACGGTGACCCTGTGGCGCGGAGTGTGTATGTCGCCGGGCTGGGACCCGGGGTCGGCAAGGGGACGGTGGCGCTCGGGCTGGTCGAGTTGCTGTCCCGGCAGGTGGCCCGGATCGGGGTGTTCCGGCCGCTGGTCAGCGGCACCGACGACGACGCGCTGCTGACGCTGCTGACCTCGCGTTACCTGGTGGTCGCGCCCTATGCGGAGGCCTACGGCACCACCTATGCGGAGGCGGCCGCGCTGGTCGCCGACGGGCGCCGGGAAGAGCTGATCACCCGGATCGTCGAGCGCTACCGCGAGGTCGAGCGGCAGTGCGCGTCCGTGGTCGTGGTCGGCAGCGACTTCACCGACTCGCATCACGAGGACGGGCGCGACGAACTGCCCCGCGAGCTCGCCTTCAACGCCCGGCTGGCCACCGAGTTCGGCAGCGTCGTGGTGCCGGTGATCAGCGGCGAGCAGCGCACCACCGAGTCGCTGGCGGCCGCGGCGAAGAGCGCCTATCACTCGTTCGTGGACCTGGACGCCACCGTCGTGGCCGTGGTCGCCAACCGTGGCGCCGAGGGGGTGGCCGCGCCGCAGGGGCTGCCGGTGCCGGTCTGGGCGGTGCCGGAGATGCCGGTGGTGGCCGCGCCGACGGTCGCCGAGGTGGCCGCGGCGCTGAACGCCACTGTGGTCACCGGCGGCGAGGCGGCGCTGGACCGCGACGTGCTGGGTTACGTGGTGGGCGGCGCCCACGTCCCCGCGGTGCTCGACCACCTGGTCGACGGCGCGCTGCTGATCACCCCGGGCGACCGGGCCGACGTGCTGGTCGCGGCCAGCGCCGCGCACGCGGCCGGCAACGTGACGCTGGCCGGCCTGGTGCTGACCATCGGCGAGTTCCCCGACCCGCGGGCCCTGCGGGTGATCGAGCGGCTGAACACCGGCCTGGCCATGCTGGTGGTAGCGAGCGACAGCTACCACACCATCGCCGCCGCCGACCGGATCGAGTCCACCCTCAGCGTCGCCACCCCGCGCAAGATCGAGGCCGCGCTGGGCGCGTTCGAGAAGTACGTGGACACCGCCGAACTGTCCCAGGTGCTCGACGTGGCGCGGTCCAGCCGGGTGACGCCGCTGATGTTCGAGAACGACCTGATCGACAGGGCCCGCGCCGACCGCCGCCACCTGGTGCTGCCCGAGGGCACCGACGAACGGATCCTGCGGGCCACCGAGACGTTGCTGCGCCGCGGCGTGGCGCAGCTGACCCTGCTCGGCGACCCGGCCGATATCGAGCGCCGGGCCCGCGAGCTCGGCGTGGACATCGGCGCCGCGCGGCTGATCGACCCGGCCACCAGCCAGTGGCGCGACCAGTTCGCCGAGAAGTATGCCGAGCTGCGCAAACACCGGGCGGTGACGCTCGACCTGGCCTATGACGTGGTGCGGGACGTGAACTACTTCGGCACCATGATGGTGTTCTCCGGGCTGGCCGACGGCATGGTGTCCGGCGCGAACCACACCACCGCGGCGACGATCCGGCCCGCCTTCGAGATCATCAAGACCGTGCCGGAGGTGTCGGTGGCGTCCAGCGTGTTCTTCATGCTGCTGGCCGACCGGGTGCTGGTCTATGGCGACTGCGCGGTCAATCCCGACCCGGACGCCGCCCAGCTCGCCGACATCGCGCTCTCCTCCGCACAGACCGCCGCGGCGTTCGGCATCGAGCCACGGGTGGCGATGCTGTCCTATTCGACCGGCAGCTCGGGCGCGGGCGCCGACGTGGAGAAGGTCGCGGCGGCCACCGCGCTGGTGCGGGAGCGCCGGCCGGATCTGCCGGTGGAGGGCCCGATCCAGTACGACGCGGCGATCGACCCCGCGGTGGCGGCGACCAAGCTGCCGGAGAGCACGGTGGCCGGCCGGGCGACGGTGTTCGTGTTCCCCGATCTGAACACCGGCAACAACACGTACAAGGCGGTGCAGCGGTCGGCGAACGCGGTGGCGGTCGGGCCGGTGATGCAGGGTCTGCGCCGGCCGGTGAACGACCTGTCCCGCGGGGCCACGGTCAAGGACATCGTGAACACCGTCGCGATCACCGCGATCCAGGCGGCGTCGTGAGGGTCCTGGTGCTCAACTCGGGCTCGTCGTCGGTCAAGTACCGGCTGTTCGACGGGGAGAAGACCGAGGCCAAGGGGCTGGTCGAGCGGATCGGCGAGGCGGACGGCGACGCACCGGACCACGAGTCGGCGCTGCGCCGGATCATGGACTCGGTGCGGCTCGACGGGCTGGGCGCGGTCGGTCACCGGGTGGTGCACGGCGGGGCCGAGTTCAGCCGGCCGACGCTGATCGACGACGCCGTGGTGGCCACGATCGAGCGGCTGGTGCCGCTGGCGCCGCTGCACAACCCGCCGGCGCTGGCCGGCATCGCGGTAGCCCGCAAGCTGCTGCCGGACGTGCCGCAGGTCGCGGTCTTCGACACCGCGTTCCACCAGAGCATTCCGCCGGAGGGCGTGACCTGGGCGATCGACGCCGACCTGGCGCAGCGCTGGCAGGTGCGGCGCTACGGCTTCCACGGGACGTCGCACGCCTATGTGGCCCGGCAGACCGCGGCGCTGCTGGGCAACGCCGATGCGAACGTCGTCACGCTGCACCTGGGCAACGGCGCCAGCGCATGCGCGGTCCGGGCCGGCCGCAGCGTGGCCACGTCGATGGGCATGTCGCCGCAGGGCGGCCTGGTGATGGGTACGCGCAGCGGCGACCTCGACCCCACCGTGGTCTTCCACCTGCACCGGGTGGCCGGGCTGCCGCTCGACGAGATCGAGGACTCCCTGACCCGCCATGCCGGGCTGCTCGGCCTGGGCGGGGTCAACGACATGCGCGAGCTTCTGCGGCGACGCGCGGACGGTGACGAGCGGGCCGCGCTGGCCTTCGACGTCTACTGCCGCCGCATCCGCGAATACGTCGGCGCCTATCTGGCCGTGCTGGGCCGGGTGGACGCGATCACCTTCACCGGCGGGGTGGGCGAGAACGCGGCGCCGGTGCGCACGGCGGCGCTGGGTGGCCTCGAAGCCCTGGGCATCGTGCTCGACGAGCAGCGCAATCGGGAGCGCGAGAAGGTGATTTCCGCGGACAATTCACCCGTCAAGGTCTGTGTGATCCCCACCGATGAGGAGCTGGAGATCGCGACCCAGAGCCGCGCCGCGCTCGGCTAGAGGGCCAACCAGAGGATCACCGCGACCACGATGACGGCCAGCACCGCACCGCCGATGATCAACGGGGTCTTCGAAGGGGTCGCGGCAGGCTCGTCCGGCAGGTTGGTGAAGGCGCGGAAGGCCTCGGTGTTGCCGCTCGGATCGACGGTGTCGTCAGGCATGCGCTGCACCCTAGCGTGACCGGGCGAGCTCAACCAGCATCGCGGAATTCCCTCTTTAGTGGGCGTGTCGGGCATAACGTTTGATCATGGGACGGATCGTGATCGCCGCGGCACTCTGCGCAGCGCTGGTCACGACGTCCTGCGACGAACCTCACCACGTGGCCGCGCCCGCCGCGCCGCCGGTGGTGGCGGTCGTCCAAAAGGTGACTACAGCGCGTTTCCCGGTCGGCGTACGCGAATTCCGCTTCGCCCGCGGCGCCGACCGCCCGCTGCGCACCCTGGTGCTCTTCCCGGCGCTGACGAGCGCCCGCAACCGGGTGCCCGCACCGGCGCCGGCCATGGTCACGCCGCATTCGGACGCGCTGCCACGCCCGGGGCGCTACCCGCTCGTGCTGTTCAGCCACGGACTGCACGGCTCGCCGGAGCGTTACTCGCCGGCGGTCGCGAGCTGGGCCGCGGCCGGGTTCGTGGTGGCCGTCCCGGCCTATCCGTTCACCAACAAGCGGGCCGACCCGTACATCCGCGCGGACTACGCGAACCAGCCGGCCGACGCCACCTATCTGCTGCGCCGCCTGATCCGGCTGGCCACCCGCTCGGACGACCCGTTGCGCGGGCACATCGACGTCACCCGGATCGGGGTGGTCGGGCACTCCGCCGGCGGCTACACCACGACCGGGCTGCTGCGCGCCGGGCACGACCCGCGGATCCGGGCCGGCGTGGTGATCGCCGGCTGGCTCGCGCCGGGCGCGTTCGGCGGCAGGCCCGCCCGCCTGCTCTTCGTGCACGCCGACGACGACGCGGTCATCCCGATCGCGGACGGGCGGGCCGCCTTCGACCGGGCGCCGTGGCCGAAGACGTTCGCGGTGCTGCCCGGCATGGGCCACGCGGCCTACATGCTGCCGGGACGGGCGGGATACGCCGACATGGATCGGCTGGTGACCGACTTCCTGCTGCGGACGCTGGGCGGCAACCGGTCGTGAGCGGAGGGCACAATGGCCGCGTGCCGTGGCGTACCCCGATGGTCTTGATGTTGATCTTGCTCGCGGCCTGCTCCCCCTCGCCGCAGCCGGCGCCGATGAAGACGGCCCCGAGCTCAGCCGCGCCGATGGAAAGCGCCGAGCCGAGCCCGACAGCCCCGAAAGCCCCGACCCAGAGCCTCGCCATCAAGACCCGCGAGATGAAGTTCGAGCGCGGCGCCGACCGGCCGCTGCCGACCACCGTCTGGTATCCCACCGAGGGCACGAAACCCTTCCCGCTGATCGTGTTCAGCCACGGCCTGACCTCCGAGCCGAGCGCCTATGCCAGCGTGCTGCGGGCCTGGGCGCGTGCCGGTTTCGTGGTCGCCGCGCCGAAGTTCCCGCACACGCATTACCAGGTCGAGGACTTCGAGCCGCTGGACGTGATCAACCAGCCGGCCGACGTGTCCGAGGTGATCAGCCGGATGCTGGCCACCGACGACGACGGCCTGATCGACCGGGACCGGATCGCCGCCGCCGGGCACTCGGCGGGCGGCATCACCACCATCGGCCTCTTCGCCGGCAACCGCGACGACCGCCTCAAGGCCGCCGTTGTGATGTCCGGGCAACTGGTCCTCAGCCTGCCGTTCGGCGGTGAGCCGGCGCCGATCCTGTTCGTGCACGGCAAGCTCGACAAGACGGTCCGTTACCAGGACGGCCTCGCCGCGTTCGACGCCGTGCCGTGGCCCAAGGCGATGCTCGCGGTCACCGAGGGCGGCCACGTGGCGATCACCAAGGACTTCCAGCCGGTGATCGCCACGACGACAGACTTCCTTCGGTACGCGCTCTACGCCGACATCGAGGCCAGGGACCGTCTCGAGGCCGATGCCACCAAGGGCCGGCGCGCAACCCTCATCGACAAGCTCTAGTCGAGGGACAGGACTCCGTCCGGGAGACCGTCGACGTGCTCGTAGGTCCACATCTGGCGCCAGTCCTTGATCTCGTGGAAGCGACGCAGGCCCACCAGGCCGCTGAGCGCGCCCAGCCAGCCGTCGTACGGCGGCCGCGTGCCCTCGTCGAATCCGCTGTGCACGAAGGTCAGCCGGGTGCGCCCGTCCGAGTCGGCCAGCTCCCAGGACTCGACCATGCCGGGCCACTGGATCGACATCGACCGCCCCGCCTCGATGTCGATGATGTGCGCGGGGTAGGGGTTCGCCTCGAAACCGCCCATCGCCCAGCGGCCGCCGGGGCGCAACTCGGCCTCGACCTTCACGCCGGCCCATCGGGAGAACTGCTCGGGTTCGGTCATCGACGCGAAGACCGCGAGCCGATCGGCGTCGATCAGCAGCTCGTGGCGCAGCACCCGGCTGGTGAAGTCGCAGAGCACCACGGGCTCCCGGCCCTCGGCGTAGTCGGCCAGGTTGCCCAGGGCCAGCGCCCAGAAGGTGTGCATGAGAGCACGGTCGCCGCCGTCGGTCATCATCTCGGGAAAGCCGATGATGCCGGTCTGGGTGAGCGTCAGCAGCGTCGAGCCCTCCGCCTCGGCGACCAGTTCGATGTCGACCGTGGTGGCGACGCC
This sequence comes from Actinoplanes sp. NPDC051388, assembly GCF_055586225.1. Classification (NCBI taxonomy): domain Bacteria; kingdom Bacillati; phylum Actinomycetota; class Actinomycetes; order Micromonosporales; family Micromonosporaceae; genus Actinoplanes; species Actinoplanes sp. NPDC051388. The sequence goes on along the minus strand of NZ_JBVJIP010000001.1, from coordinate 52,292 downwards.
GTCGAGCTCCCAGTCGAAGCCGAGCGAGTTGTCGTCGACGTGCCGCAGGCGCTGGTGTGGCGCCTCGCCGCCGGGGGTGAAGCGCCCCCAGAACTCGTACCGGTCGGGGAGGTCGACCTCCGCGTGCTCGACGAACCAGGCGCGCAATGCCGCCGGGTCGGTGAGAGCTCGGTGCACCTCGTTGGTCGGGGCGGCGATCCGGATGGTCTTCTTCAGCGAGCTCATCGATCTTCTCCTTGTTGTTCGGGATAACAGGCGACGGCGAGCCGGAACGCGTCGCCTTCGGCGCCGCCGTACTTGGTGAACAGGTCCTGCAGGGCGGTCTTCAGGTCGGCCATGAACTCGGGACGCCGCTCGGGTCGCACCCGGATCTCGCCGGAGACGCCGAGCGACGGCAGATCCGGTTCGCCCCCGGCCGCCCGGGAGTGCAGGCCGGCGACGTCGGACTGCACCTCCTCCATGAGATCGAGGAGATAGCCGAGGCTGGCCTCGTCACGCCGCTGGGGCCGGCCGATCCGGCCGACGAGGCGGGGCGACATCCAGTAGGCCCGCGCGGCCGCCTGATAGACGCCCTCGTTGATGCCGCGCACCCGGCGCTCGGCGACCCGGGCGACGAGGCCGTGCTCGACGAGCCGCTTGACGTGGTAGTAGACGCGCTGCTGGGTCTGGTCCAGCCGGGCGGCCACCTCGGTGCACGAACGCGGCTCGGCCAGCTCCCGCAGCACCTCGATGCGCTGTGGTTTGAGCAGCGTCTCGGCCTGCTCGACGCGCTCCAGGTACAGCAGATCCTTCATCACAAAAGGAATCCTGGACGTACAAAATCTTTTTGTCAATGGAGCGTGCTGCTTGGTTTTCCTTAAAAACGGGTGCTCAGTGGAGGTGGTCGAGGACCACTTTGCCGAAGACCTGGCCGGAGTCCAGGTGGGCGAAGGCGTCACCGACCGCGCTGAAGCCGTAGGTCGAGTCGATCACCGGACGCACGCCCTCGGCCGCCATGAAGTCGAGCAGCGCCCGCAGGTCGTCGGCGGTGCCCATGGTCGCGCCCAGGATCTCCAGCCGCATCGCGAAGACCCGCCGAAGGTCGACGGTCGCCTGGTGGCCTCCGGTGGCGCCGCAGACCACGATCCGGGCCTCCGGCTGCGAGCTCTTCATCGAGTGGTCGAAGGTCGGCGCGCCCACCGACTCGATCACCACGCCGACCCGCTCGGGCAGCCGCGCGCCGGGTTCCAGGGCGGTCGCACCGAGCGCGGTCACCCGCTCGCGCTTCCACTGCTCGCGGCTGGTCGCATAGACCCGCTTGCCCATCGCCACCGCGAGCACGACCGCGGCCGTCGCCACCCCGCCGCCGGCGCCCTGCACCAGCACGGCTTCGGCCCGGTCCACCCGGCCCCGCGTGGTCAGCATGTTCCACGCGGTGAGCCAGGCGGTCGGCAGGCAGGCCACGTCCGCGAACGACAGTCCCTCGGGCTTGGGGATCAAATTCTCTCTGGGTACGGACACCCGCTCGGCCAGTGTCCCGGGGAAGTGCTCGGACAGCAGTGACAGGCCACGCGGGTCGGCGGCATCCGGCACCACGGCATGGATCACGACCTCCTCGTTCTCGGGCGTGACGCCGGCCGCGTCACACCCGAGCACCATCGGCAGCCGGTCGCCGGGCAGCCCGACGCCGCGCAGCGACCACAGGTCGTGGTGGTTGAGCGAGCTGGCCCGCACCGTCACGGTGACCCAGCCGTCCGGCGGCGCGGCCTCGGGAAGATCCCCGACGACCAGGGCCTGCAACGCGTTTTCCGGGTCCGCCTTGGCGGCGTAGGCAGCTCGCATCACCGAAGCCTAAACCGGGGCGGGCGTGGCCTCGACCGCTGCGGAGATCATCCGGGCCACGCCGTCGCGCTCGGCCGCCAGAGCCACCGCCGCGGCGACCGCAGGGGCCACCCGCGGGTCCAGAGGGGACGGCACGATCGCGTCCGGCCGCAGCTCGTCGGCCACCACCGCGGCGATCGCCTCGGCCGCGGCCACCTTCATGCCCTCGGTCACCGTGGTGGCCCGGGCGTCCAGCGCGCCCCGGAAGATGCCCGGGAAGGCCAGCACGTTGTTGATCTGGTTGGGGAAGTCGCTGCGGCCGGTGGCGACGATCGCCGCGTACCGGTGCGCGATGTGCGGCATCACCTCGGGCGTCGGGTTGGCCAGGCCGAAGATGATGCCGCCCTGGTCTTTTTCGTTCCGCGCCATGCCGGCCAGCGCTTCCTCGCCGATCGTGCCGCCGGAGACCCCGATCAGCACGTCCGCGCCGATCAGCGCCTCGGTGATGCCGCCGGTGCGCCCGGAGATGTTGGTCAGGGCGGCCAGCTCGGCCTTGGCGGAGTTCAGGTCGCCACGCTCGGCGTGCACGATGCCCCGGGAGTCGCAGACGATCACGTTCGCCCCGTCCAGGCCGGCCGCGACCAGCACCTTGGCGATCGCCACCCCGGCCGCGCCGGCGCCGCTGATCACCACCCGCTGGTCGGCGAACCGGCGGCCGAGCAGCGTCACCGCGTTGCGCAGCGCGGCGAGCACGACGACCGCGGTGCCGTGCTGGTCGTCGTGGAAGACCGGGATGTCCAGCGCCTCGTCCAGCCGACGCTCGATCTCGAAGCAGCGCGGCGCGCTGATGTCCTCGAGGTTGATCCCGCCGAACGACGGCGCCAGCGCCTTGACCACCGCGATCAGCTCTTCCACGTCCTGCGTGTCCAGGCACACCGGCACCGCGTCGACGCCGCCGAACTGCTTGAACAGCACGGCCTTGCCCTCCATCACCGGCATCGCGGCCCGCGGTCCGATGTTGCCCAGGCCGAGCACCGCCGAGCCGTCGGTGACCACCGCGACGGTGTTCGAGGTCCAGGTGTAGTCGGCGGCCAGCGCGGGGTCGGCGGCGATCGCCTCGCAGACCCGGGCCACGCCCGGGGTGTAGGCCATCGACAGGTCGTCGCGGCTGGCCAGCGGGACGGTCGCGGCGATCGTCATCTTGCCCCGGCGGTGCAGATCGAAGACGGGATCGGCGGCGAGGGCGGGGTCGAGCTCGAAACTGAAGAACGACATCAGGGACTCCAAGGCATCGGCAAGGTCATCAGTGGCCAGCCGGTCGGGACGCGAGTCTGCGCCGATCGACGTGCGATGCGGGGGTCACCCGGGAAAGTGGAAATCGCCTACTGCGGTGTGCGGCGATTACCGGAGATTAACTTAAGCGGCCAGTACCGCACCATGACCCGCCCGATGACATCCGCCACTCCAAAGGTGCGCGAATCGTCGGTGGCGAGATCGTTGTCACCCCTTACCCACCAGCCCCCGTCCTGCTCGCGCACCGCGCGCTTGACGACCAGCAGATCGGGCCGGACGCGGAACCGGGCGACCACCAGATCACCAGGTCGGACGCGGTTTCCCCGGCGGATCAGCAAGGCGTCGCCGTGCCTGAGCGTGGGCGCCATCGACGGACCCTGGACGAGTGCCGCGAAGACTGGCAGTTGCCACCTCATGGCAGTTGTCCTCCATCGGTTAGGGGGTCCTCGGTAAGGGGTAGGGTCGTCTACGGATCATCGCAAACTCGTATGGAGGGGTCCTGATGCGACTTCCGCGTTTCCTCATGCCTAGCACCGTGGTCAGCGCACACTGCGACCTGCCGTGTGGGGTCTACGACCCGGCGCAGGCCCGGATCGAGGCCGAGTCGGTCAAGGCGATCGCCGAGAAGTACCAGGCGAACACCGACCCCGAGTTCCGCACCCGCGCGATCCTGATCAAGGAGCAGCGGGCCGAGCTCGTGAAGCACCACCTGTGGGTGCTCTGGACCGACTACTTCAAGGCGCCGCACTTCGAGAAGTACCCCAACCTGCACCAGCTGTTCAACGAGGCCACCAAGCTGGCCGGCGCGTCCGGCGCCAAGGGCTCGGTGGACCCGGCGGTGGCCGACCAGCTGCTCGGCAAGATCGCGGAGATCGACAAGATCTTCTGGGAGACCAAGCAGTCCTGAGCCACCCCGCACACCCGTCCGGCCGGCATGTCACCACGATGTGCCGGCCGTCCTGGTCTCCACGGCAGAGTGAAGTTCCATGGCGATCCGGCGGCGGGGCTCTACGCTGCGAACAGGGCCGCTCAGCCGGCGGGCCGGCCCTGGGTTGCGTCAACTCGCTGAACGGGCCTCCCCCACTCCGTCGATCAGCGACTAGAGTCTCGTCCATCGGGAGGATGGGTTCGGTGACTCAAGCGACTCACGCGCATTCGGAGCCGGCGATCGGAGACGACGTCGTGCTGCTGACGGTGCCCGCCGACGGGGGTTACCTCGGCGTGCTCCGCACCGCCACGGCCGGGCTGGCCGCGCGGCTGCACTTCGCCCTGGACGAGATCGAGGACCTGCGCATCGCCGTCGACGAGGCGTGCGCGATGCTGCTCGCCATCGCGACCCGCGGCGCCGAGCTCGAGTGCCGCTTCGCGGTGACCGACGACGCCCTCGCCGTCGAGGTGGCCGTGACCACAGTGCGCGGCGCGCGGCTGCCTTCCGAGTCGTCCTTCGCGTGGAAGGTGCTGACCGCCCTCACCACCAGCGCGTCGGCCGAGGCCACCGGACAGCAGGCCACGATCCGGCTGCTCACCAGGCGCACGGAAAACTAGCGCCCGGAGTCAGGCGCGCCGGTTGGTCTCGGCGATGTAGTCGAGGTGCCGCCGGGCGATCGTCGTCGCGCCCTCCGGATCGCGCTGCTCGACACGCTCCAGCAGGTCGCGGTGGTCGGTGTCGATCCGCCGCCAATACTCCGGCGGCAGGTCCTCGACCACCTCGTCGCCGTAGCCCACGTGATAGAGCGGACGGGTCACCAGCTCGAACAGCGGGTTCGCGGTGGCCTTGGCGACCGCCGCGTGGAAGTCGGCGTGCGCCCGCAGCATCACGTCGAAGCCGTCCAGCTCCGGGTCGAAGAGCGCGGACCGGATCTCGAAGAGGTGCGCGTCGGAGCGCCGGGTGGCGGCCAGGCCGGCGGCCGGCACCTCGAGGGCGCGGCGCAGCTCGATCAGGTCGGCGAACCCGATCTCGGCGGAGTTGGTCAGCATGGTGAGCCCGGTGGAGAGCGCCTCGGAGAGCAGCTCCGCATCGGGGTGCGCGACGAAGCTGCCGCCGGTCACCCCGCGGGTCGTCACGATCAGATGCTGGCTGGCGAGCAGGCGGAGCGCTTCGCGTACGGTGCTGCGGCTGACGCCGGTGCGAACGCACAGCTCAGGCTCGGGCGGCAGCCGCTCTCCGGGCTGCAGCCGTCCTGAGGTGATCTCATCGCGCAGCTCGTCGGCGAGCAGTTGGTACGCCGGCGGCCGCACCGTTGATCCGGTCACCCGCTCAGGGTAAGACCAAATCGACGGTCCGGGTGCGATTAGTCCACGCCAAGTGCACGCGTGCTGGCGGGGAGTATGACCAGCACACCGATCAGCAGCCCGAAGGCCATCAGCGCCAGCCCGGCCCAGAGCGGCCCGGTCTGCAGCAGGAAGCCGCCGGACGCGATCACGAACAGCTGCACGACGATGGCCGGCCCCCGCGCGCCCGGGGTGCGCCGGCCCAGCGACCGGGCCACCACCACGACCGCCGCGGCGCCGAGCGCCGCGAGCACGATCAGCGCGATCGCGACCCCGAGGGCCACACTGTCCGCGGTCAGCAACCGCACGATGAGGTACGCGGTGAGCAGCGCGAGCCCGGCGGCCTGCAGCAGAAGCAGCCGCACCGCCCAGGTCAGAGAGCCGGGATTGCCGGTTTCCCCTTCGGTCACCGGTGCACCATACCGACAGCTCCGGGCGCGTTATCGATGTACAGTGCCGCCCATGCGAGCGTTACTGGTGGTTAACCCCAAAGCCACCACGACGAGTGAGCGCAGCCGGGACGTGCTGGTGCGGGCCCTGCGCAGTGAAGTCGACCTGCAGGTGGAGTACACGCTTCGGCGTGGCCACGCGACCGTGCTGGCGCGGCAGGCAGCCGAGAGCGGCGTCGACGCGGTGGTGACCCTGGGCGGCGACGGCACCGTGAACGAGGCGGTGAACGGGCTGATGACCGCCGCCCCGGCGCTGACCGCGTCCACCGTCGCGTCGGCCCACCGTCTGCCCGCGCTGGGCGTGGTGCCGGGCGGCTCGACCAACGTCTTCGCCCGCGCGCTCGGGCTGCCGCGCGACTGGGCGGACGGCACCAGCGTCATCCTGGACGGACTGCGCTCCGGCCGGCACCGGGTCATCGGGCTGGGCCGCGCCGACGACCGCTACTTCACCTTCTGCGCCGGAATGGGGTTGGACGCCGCCGTGGTGCGCCGCGTCGAGCAGGCCCGGCACCGCGGCCGCACCTCCACCCCCAGCCTTTATTTCGGCGCGCTGGCCACGCAGTTCTTCACCGGTCAGGATCGCAAGTCGCCGCCGCTGTCGGTGGAGCGGCCGGGCGAGGAGACGCAGTCCGAGCTCAGCATGGTGATCATCGGCAACACGGCGCCGTGGAGCTACATCGGCGACCGGCCGCTCAACCCCCTGCCGGACGCCTCCTTCGACCGCGGGCTCGACGTGCTGGCCGTCCGGAAGCTGTATGTCGGCAGCTCCATACGCACAGTGACGCAGGTCGCCATGCGCAGGAGCGAGGCACATGGCAAGCAGGTGCTCAAGCTGCACGACCAGAGCGAGTTCACTGTGCTCTCCAACAAGCCGCAACCGTTCCAACTGGACGGCGACTACCTGGGAGAGCGCCAGAAGGTGCACTTCGTGTCCGTCCCCGAAGCACTACGTGTGATCTGCTGACCGCTGGGTACGTCGGACGGCATGAGATCCATCGATCATCACGATCCGTCACAGAAAAGCGCTCAAAGGGTCGGCGATCGGGGCCGGACCGTACTACATTGATGGAGGCGTTGGTCAGCCGGCACTGCGAAACTCTGCAGAACCGGACAAAGGGGTCGTGAGACAGCTCACCCGCTCGGAGAAACTTCCGGCGCTACCCTTGACATCGCAGGAGTTCGTGAAAGCATTCACAAGCGATAAGAAGTAACCGGCCGACGCTCGCGCGCGTTCCTAATCCAGAAGCGCTGCAACGGAAGCCAAACCCGAGCTTGCTAACGCATGGGTGATGAGACGGATGCACTCCGTCGGGTCGCCAATCGCGTACGCATATAAGTAGGACCGCACCGCATTCGTTTACCATCCACCCGAAACAAGGAGTGTTGCCGCCATGGACTGGCGTCACCATGCGATCTGCCGCGACGAGGACCCGGAGCTGTTCTTCCCGATCGGGACGTCCGGCCCCGCGCTCCTGCAGGTTGAGCAGGCCAAGGCCGTCTGCCGGCGGTGCACCGTGACCGAGTCGTGCCTTTCCTGGGCGCTCGAGTCCGGTCAGGATGCCGGCGTCTGGGGCGGTATGAGCGAGGATGAGCGGCGCGCAGTGAAGCGCCGCGGCGGCCTTCGGGTCGGCGCTCCTACCGCCTGAATTCCACCTACACAGCATTCGCGCCCCGGGCCTGATGGCTCCGGGGCGTCTTGCTGTTTACACCCGATCACGCACTGCATCGACAGCACTGCGGAGAAATTCGATCACTTCTCCGTTCGCGAAATGATCTCGAAATTACTCGCGAACCGGTTCGCGCGCGTTTAGTCCACAAGCGCGCACAGTCCGCAGTGGAGACATGAGCAAGGATGGATGGATGACCTACTCCCCCGGCGAGGTGGCCGAGAAGACCGGCTTCAGCATCGACACGCTCCGCTACTACGAACGCATCGGCCTGCTGGCCCACATCGGCCGCACGCCGGGCGGTCGCCGCACCTTCACCGACGACGACGTGGAGTGGCTGGGAACGCTGCGCTGCCTGCGCGACACCGGCATGCCGATCGCCCGCATGCAGCGCTATGCGGAGCTGACCCGGGTCGAGCAGACCGAGGAGGAGCGGCTGTGCATCCTCCAGGAGCACGACGAGGAGGTGGGCCGCCGGATCGCCGAGCTGGAGGCCCAACGCGAACACATCCGCGGCAAGATCGCCTGGTACCGCGACGTGGCCCTGGCCACCCCACCCGCCGAGACCGCCCCGGCCACCTGAAAGCGCCCGGAACCCAGCCGACGCGACCCAGCCGGGAGCGGCAAACTCGGTCGACCCGGCGTCGGTGGCTGGCTAGCGTCCACACCCGTGGATGAGCTCTCGATCCGGGCGGCGCAGCCGGCCGATGACGCGGCTGTGCGGGCCGTCGCGACCGCGGACGACGCGAGCCCGCCGCGCCTGGACGATCCGCTCACCCGGGTCGCCACCGTGGGCGACCAGGTGGTCGGCTTCTCCCGGATCGACTGGTGGGAGGAGTGGGACGGCACCCGGCTCTATCTGCTCAGCGGGAGCATCGACCCGGCCGCGCGACGACAGGGCCTCGGCCGTCGTCTGCTGGCGCACCAGGAAGAGCAGGCTGCCGCGCACTGGCGGGCTGATCCCGGCCCGGGCACGCCGCTGCTGGGTGGCAACGCCGACGAGTCCCGGCCGGACCGGCTCGCTCTGCTGACGGACGCCGGATATCGGGTGCGGTTCACGCTGGTGGATCTGGCCCGTGCGACGGCCGGCGCCGGGCGGCCGAAACTTCCGGACGGGCTCGAGATCAGGCCGGTCGAGGACGAGCATCACCCGCTGATCCACGCGGCGATCGAGACCTGCTTCGCGCGGCACGGGCTGGGTTTTCAGTCGCGGTCCTACTCGGACTATCGCGAGGACATCCGTGACGTCGACCTCTGGCTGGTCGCCTGGGACGCCGAGGGCATCGGCGCGCTGGTGCTCAACGAGCGCAGGCGCGACGGCTCGGCGGACACGCCCTGGGTGGCCGTGCTGCCCCGCTGGCGCCGCCGCGGGGTGGCCCAGGCACTGCTCCAGGAAAGTCTGCGCCGGCTCGAACAGGCCGGGATCACCACCGCGACGATCCGGACCACGCTGGAAAACCGGGACCACACCGTCGAGCTGTACGAGAAGGCCGGCTACCGCGTCACCGGCACCATCCCGCGTTTCGCCAAGCCGCTGTCAGGCGGCCATCCGCCCGTGGGCGAGGACTGACCCGACCCGGTCGGCGACCAGCGCGACGACCTCGGGAGCGTCCTCGAGCGGCGGGGCGACCGCGACGACCCCGGCCGAGCGGGCCGACGCCACCGCGCTGTCGTGCAGCAGTCCGGGCGCCAGAAAATACGAGGCGACCGCCACCCGGCGGTCACCGAAGGACGCCACCGCCTCCGCGGCCGTGGGCGCCGCGCCGGACGCGTAGGCCACCGTGCAGGGCAGGCCGAGCCGGTCGCCCAAAGCGTCGGCGGCCGCGGCGACCGTGGCCCGAGCATCGGCGTCCCGCGTGCCGGCGGCGATCATCACCACCGCATCCATCTCGGCCGGCGGCAGACGCCGCTCGAGCGCCTCCAGCAGCAGATCGCAGCCGGGGCCGAGCACGTCGGTCAGCAGCACGTCGAGACCCAGCTCGCGCGCCTCGCGCGCGACCGCCGGCACGTCGACCTTGCCGTGGTAGGCGTTGGTCAGCAGCAACGGCACCAGCACGGCCTGCCGGTGCCCGGCGGCGGCGAGCCGGCGCAGCACGTCGAGCGGCCGCGGCCCGGCGAAGTCCAGATAGGAGGCGTGCACCTCCCACTCGGGGTGGGCCGCGGCGACGGCCTCGACCAGAGCCGACGTGGCGGCCGCGGCGCGCGGATCCCGGCTGCCATGGGCAACCAGGACCACGCCCGGTTTCACCTTCGCCGCGCGGGCCGACGTGGCGGCAAGCGAATGTGAAACCAGGCGAGCTAGACGTGCAGGCCGCATTCGGTCTTCTCGAACATCGCCCAGCGTCCGGCGCGGGGGTCCTCGCCGGCCTTCGTGCGGCGGGTGCACGGCCAGCAGCCGATCGACCCGTACCCCTTCTTGAAGAGCTCGTTGACCGGGACGTCCCAGCGCGAGATGTACCGGTCCACGTCCTGCTGGTTCCAGGCGGCGATCGGGTTGACCTTGACCTTGCCGCGCTTGGGGTCGAACGCCACCACCGGCGTGTTGGCCCGGGTCGGCGACTCGTCGCGGCGCAGCCCGGTGGCCCACGCGTCGTAGTCGGACAGCGCCCGCTCCAGCGGCTCCACCTTGCGGATGAAGCAGCACTCGTCGGGGTTGCGGGCGAACAGCCGGGGGCCGTACTCGCCGTCCTGCTGGCCGACCGTCATGCGCGGGCGGATCGAGCGCACGTTCACGTTCATCGTGGCGGCGACCGTGTCACGCACCTTGAGCGTCTCGGGGAAGTGCAGGCCGGTGTCGAGGAAGACCACGTCGACGCCCGGCGAGACGCGGCTGAAGATGTGCGCCACCACGGCGTCGGCCATCGAGCTGGTCACGCAGAAGCGCGCGCCGAAGGTGTCGGTCGCCCACTTGGCGATCTCCTCGGCCGGCGCGCCCTCGAGCGCCTCGGCGGCGTCGATCGCGAGCGCCTCAAAATCGGCGGCGTTGGCAGAGACAGGGGCTCCCAGAGTCACCAGACCCAGAGAGGCGGCGGTCACGACCGTCATCGGTTCACACCCTTGAGATTGAGTAGTCCGTTGAACTTGACCGTGAAAACTCGCGCACAGGAGTGGCACTCCCATGCACCGTGCGACGCCTCGTTGGGCCGCAGGTCTTCCTCCCCGCAATAGGGGCAGTACAGCGGTGCCGACCGTGCGTCACTCATTTCAGGAGCTCCTCATCGGCGCGGACCACCCAGTTGGCGAACGTCTCGTCGGTGGAGTCGCGGTCGTCCAGGTAGCGCAACGCGAGCCGCTCCACGTACTCCGGAAGCTCCTCGGCCGTCGCCTTGAGGCCGCGCAGCTTGCGGCCGAAACCGGCCGTCTCGCCCTTGGCCATGCCCAGCCCGCCGCCGAGGTGCACCTGGAAGCCCTCGACCTGCTCACCGTGCGAGTTCATGACCAGCTGGCCCTTGAGCCCGATGTCCGCCACCTGGGTGCGGGCGCAGGCGTTGGGGCAGCCGTTGATGTGGATCGAGATGTCCGTGTCGAAGTCCTTGAGGCGCTCCTCGAGCCGCGCCACCAGCTCCTCGCCACGCGCCTTGGTCTCGACGATCGCGAGCTTGCAGTATTCGATGCCGGTGCAGGCCATCGTGCCGCGCCGCCACGACGACGGCCGCGCCTCCAGGCCGATCTCGCGCAGGCCGCGGATCAGCCCCTCCACGTTCTCGTCGGCAACATCAAGGACCAGGAGCTTCTGGTACGGCGTGAGGCGCACCCGATCGGACCCGGCGGCCTCGGTCAGGTCGGCGAGCCGGGTCAGTTGAGTGCCGGACGAGCGCCCGACCACCGGCGCCGCGCCCACGTAGTTGCGCCCGTCCACCTGCTTGTGCACGCCGATGTGGTCGATCGGCCGCTCCGGCAGCTCGGCGGCCGGGCCGTCGACCAGCGCCCGCCCGAGGTATTCCTTCTCCAGCACCTCGCGGAACTTGGCGACACCCCAGTCGGCCAGCAGAAACTTGAGGCGGGCCCGGGTGCGCAGCCGGCGGTAGCCGTAGTCCCGGAAGATGCCGACGACGCCCTCCCAGACGTCCGGGATCTCGTCCAGCGGCACCCACACGCCGAGCCGCTCGGCCAGCCGCGGGTTGGTCGACAGGCCGCCGCCCACCCACAGGTCGAAGCCCGGCCCGTGCTGCGGGTGGTGCACCCCGATCAGGCCGATGTCGTTGGTCTCGTACGGCGTGTCGACCAGCCACGAGATCGAGGTCTTGAACTTCCGCGGCAGGTTCGAGTAACGCGGATCGCCCACGTATCGCTTGATGATCTCGTCGATCGCCGGGGTCGGGTCGATCACTTCGTCCACCGCGACGCCGGCCACCGGGCTGCCCAGCACGACCCGCGGGCAGTCGCCGCACGCCTCGGTGGTCTGCAGCCCGACCGCCTCGAGCCGGCGCCAGATCTCCGGCATGTCCTCGACCCGGATCCAGTGCAGCTGGATGTTCTGCCGGTCGGTGATGTCCGCGCTGTCGCGGCCGAACTCGGTGGAGATCTGCGCGATGGTGCGCAGCTGCGCCAGGTCGAGCGCGCCGCCGTCGATCCGGACGCGCAACATGAAGTATTCGTCTTCGAGCTCGTGCGGCTCGAGCACCGCGGTGCGGCCGCCGTCGATCCCGGCCTTGCGCTGCGTGTAGAGCCCCCACCAGCGGAAACGTCCGCGCAGGTCCTGGGGGTCGATGGACGCGAAGCCGGTGTGCGCGTAAATGTTCTCGATCCGGGCCCGGACGTTGAGCGGGTTGTCGTCCTTCTTGATCCGCTCGTTCGGGTTCAGCGGCTCGCGGTGACCGACCGCCCACTGGCCCTCGCCGCGGGCCTTGCGGGGCCGGGCGGCGGGCCGTGCCGGGGTGCTGTCGGGTGCCATGTCGCGAGGTCCTCCTGCTGCTCTGGTGGGCACGGCAGGACGCTCACGGCTTTTTCTGGGCTCGTGACTTCAGTGTCAGGAGAGGGCCGGCGCGTCATCCGCGCCCGAAAATAGAAATCGGGCGGCGTCAGGAAGCCGGACACATCGCGCTGCGGACGCGGCCGTAGTCAACGTGGCGACGGGCCACGAAGCGGCGGTCAACTGCAGCGGTCATGCGGGTAAGCCTGCCACGGAACAGCATTGTCGGCTAGTGCGGTCCAGATTGCGGGAGTGTGCCGCCGGGCACACCGCGCGACACTGTGCAACAACGGAGCTTTACACTTCCGCGTCCGTCCCCTGCAGGAGAAAGCTGTCGATGGCGACTCAAACGGTCACCCAGGTCTCGCCGGAGGCGCCCGCCCCGGCCGCAACGAAGCGACGCCTGCCTGGTCTCTTCTGGGTCTGGGCGCCGAGCCTGCTGCCGGCCCTGGCGATGCTGGTGGTCGGCCGGTTCCGGCTGCGGCAGCCGACCCTGGGCTGGGACGAGAACGCCACCTGGATCGCCTCGCAGCGCACTCCCGGGCAGATCGTCGACCTGGCCTCGCACTTCGACGGCGTGATCTCGCCCTACTACATGTTCATGCACTTCTGGACGGCGCTGGCCGGCGACTCGGAGCTGGCCCTGCGGCTGCCGTCGCTGCTCGCGGTGGCGGCCGGCATCGGCATCGCCGGCGAGCTCGGGCGGCGGCTGTTCTCGCCGGACGTCGGGCTGCTGGCCGGGCTGATGCTCGTCGCCATCCCGCAGTTGTCCCGTTACGCGCAGGATGCCCGCGCCTACGGCTTCGCCTTTCTCTTCGCCACGCTCGCCACGCTGCTGCTCCACCGCGCCATCGAGCGGCCGTCCTGGGCGCGCTGGATTCCGTACGCGGTGGTGGTCACGCTGGTCGGGTTCGCGCACATGCTGGGGCTGCTGGTGCTGGCCGGGCACTTCTACATCGTGCTCACCCGGGGGGCCTGGCGGCGCTGGACGGTGGTGACGGCGGTGGCCCTCGTACCCGTGTTGCCTCTGGTCTTTCTGGGGTTGACCCAGCGCGGCAACCAGCTCGACTGGATCGCGCCGATGGACGCGGACCAGGTCTGGGCGGCGCCGGGCGCGATCTTCGGGTCGGCGGCGGCCGGGCTGCTGGTGATCGGGCTCGCGCTGGCCCTGCGGTGGCCCGAGCGCAAGGTCCCCACCGAGCTGGCCGTGCTCGCGGTGGCCCCGCCGGTGCTGCTGATCCTGGTCTCCTTCGTGACGTCGTCGCTGTGGGTGCCGCGTTATGTGCTGTTCACCGTGCCCGCGCTGTGCCTGCTCGCCGCGGCCGCCCTGCGCGGGCTCAAGCTGCGCGCGGTGGTCGCCCTGGTCGTGCTGATCGGCGTCGGCATCCCGGCGCAGCAGGAGATCCGCAAGTCGGCGGCGCACATGGGCGCCAACTTCCGGGCGATCGCCGGCATCATCGAGCGCGAGCAGCAGCCGGGCGACGTGATCGTCTATGGCATCGAGGGCACCTGGTCGCTGCGGGCCGGCATCGACTACCAGCTGCGCCGCAAGGAGAAGCCGGCCGACGTGCTGCTCACCAGGACGGCCGCCGAGGTCGGTCAGCTCGACGCCGAGCAGTGCGCCGATCAGGCGGCCTGCCTCGGCACGGCGCAGCGGGTCTGGTTCTTCCGGCAGTGGCAGACCGGGCCGGCGCTGGACAAGGCCGGGCCGCTCACCGGCACGCTGCGCGACGACTACCGCCAGGTGGACGTGTGGAAGGCCACCAAGGCGACCCTGGTGCTCTTCGAGCGCAGGTAGTCAGCGTTTGCCGAGCGGGACCACCAGGACCGCCTCGGTTCCGCCACCGGCCCGGTTGCGCAGCTCGATCGTGCCGCGCAGCTCGCCGGTGGCCAGCGCGCGCACGATCTGCAGTCCGAGCCGCCCGCCGGCGTCCGCCTTGAAGCCCTCCGGCAGCCCGCGCCCGTTGTCCGCGACGGTCACGTGCAACTGCTTGCGGAAACGATGCGCGGTCACCACCACCTCGGCCGACTCCGGGTGCGGCGGCTCGGTCTCCTCGCCGAAGCCGTGCTCGACCGCGTTGATCAGCAGCTCGTTGAGCACCATCACCAGCGAGGTGGCGATCTCGGCCGGCAGCACGCCGAAGGTGCCCTCGCGGCGCATCTTGACCGAGACCTCGGTGGACGCGACCTCCATCGCCGCGGTGGCGATGCGGTCCACGATCCCGTCGAACTCCACCGCCTCGTCGCTCGACATGGACAGCGTCTCGTGCACCAGCGCGATCGACGCGACCCGGCGCACCGACTCGAGCAGCGCGGTCTTCGCCTCCGGGATGTCCACCCGGCGGGCCTGCAGCCGCAGCAGCGCGGCCACCGTCTGCAGGTTGTTCTTCACCCGGTGGTGGATCTCCCGGATGGTGGCGTCCTTGGTCATCAGCGCGCGGTCCCGGCGCCGCACCTCGGTCACGTCCCGCACCAGCACCAGCGCGCCGATCGGCACCCCGGCCGGCAGCAGCGGCAGCGCCCGCATCAGCACGGTCGCGCCGCGCGCCTCGACCTCCTGCCGCGGCGGCGACTCCCCGCGCAGCGCCGACAGGATGCGGTCGGACGCGTCGTTGCCCTCCAGCGGATCGGCCGCCACCCGGGTGAACAGCACCGCCAGCTCCTCGCCGACCAGGTGCGCGTTGAAGCCCAGCCGCCGATATGCGGACTGCGCGTTGGGGCTGGCGTAGCTCACCTTGCCGGCCGCGTCGAGCCGGATCAGCCCGTCGCCGACGCGCGGCGCCGACGTGGTCTCGCCGGGATGCCGGGGCGGCGGAAACGTCCCGTCGGAGACCATCTGGGCCAGGTCGTCGGCGGTGGTCAGGTAGTTGAGCTCGAGCTGGCTCGGGGTGCGCGCGGTGGACAGGTTGGTGTCCCGCCCGATCACCGCGATCACCTCGGCGTACTCGGCGTCGCCGACTGGCTCGCGGCGGCGCACCGGGATCGCCTCGTGCCGGGCGGGGGTGTCGCCATACCAGACCGGATCGCCCTCGCGCCAGATCCGGCCCTGGGCGAACGCGATGTCCAGGTGCGCCACCTCCGGCCCGCCGACGATCTTGCCGACCTGATCGTCCTGATAGGCGGTCGGCGCGGTGGTCGGCCGCACCTGCGCCACGCAGAGGAAGGAGCGCGGCTCGCCGGCGGGCGCGCGGACCGGCACCCAGAGCAGCAGATCGGCGAAGGACAGATCGGACAGCAGTTGCCAATCGCCGGCCAGCCGGTGCAGCTGGTCGATGTCGGCCGGGCCGAGGCCGGTGTGCTCCTCGGCGAGATCACGCAGGGTGGACACGCGCCAAGCCTGCCACGCGGATGTTTCCTCGGCGTCTATCCCCCGGCGGTGTTCTGTCGGCCGGGGGTCAGACGTCGAAGTCCTTGTGCCGGCCGGTCGTCAGCGCGTCGGCGTCCTTCTGTCGGCCGGTCATCAGCGCGTCGGCGTCCTTCTGTCGGCCGGTCAGAGCGTCGACGTCACCTTCTTGAGGCCGCGGGGGGCGTCCGGGTCGCCGCCGCGGGCCAGCGCGAGCGACAGGGCCAGGCGTTGCAGCGGCAGGATGTCGAGCAGCGGCGCATAACGCTCGTCGACCGGCGGCACGGCGAGGCGGCCGGAGGCGCCGGGCACGTCGGCCGGTCCGATCGTCACCACGTCGGCCCGGCGCTCGCCCAGCCGGGTCACCACGTCGGCCATCGCCTGGCCGCCCGGTCCGCCGCCGACCACGGCCAGCACCGGGACGTCGGGGTCGGTCATCGCCAGCGGGCCGTGCAGCAGGTCGGCGCCGGAGAAGGCCAGCGCCGGCAGGTAGGACGTCTCCATCAGCTTGAGGGCGGTCTCGCGGGCGGTCGGATATGCGTACCCCCGGCCCGTGGTCACCATCCGCTGCGCGAACCGGTAGCGCTGCGCCAGGTCGTCGGCGGACCGGTCGGCCAGCACCCGCTCGGCCAGCCCGGGCAGCTCGCTCAGGGCGGCGCGCTCCTCGGCCGGCAGCGTGCCGTCGCCGCTGCGGATGCCCTCGACGAGCAGCAGCAGCGCGAGCAGCTCGGCGGTGTACGTCTTGGTCGCCGCCACCGCCCGCTCGTGCCCGGCGGCCACGTCCAGGGACAGCTCGGCGGTCGACGCCAGCACCGACGACGGGTTGTTGGTGATCGCCAGGGTCAGCGCGCCGGTCTCCCGAGCCACCTTGAGCACGCCGGTGAGGTCGGGCGAGCCGCCGCTCTGGCTCACCCCGACCACCAGCGCGTCGGACAGGTCGGGCCGGGCGCCGTAGAGAGTGATCGTGCTCGGTGAGGCCAGCCCCACCGGGATGCCGAGCCGGATCTCGGTCAGATAGGCGCCGTAGAGCGCCGCGTGGTCCGACGTGCCCCGGCCGACGAAGACGACGTGCCGCGGCCGGCGCTCGGCGACCCGGGCCGCGATGTCGGCGATCGCCCGCGCGTGCTCGCCGTCGAGCAACCGTGCGTAGCCCGCCGGCTGCTCCAAGATGTCCGCGGACATCCCCGCGCCACGCTCCGCGCCGACCTCTGCCACCACGCCTCCCCTTGCTGTTCAAACGATGTCCAAGATGGAATTTCGCGCAAGACCTGCTCGCTCTGTGCGCAATCTTGCACGGAACCGCCGCGCTGCGCAACGTTCCGAGCACAACTGCGCACGCCGTCGGGACTGACATATCGAGGATCGTCGCCTAGGCTTCGCTGCGGTGGCGCAGCCGCGCAACTTGCAGGAGTTGGCACATTCCCGCCTCTCCCTGCACCGAGAGCAACGGCGAGAAAGAAGGCCCCGGACAGTCATGGAGGAGCCCCGGCGCTCGGCCGACCGCGACCTGGAGCAGGCGCGGGCCGCGATCGAGCGCGGTGAGATGCGCCACGCGGCCGACCATCTGGCCGGTGCGATCGCGCACGCCCCCACGCTGCCCGAGGCCCACGAGCTGCTCAGCCGGCTGGCCGCACACGCCGACGGCGCGCTCGAGCTCTTCCCGCTCGAGCAGCACGCGTTCGTCGGCACCGTGGTGGCCCGGGCGCATCTGCTCGCCGCCGCCGGCCGTCCGGAGGACGGTCTGCCGCTGCTCTTCGCCGCCGCCGGCCACACCCCCGGTGTCGACTGGGCCGGGGTGCCCTGGGTGACCGATCCCGCGCTCGGCGTGCGCATGGAGCCCGACCTGCTGGCGCGCAACGTGATGCAGCTCTGCACGGCGGTGGGCGATCCCGACGACGCGGATGCCCGCGGCGCCCTGCGGCCCTATCTGACGGTGGTCACCCACGCGATCACCGCGCACCCCGAGCACGCGTTGCTGCTCGGCGCCGGTTCCGCGCTGGCCCGGCGGGCGGGCGAGGCGCTGATCGCGGTGGAGTGGGCCCAGCGCGGCGCCCGGGCCCGGCCGTCCAAGCTGGCCGAGATCTGGCTGGGTTATGCCTATCGCAGCGCCGGCCGCGTCGGCGAGGCCCTGGCGGCGCTGCGCCGGGCGGTCGCGCACGACCCCGACGACCTTTCGGTCTACGCGGACATCGCCGGCACCCTGGCCGACGCCGGCCGCCTCGAGGACGCCCTGTCCTGGGTCGACCGCGCGCTGGCCAAGGACCCGGAGTTCGACTGCGCGGTGCACACCGCTCACCGGCTGCGTTACCGCGCCGACGGCGAGCTCGTGCACCTGGTGCGGCTGGCCGACTTCATCCGCGACCACCCCGACGACACCCACGAGCACACGGATCTCGCCGACTGCTGCGCCGGCACCCCGTGGCTCAGCGGCGTCCCGGCCGTCGAGCGGGTGCTGCCCGACCCGCGGCGCCGCCCGCCGTCCGGCACCGAGCCTGCCACCGAGTCGATCGAGCGCCTGCTGCGGATCGCCCGCCAGGGCTGGACCCACCCGCCGGCCGCCTACGACGCCGCGCTGGGCCTGGTGCTGGTCGACCCGGACCAGTTGATCGCCCTGCTGACCCACCCACCGGAGAGCCCCGAGGCCGATCGCCGCGCCGCCCGCGTCTGGGCCTGCCTGGGCCTGCTGCACCACGGCGCCGACGAGCCCTGGATGATCTCCACCCGCCGCCGCCGGCTGGTCGACCTGGCGGTGGGCGGCGCCGACGCCATCACCGAGGCCGCGCTCTTCGCCCTGATCACCTATGCCTGGGTCGAGCCGTCCGCCCGCGCCGACGTGAAGGCCCTGGTCACCGGCCGCCTGATCGGCATCGCCGGCCCGGCCCAGCGGCAGCAGTCGCCGATCGCCTGGTCGGTCGCGCAGCTCGCGATGGCCACGCCGGGCCTGCGCACCGAGACCCGCGACCTGGCCGCCGCGGTGATCGCCACCGAAGAGGCGAAGTCCCGCCCGCGCATCCCCCGCCAGCGCCCGCGCCGCCCACGCCGAGTCCGCCGCCAGCTCCTGCGCTGGCTGACCCGCTGACCCGGCCTTGGCCCGCCAACCCGGCCTTGGCCCGCCAACCCGGCCTTGGCCCGCCAACCCGGCCTTGGCCCGCCAACCCGGCCTTGGCCCGCTGACCCGGCCTTGGCCCGCTGACCGGCTGACCCGGCCCGACTCACTGACCTGCGCCCGCTGACCCGCCGTCACCGACCGTCACAGGCGCGGCTCGGACTCCCGGCCGGCCGCCGGCCTCAGCCGTCGATCACCGCGATCAGGTCGCCCTCGTTCACCACGTCGCCCTCGTTGACGGCCAGCTGGGAGACCGTGCCGTCGGACTCGGCGACCACCGGGATCTCCATCTTCATCGACTCCAGGATCACCAGCGTGTCGCCCTCGGCGACCACGTCACCGGCGGCGGCCACCACCTTCCACACGTTGGCCACCATCTCGGCCCGGATCTCCTCAGCCACGGTGATGCACCCCTTCATCGACGCTCGGTCTCGGTCGGAAGTATCCAATCACGGTTCCGCGATGGGGGAATCTCACCTGTGGATAACCCGCCGTCTACCATCGACCCGGTCGAAAGGAGTCCACCATGGCAAAGAAGTCCCGCAAGAAGAAGGCGCGCAAGAAGAGCAACGCCAACCACGG
The DNA here is from genome assembly GCF_055586225.1 of Actinoplanes sp. NPDC051388. Taxonomy (NCBI): domain Bacteria; kingdom Bacillati; phylum Actinomycetota; class Actinomycetes; order Micromonosporales; family Micromonosporaceae; genus Actinoplanes; species Actinoplanes sp. NPDC051388. The sequence continues at coordinate 32,869 of NZ_JBVJIP010000001.1, read as the reverse complement.
CAAGCGCCCCAACAGCTGAGCTGAGCTGAGCTGGCCCTCGCTCCGCTCGGGCGGCAAAGCGCCTGATAACCGATGACAAGTTGGCCCCCGACACCGTGACGCTTCGCTACGGGGCCGGGGGCCAACTTGTCATCGGCGGCGCTTTGCGTTGTGGCCGAGCTTGAACCCAGCCAGATGCTAGGGCAGGAACTCGCGTCGCTCGATGTCGACGGTCAGTTCGTTGAGCTTGACGCGCAGCCGCTCGCGCAGCTCGACCGGCGCCCGGTCGGAGCCGCAGCAGCGTGCCACCAGCGCCTTCACCTCGTGCTCGATGCCGTACTCGTGGAGGCAGTCGGTGCACTCGTCGAGATGCTTGCGGATCAGCGCGCGCCGCGTCTCGCTGCACTCCAGGTCGAGGTAGAGATATACCTCGGAGAGCACGACGCCGCAGTCGGCCTTCTTCTCCTCGTCGCCCATCCCGTCACGCCTCCTGCGGTTCCGACGCGGTGCGGGTGATGCCGCGATCCACCGCGTAGTTCTCCAACAGCTTGCGGAGGTTACGCCGTCCACGGTGCAGACGGGACATCACGGTGCCGATCGGCGTGCCCATGATGTCGGCGATCTCCTTGTAGGAAAAACCCTCGACGTCGGCCAGGTAGACCGCCAGCCGGAAGTCCTCGGGCAGCGCCTGGAGAGCGTCCTTGATGTCGCTGTCCGGCAGCCGGTCGAGAGCCTCGGTCTCGGCGGACCGCAGACCGACCGACGTGTGCGACTCGCTCGACGCGAGCTGCCAGTCGGTGATCTCCTCGGTCGGCGCCTGGACGGGCTGCCGCTGCTTCTTGCGGTACGAGTTGATGTACGTGTTCGTGAGGATGCGGTAGAGCCACGCCTTGAGGTTCGTGCCCTCCTCGAACTGGTGAAACGCGGCGTACGCCTTGAGGAACGTCTCCTGCACGAGGTCCTCGGCGTCCGCCGGGTTGCGCGTCATCCGCAGACCCGCCGCATAGAGCTGATCCACGAACGGCAACGCGTCCCGCTCGAAGCGCGCACGGCGCTCGTCGGTGCGTTCTATCTGGGCCACGCGGTCCTCTCCCCTCGACAGATGCGCCGAGGATACGGGTAGTGCCCCAGGAACCGTCTCGAAAACCGCAGGTGTGCTGACGCTCACCGATGGCAAGACCGGCCCCGGTTCCGTGACGGGCCACTCGGGCGAACGGAGCAGATCCCGCACCCGGTGCACCTCCCGACCGTCCCGATCGAGTTCCACCATTCCGGCTGGCACCTCACAACCCCTTCCGACGTACGTCGTGTCCAGGCTGTGTAACCGCCGGTCAGGGCTCTACATTCCGGGTTGGCGCGCCCAGCCGTGCCGGGCCAGCCAGGCGACCACGAGGTCACCGGTGCCGGCCAGGTCCCGGCGCAGATCATGGGTGGCGCCGGGGCGGACGGCGACCTCGACCAGGCCGCCCGGCTCGGGTAACCCGAACGGGTCACGGTCGCCGTTGACGATCAGGGTCGGCAGGCCCTCCGGCAGCTCGCCGGCCCGGCTGCGCTCCGGCCGGCCCGGCGGATGCAGCGGGAACGCCAGGCAGAGCACGCCCGCCGCGCCCAGGGTCGCCGCCGTCCGGCAGGCCACCCGGGCGCCGCTGGACCGGCCGCCCACGACCAGGGGCAGGGGGCTCGCCAGGGCGCGTACCGAAAAGGTCCAGGCCTCGTCCAGCTGCGGAGCCGGCGCCGGAGCGCGGCGGCCGGCCACCCGGTAGGGCTGGGTGATCAGCGCGACGCGGACGCCGACGGCGACCGCCACGTCGTGCACCCGGGTGAGGTCCGGGGCGTGCACGCCGCCGCCGGCGCCGTGGCCGAGCACCAGCATGGCGAACGGCGGACCGGCGGGGTCCGTGATCTGGACCTCCGCCGGCCCGCGCGGCGTTTCGATTACCTCAACTGAAGGACTTGGCACAGTCCTATTGTCAGCGGCTCACCGGAATCAGCGTGAGCAGCCGGCGATCTTCCTCGTCAGGACCATCGTCGACCGGATCGCCGTTGGCCTGGACGCGCTCGCGCCAGGCCACCAGCATCGCCCGGCGCTCGCGCGGCGTGGTGCCGCCCCAGACGCCGTGACAGTCGCCCACCTGCAACGCCCAGGCCAGGCACGGCCCCTGGACATCGCAGGTCCCGCAGAGTGCGACGGCACCCTCGGACGGCTCGTTCGGAGCCGGGAAGAACGTTTCCGGATCGACTGTGCGGCAGGCACCGCGGATGCGCCACGCCTCATCGGCGGAACGCTCGTCGATCGCCCCAAGCAGTCTCGGGTCGCGCCTCGCAATGGCGACCTCGTGTGGACGCGGCATACGTGCCCGTGTCATATAGACCCACCTCCCCCGTGGGACCGGCAACAACCGTGGTTACGCCGTCCGCCCCGTGCGGACCGGCACCACACCGGCGGTGGTTTGTATCCCGAGACGCATGATCAGGGCAAGGGTTCGTGTCGATCTCGAAACAAACTTCACAGTAAGCAGCGAGCACATTACGGATTCATCACCGCAAATCGGGAGTCAGAACAGTGTCCCGATTTCCTGTTCTTGCACAGTTGGCAGAATCAATTCCGGACCATTGTTCCTGACGTTCCCGACATCTGGACGGACCGCGCGGATCTCGATGAAGGACAGCTCGGCGGCCGTCATCGGGCGCAGCAGGGCGGCCGGATCACCACCGCCGGCGAGCCATTCTCCCCAGCGCTCCGAAGGCAGCACCAAGGGCATCCGGCTGTGCACGCGGGCCAGCTCACCGACCGCTTCGGTGGTGATGACACTGCAGGTCAGGGTGTCACTCCACATTGTCCATAAACCCGCGAATGCGAGTGGTGCGCCGTCCGCCGGGGTCATGTAAAAGGGCCGCTTGCGCTTTCCGTCGCGGACCCATTCGAACCAGCCGTCGGCGGGTGCCAGACAACGGCGGCGGGCGAAGGACGGCGCGAATGCCGGCGACGTGGCGACCGTTTCCGCCCGTGCGTTGATCATGCGGGCGCCGGACTTCGCATCCGTGGCCCAGGAGGGGACGAGGCCCCACTTTGCGCTATCCAGCACCCGGGCGTCGTGCCGCTGCGACATGCGGATCACCGGCACCGGATCGGTCGGGGCGACGTTCCAGCTCGGCCCCAGCCCCTCGGTGACGTCCACGGCGTCGAACAGCAGGCTGAGGTCGGCCTCGCTCCGCGTCGTCGCGTACCGGCCACACATGGTGCGGAACCCTACGCCTCGGAGCGCGGGACCGGGGGGCAGCCCGAGGAGGACCGGGACGGCAGAATGGGGAGCGTGACCGAATGGACTGCACCGCCCGCCTCCGGCCCGGTGACCGCCACGGTGCGGCTGCCCGGCTCCAAGTCGATGACCGCCCGCGCGCTGGTGCTCGCCGCGCTGGCCGACGGCCCGTCGCGCATCGTGCGCCCGCTGCGCGCCCGCGACACCACGATGATGGCCGCCGGGCTGCGCGCGCTGGGCGTCGAGGTGGACACCGCGAGCGACACCGAGTGGCTGGTCGAGCCGGGTCCGCTGACCGGCCCGGCGGCGATCGAGGTGGGCCAGGCCGGCACGGTGATGCGCTTCGGTCTGCCGCTGGCCGCGCTGGCCCGGGGCACGGTCACCTTCGACGGCGACCCGCAGGCCCGGCGGCGGCCGCTGCGCCCGGTGGTCGACGCGCTGCGCGCCCTGGGCGTGACGATCGAGGCGTCCGAGTCCGGCGGTCTGCCGCTCACCGTCCGGGGCGCCGGCCTGGTCGAGGGCGGCGAGGCGGTGATCGACGCGTCCGGGTCCAGCCAGTTCGTGTCCGCGCTGCTGCTCTCCGCCCCGCGCTTCACCAAGGGTCTGGTGCTGCGGCACGAGGGCCCGCCGGTGCCGTCCGCGCCGCACCTGCGGATGACCACGCACATGCTGCGCGCGGCCGGCGCGGTCGTCGACGAGAGCGTGCCCGACGTCTGGACGGTCGAGCCGGGCCCGCTGCGCGGGCGCAAGTGGGTGATCGAGCCCGACCTCTCCGGCTCCGCGCCGTTCTTCGCCGCTGCCCTGGTCACCGGCGGCGAGGTGACGCTGGCCGGGTGGCCGGCCGAGAGCTGGCAGCCGGTCGGGCGGCTGGCCGAGCTGATCGAGGCGCTGGGCGGCGCGGCGACGGTGGACGGACGCGGACTGACCGTGCGGGGCACCGGCGTGCTGCACGGCATCGACGCCGACCTGTCCGAGGTGGGCGAGCTGACCCCGGTGCTGGCCGCGCTCGCCGCGCAGGCCGACGGCCCGTCCCGGCTGCGCGGGGTGGCGCACATCCGCACCCACGAGACCGACCGGGTCGCCGCGCTGGCCACCGAGCTGAGCAAGGCCGGCGCCACGGTCGTCGAGCATCCCGACGGACTCGACATCACTCCGGCGCCGCTGCGGCCGACGACGTTCGCGACCTATGACGACCACCGCATGGCACACGCCGGCGCGGTCCTCGGCCTCGCCGTCCCGGGCACCACCCTCGACGACGTAGCGTGTACCGCGAAGACGCTGCCGGAGTTCCCCGAGCTCTGGGCCGATCTGGTGACCAAGAGGAGCTGAGCCCTGCCGGCGCGCAAGCGGGAATACGACGAGGACGACGTCCGGATCCGTCCGGGGCGGTCGTCGCGTCCGCGCACCCGCACACGGCCCAAGCATGAGGACGCGGTGGACGCCCTGGTGATCACCGTCGACCGCGGGCGTTATGGCTGCGTGCGCGAGGAGGACCCGACCGACGCGATCATCACCGCGATGCGCGCCCGCGAGCTGGGCCGCAAGTCGGTGGTGGTGGGCGACCGGGTGGCGCTGGTCGGCGACACGTCCGGGGTGCCCGGCGCGCTGGCCCGCATCGTGCGCATCGCCGAGCGCACCTCGGTGCTGCGCCGCACGGCGGACGACGACGACACCACGCCCGAGGGCCGGCTCGAGCGGGTGGTGGTGGCGAACGCCGACCAGCTGGTGATCGTCAGCGCGCTGTCCGATCCGCCGCCGCGCACCGGCTTCATCGACCGCTGCCTGGTGGCGGCCTACGACGCCGACATCGAGCCGCTGCTCTGCCTGACCAAGGCCGACCTGGCCGGACCCGAGCAGGTGCTGGACTACTACGCCGAGCTCGACCTGCCGCACGTGCTGGTGCGCCCGGACAGCGACCTGACCGACGTGCGCGAGCGCCTCTCCGGGCGCATCTCGGTCATGGTCGGCCACTCCGGCGTCGGCAAGTCCACCCTGGTCAACCGCCTGGTGCCGGACGCGTTGCGCGCGGTCGGCGTGGTCAGCGCCATCGGCAAGGGCCGGCACACCTCGACCAGCGCGGTCGCCCTGCGCCTGCCCCGGGTGGGTCGCCGCCCGCAGAACCCGGGCTGGATCATCGACACGCCCGGCATCCGCAGCTTCGGCCTGGCCCACGTCAGCGCCGAAAGCCTCCTGCACGGCTTCCCCGACCTGGTCGAGGGCACCCTGGAGGACCAGCCGAACTGCGACCACACCGGCGCCGACGGCAAGTGCACGCTGGACGCGTGGGTCGCGGCCGGCAAGGCCGACGCCCGCCGCCTCGCCTCCTACCGCCGCCTGCTGGCCAGCCGGGCCGGCGACAGCGATCAGCGCGACCAGCAGTCCGATGAGAGCCCCCACCCGACTGCCCTGTGAAAGAGCGCGAGCCGCAACCGGAGTGGTAGCTCAGGCGTGCATCCCTGGCCCGGATGCACGGCTGGGCTACCACTCGGGGTTTCGGGGTGAGTTGCAATCAGCGTGCAGGGTGCGCGCCTCGGTCTGGACGCGCCAGCGGCCATGAGGTGCACGCCCGGCCCGGCGGGAGCTGCGGTCTGTGACACCCACCCGGGTGCGACCGCCAGTTGATCTTGATCTTGAAAGACCCTGTAGGTTGCCGACATGGCCGGTTACGCCGACGATCTCGCGCTCGCCCACCTGCTGGCCGACACGGCCGACTCGATCTCCATGGCCCGGTTCCGCGCACTCGACCTGCGGGTCGAGTCCAAGCCGGATCTCACCCCGGTCTCCGATGCGGACACCGCGGTGGAGCGGGCGCTGCGCGGCACCCTCGCCCGGGCCCGACCGCGCGACGGGGTGCTGGGCGAGGAGTTCGGTGTGTCGGCGGCGGCCAAGGGCACCCGGCAGTGGGTGATCGACCCGATCGACGGCACCAAGAACTTCGTCCGCGGCGTGCCGATCTGGGGCACGTTGATCGCGCTGATGGAGGGTGACACCCCGGTGGCCGGGCTGGTCTCCGCGCCGGCGCTGGGCCGCCGCTGGTGGGGCGCCATCGGGCACGGCGCCTGGGCGGGCAAGCACCAGCGCGCCGCCACCCGCATCCAGGTCTCCGCGGTGAACAGCCTGGCCGACGCCAGCTTCTGCTACTCCAGCCTGACCGGGTGGGCGGAGAGTGGCCGCCTCGACCCGATGCTGGACATCATCCTGGGCGTCTGGCGCAGCCGGGCGTACGGCGACTTCTACGGATACATGCTGCTCGCCGAGGGTGCGGTGGACGCGATGGTGGAGCCCGAGCTGTCGCTGTGGGACGTCGCCGCGCTGATTCCGATCGTCACCGAGGCCGGCGGCACCTTCACCGATCTGGACGGGCGGCCGGCCGCCGGCGAGGGCAGCGCGATCGCGTCCAACGGCTGGTTGCACGAGGACCTGCTCGTCCGGCTGGGCGAAGGGAAGACCGGGTAAGCCTGTCACGGCTGGTCTATTCTCGCCGGGTGATGTCAGCGGGTTGGCTCTTCCTCGCCGCGATGATCGCGGCGTATGGGGTGGCCAACCTGCTGCAATCCGCGGCCGCCGCACGCGTCACCGTGCATCACACCTTCGACCCGGGCCTGCTGCTGCGCCTCGCCGGTCACCGTGCCTATCTGCTGGGTGTCGGCTGTCAGCTCCTGGGGTTCGTGTTCGCGTTCCTGGCCCGCAGGGACCTGCCGCTGTTCCTGGTGCAGGCCAGCGTGGCCGCCGGGCTGGGAGTGACCGCGCTGCTCGGCGTCGTGGTGCTCAAGTGGAGTCTGCCGCGCTCCGAGGTCGCGTTGCTCGGATTGCTGCTGGCCGGCATCACCGCGCTGGTCATCTCGGCGCAACCGGCGCATTCGCGCCCGCTCGGGACCGCCGGGTTGGTCGGCCTGGCGGTCGCGGTCGGGGTGATCGCGGTGCTCGGCTTCTTCGCGGTACGCCTGCACGGCGCGATGGGCTCGGTGGTGCTCGGCTCCCTCGCCGGCATCGCCTTCTCCGCCGCCGCGATCGCTGCCCGCCCGCTCGCCGCCGAGCACTCGTTCGGTGGAATCTGCACCAACCCGCTTTTCTATCTGCTGATCGTGCACTCGATCGTCGGCCAGTTGCTGCTCGGCCTGGCCATGCAGCGCGGCTCGACCACCGCGGCGGTGGCGGCGATGGACGCGGCCGGCGCGGTGCCCGCCGCGATCGTCGGACTGCTGCTGCTCGGCGACCAGATCTATGCCGGCCGCGAGTGGCTGGCCGCGGTCGGCTTCGTCGCCACCCTGGCCTCGGTGATCGGGCTGACGCGTTATGCGGAGCCGCAGCACCATCACGCGACCGTGCCGGGCGGCAAGCACGAGGCCCGTCGGCCCGAGGCGGCGCGCCTGCGAACCGCGGGCACCGGCCGCTGACGTGCATGGGACCACTCTGACGGGGTATCTCCTTGACATGCGCAACTCGCGCTTATGTCCCGAATCGCCCGAACGTCGCAGGAGGGGTCAAAAGGGCAGGGGCGTTCGCCGCGAACATGCGGGAGGGAGACGCCACATGCACAATGGAGCGATCATGCCGAGCGATGTCGCGTACCCGGTGGACACCGGTCAGATGTTTCCGGTTGTCAGTCTGTCCGGGGCACTCGACGCGCAGGCGGTCCCCGCTCTGCGAGCGACGATCCTGAATGTCCTGGCCACCCAGCCGGAGGCGCTGGTGATCGACCTGGAGGCCGCCCGGGTCGCCGACCGCGCCGTGCCCGGCGAGCTGGCCGGGCTGGTGCGCGAGACCGCCGAGTGGCCGGCCGCCCGGGTGGCGCTCTGCACCGGCCACGATCAGGCTCTCTGGACCGCCGCCGGCCTGCGGGTCCACACCGACCGGGCGGCCGCGTTCGCCGAGCTGGGCCCGGCCCATCCGCAGTTTCGGCGCCGGCTCGACCTCGAACCGCTGGTCGGCGCGGCTCGCTCGGCCCGAGAGCTGGTCAACGAGGTGTGCGACGAGTGGGCGTTCACGGACCTCTGCGGCGCCGCCTGCATCGTGGTCACCGAGATGGTCAACAACGTGGTGGCGCACGCGCAGACCCCGATGACCGTGCTGCTGGCCCGGCTGGGCGACACCATCAGCGTGGCGGTGCGCGACGACTCGGCCACCGTTCCGCGCTTCGGCGGGCCGGTTTCGCCGACCGCGTACGGTGGTCGAGGCCTCCTGCTCATCGACTCGGTCTCGGACCGCTGGGGCAGCCTGGCGCTGAACACCGGCAAGGTCGTCTGGTCGCGGCTCGCGGCCGGCGAGGTGACCGAGCCATCCGAACGCCCGGCGTCCGAAGCAGGCATACCGGGCCCGGCCCGAGGGTAGGACGATCTCCATGCGCGACAACGATTACCCGGCCGAAGTGAGCGATCCCGAGGCGTCCGGCCTGCCCGGCACCGCGGACGACGACTCCTCCGCCTACGACGAGGTCGACAGCTCCCGCTGGGCCGACGGCCCGGATCCCTCCGCCCTGGCCGGCACCGGCCCCGGTGGCGCGAGCCGATACGGCGTCACGCCGTCGGAGGAGGCGCAGGGCGCCGACCTCGATCACCGCCTCCGCCAGGAGGAACCCGACGTCGGCGCGGAGGACCCGATCCCGCCGGTCCGCGACCCGATCGACGAGACGGTCGACAGCGACGAGCAGCGCAACCTCGACGCCGACGTCTGGGGGCAGAGCCCGACGTCGGACCCGAACTCGCAGATCTCGCTCTACGACGACGGGCAGCTCGACTCGGACGACCCGCAGGCGGTGGGCCGGCTGGTGGCGCCGGACGAGGGCGGCGGCTTCGACGACGAGGCGGACAGCGTGGCCTACGACGCCGGCGCGTCCGGTGGCGGCGCCAGCGCCGAGGAGCTGGCGATGCACGAGACGAACGCGCCCGATTACGACTGAGTTCTCTAAAGTGGGCCCGTGGATGAGCAGCAGCAGCTCAGGGTGATGGTGGTTGACGATCACCCGATGTGGCGGGAGAGCGTCAGCCGGGATCTGACGGCGGCGGGTTACCAGGTGGTCGCCACCACCGGTGAGGGCCGGCAGGCGGTGCGGATCGCGGCCGCCGCCCGGCCCGATGTCGTGGTGCTGGACCTCCAGCTGCCCGACGTGTCCGGGGTCGAGGTGATCAACGGGCTGCTGACGGCCGTACCCGAGGTCAAGGTCTTGATGTTGTCGGCCTCCGGCGAGCAGCAGTCGGTGCTGGACGCGGTCAAGGCCGGCGCGAGCGGTTATCTGCTGAAATCGGCGAGCACGACCGAGTTCCTGGAGGCGGTCGCGCGGACCGCGGTGGGCGACACCGTCTTCACACCGGGGCTGGCCGGGCTGGTGCTGGGCGAGTTCCGGCGGCTTGCCGTCGAGCCGCCGGCCTCGGACGACGATCCCGCGCCCAAGCTCACCGAGCGCGAGACCGAGGTGCTGCGGCTGGTGGCGAAGGGCCTGTCCTATCGCCAGATCGCCGAGCGGCTCGTGCTCAGCCATCGCACGGTGCAGAACCACGTGCAGAACACGCTCGGCAAGCTGCAGCTGCACAACCGGGTCGAGCTCACCCGCTACGCGATCGAGCAGGGTCTGGACTAGGACTTTTTCCTGGGCACGGACATCTCCACCTCGGTGCCGCCGGCCGAGGTGATCGTGACCCGGCCGCCCAGCGCCCCGATCCGCCCCTTGATCGACTGCGCCACGCCGAGCCGCCCCTGCGCCTCCGCCTCGGCCAACCGCGACGGCCCGATCCCGCAGCCGTCGTCGCGCACACTGACCGTGACCGCGGCCGGCTCGTCCTCCACCAGCACCCACGCCTTGGTCTCGGCCGGGCAGTGCCTGGTCACGTTGTCCAGCGCCGCCGACACGGCGGCCGCCAGCTCGCGGGCGACCTCGCCGGGCAGTTCCACCGGCGACGCGGGCCCGGACACCGACACCGAGGTGGACCCGAAGGGCGCCAACAGCCCGAGCAGATCGACCGAGGCGGGCTCGCGCGCCGTCGGGGTGGTGACCAGCGCCCGTAGCGCGACCTCCTGCTCACCGGCCAGCCGGGCCAGTTCGCCGGCCTCCCCGTCCAGCCCGGCGCCGCGCCGCTTGACCAGCGCGAGCACCTGCAGCACGGAGTCGTGGATGTTGCGGGCCAGCCGCTCCCGCTCGCGGGTGGCCGCCTCGAGCTCGATCGCCCGCTGCAGCCGCGCCTGGGACACCTCGGCGAAACGCACCAGATAGCCGACCGCGGTGGCGGCCAGCAGCATCAGCACCGTCCCGGTGTAGGCCGCCTGGTCGTAGTGCGCCCGCACGATCAGGTCGGTGGCGCCCATCGCGATCGCCGCGCTGATGCCACCGCGCCGGCCGCCGGCCACCGCCCAGGCGATCACCGGCGCCACGTGCCAGGCGACCGCCAGGGTGGGCTTGCCGTCCATCAGCGCGGGCCGGCCGACGATCGGCACGCTCGACGCCATCACCGCCATGGTGAGCAGCAGATCGGCCACCAGCAGCGGCGGCCGGCGCCGGGCCGGGTCCGCATAGGCATAGGTGGTGAAGACCGTCCAGCCCGCCATCACGGCCAGCACCGGCCACACCAGCAGCGGCCGGGCATAGATCGAGACGTTGTTCACGGCGAGCACCGCGACATAGACCAGGGCGGCGATCCGGAACACCGCGATGGCCCGCCAGAGGGGTGTCTGCAGGCTGCTCGGCGACGTCGGGGCGTCGGTCATACGGCGAACGATGCCACATCGCGCAATGCGGAAAGATCAGTCCTGGCCTACCGTCGAGGGATCACCGAGATCCTGCTCACCAAGAGTTTCGACCACAGCGAGGTGACATCGCTGCGGCACCGGATCGCGTCCTGCGCCGAATCGGCGGGTCTCTCCGGCGGGCGGCTGGACGACTTCGTGGTCGCCGTCAACGAGCTGTTGACGAACGCGGTGCGGCACGGTGGCGGGGACGGCACGGTCGCGATGTGGGTCGCGGACGGCTCGGTGGTGTGCGAGGTCTCCGATCGGGGCATCGGCCTGCCGCGCCCGCACGCGACGAGACCACAGCGCCCGGCGGCCGACCAACCGGGCGGCTGGGGTCTCTGGCTGGCCGACGAGCTGGCCGACACGCTGAGGATCGAAACCGGTCCGGAAGGGACCACCGTGCGCATCTCGGCCCGCGCTTCTTAAAGGGAGTTTTAAGTCTTCGGACCGAGCTTGCGCGTCGCTCGCCAATTCGTGAAAGTTCTTCTGCCGCAGCAAGGGCATGGTCCGCGAGGAGGACATTCGTCGATGCACCGCGCCCGTCATTCAGCGCCATCGCACGCAGTACCGACGTCGTCGCCTGCCGTTAAAAGACACCGCGCCCCTGGCCCTGCTCGCGAGATCAAGACACGTTCCGTGATCACCGTCGCGGTGGCTGCGGTCGGCCTGGCCACCGCCGTGTGGCTGCCGACGCGCTTCGACCAGGCGTCCGCGACCGAAAACACCGACCCGCAGCTCGAACAGGTCTTCGCGGACGAGTTCGACGGCGCGCGCGGCGAGTCCGTGGACCAGGAGAAGTGGTCGGTCGACGGCCGCTCGGTGCGCCTGGACGGCGAGGGCAACCTGCGGATCTCGGCGCGCTCCGACGACCGCGAGCGGTTCGCCGACGCCGGGCTGCAGAGCACGAAGGCCTTCGAGTCCCCGGCCGGTGTGGTCGAGGCGCGCGCCAAGGTCGCCGACGGTGCTTCGGTACGTTCCCTGTTCCGCCTGCTCGGCACGGACGCGCCGGATCTGGACGTGATGACCAACAGCGGCGACCGTTCGCGGGTGCTGCGCGCCGCCCTGGGCCGCGACTTCGACGGCTCGCTGGAAGCGGAGCAGTCGTTCGCCGAGGACTTCCACACCTTCGCGGTGAAGTGGGAGCCGGGCCTGATCGTCTGGTCGGTCGACGGCAAGGAGTTCCTGCGCACGGAGGAGGACCTGACCGAGCCGTTCGCGGTGTCGCTGGAGGTCTCCGAGGGCTTCGGCTCCACGGACCGCGACCGGCAGGACCGCTCGGACCGGCGGATGCTGGTCGACTTCGTCCGCGTCTCGACGGCGAAGGCCGAGGAGCCGCCGGCCGAGGAGCCGCCGGCCGAGGAAGAGCCGCCGCCGGCCGAGGAACCCACGACGCCGCCTACCACCCCGCCGACCGAGGAGCCGCCGGCCGCCAAGGCGTGGGAGCCGTTCACATTGTTGACTGCCGGCGACGTGGTCACCTTCGACGGGAAGACCTACGAGGTCAAGGCGACCCACACGTCGCTGCCCGGTTGGGAGCCACCAGTCCTGCCGAACCTCTTCAAGCTGCTCTGACTTCGGCTGCACTCCGGGGAAAAAGTGTTATCGAGTGGTTCCGGAACCGGTCCCACTTGACGACGGCGGTCTATCTATAAAGACTGCTAAATGAATTAACATCCTCTCCCCGGAGGCATCCCCATGCGCAGGACCCGGATCTTGCTGGCCGTCGCCACCGTGGCGGTCACTCTCACCGGCGGGCTCTTCGTGGGCTCCCGCAACGACACCGCCGACGCTGCCATCGGCCCGATCACCTGGCAGGACGAGTTCAACGAACCGGCCGGCACCCCGCTCAACCAGTCGAAGTGGAAGTTCGACATCGGTGGCGGCGGCTGGGGCAACAACGAGCGTGAGTACTACACCAACTCGACCAGCAACGTGGTGCACGACGGTCAGGGCAACCTGGCGATCACCGCGCGGCGGGAGAACCCGAACAACTACCAGTGCCACTACGGCCGCTGCGAGTACACGTCCGGTCGCATCCTGACCGCGGACAAGTTCTCCCAGGCGTACGGAAAGTTCGAGGCCCGCCTCAAGATCCCCCGCGGCCAGGGCATCTGGCCGGCGTTCTGGATGCTCGGCGGCAACAACTGGCCGACCACCGGCGAGATCGACATCATGGAGAACGTCGGCTTCGAGCCGAACACGGTGCACGGCACGGTGCACGGCCCGGGCTACTCCGGCGCCGAGGGCATCGGCGGCGGCCGGACCATCGGCGCTCCGCTGGCCGACGCCTTCCACAACTACGCGGTGGAGTGGTCGCCCAACCTGATCGTCTGGTTCCTGGACGGCCAGGAGTTCTACCGGATCACCCCGGGCGGCCTCGGCGGTGACCAATGGGTCTTCGACCACCCGTTCTTCATGATCCTGAACGTCGCGGTCGGCGGTTACTGGCCCGGCTACCCGGACGCCACCACCCAGTTCCCGCAGACCATGCTGGTCGACTACGTCCGCGTCTCGTCCTGGACCGACGGCGGCACCCCGCCCCCGGCCGGCGGCGGCGGGATTCGCTCGAACTTCAGCAACCGCTGCATCGACATCCCGGGCGCCAACCCGGTCGACGGCGCCCGGCTGCAGATGTGGGACTGCAACGGCACCGCCGCGCAGCAGTGGTCGTTCAACGCCGACGGCACCGTCCGCGCGATGGGCAAATGCATGGACCCGGCCGGCGCGGGCAGCGCCAACGGCACGCCGATCCAGCTGGTCACCTGCAACGGGAACCCGGTCCAGCGGTTCACCCTGCAAGCCTCGGGCGACCTGCGGAACCTGTCATCCAACCGCTGCGTGGACGTCGCCGACTGGAACCCCAACAACGGTGCCCAGCTGGTCCTCTGGGACTGCGCCGGCACCAGCAACCAGAGGTGGACCAGGATCTAGGAGATCTTGAATTTGTCCCCGTAGACCGACCAGGCGAGCGGGGTGTTCAGGTCGAGATTGCCGGCCTTGAGAAAGACGCGCTGGGCGGTGTCGACCCGGGAGGTGTCATTGTGAGCCTCCTCGGTCCGCATCGCCCTCACGCGTGCGTCCAGCAGGGCGTTCAGCCAGGTCAGCTCGTCACCGCCGAGCTTGGGCGTGGGAGCCTTGCGCAGCGCCTCGGCCCGGATGCCGCGCAGCCCGGACATCCCGTGCATGACGGCGGCGTCGTAGTAGGCGAACTGCCCCAGCGCGCGCAGGCCGTCGGTGCGGGCCATGGTGACCGCGGGGTTGAAGTACATCCGGTCCCGCTCGTCCTCCTGGACCTTCTGGAAGACCGGGTCGGCGGCCGCCGCCTTCCACGCCGCGGTGAACGGCGAGCCCAGGCCGGCGTGTGAGTCCGAGCCGTCCACCGTGCGCAGCGCCGGCAGGAATCTGGCCAGCCCGTTCAGCGGCTTGCGGCGGGTGTACTCGGTGACCACGGCGAGCATGTCCGAGGTGCCGGAGCAGAAGCCGACCAGCCCGGCGGTGTAACCACGACCGTCACCGATGTCCTCGATGTAGCCGTACTGCGAGCGCCAGTTCAGCGACGAGTTCTCCGCGCTGGAGATCAGCTGCTGGGCGATGTCCTTCGGCCGGGCCGTGCTGAGCGGGGCGGCGGCCGACGGCACCGCGATGCCCGGGTCGGCCGATTCCTTCCGCGGCGACGCCGGGCCGGGCCCGTATGCCTGCACCTCGTACAGCGAATAGCCGAATGCGGTGCCCCGCTTGAGCGCCAGCACCCGCAGGTAACGACCGGTGCCGTTGAGCTGCTTGAGGTCGTCGGAGCCGCCGTCCCCGGCGGTGACCGAGGCCAGGTCGGTCCAGGAGGCGGCGTCCGCGGAGATCTGCACCCGATAGACCGACGCGTACGCCTGCTCCCAGGAGAGCCGCACCCGGGTGACCTTCTGCGCGCCGCCCAGATCGATCCGCAACCACTGGCTGCCGGGCACGGCGGGGCCGGCCCAGCGGGTCGCGGTGTTCCCGTCGACCGCCGCGCCCGCCGTGAACTCCGAACCGATGGTGGCCGACGCGAGCGCCGGGCGACCCGCCGACAGCACCATGTCGGCCGACGCGTCGGCGGTGACCGTCACGATGAGCGGGACGGTCACCACCGCGGCGACGCCCGTCCCGAAGGCGACCGCACCCGCTCTGATCCCCACGCCATCCAAGCTAGGTCGCCGGGCGCGGCCCCCGCTGGGTGTTCGCCGAATCAGCGGCCCTTGCGACGACGCGAGATGACGACGAAGGCGATGATCACCGCGACCACGACGAGCAGGCAGCAGATGCCGCCGAAGATCGGGAAGAAGCCGAAGCCGCCGCGCCGGCGCCGGGACCTGGCCGCCTCGATCGCGACGCCGTCCAGGCCGTTGCTCGCCGCCCAGGCGTGCACGGGGATGACCAGGGTGAGGATGAGACCGGTGACCGCGGCGGAAGCGCGCGACCACCACTTCAAGGCTTGAGACATGCGACCCATCGTGACCTACGCGAGCAACGCCTGACAGGGTAGGTGCCATGGACGCGGAGCTGATCGCCTTGGCCGAAGCGCACGGGGTGGCCACTTGGTACGAGGACTGGCACCGGGAACGGCGCGAGGTGTCCGCCGAGTCGGTGATCGGGGTGCTGGCGTTGCTCGGTGTGGATGCGACGAACCCGGCAGCCGCAGGCCCGGCAGTGCAGGAACTGCCGGGCACAGTCGTGATCCGGCACGGCGAGAGAGCGCCAAAGGGACGAATCACCCTGGAAGACGGGACCGCTTTCACCGGCGGCGATCTTCCCCTGGGCTGGCACCAGATCACCGTCGGAGCGCAGACCGCCACGCTGGTCGTGGTCCCGGCCGAGCTGCCCGAGCCGCCGGAGACCTGGGGCTGGATGCTCCAGCTCTACGCCCTGCACTCCCAGGGCTCGTGGGGCATGGGCGACCTCGGTGACCTGCGCTCGTTCGTCGAGCACAGCCACGACGCCGGGCTGATCCTGCTCAACCCGCTGCACGCGATCACCCCCACCCTGCCGGTGCCCGCGTCGCCGTATTCGCCGTCCAGCCGCCGCTTCGCCAACCCCCTCTACCTGCGGGTCTCCGACACCGCCGAATATCAGCGGGCGGATCCGGAGCTGCGGGCGCGGATCGACGCGCTGCGCCCGGAGCCCACCGAGCTGATCGACTACAGCGCCGTCTGGCAGGCCAAGCTCGCCGCGCTCGAGCTGCTCTGGCCGCTCGCGGAGCAGCCCGGCCGGGACGAGGATCCGGGCCTGACCGACTTCGCGGTGTTCTGCACGCTGGCCGAGAGCCACGGGCCCAACTGGCAGGTCTGGCCGGTCGAGCTGCGCCGGCCGGACACCGCCGAGGTGGCGGCGATCCGCGGGCACGAGCGGGTGGCCTTCCACATCTGGGTGCAGCACCTGCTCACCGCCCAGCTGGACGCGGCCAACGACGCCGCGCGGGCGGCCGGAATGCCGGTCGGCGTGGTGCACGACCTGGCGGTCGGCATCGACCCGAGCGGCGCGGACGGCTGGCTGCTGCAGGACGTGCTGGCCGCCGGGGTGCACGCGGGGGCGCCGCCGGACGCGTTCAACCAGCTCGGGCAGGACTGGGGGCTGGCCGCCTGGCGCCCGGACCGGCTGATCGAGACCGGCTACGCGGCCTACCGCGACATGCTGCGGCGGATCTTCCGGTACGCGGGCGGCCTGCGCGTCGATCACGTGGCCGGGCTCTGGCGGCTGTGGTGGGTGCCGCCGGGCATGGGTCCCGCCGAGGGCACCTACGTGCACTACGACCCGGAGGCGATGCTCGGCATCCTGGCCCTGGAAGCCCATCGGGCCGGCGCCGTGGTGATCGGCGAGGACCTGGGCACCGTGCTGCCGGTGGTGACCGAGGGCCTCGAACGGATGAACATGCTCGGCTCGGCGGTGCTCTGGTTCACCCGGGACTACGACGACCCCGACGAGGGTTACCTGCCCGCCGCCCGCTACCCCCGCAACGCCCTGGCCAGCATCTCCACCCACGACCTGCCGACCGCGCCGGGCTTCCTGGCCGGCGAGCAGGTGCGGGTCCGGGCGCGGTTGGGTCAGCTGGCCGGCAGCGTCGAGGACGAGCGGGACAACGCCGACGCGGACCGGGCCCAGTTGCTCCTCGCGCTGACCGAGGAGGGGCTGATCACGCCGGACAGCTCGGTGAACGACATCGTGCTGGCGATGCACGAGTTCCTGGCGCGCACCCCGTGCCGGTTCGTCACCGCGTCGCTCTACGACGTGCTCGGGGTGCTCGACCAGCCCAATCTCCCGGGCACCACGGATCAATACCCCAACTGGCGGATGCCGCTGCCCACTGGCCTGGAGCAGATTGAGGTGGACCCCCGCGTACGGCGCATCGCCGCCGTGCTCAGCGCACGGAAGGGAACGGCCTGATGAGCTTCCTGGACAAGGCGAAGGAGTTCGCCGACAAGCACGACAAGCAGGTCGATCAGATCCTGGAAAAGGTGGGCGACGAGGTCGACAAGCGCACGCACCACAAATACAGCGACCACATCGACAAGGGCGTCGACGAGGCCCAGAAGCGCACCGGCGACGGCGACACCCGCGCCTAGGGCCTAGGGCCTAGATGGACAGCGGTGGCGGCGGCGGGTCGTCGTCCACGGCATAGAGCATCGGGTGCACCGCCGGCCCCGGCCCGCGCTCGCGGCATCGGGTCGGCGGCAGCAGCGACGATCGGTGCTGCGGGTGCTCGGCGCAGTGCCGCATGGCCCGCGTGATCGCGTCCGGGTGATGCCGGCCGCCACCGTATTCTCCGCATCGGACGCAGTCCCACCGCCAATAGGCGGGTCCCTCGTCCGAGTCGTGGCGGCGGATCTTCAGCGCCGGGCGGGAGCGGCTGTGCTGCGCGGCCGCCGCCGCGAGGATGTCGGCCATGTCGCTGGCCGGCGGCGGCCCGGCCGGGCGTTGTCCGACCCGGCCGGTGACCTCGGCCAGCACGCTGCTGGAGCCCGACACGGCGCAACCCCTTCCCACCCGTCCACCTCGGACAGGTCCGTGCCGCCCAGTTTGGCCGCGTGTCGCACGCGGTATGACCGTTTTGGCGAAAGCCATCCCGCATTCACGCGCATGGGTAACAGCCGATCGCGCCTCGTTCGCCGGTGCTACGTTGGTCGCTCGGAGGTGGCCGTCGTGCACCATGACTTCACCCACTCGGCTTTCCTCTATGACTCCCCCGAGGCCTATGTGGCCTTTCTCGCGCCGTTCATCTGCGCCGGTCTCGAGCGCGGCGAGGCGGTCGCGATGGTCGCGCCGGCCGCCCGGATCGCCCCGGTCCGTGCGGAGCTGGGCCCGGCCGACGCCGCCGAGGTGCGCTTCCGCGACACCGAGGAGTGGGCGGTCCGGCCGCAGCGCACGATCGGCGCCTGGGCCCAGGTGCTGCGCACGGCAGCCGCCGCCGGTCGCCCCTCCACCCGTCTCATCCACGAGATCAACTTCTCCGACCAAACCCCCTCCTGGGTACGCACGGAGGCCGCGATCAACACCGCCCTGGCCGGCTTCGAAGGTCAGCTGCTCTGCCCCTATGACGTGCAGGAACTGCCCCCCGACCTGGTGCACGCGGCCCGGCGCACCCACCGGTTGCTGCACGAGAAGGGCCCGCGGGACAGCGACGACTACACCGAGCCCGCCGCGCTGCTCACCGAGATCCCCGAGCCGGTCTTCCCCGCACCGGGCGAGCCGCTGGTGGTAGTGGCCCTGGGCGAGGCGATCGCCGATCTGCGCGCCCACCTGCGCAACCGCGCGACGGCCGAGGAGTGGCTGCCGCCCGATCGGGTCGAGGTGCTGATCCTGGCCCTGAGCGAGCTGGCCTCGAACGGCATCCGGCACGGCGGCGACCACCGCGAGCTGCGCATCTGGCTCACCCCCCGGACGCTGATCGGCGAGGTGACCGACGACGGCCGGCACGCGCCGGGCCCACTGGCCGGATACCTGCCGCCGGTGCCGGGAGTGGTCGGCGGAATGGGTTTGTGGCTGGTCGGCCAGATCTGCGACGCTCTCTCGGTGCGCACCGACGACGGCGTGACCCGCGCCCGCTTCGCCCTCCACCGATGAGCGGGCCACCGATGAACAGGCCCCGATGAGCGGGCCACCGATGAGCGGGCCACCGGCTGACGACTCGCTTCCCGGCCTGCTGGCCCGCGCCGGCGAGGACCGCGATGTGGCCGGCGTCGTGCTCTCCGGCTCCCGCGCCCGAGGCCAGATGACCTCGCATTCGGACACCGACGTCTTCGTGATCATGTCCGCGCCCAGCGTCCTTTGGTCCTCGTCGCACAGCCCCGACCTGGACGTGGCCGTGCTGTCGGTGGCCGGCCTGGCCGACACGTCGGACCGCTGGGCGCGCTATGCCTTCCGCGGCGCCCAGGTGCTGCTGGACCGCCTGGACGGCCGGATCGCCGAGCTGGTCCGGGCCCAGGCGCAGCTCGGCCGGCCGGAGGCCGACACCTGGGTCCGCGAGGAGCTCGACGGCTATCTCAACTTCATCTATCGGGCCGCCAAGAGCCGCCGCGACGGCAACCACGACCTCGCCGACCTCGAGGAGCGGGAAGCGGCCTCGTGGTTCCTGTGGACGCTCTTCGCCCTCTACGGCCGGGTCCGCCCCTACAACAAATATCTGCGCTGGGAGCTGGAGACCTTTCCGCTCCCAGCGCCGTGGACCGCCGATCACCTGATCGAGAACCTGCGGGACCGCCCGTCCCGCCTCTTCCCGGCCCTGGAACAGCTGGTCTGGGCCAAGGGCTGGGGCGACGTCATCGCCTCCTGGCACGACTTCGACGTGGTCCGCGCCGAGCTGACCGACCTCACAGACCGCACCTGGCCCGTCGGCGGATGACCGGCGCACCGGACCTGGCCCGCCGGCGGGCGACCCGCAGGCCGGACCTGGCCCGTCGGCGGGTGACCCGCAGGCCGGACCTAGCCCGTCGGCGGGTGACCGACGGGCCGGGCCGCGGTCAGGATGCGGCGCGGGTGCGCAGCATGCGGCGGACCTCGTCGGCCCGCTCGTCCAGGGTCTTGCGCACCACCGGGGCCGCGTCGCGACCGCCCGCGACCGCCTTCTCCAGCACCGACTCGTCGACCGCGAAGAGCGGGAACAGCCGCCGGGTGAACACCATCGCCGGGATCATGCCGCCGCGGTGCAGCTCGGGCAGCAGCGCGACGTAACGATCCGCATAGGGCGCCAGGATCTCGTCCTGGCCGGGGCGCCAGAAGGCCGTGGTCACCGCGCTGACCGAGGCGATCGGCACGTCGCGGTCGACGATCAGCGCCTGCCACATCTCTTCCTTCGAGACGGCCGACGGCGCCGCGGCCCGCACCGCCAGCGCGCGGAACTTCGCGTCCGGGTCGGTGTCGCGCTCGAGCAGCGCCTCGGCCTCGGCCCGGGTCTCGCCGCCCAGCTCCGACTTGCGGATCAGCACCCGCCAGGCCAGGTCGACGTCCTCGGCCGCGGCCTCCTGCAGCGCCGCCACGTCGGTGGTCATCCGGGCCAGCGAGCGCAGCGCCACCTGCCGGCGGGCCGGCGACGCGGTGAGCTCCTCGCAGACCCCGGCGACCGCGGCCATCAGGCCCGCCCGCTCGGCCTCGGGCGCCCAGATCTCGGCGACCTCGCAGGCCAGGGCCAGGTAGGGCTCGATCACCGCGTCCGACGTCTCCACCCGCAGCACGCCGACCAGGCACTCCACGGTGGCCGCCGCGGTGGCCTCGCCGGCGATCAGCGCGTCGTAGACCCCCGCCACCGCCACGCCCCGGGAGATCGGGGTGGGCAGCGCGGCGGCCCGCTCAGGGGCCACCGGGCGGGTCGTGGCGAACGTCAGGTCCTCGTCGTTGACCAGGTAGAAGTCGGCGGCGGGCAGGGCCACGGGGGTGCGCTCCGAGCCGATCTCGACTTCGCGCAGCTCGACGCGTACCAGAGCATTGTCCTTGATCTGGTAGGCGCCGACGCCGACCACCTGCGGCCGCGGCGGGCCCGCCGGACCGCTGCCGACCAGCACGATCTCGTCGCCCGAGGTGTCCAACGTGAGCCGGTCGGTGCCGGCCGTCTCGAGCCAGCCCTGCCGCCACGCGTCGAGGTCCCGACCGGAGGCGGTGGCCAGCTCGTCGACCAGGTCCTGCAGCGTGGTGTTGCCCCAGGCGAAGCGGGCGAAATAGGCCGTCATGCCGGCCCGGAACCGGTCCTCGCCGACATAGACCATCAGCTGGCGCAGCACCGACGCGCCCTTGGGGTAGGTGATCGCGTCGAAGATCGAGGCCGCCTGGGCGACATCGTGGATCGGCTGGCTGATCGGGTGCGAGGTGGGGCCTTGGTCCGCCACATAGGCGGTCAGCTTTTCCTCGGCCAGGTGGCTGGCCCAGGCGTCGGTGTAGGCCGTGGCCCGCTCGGCGGCCCAGTTGCAGGCGAACTCGGCGAACGCCTCATTCAGCCAGAGGTCGTCCCACCAGCGCATCGTCACGATGTTGCCGAACCACATGTGCGCCATCTCGTGCAGCAGCACCTTGGCCAGCAACTCGTCCTCGGCCGGCGTCGGCGTGCTGCGGCGCAGGAAGCCGTCGCTCCAGGTGACGCAGCCGTAGTTTTCCATCGCGCCGCCGAACTCCAGCATGAAGACCTGGTCGTAACGGCGCTGCGGGAACGGCATGCCGAAGGTCTCGCCGAAGAACGCGAGGCCCTGCTCGGTCACCGTGAAGATCTTGTCGGCGTCGCGGTCGAGCACGGCGGACAGCGAACGGCGGCAGTAGAGGCCCAGGTCGTAACCCCCGCCGGAGCGGCGGATCTCGTGCAGCGGCCCGGCGCTGATCACCGTGTTGTAGGTGGACAGCGCCGGCGTGGCCGCGAACGCCCAGATCTGCGCCGACCCCGAGGTGGTCACCTGGGCGTCGCCGGAGTTGCTGGTCACCGTCCACCCGGCCGGCGCGGTCACGGTGAAGGCGTGCGGCGCCTTGAGGTCGGGCTGGTCGAAGCAGGCCCAGACGAACCGAGCCTCGTCCGGCTCGAACGAGGTCCACAGATAGACCTCGCCGTCGGACGGGTCGACCGCCCGGTGCACGCCCTGGCCGTCGGTGGTCTCGACGGTCTCCACCTCGACCACCAGCTCGTTGCGCTCGGCCAGGCCGGGCAGCGGCAGACGGCCCTCGGCGGCGGGGCCGAGCTCGGCGCCGTTGAGCGTCGCCCGCAGCACCGTCGCGGCGCAGTCGATGAAGGTCGAGGCGCCCGACTCGCGGCTGGTGAACGTGATCGTGGACACGCTCCGCACCCGTGGGCCGGTGGGCAGATCGGTGAGATCGACAGCGATCTCATAACGCTCCACGGTGAGCAGGGCGGCGCGTTCCTCGGCCTCGGCCTGGGTCAGACTCTTCACATCCACCAGGCCGATCGTAGGCGAGTCCGAGATCGGACCGCTGCCCCCGGGCCGCGTGCTGTGGACAACCGGACGCGGATACTGGCCGGGTGGGCAGGCGTGGGCGGGAGACGGTCGGGTCGGGGCACGCCGAGCTGGTGCCCGATCCGGACCGCGACTCGGCCTGGACGCTGCTCGTCGACGGCACCCCGCAGTCGCACGTCGACCTGGCCGACCCGACCCACCTCGAGTTCGAATACGTGCGCCGGATGGCGACCGCGATCGACCTCAGCGCGCCGGCCGGGCAACCGCTGCGCGTCCTGCACCTGGGCGGCGGTGCGCTGACCCTGCCGCGCTATATGGCCGAGACCCGGCCCGGGTCGCCCCAGCGGGTGGTGGAGATCGACGGACCCCTGGTCGAGCTGGTGCGGCGAGAGCTGCCGATCAACCCCAGAGCCTCCATCCGGGTACGCGTCGCCGACGCCCGTGAAGTGGTCACCGGCGCCCGCGCGGCCGGCTACGACCTGGTCGTGCTCGACGTCTTCGCCGGTGCGCGGACCCCCGCCCACCTGGCCTCGCTGGAGTTCTTCGAGCAGGTCGCCCGGGTGCTCGCCGCGGACGGCCGGCTGATCGCGAACATCGCCGACGGCCCGCCGCTGCGGCACGCCCGGGCCCAGGTCGCCACGATCCGGGCCGCCCTGCCCGAGGCCTGCCTGATCGCCGACGCCGGGGTGCTGCGCGGCCGCCGCTTCGGCAACCTGGTGGTGGTGGCCGGCCGCACTCCCCCGCCGGTGGCCGCGCTCTCCCGGCGAGCGGCCGGAGACTGGTTCCCGGGCCGGGTGGAGACCGACTTGGACAGATTCGCCGGTGGCGCGAATCCGGTCACCGACGCGGTATCCGTGCCCTCTCCGGCACCTCCGGAAGGCCTCTTCTCGTCGAAGCGCTAGCCGAAAAACGCGCGTACATCGGCCGAAGGTCCACGTTTCAACGACTGCAAGTGTCGTCTATCTGCCATCAGACAATTAAGTAGCCCATGGACTTGTCGCCGTCGATGTTGCACCGATGTAATCGAGACCGGCCGCGAGTCATCGCGGCGTCGACGGGAGGGGCCGCGAATGTTCGACCAGCACTTCCTGTCCTCCGCCGCGCAGTCCGACGTGTTCGGGCCGTTGCAGGGCGGCGAGCGGATCATGTGGCGCGGCCGCTGCGGCATCGCGGAATACGCTTTCGACGAGGCGGCGTCGATGCCGCGCTGGACCCTTCCCGAGGGCACCGACGTGTTGATCACCGACCGCCGGGTGCGTTATTCGTTCACCGCCGAGGACGGCCGCCAGGTCAAGTCCGGCGAGCTGCGCTGGCTCTGGCCGCAGCACCTGCGGGTGCAGCCGGGCGCGCGCACCCACGAGCGCGGTGCGGCCGCCACCCAGATCCAGCTGGTCTGCGGCGGCGCCGACGGCACCTATCCGGCGCTGGTCTTCGCCGGTGGCGACCTGGCCACGGTGGGCGACGCCGACCGGGTGGCCAACATCATGCGGCAGGCCGTCGCGCGCTTCCGGGTGGACAACGCGGAGAAGCTCGGCCTCACCCCGCACCAGACCCGCATGCTCTCCCGCCTGCTGATCGGCCCCGAGTTCCGCAACCACCAGGGCGGCGACGGCCAGACCGTGTCGATGCTCGGCGCGATGCTGGTGAGCCGTCCGGCCCCGGCACCCGCGCTGCCCGCCGCGCCCGCGCCCACTCCGGTCCGGCCCGCGGCCGCGGCGCCGGTCGCCGAGAGCACCCGCCTGATCAACTACCGGCCCGGCCGGGCGGCCGACGCGGCCCGCGCGCTGCTCGCGGCCCGCGCCGAGCAGGAGGCCCAGCGGGTCGAGCCGGACATCGCGTCGCGCGCCGCCGATCTGGCCGCCCGGGTGGCCGATCTCGTCGCCAAGTCGGTGCCGGAGCCGGAGCCGGCCCCCGAAGCCGATGACAACCGGTCCGCGGCGCCGAGGCACGCCCACCCCGGGCACTCCGAGCCGCGCCTGGTCGAGGACGTCGGCCGCTTCGAGGCGCCGACCACCAACCTGGTCGCGCGCGCCGAGTCGGTGCGCCGCACGGCGGCCCGGATGGCCGCCAACTCGGCCCGCAGCCGGGCCGGCACCCGTCGCGCCGGTCGCGAGGCGGGCAGCACCACGCGGGGCAAGGGCAACCGCTGATTCCATTCCGGCTCGCCGGAAGACGCTGATCGCTAGCCTTATTCGGGACGATATGTCCTAAATGAGGAGCGCTCGGCATGGCATCTCTGCTGTATCGGCTGGGACGGTTCGCATACCAGCGGCGGCGGCGGGTGGCTGCGTTGTGGGGGCTCCTGCTCGTGCTCCTCGGGGTCGGCGTGCTGACCCTGGGCGGCAAGACGGTGGACGCGTTCAACATCCCGGGCACCGAGTCCCAGCAGGCGCTCGACGACCTGAGGCGGGATCTGCCGGCCGCCGGTGGCGCCTCGCTCACCGTCGTGCTGCAGGCGCCGGCCGGCACCACGCTGGCGAGCGCGGCGATGGAGAGGGCGGTCGCGTCGGTGGCGGTTCGGGCCGCGAAGCTGCCGGATGTGGTCGCGGTGGTGGACCCGTACACGAGCGAGCGCATCGACCCGACCCAGCGGATCGGCGTGCTCGCCGTGCAATACGCCAAGGGCGAGAACGACCTGACCACCGAGGACCGGGACGCCTTCGACACGCTGGCCGCGGACGGCGGCCCGACGTCGCTGCGGGTGGTGCCGGGCGGGGTCAGCGGCGGCCCGCCGGAGATCGGCGCGACCGACGCGATCGGCGTGGTGATCGCCGCCGCCGTGCTGGTGCTGACCTTCGGCTCACTGGTCGCGGCCGGCATGACCATGCTCACCGCGCTGCTCGGCGTCGCGGCCGGAATGTGCGGCCTGCTGCTGGTCACGGCCGTGGTCGACGTGTCGTCGACGGCGCCGATCCTGGCCCTGATGCTCGGCCTGGCGGTCGGCATCGACTATGCGCTCTTCATCACCTCACGGCACCGGGCCCAGCTCCGGGCGGGGATGCCGGCCGAGGAGTCGGTCGCCCGGGCCACCGCGACGGCCGGGTCCGCGGTGGTCTTCGCCGGGGCCACGGTGGTGGTGGCGCTGGCCGGGCTGAGCCTGGTCGGGGTGCCGTTCCTGACCGCGATGGGGCTGGCCGCGGCCGGCACGGTGCTGACCGCGGTGCTGGTGGCCACCACCCTGCTGCCCGCTGTGCTGGGCTTCGCCGGCGCCAAGGTGCTGTCGGTGGCCGACCGCCGGCCCGCGTCGCATGCGAAGGCCGCGGTGGGGTTCGGGTTTCGCTGGGCCCACGGGGTCGTGCGGTTCCGCGTACCCCTCTTGGTCCTCGGGGTTGTCGGGTTGGGGGTTCTGGCCATCCCCACGCACGATCTGCGGCTGGCGCTGCCCGGCAACGGGACCGCTGCCGAGGGCTCCGACCAGCGCACGGCCTACGACCTGACCACCGCCGCCTTCGGCGAGGGCGCGAACGGGCCGCTGCTCGTGGTGGTGAAGGGCAGCCGTGGCGACGCGGTGTCCAGCCTGACCGCCCGGATCACCGCGGCCGCCCGCAAGCTGCCCGACGTGGCCGCCGTGTCGCCCGGCGGCGCGAACCAGGCGGGCACCACCAGCGTGCTGATCGTGACCCCGAAGAGCGGCCCGACCAGCGAGCAGACCAGCGACCTGGTGAAGACCCTGCGCGACGCGCTGCCGTCCCTCGCCACCAGCGGCAGCACGGTACGCGTCAGCGGCGCCACCGCGGTCGGCATCGACGTCTCCGAGAAGCTGACCGGCGCCATGCCCAAATACCTGGGCGTGGTGATCGGCCTGTCCTTCCTGCTGCTGCTGCTCGCCTTCCGGTCGCTGCTGGTGCCGCTGAAGGCCACGCTCGGCTTCCTGCTCACCATCGGCGCCACGTTCGGCGTGGTGGTGGCCGTCTTCCAGTGGGGCTGGGGGTCGAGCCTGTTCGGCGTGGACCGGCCCGGCCCGTTGGTCAGCTTCCTGCCGATCATCATGATGGGCGTGCTGTTCGGGCTGGCCATGGACTACGAGGTGTTCATCGTGTCCCGGGTGCGCGAGGAGTTCGTGCACGGCGGCGACCCGACCGCGGCCACCATCGAGGGCGTCGGGCACGGCGCCCGGGTGGTCACCGCGGCGGCGCTGATCATGTCGGCGGTGTTCGGCGGCTTCATCCTGGTCGAGGATCCGATCATCAAGACGATCGGCTTCGGGCTGGCGATCGGCGTGCTGATCGACGCGTTCGTGGTGCGGATGACGCTGGTGCCGGCCGTGCTGACGCTGATGGGCCGGGCGGCGTGGGCGTTCCCGGGGTGGCTCGATCGGGCCACCCCGCACGTCGACATCGAGGGCGCCGACCTGCGCGTCCCGGTCGAAGAGAAAGAGCTCGCCCGAGTCAGATAGCCGGGACGAAGCAGCGGCCGGCGTCCACCCGCTCCTCGTGGACGGCGTGCGCCTTGCGCAGCAGGTTCATCAGCTCGTCCTCCTGCCGGATCCGCTTGCGGTATTTCTCCGGCAGTGACTTGATCTTCTCCTCCTCGACCAGCAGCCTGTGGAAGATCTGGTCGCAGTAGGCCGGGTCCTGCTCGATGTCGAGGAACTCGTGCGCGTGCCGGCGGGCGGCCGCCACATAGGTCTGGGCGCGGCCCCGCGGGCTGAGCAGCGACGCGACCACGGTGATGACCAGCACCCCGATGATGACCGCGAGCGACAGCCCGGTGCTGATCTCCACCACGTCGATGTGCTCACCGCCGTTGATGAACGGGATGTTGTTCTCGTGCATCGCGTGCAGGATCAGCTTGACGCCGATGAAGGCCAGGATCGCGGCCAGACCGTAGGACAGGAAGATCAGCCGGTCCAGCAGCCCGTCCAGCAGGAAATAGAGCTGGCGCAGGCCGAGCAGCGAGAACGCGGTCGCGGTGAAGACCAGATAGACGCTCTGGGTGAGGCCGAAGATGGCCGGGATCGAGTCGAGCGCGAAGAGGATGTCGGTGCCACCGATCGCCACCATGACCAGCAGCATCGGGGTCATCACCCGCTTGCCGTCCACGTGCGTGAACAGCTTGTCGCCGTCGTAGTCGTCGGACGTGCGCAGGAAGCGGCGGGCGATCCGGATGATCACGTTGTCCGCCGAGCGGTCCTCGTCGTCGTTCTTCAGCAGGTTGCCCGCGGTGATCAGCAGGATCAGCCCGAAGAGATAGAACACCCAGGCGAACGAGTTGATCAGCGCCGCGCCCAGGAAGATGAAGCCGGTGCGCGCGATCAGCGAGAACACGATGCCGAAGAGCAGCACCTTCTGCTGGTCGGCGCGCGGCACTTTGAAGCTGCCGAGCAGCACCAGGAAGACGAAGAGGTTGTCGACCGACAGCGCCTTCTCGGTCACCCAGCCGGCGAAGTATTCCTGGCCCGGGTCGGCGCCCGCGAAGATCAGCACGCCGAGTCCGAACATCAGCGCGATGCCGACATAGACCGACGACCAGATCGCCGCTTCGCGCAGCGACGGGATGTGCGCGCGCCGCACGTGGAAGTAGAAATCGAAGAGGACCAGACCGACGATCCCGACGATCGTCAGCGTCCAGACCAGCCCGGACACCTGCATTTCCACACTCCACGGGTCGCGAGCCGACTGGCTGACATCCTACGGAGATTCACTCGTCCGCGCGGACTTCAATTGCGCCGTGGTGAGGAACAACGCATCCCGCAGGTCCGCGCCGCGCAGATCGGCTCCGCGCAGATCAGCGCCGGTGAAGTCGGCCCGCCGCAGATCGGCTTCGCGCAGGTCGGCGCCGATCAGCAGCGCGCCCCGGAAGCTCGCCCCGCGCAGGTCGCGGCCGCGCAGCTTGCGGCCGATCAGGTTGGCCCCGCGATGGTCCTCCTTCTTCGGCAGACCGGCCCGCGCCAGATCGCTGGCCTTCTGCAGGAGCCGGTTGACCCGCCGCCGATGCCCCTCGACATCGAGGGCGGCGAGCTCGGCCGGAGTGCCCTCGCTCAGCTGCTCGGTCTCGGCGAGCGCTTCGCGCACCTTCCGATGTACGGGCGCGGCCGCGTCCAGCTGGAGCGCCTCGGTCAGCAGCCACATCACTTCGTGCAGCCCCCGCATGATCGGCAGAGCGGCGAACATCGGCCCGGCTTCCTGCCGCCAATCCCGCCCGCCGAACGTGCCCTGCGTCAGGTGCTGCCCCGCGCCGAAGCAGTCGAACACCACGCAACCGTGGAAGCCGCGCTGGTCCAGCTGCTCGTGGATGCCGCAACGGAAGTCGTCCAGCAGGTTGGGGCAGGGCCGTCCGGCCGGTTTGTCGATCGCGAAGTCGGACGACTTGGCGAAGGCCGGCGCCACGCAGCAGAGCGCGGCGCAGCGCGCGCAGTCCGCTTGGAGTTCCATGCTCATCCCTGGTCATCCTGCTATCTAACTCTCAGTATTGACGGTCCGGTTGCAAGAAGTCATCCAACCAGCCAAAAAAGGCTAGGTGCGGCGGATGATCACTACACAGAGTTATTTCTCCTAGGCTCGGCAGATCCCCGAACGAAGGACGATGACTCATGCGTGCTCGATTGACGCGGCTCCCCGGCCGCGCGCGACTGACCGGTCTGGTCGCCGCCGCGGCGATGGGCCTGGGCACCGCGCTGCTCGGCGCGAATCCCGCGATGGCCGCCACCACGCCGACGCTCACCGGCCCGGTCAGCGTGACCGGCTGGACCTGGGCGACGATGACCGGCACCGCCGCGCCGGGCGCGACGGTCACGCTGTGGGAAGCGGCGTACGTCTACCGCGACGACATGGCACCGGCCGAGCAGTTCTTCCCCGACGACGTCGTGCAGACGGTCGCGGACAGCGCCGGCCACTTCACCCTGCGCCGCCGCCTCGACTCGGGTTTCCGGTTCGTCGCCGAGGCGGACGGCCTGAAGTCCACGCCGCTGGACATCGGCATCGTGCCGATCCCGCACTTCGAGAGCATCAGCACCTCGGGCACCAGCGTCACCTTCAACATCGTGTCAGAGCCGTCCCAGGCCTGGCTGCCGGTGATCGTCCAGCGCCAGAACGGCAGCGCGTGGACCGACGTGGCCGAGGGCGCGACCGCCGAGGGTGGCGTCTACTCCACCGTGCTGACCGGCCAGAGCGGCACGCAGACCTATCGGGCCGAGGTCGGTCCGGAGGTCACCAACCGCGTGCTGGTCGGCCACTCGGCGTCGGTGACGCTGACCGTGGGCGGCTCCGGCACCCCGACGATCCACCCCACCACCGCGCCGCCGACCACCCCGACCACGACGCCCACCACCAAGCCGCCGGCCACGACGCCGACGACCAAGCCGCCGGTGACCACGAAGCCGGCGACCCCGAAGCCGACCACCACCCCGGCCCCGCCGGCGACGATCCAGCCCAGGGCCGGTGACGTGCGCTTCTCCCTGGCCGTCTACAACCCCCCGGGCACGGACACCACGGCCAAGCTCAACCAGGAGTACGTCCGGATCACGAACTACACGACCAAGACGTTCAACCTGAAGTACTGGACGATCAAGGACCGGGCGGGCAACACGTATCGCTTCAGTGGCGACTTCTACCTGCGGGGATACAAGAATCTCTACATCCCCACCGGCAAGGGCACGAACGGCAGGCCCTCGAACTACCGCTACTGGGGCAAGACCAGCTTCGTCTGGAACAACGGTGGCGACTCGGCCTACCTGCGGACCGGCTCGAACAAGCTGATCGACTCCTGCTCCTGGGGCAACGGCAGCGGCAAGACCTACTGCTGACCCCCGGCGGATCAACCGGCCTCTCGCGTGCCCCCACGCGAGGGGCCGGTTTCCTCGATCAGCCGGTCGCGCTTCTCGGGGTCCAGCCGCCAGCCGGGCGGCCACGAGTCGGTGCGGTCGTCGCGAACCTTCACCTGGCTGGCCGACAGGTTGGGTGGCTGGTGGAACTTCGCCCCGTGGAACCAGGCGTCGCCGGCGAAGGTGGCGCCGTCGAACCCGGCATGACCGAGGAACGTCGCCCCGTCGAATCCCGCGATGCCGGCGAAGACGGCGCCCTCGAACAACGCGATGCCGGTGAAGGTCGTCCGGTCGAAACCCGCCTTGCCGGTGAACGCCACCCGGTCGAACACCGCGTAGCCGCCGAAGGACGCACCACGGAAGACGGAGCCCTGGGCGAAGGCCGCGGCGTCGAATCCCGCGTATCCGGCGAACGTGGTCGCGCTGAAGAACGCCACCCCTGTGAATCTCGTCCCGCGGAACTGCGCCTGACCGGAGAAGTTCGCTCTCTCCATCCCGACCGTGCGCGCGAAGGTCGCTCCGTCGAACGTCGCGCTCCCGGCGAACGTCGTCCCCCGGAAGCCGGCGTAGTCCGCGAAGACGGCGTCCCGGAACCGGGCGTCGCCGGAGAATTTCGCCATGTCGAACCAGGCGTGGTCGGTGAAGGTCACCGAGAGGAATCTCGTGGTGCCGAGGAACGTCGCGTAGTTGAAGTTGACGTGTCTCAGCCGCCCCCGGGTGAGGTTCCACTCGATCAGGGTCGCGCCGGCCAGGTTGAGATCGATGCCGGGCCAGAACGGGTGGTTCGGGTCCGGGCGGAGCTCCCCGGCCTCGTCCGGCGTGCTTCCTTCCGGGCGCGTCACGTGCTTGATCAGAATCGTCTGGGCGGTGAGCCTGACCTGCGTTTCCTGCTGCGGATCCCGGGCCGGGGCGGCAGCGTCCGGCGCGGGCGCCGGCGTGAACGGCATTCGCAGGTAGGCGCAGATCACGTTCACGATGGTCTGGCGCTGGCTGACGTTGTTCTGGGCCAGGCGTTCCAGCGAATACAGACCCGCGAGCCGGACCGCCGCGTCGGCGTGGCCCAGCTGCTCCGCGGCCTTCGTGTAGAGCTCGGTGACGCGACGCTCGGCGGCATCCAGCTCGGTGTATTTCTGGGCGCGTTCGATGTGCTCCTGGGCGTACTCGAGGTGTTGCTGCCGCCGAATCCCCAGCAGCAGCGCCGCCACCGCCCCGGCCGCCGCGAAGACCCCCAGCCCGTACTTGATGGCGTCGATCTGCAGTTTCGCCCGCTCCGCGGGCGGCGACCCGGCGGCCAGCTCGAGCATGACCACCAGAGCGACCACCCCCACGGCCGCGACCGCGGTCACGATCGTCGCCACCCCCGGATAGGACAGCAGCCAGGGCCACCCCCGCGCCACCGGCTCAGCGCGCACCCGCCCACGCACCAGGGCAACAGCCCACCAAATGCCGAGCCCCGCCCCGAAACAGACCATCAGCAGTCCCACATTGCCGACAAGGTCCGTCCACAGAGCCCGCCAGCCCCACCCCCAGGGCCGCAACTGGACCACCGCACCGGCAACGAGAAGCCCCGCGACCAGACTTCCCTGCCAAGCGATCCGCCGACTCACACCCGAATGCTGCCGTGTCCCACCACTCGTGTCCACGAACAACAGACCCCGCCCGGCAAACGCCGAACGGGGCCGGTAAACCGAAAAACTCAGCGAGGTCCGTGCCCACGCCCACCGGGACCACCGGGCCCGCCAACGCCACCCGGCAGCACCCCAGCCTCAGCAGCCTTCAAGATGGCAGCCGACTCATCAGCCGTAAGCGTCCCCGCCTTGACGGCCGCATCCAGCCTCGTCTTCAGCGCCGCAATGCGGTCAGCCTTGGCCGCGTTCTCCTGGTCACCCCGCACCTTCTCCAGCGCGGCAGCAACCTTGGCCTGATCAACCCCAAGCTCCTTGGCCAACGCAGCAGCAAGCTCCTCCTGCCGAGCCCCCCGATCAGCCCCCCGCCCAGCCGTGTCGCCAGGCGCGGCCGCCGACCCGGAAGGCGCAGGCGCCGCAGCCGACCCGGACGGCGTCGGATCCTCGGCCTGCGCCGGACTGGCAAGCAACGCAAAGCCGGCAACCCCGGCCGCAACAACACCCCCGGCCGCCGCAAGCGCAGCAACAACACGTTTATTAGAAATCTGCACAAATACCTCCGTGCTGAGGTCGGTGGAAACAAGATTCACCGTCAGTGCTCAACCTGTCAGGAACCTGTGCTGCCACCCAGCCCCACCTGGGAGTTCGCCAAAGCGGACCGTCACGCCCAGCGCAACCACCAGAGGGCCGCAACCGTCACGCCCAGCGCAACCACCGTCAAAAGCGCGGACCCGTCACGCCCAGCGCAACCACCGCAACGTGGGGGCGTCCGGGGGCTCGGCCCCCGGAGCAGAAATGCGAAGTGGTCCACGTTCTGCGAAGTATGCAGAACATGGACCACCCGACCACGTAGCGGGGACAGGATTTGAACCTGCGACCTCTGGGTTATGAGCCCAGCGAGCTACCGAGCTGCTCCACCCCGCGTTGCTTGGTAAACAGTAGCGCACCCCTCCAGGCGGCTGCAAAACGCCCCCCGGTGGGGGGGGGGACCAGAGGGGGGGGGGGGGGGGGGGGGGGGGGGGGGGGGGGGGGGGGGGGGGTGGAGGGGGGGGGGGGGGGGGGGGTGGTTCCGGGGTGGGTGGGGGCGTTTCTCTCGACTCCCCACCCGGC